>JAZSON010000008.1:0-42088 GCA_045536965.1 Eubacteriales bacterium
AATGATATCCGTTCCTTGCGGAACGGGTGATATAGCTGACGCTATGATATCTGCTTCGCAGATGATATACGCTTCGCGTATGAAGGAACGGATATTATTATGAGCGAAGCGAATAACAAGGTTCCGGGGCACCCGCTCGAAATCTTTGATTTTGTCAGCGGGTCGGGTTCTTATATCATATTTGCAAAGCAAATATATCATACGGCTTTGCCGTATATCATATCGCGCTAGCGATATATCATTGAAAAGCACTGTAATCTGTGGTATACTTAGTTCAACAACTTGAATTTGTGGAGGTGTTCTACATGTTCGGCATTGCTGTTGATGATGTCATCAAGGTTTATGATCATCTGAAAGACAGATACGATTTAATCTTGACCACTACTTCTGCGCTGGATGAGGGTTTTACGATAGATTGCCCTATCATTGTAGGCAAAGCCCATGATCAGGTCATTGAATTGTACGAAGATGGCGGAGACTTTGTTTTGGATGTGATGGATGCAGAACAAACAAAGGGCACGCATTGGCACCCCAACGATGTAGAGGACGCTACAGATGATATTGTAGAGTTCATGGAAGGTAAATCCGATTATAAAATGTCCCCCTTTAAACCAATATAGGATTTTTTGGCAAGCCACACTACTTTTAGTCGTTTTTACCCCTACTTATATATTGTTTAGTCGCTCTTTCGCAAAAAGGAAGTAACTTTGGTCTACCAAAAGTTACTTCTTTTTTATCCAAGCCGCAGGCTTGGTATATCATTGAATGTATAGGTCGCCTGTGGCGAGTTATACATTCGTATATCATCAGCCCCTTTGGGGCTGTATATCATCACGCGCCAGCGTGCATTTTCCCTGCGGCTTGATGATATACCGCAACAAGTTGCGGATGATATACAATGCTTCGCATTGATGATATGCAACGGCAAGCCGTTGATTTGTTTCTGAAAATGTGGTATAATTCAATTAGACAAACTTGAATTTGACGGAAGGGCGCAAGATTTCGTATGAAATACAAAAAGCAACGTGGGCAGAAGCGAAAACTAACTGCTCTGATTAGAAATATATATCAAATAAAACCTTTTCAAAATACCAACTGTCAATATGAGCATTTTCATGTTCCATGTAGTCAATTTATCTCATCTCCCAAAACTTACGGAAGGGTTAAGACACGGTTTTGTAAGGCATGGCTTGATAAGACAGCAGAAATTATGGAGCAGAAACCCGATTGTCTGTCCTTTTGCAAAGTAGTTGCTGTCATTGATGAATTCGACCTTTGGGAATCTCAAATAATAATATTTTATGATAAAAAATATTACAATTCTTTTTGGTTAAGAACCTCAGGTGAGCAAATTTGGAAACCAATTGAAAGTCAAGGGAAGTCATTTATTCAAGAAAGGCACATTGAATCAAGCCTTAAGGAAAAAGGCTATTATGAAATAATCAATGACTTTGAATATTCGCGTAGAACAACATTGTGGTTCTATGGAGATGTTTTATAGTTAGACAAACTGAAATTTATCGAGCAGCTTTCTGGTGTACTTTTTGCGTTTCTTCCCTTTCTATAAGGGCTGATTTATACTTTTACGACTTTTTCAATGATATCCGTTCCTTGCGGAACGGGTGACATATCTTCGATATGATATCGCTCTGCGAGCGATGATATATGCCTTCGGCATATGAAGGAACGGATATTATATCATATTTTCACGGAGTGAGAATATATCATACGGCAACGCCGTATATCATTTCGCGCAAGCGATATATCATTGAAAATACTACAATTTTGTGATATAATATACACAAAGGCGGTGATAAGATGTTTGGAGCAATTTATGGTGATGTGATAGGGTCTTATTATGAGGTTCATTGCACCAAAAATTATGATTTTGAATTTAACAAAGAGAGCTCCTTTACGGACGATAGTGTTCTGATAGCCGCGGTTTGCAAAGCTATATTGAACAACCCGTCAGAAATAACCCGATGGGATGTTCGTAATCGTTCAAAGGAATACGCCGCTCAATATCGTCAGTATTATTCATATCATCCGCATGCAGGATTTGGCAATATGTTTGCAGAATGGGCGAGGAATCCCAATGCTGGAAACGGACATAGTTACGCCAACGGAGCTTCTATGCGTGTTATTCCTATTGGTTATGCTTATTCAACGCTGGAACAAACTCTATTGCAAGCGAAAGCAAGTTGCATACCAACGCACAACCAGCGAGAAGCAATTATAGGAGCACAAGCTGTGGCATCAGCTGTCTTTTTGGCAAGAAATAATGAGAGCAAAGAAGGAATAAAAGCCTTTTTGGAAAAGACCTTCAAGTATGATCTCTCAATACCTCTTGCCACGATCAAAGAAAACTACGTGTTTGATAGTAAAACCTCCTACAGTGTCCCTCCTGCAATCATTGCCTTTCTTGAATCAAGTGACTATGAAAGTGCGGTTCGTTCCGCAGTTTCTTTGGGCGGCGATGCAGATACGCAAGCTTGTATTGCCGGCGGAATTGCAGAAGCATTTTATAAAGAGATTCCCGAACATATTAAACGATTTTGCGATTTAAGGATCGATCATTCCATAAAGTCTGTGGTGCGAGAGTTTTGCATGAACATCATTTAGAAAAATTCCATAGTATACTTTTTAAGTATCACACTCTACCGAATGTAACTTTTGGTGAAAACAACACAAAAAAGAAGTAACTTTTGTCTACCAAAAGTTACTTCTTTTTTTATCCAAGCCGCAGGCTTGGTATATCATCGCGCGAAGTGCGGTGTATATCATCAGCCCCTTTGGGGCTGTATTTCATCACGCGCCGGCGTGTATATTACCTGCGGCTTGATGATATACCGCAACAAGTTGCGGATGATATACAATGCTTCGCATTGATGATATGCAACGGCAAGCCGTTGATTTGTTCCCGAAAATGTGGTATAATTCATTTAGACAAATTGGAATTTGACGGAGAGATAGTGAAATGAATATTAAGAGTTACAAGGAATATATGACAGCGGAAATGCTGATGGGTCCTAATAGTGCAAGAATCTTGGAAGAGTTGTTGAAGCACTATCCATTGCAACTAAGTAACGAGAACAAGGTACTTGATTTAGGGTGCGGAAAAGGATTGACAAGCCTTATACTTGCAAGAGAAACAGGGGCGAAAGTATATGCAACTGACCTCTGGATTAGTGCAGAAGATAATAAAAAGCGATTTGAGGATTGGGGCATTGGCGAACAAATCACACCTGTTTGTGAGGATGCTAACAATTTAAGCTTTGCAAAAAGGCAGTTTGATATTTTAGTGAGCATTGACTCTTATCACTATTTTGCTACTGACATAGGCTTTTTTGAAAATAAGATTTTGCCTTTTCTTAATAATAACGCTGTTGTGTTGATTGGTATTCCTGGCATCAAGGATGAATATGCAGGCCGTTCCGAAGAACTTCTTTCTGAATGGTTGGGAAATGAAGCCTTTATGTTTAAGAGTCCGATGGAATGGAAAGAAATCATTGGCAATCACGATAGAATTGAAAAGATTGAAACTTGGGAAATGAGTTGTTTCGACCTCGCTTGGAATGAGTGGTTCGCCACCGAGCACAAATATGCCTTAGGAGATAAGCAATTTTTTGAAATACTCATCAAGCCATATACCTGTTTTGTTGGTATTTACATCAAGATAAAATAAATAAGCCAATTCCAGTTTGTCAAACAATATGCTTGCGTACCTTTCCGCTTTTCTTGCCTACATTTACGCACCGTTTTATTGCTCTTACGCATGTAAAAAACCTCTTTTGTCTACCAAGACAAAAGAGGTTTTTACAATGATATCCGTTCCTGTCGGAACGGGTGATATATCTTCGATATGATATCCTTTATGGATACGCCGAAGGCATATCCATAAAGATGATATATGCCTTCGGTATATGAAGGAACGGATATTATATCATATTTGCAGAGCAAATATATCATACGGCCTTGCCGTATATCATATCGCGCAAGCGATATATCATTGAAAAAGACATCAGTTTATGATATTATGCAAGAGAAAGAAGGCGCTTCTCTTTGTAATTATTTATCTACGAGCTCGGCAAGATGGACAAGACTTTTGAACAGAAAGACCATTGGTCTTATAAGACACTTTGGTATCAAAAATTGCGTTATAATTCAAACGAGTATTGGATGAATACCTACTTTTTCAGCGGCGGCTTCGCCGTAAGGTGCATGGCATCGCGCGATAGCGTGTATGGGGGATTTTGCGGGAGGGTCCCGAAACTGCTTTTTAATCGGTCATGGGGATATTACTTTTGTGCAGCCGCGTATTGTTTATTTCCAAAGAATATGATATAGTAATGAAAGCGGGCCAAGACGTGACCGCAAAAAAGCAGGAGAAAGCATCCATGACATTTACGCTTGACATTTATCAGACTGCCGCCGTTGCCGTGTTTGTTTACGCGCTGGGCAGTTTCGTGAAAAAGAAAATTTCGTTTTTTAATCAGTACTGTATTCCCGCTTCGGTAATCGGGGGGATTCTTTTTGCAGTTCTGACCCTCGCGCTGAATCTGACCGATACGCTGACCATCGCAACCGATACCACCCTGCAGAATATTTTTATGATGCTGTTTTTCACCAGCGTGGGTTATACTGCCAGCTTAAAATTATTGAAAAAGGGCGGTTTGCAGGTCTTTTTATTTTTGATCGTATCCACCGTGCTGATCGTTTTGCAAAACGGCGTGGGGGTTTCGCTTGCATCGCTTTTGGGTATGGAGCCGCTTATGGGTTTGTGCGTGGGCTCGATTCCGTTGATTGGCGGGCACGGTACCTCGGGTGCCTTTGGTCCCATGCTGGAGGAGCAGTTCGGGCTGGCGGGTGCCGCCACCGTTTCTATTTCGGTTGCGACCTTCGGTCTGATCATCGGCGGTGTGATCGGCGGACCCGTGGCAAAGCGCAGGATCCGTAAGCACGGTCTGACAGCCGAAAACACAGCGGAACAGCGGGCAGATTGCGGCGCGCAAAACGACACGGCGCAGTCGCCCGAGGAATTTATGAAGGCGTTTTTTATTCTGTTCGTGGCTGCCGGCGCGGGAAGCATTATTTCGGGATTGATCCAAAAAACGGGCATTACTTTCCCTTCTTACATCGGTGCCATGCTTGCCGCGGCGCTTCTCAGAAATCTGTCGGATACCACGGGTAAGTTGGCTGTGATCGAGGATATCGTGACGCTTCTCGGAAATGCGTGCCTGACCCTTTATCTTGCCATGGCGCTCATGAGTCTGCGGCTGTGGGAGCTTGCCAATTTGGCGCTTCCCATGCTGGTGATCCTGGCGGCGCAAACCGTTTTCATGGCGCTGTTTGCCTATTTTCTCGTATATCGTGTTATGGGGCGGAATTACGAAGCCGCCGTCATGTCGTCCGCTGCCTGCGGCTTCGGTATGGGGGCTACGCCCAATGCCATTGCCAACATGCAGGCGATCACCGACGTGTTCGGTCCCGCGCCGAGAGCGTTTTTTCTCGTGCCGCTGGTCGGCAGTCTGTTCGTGGATTTCGTTAACAGCGCGGTGCTGACCTTGTATATCAACATTTTATCGTGAGGGCTTATGAGGATTTTATTCGTCTGCCACGGGAATATTTGCCGTTCCGCGATGGCGGAATTTGTATTGAAAGATATGGCAAGAAAGCGGGGACTTAATCTCGAGATCGCTTCGGCGGGTACCAGCCGTGAGGAACTTGGAAACGACATGCATCCCGGAAGCAAGGCGAAACTCAGGGAGGTAAATATTCCCTTCGAGCGTCGGCGGGCGCGGCAGATCACGACCGAGGATTACGTTTATTACGATATGCTGATCGGAATGGATGAGCGTAATATAGTGAATATGCGGCGGTTTTTCGGCGGTGATCCGAAAAACAAGTTTTCGCTGCTCATGGACTATTCAAAGCGTCCGCGGGATATTGCAGACCCTTGGTACACCGGTCATTTCGATGAAACCTACGCCGACATCAAAGAAGGCTGTGAGGGCTTGATCCGCAGCTTGTGTGAATAATACAATGTAAAAGGAAAACGCGTTGCGCTTATTTGATATATCTTTTCAATATGTTCGGTGTGTTTGTTTATGATTATTTTATTTGACATATTGTGAGAATGAGCGTATAGTTGGTAGTAAACAGTGAAGTGGGAGGGACAACCATGAGAACACAAAGGAACAAAACAAAAAGAAATGCATTTCGTTTATTTTCATTTGCCGTTGCACTGGTGCTTTTTGTGTCGGTAATGTCCGGATGCAGTATACTGCAGCGTTTGGAACATGGCGGTGCTTCCGGAAACGTTACAGATCAAATCGAGGTTGCGACAGAGGACTTAGACATTTTGGATGCCGCTTTGATCGCCGCGGCGGCGCAGGCGGTGGATAACGGTCTGTTGCTTGCCGAGTGCAGAGTCAACGCAGATAGCAAGGAGCTGTGTCTCTCGCTTGAGGATACGACCCTTGTGTTCAATTTATCGCAGCACAGCGTTGTGAAAGAGGCGGGAGTGAGCGGATTTGAACGTGTTTTTGTCTATACTGCGGGATTTTTGAATCTCGATGCGTCTCTTGCACAGGTTGTCGAAGGGTACAGGCAGCGTTTGAGAGCGTATGCCAATTATTCCTCCATTGAAACCGATGTCGACTCTGACGGAGAAATCGAATACGTATTTTCCGTCAGGGATATGCTAAGCGGCATGGGCGATTCTGTTGGGTACGGAAACGGCGAGAGCGTGTTCGACACGCTGTTTTCCTTGTCAGCGGAAATTTGCTTATATCTCGATGCTACCGATAACGGCATCGTATATCAAGCCGCGGCTGTTGAGGGCTTCGGCGCCTTGGAAACGGCGCATATTTCAAACGGTTTGATGAAATTGACCGATACAAACGGTGTGAACGCATATCCTTTGATGGTAAATGCCGACGGCATCGGAAACTCAGTATATTCGGATCAGGACTTTATGAGTATCTGTAACATTTATGCAAACGGGTTGCTGGCGCAGGGGCATAAGGACGTGCGCGCCAAGCGCGCCAACGTGGTGCCCATGCACGAAAAAGAGATCCTGCTTTGCTACGGCGGCGATGACGAATACACCTTTGAATTGCTGGCGTGGTATCAGGGCCGTCCCGTTGTTGCTTTTTCTTTTTCCGCGAATGACGGCGGCGCGCTTTTTCTGACACCTGCGCATGATCGCTATGCGCTTTTTGCTTATCAGCAGAATTTTGAAGACAATTACAATCAAAATTACAGCTACCAGACATATATGTTCGAGGATGGGTATTGCATTGAAAAAACCGATGCCAAGGACATCGCTATGGATCTGAATATCGGTGTGGACAGTGAAACCAACGAATTTTTCAGATTGGTCATGGATCGCTTGGAGGGTGCCATCGTTTGCTATGACCCGTACAAGCTGACGGGATATACGGTCATGCCCAACGACAAGGATGCATCCGCCGCGCTTCCCGACAACCTTTACCTTTTTATCACAAATTGCAGCACCAGTAAAAGCGGCTATGTGGTCTTGGAGGACGCGAAATCATGGCTGAGCTTGCGTCAGGGACCGTCCACCTCGTACGACCGTGTGGTGATGGATCCTTCGGATAAAAAAAGCTACGTCAAGCAGTCGCTTTATACACCCGTAACCATACTTGAGCCCGTCAATACCACCAACAGCAAATATCCCATTTGGGTGAAGCTGCAGGTCAGTTATCAAAATCGCACATTTACGGGATATTCTTCGCAGAAATATATTGAGATTCCCGGAATCAAAACGATGAGCATCGGTGAGGCTTTCACGGTGGAGACTGATACCAACGACACCTATCTGCGCTGGACCTCCAGTGATGCCAAGGTGGCGTACGTAGATCCCTATTCGGGTCGCATTACGGCGTACAAGTCCGGTTTGGTTTTGATCACCGTTACCTCCGCGGGCGGTCTGACCGAATCCTGTCTGATCAGGATCGTTTGATTTGTATAAAATAAGATGACGGAGAAAACCGAATTTTTTCGAAAAAAGTAATATATCGAATCAATATAAAACGACACGCTTTGAAAAGCGTGTCGTTTTGTGTTGTGTTTTTTTGATTTTGTTTGGTGTAGGTGGTTATATACCCAGTATATCGTAGGTCATGTCGCGGATATGGGAGTGAGCGTGGCCGATGAGTTTGGGCCAATTTCTGACATGCATGGTGAAGGTGATGGAAAGCTTGTTTGCAGGGTCCATCAAAACATATGAACCTGCTGCTCCATCCCAACCGAATTCCCCTAGCGCACTTCTTTGTCCTTGGGATTTATCGATGAGGGTGCGAACGCCGAGACCGTAACCGTAGCCATCTCCTGCCGCGCAGGAAAATTGCGAGTCGAGGGTAAAGGTGCTCAGTTGTTCCTTGCGCATTTCGTCGATTGTTTCGCCCTTGAGTATTCTTGCACCCGTGATTCCTACGCCGCCGCAGGACATGGCATCTGCGAAAAGGCTGTAATCTTCCAGTGTGGAATAAAGTCCTGCGCCGCCGCTTTCGTAGCGGTCGGAAAGGCAGAATTCGCAGATGGTTTCACGGGGTTCGACACCATTGAAGCTGTCGTTGGCGGCAAAAAGCGCAACCAGATCTGTTTTTTGGTTTTCTTTGATGAAAAAGCCGATTTTTTTCATGCCGAGCGGTTGAAAAATATTTTGTTTGAGGTATTCGCCAAAGGATATACCCGTTGCTGTCTCGATCACTGCCGCCAAAACATCGTGGCACAGACTGTATTGAAATCTTTGGCCGGGCTCAAAGGAGAGGGGGGAGGCAACAAAGGTATCGACCACTTCGAGGGTGGAGGCGGCGGGATTTTTTTTGACAAGTTCTTGGATGGGGGAGGATTTGAAATTGTAGGTCAGGCCGCCGCTCATGGTGAAAAGGTGGCGGAGTGTCATGGTGTTTTTGGGGCAGACTTTTTTTCCGTCTTGCATTAAAAATGCGTTTTTGAAGGACGGAAGATAATTTTCCACCGCATCGTCAAGAGAGAGGACGCCTTTTTCCACCAGTTGCATGGCCGCGGTGACGGTGATGGGCTTGGTGCAGGAATAGAGGTAATAAAGACTGTTTTCATCGACCTTTTTTTGTTTTTGGCGGTCGATATGTCCCGAAGAATATGCAAAGAGGGTTTTGTGGTTTTGCATGATTTTGATTTGACAGCAGGGGACATTTTTTTCGGTTCTGAAAAACGATTCTATATAGTTGGAGACGGGACTGAAGTCCATAACATCACATCCTTATATTATTCTATCGATATTTTATCTCCAAAAAAAAGGGATGTCAAGAAAATCGGTAGAATCGCACGTTATAACTTTGGGTGTTTATTGTTTTTTTGGTTTTATGGATGTTTTTATTGCGCTTTTTATGGGATGTATGATATAATCGGCATGAAGAACAGAGGATGAGAGGTGCCTTTTATGCAAACAACAACCTATGAAAATTACAAACACCGCGCCGTAGCGGGAAAAGAAACTGCATGGAAGGGGTATTGGCTTTCAACCGAACGTTTTCGCCGTCTTCCTTACCGTCCCCTCCATGAATACAACCGCAGTCCTCAGCATGCTACCGAGACGAAGAATATTCACACCCTTTTCAGAAAAAACTTTTCATTAAAGGGGTGCGGAGGAATCCGAAAAGCGTTTTTATATATCACGGGGGATGACATTTACAAAGCGTATATTAACGGCGCTTTTGTGGGTGAGGGACCTGCACAATCTTATCCCTTTGCATACAATTACAACTGCTTTGATATAACCGATCTTTTGCGGTATGACGGTGAAAATGCCATTGGTGTGCATGTGTACTATCAGGGGCTTTATAACATTTCGCTCATCAGCGCCGACAATCTCCACGGTATGATTGCTCAAATAGAGATTTTCTACAACGACGGAAGCTGTGAAATAGTGGCAAGTGACAGAAGCTGGCGATATAAGGAATCGGAGGCGTACAGCTACCGTCATATTTTTGGTTATCAGACCCAGTTTTCGGAAGACATTGACACAAACAAGTGGGATGCGGATTGGTATGACGTGTCTTTTGATGTTTCCGATTGGAATGAAGCGTATATTCCCGCGGTGCCTTATCCCGAATATTATACTCTTGTGCCGCAATTAACGCCGACTGTATCTCACGAAAGGGTCTATCCTGCCTTGTTTGAGAAAAAAGACGGGTATTATTTTATTGATTTCGGCAAGGAACAGGCGGGATGTTTGGGTCTGAAGGTTTGCGGCAAGCGTGGGGATGTTTTGGAGATCAGATACGGCGAGGAATTGGAGAAAAACGGGCGTGTGAGGTTTTCTTTGCGTGCCAACTGCTGTTATCAGGAGTTTATCACCCTTGCGGGCGGCGAGGAAATCATTGATTTCTTTGAATACAAGGGGTACAGATATGTTGAAATTATCCATGCATCGGTTGATTTGACAAAAAGAGATGTTTGGACTCTTTGCCGTCACTATCCGTTTCCCGAAAATCCCGCGGATTTTGATTGCTCCAATGGCTTGTTAAAGCGTATATGGGAGCTGTGTGTGCACGGGGTGAAGCTCGGCACACAAGACACTTACATTGATTGTCCCACCAGAGAAAAGGGCGGGTTTATAGGAGATGCGCTCATCACGGGTATGACCCATCTTGCTTTGACGGGGGATATTCGCATTTATAAAAAATTTATCATCGATTGCGCCAATACCGCGCGTTATTTCCCCGGTCTCAGAAGCCATATCCCCACCAATCTTGTTTATATATTGTTTGATTATTCCATGCTTTTCCCGCTTTTCTTGCAGGAATATTACCGCTTTACGGGAGATTTGGATTTTGTTGAAAAAATGCTTCCGATCGTGGACGGTATCCATGATCATGCGGCATCGTTTGAAAACGCATCTTCGCTTGTTGAAAATATCACACAGCCCATAGAGGAGGCAAATCCCCACAGCGCAATTTTGGTGGACTGGCCGCCCGTTTTGCGGGATGACCATGATTTTGAAAAGGCCGAAACGGGAGTATCCACCGTTGCGAATATGTTTTATTACGGCTTTTTGAAAAGGTCTTCGGAGTTGTATGCTTTGATCGGTTGCCACGAAAAAGCAAAGGGCTTAATTGCAAAATATGAGCGTATTGCCGAAAGCCTTTTGGCGCATACTTACAATGAAAAAACGGGACTGTTTACCGATACGCCCGACAGTGATCATGTGGGTCTGCATTCCAACGTGTTGCAAATCTTTTTTGGTTTAACACCGCCGCAGGGATACGGTCCGCTTGTCGAGTTGATCAAGAAAAAAAGACTCAACTGCGGTGTGTATTTTGCTTATTTTGTCATCAAGGGTCTATACTCCATCGGAGAATATAAGACGGCTTTTGATCTTTTGACGGGTAAGGATGACCATTCGTGGTACAATATGCTCAAGTGCGGTGCAACGACCTGTATGGAAGTGTGGGATCCTTCGCAAAAGGTCAATATGAGTTGGTGTCATCCTTGGAGCAGTTCGCCTATTCACTTCTTTATCGATGAGATCATGGGCGTAAAGCCTGCTGCCCCCGCTTGGACGAGGGTGGTATGCGCACCGAAAATTCCCGTCGGGCTCGACTCTATGAGAATTTCTTTCCCCGTAAACGGCGGAAGGATCACGGCTGAATTCGTCCGCACCGAAACGGGTGTTGTATATACCCTTGGTGTTCCCGCAGGAGTGGAGGTAACTTTTGACGGCGGAGAACAGGATATTCTTTTCCAAAAAGCATAACACAAATCACCAAACGCATCCCCCCTCTGTTTTTTAAGAGGAAAGCAGGCGGGGGTTTTTACATCCAAAAAGGGCGTGGGCGGGACGGTATTGGATGTTGTCGAAAGGTGGGGGGAGGGATCAAAACTTGACTTTATGCGGGAAATATGATACAATTAAAAGTAATAGTATCTTCGATGTATAAAGTGCCTTTTTGAAGGGGTCGTTTTATGAAAAATATACTTTACATGATCAAAGAAAATCATGCAAAGCTGCTTTTCTTTATCATAACAGCGGCTTGCTTGGCTGCGATTCTTACCGTATGTATCGTGGGCGGAATGCCCCGGGATGAGCAAGTTTCGCCCTTGCGCGATCTTGCTGTGACGCTGGCCGATGCGGATGGTGTCGTGTTTAAAACAAACCAGATCGTTTATGTTCCCATGGGTGGGAATGCTACATTTGAATTTGATCCCGAGGAGGGTGTTGTGATTCAATCGGCATCTGCGGGGATTTTGGAAAACGGCAAACTGACTCTTGACGGCGTATATGCCCCCATCACCGTTTATTTGGATACCAAACGGCTTGCAAGGTGCGATTTTGAGGTGCTTTACGACAAATCGCTGGGGACGGTAAAAACCTCGCTTGCAAAAGGGACATATTTTGAGGGAGTGGAAGTGTCGGTCGTCGCAAAGCCTGCTTCGGGTACCATCTTCGTGGGCTTTTCGCATGGCAAGCCATACAATCAGGGGGGTGAAATTGTCGAAACCTCCCGAGAGTATGCATATACCATTACCTCCGAGAGCCAAAAGTTGTATGCAAACTTTGTCAAAGCAGTCGTGGGGGACGATCCTGCGTTGACGGTATCGGTTCCTAAGGGACGGTGGGTGTTGATCTACCATCCCAACGGCGGTGTCGATCATTTCACGCCGGATGAGCCTTACAGACAGACAACCTTCAGTCGCGAATTTTATTATTGTCCCAATACTCTTCCCAACGACGGCATGTTTACTCGCGAGGGCTATGTGCTTTTGGGTTACAACACTAAGCCTGATGGCAGCGGTCAATTCTATGCGCCCGGCTGGAATGTTGTGATGCCCAAGGGACGGGATGCGATTTCGCTGTATTGTATATGGGAAAAGGAAACCGACATTTCGTCCTTTTCGCTGGATGTGACTTCCTCGGGCACATGGGAGATCGTGGGCTATAACGGCAATGACACGAGGGTCGTGATTCCCGAAATGTATCAGGGAAAAGATATTACGAAGATATCGGCGGGTGCGTTTAAACATCTGAGCGGTCTGGAAACAGTGATTTTACCCCGCACCATTCGAGAAATATCCAAAAACGCATTTGTAGGGTGTAAAAACTTTCAAACGATGTATTTGAGCGACAGCGTGAGGAAGGCTGCGGATCCTTGTGTAAGTGATTGCCCTGCCTTTAAAACGGTGCATGTAATGGCCACCCGCTATCCTGCGTATGCCGGTAAAAACCACGGAACCTTTGCTGTGAAATACGAAAAATTGATTAGTTCGGATAAGCTCAAGTTGGTCGTTGTTTCGGGTTCAAACACTTCCCACGGGATGGTAACTTCGCTTTTGGAGGAATTGATGCTGGCGGAAGGGTACGATTTTGAGGTTATCAATTTCGGCACCCTCGGTGAGGCGGCGGTTACCTTTTCGCTTGAGGTTATATCCGCTTTTGTCGGCGAGGGGGACGTGGTGATCCACCAGCCTGAACCGAGTTATGATACCCAATGGGGACGCAGTGATTTTGAAACCTACACGATGACCGTTTTTGAAGGCGCGTATGATGCTTACAGTTATGTGGATATGCGGCATTATAACAATTTCTTTTCGGTGTTTGCCTCGTTTAACAGCAAACGGGGAAAAGAAGTAACCTACGCGCACTATTCCAAAAATTATTTGGATAACAACGGCGAATATATCACCCCACGCGATCAAACCCTTGCTGTACTTTCCGAAAAGTTTTTCGAATATGAAATTTCAGGCGGACCGCTTTCCTTGGAGTTGGCGGTAGATTATATTACACAGTACGGCGAACAGCTGAATCGCGTATACAAAATGATTGGTGATACGGGGGCTTTGATGCTCAATTCCTTTGCTTCGACGGCCCAAGTATATCTTTCTGCAGAGTCGCAAATACCCGGCGGTGAAGCCCAAAAGGCGTTGGAGGAAAAAATGGACACAACGCTGTCGAGTACGCGTATATCGGATGTTGCGACCTATGTTTTCCCGAAAGAGTGGTTTTACAATTCCGAATTTCATTTAACCACCGAGGGTGCAAAGGAACGTACCCGCTTGATGGCAAAGGATCTTTTGGCCTATTTTTGCGGCGCCTGCTAAAACAGCGATTGTCAACCGAAACGGAGGGAATCTTTGGCTTATGCGTTTTATATGGGAACATTGGATAGCGATTTTTTCCGTATTGCTGCTTGCCCAAATTTTTTACATTGTTCGTCTTGTGATAAAAAAACGAGAAGAAAAAGAAGGCGATAGGACGACGATGGCCAAAACGAGCGTGTGGCCGACGGTTCTGTCGGTGGGGGCGTTTCTGCTTCACTTTGGACTTTGCGCGTATCTGTTGATTATCGGCGGCGAGATTGTTCATATTCTTCCGATTTTACTTTTGTCTTTGATCGGTGTTTTGTTGTAAAGAAAAGGAAATAGGATATGGTATTTAATTCACTTCAATTTTTGCTGTTGTTTCCCGTGATCCTGCTCCTGTATTTTACATTGCCGAAAAAAGCAGGCTGGATCATGCTTTTGGCGTTCAGCTATTATTTTTACATGTCTTGGAATGCGCGGCTGATTTTTCTGATTCTTTTTACTACCACGGTCGCGTATTGCGGCGCTATTCTTATTGAAAACAATCGCAAAAAGAAAAACACGGATCAAAACGGGCTTGGCGAAAGGTTTCTTTTGATCGTTTCTCTCACGGCCTGTCTTGGTATTTTGTTTTTCTATAAGTATTTCAATTTCTTTTCCGCATCGATCAGCGGCGTTATGGGTTTGTTTGGTGTGCAGACCGAGCCGTTTGTTTTGAATTTGATTTTGCCTGTCGGTATTTCTTTTTACACCTTCCAGACCCTTTCTTATGTAATAGATGTTTATCGGGGAGATATCCGCGCCGAACGGCATTTTGGATATTTTGCGCTCTACGTTTCGTATTTTCCGCAGTTGGTGGCAGGTCCGATCGAACGGCCTGAAAATCTCATTCCGCAGTTGCATGAAAAGCATGCGCCGTGTTGGGAAAATACGGTGGCGGGCCTGCGTAAAATGCTTGTCGGCTTTTTCAAAAAGGTGGTTGTTGCCGACCTGATTGGCGTATATGTCAACGCAGTTTACAACGATGCCGAAAATGCAAGCGGATTGGGTGTTTTGATCGCAACGGTGTTTTTTGCCTTTCAAATCTACTGTGATTTTTCGGGTTATACCGACATTGCCATCGGTTGTTCGAAAATCATGGGTATCAATTTGATGCAAAATTTTGACCGCCCGTATTCCGCCCAAAGCATCAAGGAGTTCTGGCGCAGATGGCATATTTCCCTATCCTCTTGGTTTAAGGATTATGTGTATTTTCCGTTGGGCGGCAGTCGGTGCGCCGTATGGCGTCACATGCTCAATATATGCATCGTTTTTTTGGTCAGCGGTCTTTGGCACGGCGCCGCCTGGAATTTTGTCATCTGGGGCGGTTTGCACGGTGTATATCAGGTGATCGGATATTTTACCCAAAAGCCGCGGGACAGAATGTGGCGGTATTTGGGTGTGGATCCAAAGTCAAAAGGTGTTTGCCTGTTGCGCAGATTCGTCACCTTTGTACTCGTTTGTTTTGCATGGATCTTTTTCCGCGCAAACAGCATGTCGGATCTTTCGCTTCTTTTGGCGAAATTGTTTGGCGATTGGCGGGTGGATGCGGCTTATTTTACCGATACCTTGTCCCAAATGGAATTGGATGCGCTTGGAATTGTCACAACGGTTTTATCCATTGTCGTTATGGCGCTTTTTGACAGAAATTCACTTGCATCGACAAGGCAAAACATACAGACGCGGTATGTGTATACCGTTTGGGTGATTGCTTTGGCGTGGATTTTATTGCTTTTGGGTGACGGTGCAAGCTCATTTATCTATTTTCAGTTTTAAAGGGGGGCGTGGCTATGAATCGAAAAAACGATGAAGCCAAGGCTTCTTCCCGAAAAATGTGGATCAAGTTCATCGCTTTGATTTTGGCGGTGTGTATCCCTTTGACGGTTTGCTTGGTTGCGGTGTTTTTCTGTCCCGATGTTTATTCCGAAACCTTTCTCGGCGGACTTTCGCTCAAATACGAACGTCTTTTGCAAACAAACGAGAAAAAAATTGTTGTGGTCGGAGGCAGTTCGGTTGCTTTCGGTTTAGACTCTGCGTTGCTTGCCGAGCATACGGGCTATGAAGTGGTAAATTTCGGTCTGTATGCTACGCTTGGCACGAAGCTAATGCTGGATCTCTCAAAAGCGAATATCAACGAGGGAGATATTGTTATTATTGCCCCCGAAATGGATAAGCAAACTTTATCGATGTATTTTAATGCCGAGGCGACCTGGCAGGCGCTGGAGAGCGATTTGTCTATGATCTTCCATGTCGGAAGTGACAATGTGGGTGATTTGCTGGGCGGTATGCTCGAGTATGCCGCAGAGAAGTATCTGTACGCTTTTTCGGGTAAGAAGTTAAAGGTGAATGGTATTTACCGTGTCGATTCGTTTAATATTTATGGGGATATAGCCAAAGAAAAATATCCTCGTGAATACAATGATATGGAGATGGGATATGACGTCAACCAGACCATTACGCTAAAAGCCGATATTTTCGATGCGGAATTCGTTGCATACTTAAATGAGTATGCTGCGTGGGTAAAAGAAAGAGGAGCAACCCCCTATTTTGCCTTTTGTCCCATGAATGTTGCGGCTTTGGAAGAGGGGACCGATCAGGCTTCTCTCGGTCGGTTTTACAGCGATGTTGTGGATATGCTTGACTTTACGGTGATCGGCAGTCCCGCTTCTTCACTGTTCCACCAAAATTATTTTTATGACACCAATTATCATCTTAACGATGCGGGCGTTGTTTTGCATACCGTGCGCATGATTGAGGATCTTTTCAGTGTGTGGAATCGCACCGATTTGCCGCAAATCGAGCTGCCTGCGGCACCTGCGCGGCCGGGAACAACCGACAAAGCGGAGCATTGGGTAGATAACGAATGGTCGAAATATTTTATTTACGAGCCGTTTGGCGAGGATGCTCTTAAGATCGTGGGGGTCACGCCTGCGGGAAAACATAAGAGTACGCTTGAAATTCCTTACACCGCGGACGGTAAGGTGGTGCGTGTTGTGGATAAAAATGCTTTTGAAGGATGTCGGGTGTTGACCGATTTGTATATCCATGATAACATTTCACTCTTGATCAACGGCGCATTTTCGGGATGCGAAAAATTGCAAAACATTCACATCATGCGCGACGACGAGGAAAATTTAGAGGCAAACGAAGGATTGTTTGAAGGCGCGGACAGCGGTGTAAAAATACTTTTCCACACCGAGGAAGCGTATTCCAATTTTGTTTCGGGTTATTGGTGGGCACACCATGCCGAAAGAATGGAAATGGCGCCGATTGCATGAAAACATTACACCGCAAATGACCGATTTTCGGTCATTTGCGGTGTGAAATAAAAAATGTGCCGTAAGGGTTGAAAAGTCACATGCGGTATGGTATAATTTTTTTACTTGGCAAGACAGTTCGTGACCATCCTGTCTATAAACAAAACTACGGGGAGGATGAGGGTGTTTTTACAAACAGACCTCATTTTTTATTGTGATGAAAAATAATGCGTGTTTACAAAAAGGGAAAGACAAATTGAAAACGCAGGCGGCAGAGTTTCGGCTTCTTTTGAAATCGGTACCGTCCGTTCCTTTCGTTTTATTTGTGCTTGCCCTTTTTTCGATGAATATTCTTGCAAACAAAAGCATTTCGTTGCCTATTGATTGGCTGGCGCTCGATTGCGGCATCTTGGTTTCGTGGTTTGTATTTTTGATGCTGGATATTTTGACCAAATATTTTGGACCGAAGGCTGCCACCGCTCTTTCTTATTTTGCTGCGTTTTTACATTTGTGCCTATGCGGCGTGTTTTACTTGGTCGGCAAGATTCCCGGTGTTTGGGGCGAGGCGATCGATACGCAGGAGGAAGGGGTTATCAATGCGGCCCTTGATAACACATTTGGCGGAACGTGGTACATTATTCTCGGTAGTGTGATTGCCTTTTCGCTTGCGGCAACGGTCAATAACTTTTTACATTCTTTTGTCTCGCGCTTATTTAAAGATAACGGGCGCAGTAGGGTAGCGTTTGTGTGTAGTTCGTATATTTCTACGGCTGTGTCACAGTTGACTGATAATTTTGTCTTTTCCCTGCTTGTCGGACGTGTTTTTTTCGGATGGTCGTTGGTGCAATGCTTGACCTGCTCGCTGTTTGGTATGTTGGCAGAGCTTATTTGCGAAGGACTTTTCGTTTGGTTTGGATACCGTATTTGTGAGAATTGGAAAAAGAATAAAGTAGGGGAGGCGTATCTGTGTCGGAAAGACAAGACGGCACGGGAATAAACGATGAAAGTAATGGTTACAGGTGCATCCCGCGGCATCGGAAGGGGCGCGGCGGAAGAGTTTTTGGCGCAAGGACATACCGTGATTGGTCTGGATGTGCGGGAGAGTGCTATTGAACATGAAAATTACACCCATATAAAAACAGATGTTTTCAAAGGGGATTTGCCGCCTGTCGACGGGGTGGAGATTCTGGTTAATAACGCAGGCGTTCAAAACAGCGAAAGTGACATTGATGTGAATTTGAAGGGCACGATACGCGTGACCGAAGAATACGCCTTCCAGAAAAAGATTAAAAGTGTTGTGTTTATTGCATCTGCCAGCGGACGGACGGGAGCGGAGTTTCCCGAGTATGCTGCCAGCAAGGGCGGTATGATCGCTTATATGAAAAACGTTGCGCAGAGGCTTGCTGTTTATGGAGCAACGGCGAACAGTCTGTCGCCCGGCGGTGTTTTGACCGAGATGAACACCCATATCATCGAAAATCCCGTTTTGTGGGAACAGGTGATGCATGAAAGCATGTTAAAAAAATGGGCAACTGTGGAAGAAATTGCAAAATGGATCTATTTTGTTGCCGTGGTGAATCGCTCCATGACGGCGCAGGATATTCTTATCGATAACGGCGAAGCATCAAATTATCACTTTGTGTGGTAAATCATCAGGCCGCAGGGATACACCTTCGGTGATGATATACGCCTTGCGGCGATGATATACACGCTAAAGCGTGATGAGATACAGCCCCAAAGGGGCCGGTGATATACACCGCACTACGCGCGGTGATGATATACCAAGCCTGCGGCTTGGATAAAAAAGAAGTAACTTTTGGTAGACAAAAGTTACTTCTTTTTTGCGTAAGAGTGACTAAAAGTAGTGTAAGCAGGGGTGAGAACGACCAAAAGTAATGTGCACTACCTATTCTGCGTTGATTGTGTATTCCCAGTGTTCAATAGAAGAATTTTTACCCATTGATCGAAAGACAATGGATAAATCATGTGTGGTGTTTTGTGAGGGAATAATGATTATGAAACGACCATTATGAGGAAAGTCTTGACCGAATATCTTGGTTTTTATAGAAAGGATGCTACCTGCTTGATCAATTTTGCAAGAGATAACCTTAAACTTTTGGTCATTAATAAGTATATCAAAGTGTTGCTTGACTTTGTCAAGTCGCTTATCCTTCATACTTTCACATCCTTTTATCTGTAAGAGAGTATACCATATCATAGCCAATAAATCAAGGCGTAGCCTTGTATATCATCCGTAACTTGTTGCGGTATATCATCAACACGCAGTGTTGTATCTCATCAAGTCGCAGGCGTATGCACCTTCGGTGATGATATACGCCTACGGCGATGATATACACGCTAAAGCGTGATGATATACCAAGCCTGCGGCTTGGATAAAAAAGAAGTAACTTTTGGTAGACAAAAGTTACTTCTTTTTTGGCCCGCCCTAAGAGGTTCGAACTCCCAACCTTCAGAATCGGAATCTGATGCTCTATCCAATTGCGCTAAGGGCGGACGGATTATGAAAGTATCATATCACAAAGAAAAAGAAAAAGCAAGACTTTTCCTTGGTTGCGGCAGGGATATTTTTGTAGAGAAAGAAAAAATCGCGGTGCGAATTGTCGCACCGCGAAAAGGTCATTCCATGAAGGTTGGTATGGTAACGGGGAGTAACCATACAAGCTGGTAAACGAAAATAAACAAGGGAGAAAAGGCGGGAAGCGCGGCGTTGAATGCGAGAATAAGGCTGACCGCGAGTCCTACGGCGATGGTTAAAAGTTTAATCAAATTGTTCCAACGGATGCGATTTTTTAGGTTGCGGCAGGTGAAAAAGCTACGCAACAGACCGCTGACGGAAGTATTCGAAATGAGGTCGCTGTCAACCTCGGCAAGGGTCTGTTCGGCATCGGTCATTTGACGGATGTGCAGGTGTGCGATAGGCTTTTTCAAGAGGGCCGCGAGGAATGCATCGTTGAGGTTGGGGTCGCGTGTGAAAACAACCGTTTCAACGCTATCGCGTCCGAATGCTCTCAAAATACGCTCAAAGGAACGGCTGAGTGTATAGCGAATATAGAATTTTGCGGCAATTTCATCGCCGACGGTCATATACATAATTCTGCCGGAAGATTGTTCAAAGGTGTCGTCGATGTCATCCTTGATATAGCCGAAATCGTAAGCGACCATAAACTCTTTGGTTCCGACCAAAATTTCATTGCCGTCGATTTGGGTGCTGATACCGTTTTCCTGCATTTTTAACGAGAGAGGTGTTTGAAGGTCGGCATCGGAGATTTGTTGGAGGGATTCCTCAAATACCCGCGCTAAAGGTCCGCCGCATTGACGGAAAATGCGTGCCGCGTAAAGTAGGGTGTGATCGATTTGATGGTTGCCATAGGTGCGGATGCTGGCTAAGGTGACACCTTTTTGCGGGAAAAGATCTTCGTCCGAGAAGGACAGCTTTTTGCTTTCGGTCAAGGAATCCAGTGCATCGAGAGATAAAAGCGCCGATTCGTTTCTGCTCATCTTACGGGAGAAACGGTAGTAGGGGACGATGATGGTGAAGAGAGAACACAGCGGAGTGGTTAAGAGCAGGGTTACCAAAAACACCGAGGCACCGCTGATAATCTTTTGCAATCCGCCTTCTTGACTCTGCACTCCTCCCCATACGGCAAAGATGAGAGCGAGAAGGAGGGAGGCGAGCAAATAGAAGCCCAAAGAACGGAAGAGCCGGGGGGGACGGTTGGCTTTTTCAACAAAACCGTTTACGAACGAGGTGGTTTTCAGGGTGATGGAAGGGGCGGAAGCGTTGTCTTGCGAATCGGTATCCGCGATGGCTGCCAAGGTTGTTTTGCCCGCGGTTAAAACGCGGAAAGAGAGATAATGCTGCTTGGCTTGCAGGAGATTGATGAAAGAGGCGACGGTGGCGGTCATGGCGCCGAGAGAGGAGAAAAGTTGCATGTTGCTGTTGTAGGGAGAAAGCCAGTTGAGAATCAAATGGATCATGCAAGTGATAAAAATGACGGCGGTGACCGTATTGGGGGTACAGATGCGGTTTTTCAATACGGCAAATCCGTTTTGCAGGATGGGGAAGATTTGTATGGTTGCCAAAATCAAAAACAGCGAATCTACGAGCAGCATAAAGATGCCGAAAATACCCGGTTGTAAGAACTTCGGTCGAGGAACAAGTCCGCTTTCGATGTAAAACAGCACCAGCGTATATATGGCGCAGAAAATGACATCGGCAAGATGTTTTGCGCCGCGAGCACGGATGCGCTCGTTGATCTCATCGGTTTGATCGCCCGAGGTGTATTCCTCGCTGCTGTAATGAAGAAATGCTGTTTCCGTATTGTCTTTTTGCGGAGACTTTTTGGCCGGCTTTTCTTCTTCCGGTTCCTCAAAATCGTCATATATGTCATCGCCGAAAATGTCGGTAAAGGAACGGGATGCCGAGGGGATGGAGGTGTCGTTTTCTTCTTTTGCGGCAGAGGCGCTTTGTTCTTCTGATGCGGGTGTGGGCGCTTCTTGCATGGCGGGGGAGGCTTCGGCGGGCGAAGGCTCGGTGGTTGTATTACCGTACATTTTCAGGAATGCGTCGACAACCGAGCCTTTGTTTGGTTTGTTAACAGAAAGCGTTTTATCGTCAAGGGGTTGATCGGTGTCTTCTAAAGAGGGAATGGAAAATTCCGAAGCGGTTTCCACGTTTTCGGCAGAAATCGACTCTTTTTCCGAAAAAACATCCATAGAGTTTTGTTCTGTCAAACTCGGGTTGAGAGAAGGCGCAGAGTTGGGTGTTTTTTCATCGGCACCGTCCGAGAACAAGGAAAGCGCATCGGTGGAATCGTTTTTTTCATTTTCCTCGAAATCGGCTTCTTTGCGGAAGAAAAAGGATTTTAACGATGCAAAAGCGCCGGCAGGTTCGGGAGGGAAATCATTTGTCTTGTTTTCTTTTTCAGAATCGCTTTCGACCTTACTGTCAAAGATGGCCGCAAAAGGATCAGCGGTTACATTCGAGGGGGTGTCGGAGGTGTCTGCAAGGGGGTTGAGCGAAAAGGTGGGGGAAGGGGCTTCTTCCTTTTGCGGAACGGGTTGTTCAAATTGAGGTTTTTCAGTCAGACTTTCTTTGGTTATGGTTTCTACAAAGAGCGGTGTGGTGTGAGCGGATTCGGCGCGCTCTAAGCCGAAAAGAGAAAAGGGGTTTTCGGTTTCATGCGCACGGGGCGGCTCGGGAATCCAGTCGAGAAAAGCATTTTTAGTATCGCTTTTTTCTTCGGTTTCTTGCTCGGCAGCAAAGACAACGGTGTTGTCGGTTTCTTGCTCGGTAGCAAAGACAACGGTGTTGTCGGCTTCCTGCTCGGCAGCAAAGACAACGGTATTGTCGGTTTCCTGTTCTGTGCTAAAAATAACAGTATCATCGGAAACCGATGCTTTTTCCATGGGAAAATCGGTGGGAATTGAAGGCGAGGGCGAAGAAAAAACAGACAGGATATCTTCGGAAACCATCTTTTCCGCGGGGGAAAGAAGTGATTCACCTTTGGATTTTTTTGATTTTCGGACAAATTTATAGGTTGCCATATTTCGTGATCCTTTCAGAGATTGGAGGAGGCGTTTTTGCTGTCGCGGCTACGGAGAATTTCATATAGAAGGACAGCTGAAGCGGAGGAAACATTGAGAGAATTGACCTTGCCGCGCATGGGGATGGTTGCCACGAAATCGCAGAGGGTTAAAAGTTGATGAGAAATGCCGTTTCCTTCGCTTCCGAGTACAAGGGCGAGGGGCATATCATAAGAAATATCGGTGTATTTGGTGCCGCCGATTTCACATCCGACGATCCACAGTCCTTGCTTTTTCAAGGTTTGCACCGTGTGGCAGAGGTTGGAAACACGGGCGATTGCCATGTGTTCCAAAGCGCCGGCGGAAGTTTTGGATACCGTTCCCGTCAGGCCTGCCGCGCGACGGCGGGGGATGATGATGCCGTGCACACCTGCCGATTCGCAGTTGCGGATGAGCGCGCCCAGATTGTGAGGATCGGCGATGCAATCGGCGATGACAATGAGCGGTTGTTCACCGCGGGATGCGGCGATCTCCAAGATGTCTTCTACGTCGCAATACTCTTTTTCGGCCGCCACCGCGACGACACCTTGGTGGGGTGTTTCGCCTGCGAGAGTAGCCAGTTTTTGCTTGCGGCAGGGAAGTACGGGGATGCGGCGGGAAGCGGCCTTGGCGACGATGACTTTCAAAGAACCATCGGGTTCGCCTTCCTGTACATAGATGCGGTCAATGGGAGCGTTGGTTTTCAAAAGCTCCATGACGGCGTTACGGCCGATGACAAGCCGTGTTTCATTTTTGTTTTCGTTTGCTTTGTCGGCAAAATTGTTTTCGGGTGTAGGTACCATACGCTAACCTTTCGGACGCCCAGCGTCACTTTTATACGCATATTAGAATATATCTACCTAAAAGTATATCACAAATACAACACTTTGTATAGATGGACGGAAGATTTTTTTTATTTTTTTTATCTTTAAAAAAGTTTCAATTTCCTATTGCATAGCAGGGTGGTTTTGTTATATTATATATACGTGTATATTTTTCGCAGAATTGTTTTTTTATATAATAATTGAAAGGTTTTCGTATGCGTATTCAAAATGTTACGGCGCGTCAAAATCCGACGGTCAAACTTGTTTATTCTTTGCGTGACAAAAAATACCGTGACGAAAACGGTTTTTTCGTGACCGAGGGGACTATTCCGCTGCAGGAGGGGCTCGACAGCGGGTATTTGCCCGTTTATCTTTTGGCGCGGGAAGATTTTGATTTATCTTGCCCTCTGATCCGACGATTGGAACAGATGGCAGAGACGTCATTTGTCTGCCATGTTTTGTCGGACAGTGCTTTTGAAAAGATTTCCTCCGATAAAGGGTCGGAAGGACTCGTTTGCGTTTGGAATCAGTTTATGAAGCGGGAAGAAGAACTGGAGAAAAGCATAGCCTCTTCGGAAAACCGTTTTTATTTAATACTGGAGGGATTGCAGGATCCCGGGAATTTGGGTACAATTCTTCGATCGGCGCTTGCCTTTGGCTGTGGGGGCGTATTTTTGTGTGATTGTGTGGATATATATAATCCGAAAGTGGTGCGCGCTTCCATGGGAAATATGTTTCGTATGCCCTTTGCGAGGGTAGAACGACTGGAAGACTTGAGAGCGCGCATGGCCGATACACGGTGGTTTGCTGCCGCGGTCACGCCCGGTGGACTTATGCCAAGCCAAATGCCTCAAAACGAGAAAATCGCTCTTTTGATCGGCAACGAGGGGCAGGGACTTTCTGACAAGGCAATGCAGATGAGCGACGCGTCGGTGCATATACCCATGCGGGGTACCGAGTCGCTCAACGCCGCGGTTGCTGCTTCCATTTTGATGTGGGAAGCGGGAAAGGGGAGGTAAGGTGTGACAAGGGATACATTGTTGCGGTGGATTTGGTTGACCTTGGCGACTTCCATCGGCACTTATACACCCCATCGGCTTTTACAGCATTTTTCCACCGTGGAGGCGGTTTTTGATGCCGACGAAGAAGCGTATGCGAAGGTGGACGGACTGAGAAAAAGCAGTATTCCTCGATTGCTTGATAAAAGTTTGAGGCGTGCCGAGGGGATTGTGGCCTATTGCGAGGAAAATGATGTACGCATAATCACTTGCGAGGATTATGCCTACCCCAAAAGGCTCAAAACGCTTTTGACTTACCCGCTCGTTTTATACTGGGTGGGGGAGATGTATGACTTGAATGCAACGCCGTGTGTGTCGGTTGTCGGACCCAGAGAAAAAATGAGCGAATATGGGAAAGCGGCGGCCAAAAGAATCGCTTTTGATTTGGCACGCAACGGTGTTTTGATCGTCAGTGGATTGGCAAAAGGTATTGATGGGATCGCCCATAAGGCGGCATTATACGCCGAGGGGAAAACGGTCGGCATTTTGGGCTGCGGTATAGATCGTATTTATCCGCCTTGCAACAAGGAGTTGTATTTACATATGTACGGTCACGGCGCGGTCATCAGCGAATATCCACCCAACACACCGCCCATCGGCCAGCATTTTCCCGCACGCAACCGCATCATTGCTGCCATGTCCTCGGCAGTTTTGGTGGTGGAGGCGGGAGAGGGCAGCGGTGCTCTGATTACCGCCGACATTGCTTTCCATCAAAAACGGACGGTGTATGCCGTGCCCGGTTCTATTTTTTCGCCAACGGCAATCGGGTCTAATCATTTGTACCGTTTGGGCGCGCGCCCTTGTATGTGTTATCAGGATATAACCGAGGCTTTGCGGGAAGAATTTCCCGATGCCATTCCCTTGCGTCCTCAACCCGTACAGGTGAAAAAAGAAAAGAAACTTGAAAAGAAGCGGGATTATTTGCCGTCGTATGACAGGAAAAAGCGGCCTCTTGTGGAGAAAAGAATCTTGCGGGAGTCAAACCACTCGAAAAAGGATTTGGAGGGGTTGACGGCGGAGGAAAAAGCCGTGTATGCTCTTTTGCATTTTGAACCCGTGAGCGCCGACTCACTGGTAACCGAAGAAAGAAACATTTCGCAAACCATGCGGATCTTATCTTCTTTGGAGATGAAGGGTGTTGTTTGTGCCTGTCCCGGTAATCGATTTATGCGCGAGAATCTGTCCTGAAGGACGGGGACTTGCTTTACGTTTAGTTTTGAAAGGAAATAGTTTATGGCAAATCATTTGGTTATTGTGGAATCTCCCGGAAAGGCGGGAACTATCAAAGGTTATTTGGGAAACAGTTATAAAGTGCTTGCTTCCAAAGGGCATGTTTGCGATCTTCCCGTCAGTTCGTTGGGCGTGGATATAGAAAACGGCTTTCAACCCAAATATATCAATATTCGCGGAAAAGGGGATTTGATCCGCGCTTTGAAAAAAGAAGCGGCAAAGGCCGACTGTGTTTACCTTGCGACCGACCCCGATCGCGAGGGAGAAGCCATTTCTTGGCATCTTGCGC
Source organism: Eubacteriales bacterium (assembly GCA_045536965.1). Lineage (GTDB taxonomy): Bacteria > Bacillota > Clostridia > Oscillospirales > SIG627 > UBA5448. Next base: position 26,375 of record JAZSON010000008.1, read on the forward strand.
GTGTTTTGGGTCTGGAGGAAGGAAAAGCCAAACGGGTGACCTTCAATGAAATTACAAAGGATGCTGTCAAACATGCAATCGCGCATCCTACGACCATTGATATAAACAGAGTGGATTCCCAGCAGACCCGCCGTATCCTCGACAGAATTGTGGGATATAAACTCAGTCCTTTGCTTTGGAAGCGTATTCGCAGTGGTCTGTCTGCAGGACGTGTCCAGTCGGTTGCCACCCGCATTGTAGTGGAAAGGGAAAATGAAATCCGCGCCTTTGTGCCCGAAGAATATTGGACGCTGGAAGCCATTTTGTCCGGCAACGCCAAAAAAACCTTTACCGCCGCCTTTTACGGTAAAAACGGCAAAAAAACAGTGCCGAAAACCGGAGAGGAATGCGCAAAGATCGTTTCGGATCTTGCCGATGCGGTATACAGTGTCAAAACCATTAAGCGCGGTACGAAAACACGCAATCCCGCGCCGCCTTTTACCACATCTGCCCTCCAACAGGAAGCCTATAAAAAACTGAATTTCCAAACACAGCGTACCATGCGTATTGCGCAGGAGCTTTATGAGGGTGTTACTCTGTCGAAAAAAGGCGGACACGGTTTGATCACCTACATGCGTACCGACTCGCTCCGCATTTCCGAGGAGGCCAGAGCTGCCGCCAAGGGATACATTACCGAAAAATACGGTCAGGAATTTTATCCTGCCAAGCCGCGTTTTTATAAAGCGAAGGGCAATTCCCAGGATGCGCACGAAGCGATACGCCCTACCAATCTTGCCTTTACGCCCGAAAGCATTCAGGCAAGTTTGACGGCCGAGCAGTATAAGTTGTATAAGCTGATTTGGGATCGTTTTATTGCAAGTCAAATGGAATCGGCTACCTTTGACAGCGTGGCTGTTGATATTACGGCAGGGGATTATTTGTTCCACGCCACCGGCGAAACCATGCGTTTTGCGGGTTTTTTGAGTGTTTATGAAGAAACCTCGGATGAAAAAGAAGATAAAGCCGGTAAAAACTCCCGTCTTCCCGCCTTGGAAGAAGGGGAAATATTGGATTTGAAAGAACTGAGACACAAGCAAAACTTTACCCAGCCGCCCTCCCGGTACACTGAGGCGACTTTGATTCGCGCTTTGGAAGAAAAAGGAATCGGACGTCCGAGCACCTACACGCCGACTTTGAGTACCATTTTGTCTCGCGGATATATTGAGAGAAGTGGTAAGCAGTTGGTGCCCACCCCCCTCGGCGAGGTAACGACGCAGTTGATGTGTGACAGCTTTGCTTCTATTGTCGACTATGAATTTACGGCCGATATGGAAGAAAATCTTGACCGCATCGCCGCGGGAACGGCGTCGGGACAAGAAATCCTTGCCGATTTTTACGAAGAGTTTTCCGCTCTGCTTCAGAAAGCCGAAAGCGATGTAAGCGAGGGTAAAATTGCGGTGCCCGACGTTGAGCTCGATGTCATTTGCGAAAAATGCGGCCGTAAGATGGTCATTAAATCGGGACGCTTTGGAAAGTTTGCCGCTTGCCCCGGTTATCCCACCTGCAAAAACACAAAGCCGCTGGATAAAAGCGGTAATGTTGCCCCCGAAAAACCTCCCGTGTACGTCGAAGATATGCGATGCGAGATCTGCGGCAAGCGGGTCGTGAAAAAGAACGGAAGATTCGGTGAATACTTTGCTTGCGAGGATTATCCCACTTGCAAATTTACACGTCAGTTGGTTCGCGACGCGGGGGTAGCTTGTCCCAAATGCGGTGGAAAGGTTATCATCAAAAAGGGGAAAAAGAAAGATTTTTACGGTTGCGAAAATTATCCCAAATGCGATTTTTCGTCCTGGTATTTGCCTGTTGGGGAGAAGTGCCCCGAGTGCGGTGATATGCTTGTTTCTAAGCGAAATGGTGCCGTGCATGCTTGCCGCACTTGTAAATTTAGCAAAAAAGCGGGCGGGGATGCTAAATCGGAGAAGACGAAATGATGGAACCGATTCATGTTGTAGGCGGAGGATTGGCGGGGTGTGAGGCCGCTTGGCAGATTGCAAGGTGCGGCGTTCCTGTCATTCTCCACGAAATGAAACCGATCAAAAAAACACCTGCGCATCATTCGGATGATTTGGGAGAACTGGTTTGCTCCAATTCTCTTCGTTCCGATCAACTTGAAAATGCGGTCGGGCTTTTGAAAGAAGAAATGCGGCATTTGGGCAGTTTGATTCTCGCGGCCGCCGATGCTTGTCGGGTGCCCGCGGGTGGCGCGCTTGCCGTTGACAGAAGCGGGTTTTCCCGTTTTATTACCGAGAAAATACGAAACAACCCTCTTATTACGGTGCAAAACGAAGAGATTTCGACCATTCCCGACAGCGGGATTTGGGTCATTGCCTCGGGGCCTTTGACTTCGGAAAAATTGGCGGATGATATTTTGCGCGTGACGGGTGAAGACGGACTTTTCTTCTTCGATGCAGCCGCGCCGCTCATCTCCAAGGACAGCATTGATTTTAGCAAGGCTTTTTATGCTTCCCGTTACGGAAAAGGGACGGCTGATTATATTAACTGTCCGATGAATGAGGAAGAATACAATGCGTTTTATGAGGCGCTTATTTCGGCAGAGAGCGCCGTCTTGCATGACTTTGACGTCAATCATCCCCGTGTTTTCGAGGGGTGTATGCCTGTTGAGGTGATGGCAAAGCGCGGCAGAGATACGCTGCTTTACGGCACTTTGAAGCCTGTTGGCTTGACCGATCCGCGTACCGGCTTCAGACCTTATGCCGTAGTGCAGCTCAGGCAAGACAATGCCGCCGCCAGCATTTATAATCTGGTGGGATTTCAGACCCATCTGACATTCCCCGAACAAAAAAGAGTTTTTGGTATGATTCCGGGCCTTGAAAATGCTGAATTTCTCCGTTACGGAGTGATGCACCGCAATACATTTTTACATTCACCTGCTTTATTGGATGCCGATTATTCGCTCAGACGCGATCCCCGTATCTTTTTTGCGGGACAGATGACCGGCGTGGAGGGTTATGTGGAATCGGCGTCATCCGGATTTGTGGCCGGATTTGCGGCCGCACAGCGAGCCTTGAATAAAACGTATTCTCCCTTGACCAATCAGACGGCCATCGGCGCTCTTGCCGCTTATATTTCCAACAAAGCGGTGGTGGATTTTCAGCCGATGAACGTGAATTTCGGTATTATTGAATCGGGAGAAAGAGTCCGCGGTAAGAAGCGGGAACGCAATCTTGCCATTGCCGAGCGTGCGCTTGCCTATATCGATGCGTGGAAATCGGAAGTTTTCGGGCAAGACACAGAAAGGATAATTTTATGAGATTGATTATCGATGCCATGAGCGGTGACAACGCACCCCATGAGATCATTGCAGGCGGCCTTTTGGGCGGCGAAGAGTACGGTGTGGACATCGTATTTTGCGGGGATGAATCTGTGATTCGCTCGCGGTTGGATGCACAAGGGAAAAAGTCGTCCTGCTGCGTGGATATTTTGCCTGCCGACGGGGTCATTACCATGGAAGAAGACCCGATGTCTATACTTAAATCCAAGAAGAATACCTCGATGGGCGTGGGCCTTTCTTCCTTGAAAGCCGGTGCGGGCGATGCCTTTTTGTCTGCCGGTAATACCGGTGCATTGGTAGCGGGTTCCGCGTTGATCTTAAAACGCATCCGCGGTATTCGCCGTGCCGCGATCGGCAGTATTTTGCCGTCTAAGGAACCGACTTTGCTGGTGGACAGCGGCGCCAACGTTGAGGTGTCCCCCGAAGATTTGCTTTCCTTTGCCTTGATGGGCTCGGTGTATATGAAGCGATTTCTCGGAATGGAAAGTCCGCGTGTGGGTCTGTTGAACAACGGTACCGAGGCGTGTAAGGGCAGAGAAGTACATGTGGAAGCGTATAAGCTGTTGCAAGCCTGCGAAAAAATCAATTTTGCGGGGAATATCGAAGGAAATATGATGCCCTTTTCCTATTGTGATGTTTTGGTTGCAGACGGTTTTTCGGGAAATATATGCTTGAAAACGTTGGAGGGTGTCGGTAAATATGTGGTTTCCTCGTTCAAGGAAGCTTTGATGTCCACCACAACCAGCAAGATCGGCGCGCTTCTTGCAAAAAAACAATTAAAGAAATTGGTGAAAAAGTTTTCTGCAGATCAGTACGGCGGAGCTCCCATTCTGGGTGTGTCCAAGCCTGTGATCAAAGCCCACGGTTCCTCCAAGGCGGTGGCCATTCAAAATGCTGTCAGACAAGCCAAGATTTTTTACGAGTCGGGAATTATTGATGAGATTTTAACTCTTGCCGCAACCGACAAAGAAGTGGAAGCGAAAGGAATTGCGTTATGAGAAATGAAGCTGTGTATCCTGAGAGCTTTTGTAAAGCGGCGCAACGGCTGCAAGAGGTTATCGGATATACGTTTGAAGATCCAAGTTACTTATATGAGGCATTGACCCATTCATCTTTTGCAAACGAACAGACCAAGAGTGTTTTTCCCTGCAACGAACGATTGGAGTTTTTGGGGGATTCGGTTCTTTCGCTTGCGGTTTCCCGTTACCTATTTGGGGCGCACAACGCTTTTCCCGAAGGGGAATTGACCAAGATCCGCGCCTTGACGGTATGTGAAAACGCCTTGTATGAGTATGCCTGTCAGATTTCACTGGGCGAGTATCTTTTGCTGGGCAAAGGAGAAGAAGCGAGCGACGGGCGGCATCGACGTTCCATTTTGGCCGATGCTTTCGAGGCGCTGATCGCCGCCATTTATTTGGACGGATCCATTGACGATGCCGAAGAATTCGTGATGGATTTTGCCAAGGAAAAGGCCGAAAAAGCGGTGCTTTCCAATCGCATCAAGGATTATAAAAGTTATTTGCAACAGTTGGTGCAAAACAGTCCCGGGGATAAACTTGATTACCGCTTGGTCGGTGAGAGCGGACCTGATCACAAAAAGGAATTTACCGTGCAGGTGTACTTGAACAGCAATTGCATTGGCACGGGAGTGGGTACCAGCAAACGGGATGCGGAGCAAAAGGCCGCCAAAGAAGCGCTGATTCTTTTCGGCGAGTCGGTCTGATATGGCAAAAAACAAGATATTGCCCTTTTTTATTCCCCATATCGGTTGTCCGCATCGGTGTATTTTTTGCGATCAAAATGCCATTACAGGCAAAACATTTGATGTACAAGCGATCCACCGTGATCTTGCGGTCTACTTTGCCGATGAAACCCACGCGGGAACACAGATTGCCTTTTTCGGCGGTAGTTTTACTGCCATCGACAGAGATTTGATGGAGATGCTGCTTTGTGAAGCCAACGTGTATATCCAAAGGGGAATGGCGAGCGGGATACGCATTTCCACCCGTCCCGATGCGGTAGAAGATGAGATGCTGATCCTTCTTAAACAGTATGGGGTAACCCATGTCGAACTTGGGATTCAGAGTATATCGGACGATGTTTTGACGATAACGCATCGGGGACATTGCGCCGCGCAAAGCGTGGCGGCACTCCAAAGGGTTGTGTCGCATGGATTGATCGCGGGCGGTCAGATGATGGTCGGTTTGCCTTTATCCGATGCTGAGAAGGAGCTTGAAACGGCAAGGGTCATTTGTCGATGCGGCGCAAAGGAAAGTCGTATTTATCCAACGGCGGTATTTCCCCATACCCCTTTGTACTCTCTTTATAAAAGGGGAGAGTATTCGCCGCTGTCTTTGGAGGCGGCACTCGAAAGATGCGTGCCGTTATATGAGGAATTTTTGAAAAACGATGTAACGGTGCTCAGAATCGGATTGTGTGAAAATGAAAGTCTGCACAAGGAAAACGAAATGCCGATCGGGCCGATGCATCCCGCCTTCGGAGAACTTGTTTTGCAGGCGGAAATGAAAAGAAAAATTGACCGCGCCCTCGAAGGTGAAATGTCGGTGGCGGGAAAGAAAATGGAAATTACCGTGCCTGAAAAAAGTATTTCCTGCTTGACGGGACACGGTGGAATCAAACCCTATTTATACGGGCGATACGCGCCGACGTCGATCGACTTTATTGCCGACGCGGCTATGACTGATAAACGAGGTGTCAAGATTGTACTTAAAGACCATTGAAATGCAGGGCTTTAAATCGTTTGCCGAAAAATCGGTGATCTCCTTTGAACCGGGTGTCACCGCCATTGTCGGCCCGAACGGAAGCGGAAAGTCGAATATTTCGGATGCTGTGCGCTGGGTGCTCGGTGAAATGTCTGCCAAAAGTTTGCGCGGCGGTAAAATGGAGGATGTTATCTTCAATGGTACTGCCCGTCGTCGTCCTGCTTCTTATGCCGAGGTCATTCTGACCATCGACAACGCCGATCACGGACTGGAGGGCTATGGTCAAGAGGTTTCTGTCGGTAGACGTCTTTACCGTTCGGGTGAAAGTGAATATTCTATTGACGGACAGACTGTTCGTTTAAAAGATGTTGTCAATCTGTTTTTGAATACGGGTATAGGAAAAGAGGGCTATTCGGTCATCGGACAAGGCCGAATCGCCGAGATCATTTCTCAAAAAGGTGAGGAAAGACGCGGTGTTTTTGAAGAAGCGGCAGGTATTTCCCGTTACCGTTACAGAAAAAACGAGGCGCAGAATAAACTCAACCAATATCGGGACAATGCTTTGCGTATTGACGATATACTGAAAGAAGTGCAGTCGAGAATACCGCAACTTGAACGGCAAAGCGAAAAGGCCATGCAGTATGGTCTTTTGGTGGAAGAGCGTCGCTTGATCGAGGTGTCCCTGCTTGTTAAAAAACTGGACGAGTTGGATGTAAAGAGACAAGAAAGCTTAAAGGTTTTTGAAGAGCGTACCGCCGAGCTGCAATCATTGCAGGAAAGAATCGATGCTCTGGATGCCGAAATGGAGGCGCGTTATCAACACAACCAGCAGGAAAATATGGTGTTGTCTCAAAAACGCGGGATGCTGGATGAAAAGGTATCCGAAGATGCAGCTCTTTCGGCGCGTATTTCGGTTCTTGAAAATGATATGACCCATTACCGCAACTCTGTCAGTTTAAACCAAGGCGAGAGCGGTGTGCAGGAAAAACAAAAAGAAGAGCTTGCGCTTGCCCTTAAAAAATCCGAAGAGGGATTGGCCGTTCGCTTGCAGGAATTGTCGGTTGCATCTTTGGAATTGACAAGGTTGCAGGAAACGGTGCGCGAAACCGAACAGGCATTGAGTGCTGCGGGTCGGGATGTGGCGGCGCTGGATGCTGAAATTGCCATTCTCGAGCAGTCTTTGCGTCAAGCCGAGCTTGAACAGAGGGGCAGCGAAAGCGCCAACCGTTTGCGCGGGGATCGCGCCGTTGCCATTGAAAAGGAATTATCCGCGCTCCGCGCTGTGTTGGCGGAGGGAGAAGCGTCCCTTGCTGTCGCGCGGGAAGAATGTAAAAAACACGAGGAAGAAACGGCGGCACTTTTGACCAAGAAGCAGGAAGTTGTTTCCAAGCTGGAGGAATCCCGCGGGGAAATGGCGGCGCTTTCTGAAAAGAAAGAAGAAAAACGGCTGCAAAAAATGACCTGTCAGCAACGCAGAGAAACGCTCCAGCGTATGGATCGTTTGATGGAAGGATTTTCGGGTAGCGTAAAAGCGGTGCTCAGCGCTCAGGAGGATAAACAGATCGGCGGTGTTTTCGGACCTGTTTCCAAGTTGATCACCACCGATGAAAAATATATAACAGCCATCGAGACCACCCTCGGCGCCGGTATGCAAAATATCGTGGTGTCCGATGAGGGCGCCGCCAAAGCGGCGATTGCCTATTTAAAGGCCACAAACAGCGGACGCGCTACTTTTTTGCCGCTGACTACCGTGCGCGGACGTCCGTGGGATGACCGTGCGTTGCATGGGAAAAAGGGCTTTGTGGCAATGGCCAGCCGATTGGTTCGTTGTGATGAAAAATTCCGCGGGGTCATCGATTATTTGCTCGGCAGAACCATCGTTGCCGAGAATATTGATGTAGCCACCATCCTTGCCAAAGAGCAACAGTATCAATGCCGCGTTGTCACCTTGGACGGCCAGCTTGTCAATGTTGGCGGTTCGTTTACCGGTGGACAACTGCTTCATAAGACGGGTATTTTATCCCGTGGCGGCGATATTGCGCGTTTGGAAGCCGAGGAAAAAGAGCTCGGGGAGCAGATCCGAGAAATGTTAACAAAACTCGAAGAAATGGACAAGGGGAACGCCGAGATTACCGCGCAGTTGCGTGAATTGGATCAAAAGATTGCCTTGTCCGAGCGCGCGGCTGCCGATCGCAGAAACGAAAGCGAGATTCAAGTGGGGCGGTGCGCGGATTATTCTGCGCGTATAGCAACGCTGGAGCAGGAAATGAATCAAACGGCGCAATCCGCCGCCTTTGCCGATGAAACTTTAAAAGATTTGCAGGGGCGCGGAGAGGCCATTTCCCGTCAGATTGCCGAGAAAAAGCAAAAAGCCGCAGAGGTACGCGAAAGAGAAAAAGCGCTTCTCTCGAAACGTGAAGCGGATGTAACCAAATGTACCGAAGCCTCTTTGGGGATCGGCATGGACAACCGAGAGATCGAACGTATGGAAAACGAAAGACGTTCGATTGAAGAAAAAATCACGCTTCTTTCCGCATCGGTGGAGGAAAAAGCCGAGAAGAATGCGCGCTTGCAGGTCATGATGGATCAAGCCGAGGCAGAGTTGAAGGAAGCACGAGAAAAACTTGCGGTAAATGCTGCACTGGCGGCTACCCTCAGAAGAGAGTTGTCCGAAGGGGCAAGCAGACAAGAAGAGGCCGAAAAAGAGGGCTATATACTTCGCGGAGAGCACAAGGAAATACTCAACCAAAAAGACAAGGTGTACGAGGTTTATACCCGTTTACGCAGTCAGTTGGAAGAACAGGAGCGTACCGCTGAATCGGCTTTGGTGAAATTAAGAGAAGAACATGAACTGGAGAGAAGCGATGCTTCGCAGTTTGCTAAAGACAATGCGGAAGCCTTTGCGGCGGTTGAGGAGCCCGAAAAACGTCTGGCAGAGGTAAGGCAGAAGCTGAAAAGCATCGGCAGCGTTAACCCCGATGCGGTGGAAGAACTGAAAGAGACAAAAGAACGGTATACATTTTTACGCGATCAGTATGATGATGTGGATACTGCCGCAAAGGAACTTGAAAAGCTTATTGCCTCTTTGGAAGAAACCATGCGTACCATGTTTTTGGATACCTTCTCAAGGGTCAGGGAAAAATTCAAGGTTTGTTTTGTCGATCTGTTTGGCGGGGGCAATGCCGACATTGTGATGTCGGATGAAAACGATCCGCTGAATTGCAGTATCGATATGAAGATTCAGCCTCCCGGAAAGCTTGTCAAAACCTTGGCGCTTCTTTCGGGCGGTGAGCAAGCATTTGTGGCGATTGCCCTTTATTTTGCACTGTTGTCGGTCAATCCCGCGCCGTTTTGTATCTTTGATGAAATCGAATCGGCGCTCGATGAGGCCAATGTTTACCGTTTTGGCGATTATCTGAAAAAGGGTTGTGCCGATGTGCAGTTTATCGTTATCACCCACAGACGCGGTACCATGGAATGCGCCGACACGCTTTACGGCATTACCATGCAGGAAAAGGGTGTTTCTGATTTTATCAAACTGTCTCTTGATGAGGTGGCAGGAAGAAGCGAATTTGCCGAATAGAAAGGGATATTATGGGCTTTTTTGAAAAATTAAAGCAGGGCTTACAGAAGACAAAGACGGCCCTTTTACAACGCACCGATGCATTGTTTCGTGCTTTTTCCGGCGAAATGGATGATGATTTCTTTGATGAATTGGAAGAAATTTTGATCCTTGCCGATGTGGGCGGAGTGGCTGCAAGTGAGATCATTGATCAGTTGAAGGACACCATTCGTACCGAGCGGATTATGACCGGCGACGCGGCGCGGGATGCGCTGAAACGTATCCTTCGCGGCATGGTGGATAGCGAACACAGCGCTTTGAAGATGGACACTACGCCGAGCACCATTTTAATGATCGGTGTCAATGGCGTAGGAAAAACAACCTCGGTGGCCAAAATCGCTTCCTATTTGAAGGAGCAGGATAAACGGGTGGTGATGTGTGCCGCCGATACCTTCCGCGCTGCAGCCATTGATCAGCTTCGTGTGTGGTCGGAACGTGTGGATGTGCCTTTGATTGCCCAAAAAGAGGGCGCCGATCCCGCGGCGGTGGTTTTCGATGCTGTCAATGCCGCAAAAAACAAGGCGGATGTACTGCTGATAGATACGGCGGGCCGATTGCACAACAAAAAGAATTTGATGAACGAGCTGGCTAAAATCAATCGCGTGATTGAAAACGGCTTACCCGGGGCATCGCGAGAGGTGCTTCTCGTATTGGATGCGACCACCGGACAAAACGCTGTTAATCAGGCCAAAGAATTTAAAGGTGTAGCGGATATTACCGGTCTTGTTTTAACGAAGCTGGACGGTACTGCCAAAGGCGGCATTTTGTTTTCGGTACAAAAGGAATTGGGAATTCCCGTTAAGTTCATCGGTGTGGGTGAAAAAGCGGAGGATTTGCGACCTTTTGATGCCGATGCGTTCGTGGAGGCGCTTTTTGCATGAAAAAACTTGTATTTGCATCCCATAATCGGGGGAAAATGAGAGAGGTTGAGCGTATTTTGCGCGAACATTTGGGCGAAAGTGCGCCGACTCTTTTGACACTGGATGATATTGGACTAACCGGAGAAATCGAGGAAACGGGAAAAACGTTTGAGGAAAACGCTTTGATCAAGGCGAAAGCGGCGTTTGACCATGCGGGGATTCCTGCTTTTGCCGATGATTCGGGGCTTTCTGTTGATGCACTGGATGGTGCGCCCGGTATTTTTTCTGCTCGTTTTGCCGCTATGTGCGGTTGTGGCGAGGAGGGGGATCATGCTGCCAACAACGCCTGTCTGTTAAAGAAATTGGATGGGGTTGAAAATCGAGGCGGCGGTTTCGTTTGCTGTATTGCCTATGTGTCGGGGGAAGAAACCTTTACCGTGCGCGGTGAGTGTCGCGGTGAGATTCTTTTGTCTCCCCGCGGCGAAGGTGGATTCGGATATGATCCGTTGTTTTATATGCCCGCCTTCGAAAAGACCTTTGGGGAGTTGACGCTTGACGAGAAAAACGCCGTCAGCCACAGGGGGAACGCTCTGGAAAAATTCGCCGAAAGGTTGAAAAAATGAAAAATATCGGTTTGTTCGGCGGAAGCTTTAATCCGCCGCACTGCGGCCATATACACGCATTGAAGGCTTTTTGCTCGGCGGCTTCTCTTGATTTTGTTTACATTATGCCCGCCGGCATTCCGCCCCATAAGACGATTGAGGGGGCGAGCGGGAAAGAGCGGATGGAAATGGCAAAAATTGCATTTTCGGATATTGCAATTCCCTTTGAGGTGTCGGATTTTGAAATACAAAAGGCGGGAAAAAGTTACACGGCCGACACACTTTCAATGCTCAAAGAATGTCACCCGCACGATCAATTGTTTTTGTATGTCGGTACCGATATGTTCAGATCGCTTGAGAGTTGGTACTCACCCGAAAAGATCTTTTCCTTTTGTACCATTTGTTGTATGGCCAGAAATGAGGGGGAATGGGACGAGAATGATCGGTATGTTGCATTGTATGAGGAGAAATACAGTGCGTGTATTATAAAAATCCCCGATTATCCGCTTGCGGTTTCGTCTACCGAGATCCGCGCAGGGAAAAGCCAGGACAAGCTGCCTGAAAAAGTGCGGATTTATGCACAGACAGCAGGGCTGTACCGCAGAGAAATCCCAAAATCCATTGCTGTGTGGCTGGATACCCTTTCGGACAAAAGACGGGAGCACTCGATTGGGGTGGCGGAAGAAGCGCTGACCCTTGCACTGCTTTTGCAGGCGGATGCGCCATGGCTTTTTGAAGCGGCGCTTTTGCATGATATTACGCGGGAAAAGGATTTGGAGACACAGCGGGAGATCGCCTTGCGAATGGGCGGTTTAAATGAGGATGAATTTTGTTATCCGCTTGTCGTTCACGGTAAGACTGCCGCGTTGATTGCTCGATGTGATTTTCATTTATCCGATGAAGCGGTGTCGGCGATTTCTTACCACACGACCGCCCGCGAGGGGATGACATTGCCCGAAAAAATACTTTATTTTGCCGATTATATTGAGCCAAACAGAAAACACGCCGTCTGTATGGAGGCGCGCAGGCGCTTTTATGAAGGATTGCCTGCCGATCTTACCGAAAGACGGATGTGGTTGGATCACGAAATATGGGTTGCTCTGAGTGGTTCGGTTTTGCATTTGCAGGAAAATAAACTGTCGGTACACCCCGACACATTGAAAGCAAAAATTGCGTTGGAACGCATGATACAAGGAAAGGAAACACTATGAAAGAACAGAATATTCAAGAGGTTGCTTTGCACATTGCCGCTGTTTTGCAGGACAAAAAGGCACACGACGTTTGTGTGTTTCGCGTATCGGATCAGACGGTGATCGCCGATTATTTTGTGATTGCTACGGGTACTTCTTCCACACATGTCAAGGCACTTGCCGATGAAGTGGAATTTAAACTCGGGGAGGAAGGCAGAAAACCGAGCCATTCCGAAGGGTACGATCACGCAGGATGGATTGTGCTGGATTACGATTCGATTTTGGTACACGTTTTCCAAAAAGACAGTCGGGAATTTTTTAAACTTGAAAAATTATGGGCAGATGCCGAGAAAATCGAGCTGCCTGAGGTATCGGAGAAAGAAGGAGAAATAAAATGAACCATAACTTTAGCGAAATTGAGAGAAAATGGCAACAAAAATGGGACGACGAGCGCGCCTTTGAGGTGAAAACCGATCCGAGTAAAAAGAAATTTTTTGCTTTGGTGGAATTTCCTTATCCCTCGGGCCAAGGACTGCACGTCGGACATCCCCGTTCTTATACCGCGCTTGACATCGTATCGAGAAAGCGCCGCCAAGAGGGATACAACGTTTTGTATCCGATGGGATGGGATGCCTTCGGTTTGCCCACCGAGAATTTTGCGGTAAAAAATAAGATTCATCCGAAAAAAGTTACCGAAAACAACGTTGCCCGCTTTAAATCCCAGTTGAAATCGCTTGGTCTTTCTTTTGACTGGTCGCGCGAAATCAACACCACCGATCCCGGTTACTATAAGTGGACCCAGTGGATCTTCTTGCAGCTTTTCAAAAAAGGTTTGGCTTACAAAAAGGAGATGTCGGTGAACTGGTGTCCTGCTTGTAAGACGGTTCTTGCCAATGAAGAGGTCATTGCGGGCGGTTGTGAGCGTTGCGGCGGCCCTGTTATCCGCAAAGAAAAGAGCCAATGGATGCTTCGCATCACCGAATATGCCCAGAGATTGATTGATGATCTGGATTTGGTCAATTACATCGATCGTGTCAAGGTGCAACAAAAGAACTGGATTGGCCGCAGTGTCGGCGCCGAAGTGGATTTTAAAACCACCGCCGGGGAAACTCTGCGTGTATTTACTACCCGTCCCGATACTTTGTTCGGTGCTACCTACATGGTCATTGCGCCCGAGCATCCTGCGATTGAAGCTTGGAAAGACAAGCTGAAAAACAAAGACGAAATTGCCGCTTACCGTGAAGCCGCAGCCAAAAAATCCGATTTTGAGCGCACCGAACTTGCTAAGGAAAAGAGCGGTGTAAAGCTGGACGGTGTTGTTGCCATCAACCCTGTCAACGGCAAAGAGATTCCCATTTATATTTCCGATTATGTTCTGATTACTTACGGTACGGGTGCGATCATGGCGGTGCCTGCTCACGATACGCGCGACTGGGAATTTGCCAAAATGTTCAATCTGCCCATCATCGAAGTGGTCAAGGGCGGTAATGTGGAGGAAGAAGCCTTTACGGATGTGGAAACCGGCGTCATGGTCAACTCGGGATTCCTCGATGGCATGGAAGTGGCCGAGGCGAAACGTGCGATTACGGCATTTTTGACCGAAAAGGGAATCGGACATGAAAAGGTCAACTACAAGCTCCGTGACTGGGTATTCTCCCGTCAACGTTATTGGGGCGAACCGATTCCGCTGATTTGGTGTGATCAGTGTGGTTGGGTTCCTGTGCCCGAGGAAGAACTTCCTTTGACTTTGCCTGAAATTGAATCGTATGAGCCGACCGACAACGGTGAATCCCCTCTTTCTAAAGTAACCGATTGGGTAGAGACCACCTGTCCGCATTGTCACGGTCCTGCCAAGCGCGAGACCGATACCATGCCCCAGTGGGCGGGTTCGAGCTGGTATTTCTTGCGTTATTGCGATCCGCAAAACGACGATGCTCTTGCATCTGCCGAAGCGCTTGATTACTGGATGCCGGTTGACTGGTATAACGGCGGTATGGAGCATACCACCCTTCACCTTTTGTATTCCCGTTTTTGGGCAAAGTTTTTGTATGATCTTGGCATTTTGAAAAATCCAGAGCCCTACGCAAAGAGAACTTCTCACGGTATGATTCTCGGTGAGAACGGCGAAAAAATGTCGAAATCCCGCGGCAACGTAGTCAATCCCGATGACATTGTGGAACAATACGGCGCTGATACCATGCGTCTTTATGAAATGTTTATTGGTGATTTTGAAAAGGCCGCGCCCTGGTCAAGCGCCAGCATCCGCGGTTGCAAACGCTTCCTTGAGCGTTTTGCGGGTCTGACCGATCTTGTGTCGGGCGAAGGGGTCACACCCGCGCTCGAAAAGAGCTTCCACAAAACCATCCGCAAGGTGGGCGCTGATATTGAGGATATGAAATTCAACACCGCCATTGCCGCAATGATGAGTTTGATGAATGAAGTGTATGAAGCGAAAACGCTGACCAAGGATGAAATGAACATCTTTACCCGTTTGCTTTGTCCTTTCGCGCCTCACATTTGTGAGGAAGTGTGGGAATGGTTGGGAGAGAAGGGCTTTGCTTCTTTGGCTCCTTGGCCGACCTACGACGAGAAAAAAACGGTGGACGAGTCGGTTGAAATCGCCGTACAGATTTGCGGTAAGCTTCGCGGCAGACTGGTTGTACCTGCCGATGCGGAGGAAAGCGCGGTGGTAGAAGTCATGATGGCAACCCCGTCCTTGGCTTCGCAACTGGAAGGAAAAACCGTTATTAAGACGATTTATGTAAAAAATAAACTGCTCAACGTTGTTGCGAAATGATTTTTTCATATTTTTTAAAAAATTTGTGATTTCAACTTGACAGAGTTTCTATCCGTATTGTATAATATTCCATAACCGATAAGTGAGGAAGATTTTCACGTTTTTCGGAAAATTCTATGCCGAGGTATGGCAGAAAATCTCTTTGCATCCGCGAAGGGAGGGATAACAGTTGGCAGAAGTTAAAGTAAAAGAAAATGAATCACTTGACAGTGCTCTTCGCAGATTCAAGAGACAGTGCGCCAGAAGCGGTGTCTTATCCGAACTTCGCAAACGCGAGTGCTACGAAAAGCCCAGTGTCAAGCGTAAGAAAAAGTCCGAAGCAGCCAGAAAACGCAAGTTCAAATAATGAACTTGTCATGAGTTGCGACGGCGCATTATGCGCGGATTGAATCCGCCGGTTCTGCGTACGCAGAACCAAGGCGGATCGGAGCCATGTCGTTCTGTGAGCCAAGGAGTTGATCATTTGGTTTGTCTTCCTAAGACCGCTTGGCCTCCGACTTACGCAAGTTCAAATAATGAACTTGTCATGAGTTGCGACGGCGCATTATGCGCGGATTGAATCCGCCGGTTCTGCGTACGCAGAACC
>JAZSON010000014.1:0-51558 GCA_045536965.1 Eubacteriales bacterium
CGGCTTCTGCCGATCATAAAAAGATATGTCTTCAAGGTCACCTTGAAGTTGTACCGATGTCTATGTACGACAAGATCCGAGAAGGCATCTATCGCAATATCTTCGGCTGCGTGGACGTCGTGCACGTAACGGTCAATGAAGAAAACAAGACTGCGAAACAGCTCCTTCATAATCTCATCAAAGGCACTCTCATCACCATCGAGGAAAGGGCGGTAGCTACTTGCGCCGTTATCCATATAGGTTCCTCCTATTCACGGGATCACGTCTGACCCCTTCACTTATTATACGACTGAGCAGGCTGCAGTTCCTTATAAATAAACGCAAAAGCCCGCAACTTTTTTCAAAGTTACAGGCTTTCATCATCCGTGTTCTGTTCTCGGGTGGGCTGACGTTCCTATAACCTCACCGAAAATTCCTTTGTAAGTACATTATAGCGTAGAATTGTGAAAAATTATAGGTGTTCAAAACCCATTTTAACTTTTTCGTCCTTCAGAATGCAGATATTCCCTTATTGTATCTGGACTGACACCTTTGATCATTTCACGTGCATTCCCACGGCGAGTTATGTAGCTCTCCTCACCAGTAGTGTAATACCCGTATAATTGATCGTGCGGGTCATACCCTGCTTCTTTCATACTTGCTATTATCGTCTGCAACAGCTCTTTTTCGCTTATTGCCATATCGCTTGGATTCCTCTTTTCTCTCTTACCCTAAACCTTGATCTCCGACTCTAAACGGTCGATCCATACACGAAGGTCATCTCTTGACATCGCTGTGAATGTGGCCTTTGCATCCCTAACCTCGCAAGCCATTGCAACTGCCACAGCCGCGTGGAATTCTCCTCCCGGATCCGCCTCAGCGTAGTCCGGACAATTCTTCTTAAACCCTTGAAGCTCACTCTCGGTATAGTTACCTAAATTGATCAAATAACAAAAGCCGAGCATTGCTTCTCCGCGAACAAAGACCTCCACAACCAAATACTTGCGATCCACAATCCGTTTTGCCTGAATGGTATCGTCAAAGACAAACCAATCGCTTTCCGGTGTAATACTGATATTCTTAAGAACCTCCGCAAGTTCCTCAGACAGGATACTATTCCAGATCATTCGCCTCAGCTTCGGGGAGGGTTCAGCTTTATATTGCTCAACCAAAGCACCTAACGTATTATCCATATCTAACCCACCATACTGCCATTTATTCGTATAATGTATGCACAGTATACCACACCTTTTCGCAAAAGTCAATGAACTTCTTGTGTTTTATACCCTTTACCACCTATTGCTTTCTACTTTTTCTTGTTATTTTCAGTATTTAATACACTTTTTCATCTGTTGGGGTTGACTTTTTTTTATTTTTCGGTTATATTATAGGTGAAAAACCAGAAAGGAGTCTTAGTATGTCTAAAAAGGAAAATAGTCATCCAAAGGAAAAGTCTCAACTTCTTAACAGCCTGATCGAGCAGTCCAAGAAAAAGGGATACATAAAGGCATCCACCGTTCAGCGCCGCTTTGCCAGATACCACCCAAGCGAACAGGAAATGGATGATATCTATGCGGCATTTGAAGCAGCCGGAATTGCGATCACGTTTGCAGAGGATCCCGAGGAATCTGAGTTTAACGAAAGCATTCTCCCCGAATGCGACTATGATTATGACGAAGATATTGACATCCCCGAGCCAACTTCTCGTTCAGCAATGCTTTCGGACCCAATGCAACTATATCTGAACGAAATTCACAAGTATCCTACTCTTACTCACAAGGAGACAATTGCGCTCATACATAAAATCAGGAATGGTGACGCGGATGCCCGTGAGTATCTGATCAACTGTAACCTAAAATTTGCCTTTTCCATCGCTATCAAGTTTGCCCGGTACGGAGTTCCCGTCTTCGATCTTGTACAGCAAGCAAACCTCGGATTGATTACCGCCGCCGATAAATACAGTGTGCATCACGGTACACGTTTCACCACCTACGCCGTTTTCTGGATCAAATATTACGTTATGAAATACATCAACCACAGCACACGTGCGGTATCCTTTACCCCATTTATAATTTCTGAAATAACAAAGGTTAAAGCCGCCAGACAACAATATGTCGCTGAACATCAATCCAACCCATCAGATGACGATCTTTCTACGATGACCGGCATTCCCATTGCACGAATCAAATATCTGAATCTGCTGAATTATGAATGTGTTTCCATAGAGGACAAGCCGACTGAAGAAATGGACGGAACATATCTGAACTTTCTAAGCACCGAACTTCTTGATGACGATCCTTTCCTTCCCTTTCATCTGTCAGAGTGTCACCGGCTGCTTGAGCCATTCTTAGCGCGTCTCACCGAGCGTGAACGCCTTGTTATCAGCCTTCGTTTCGGTCTTGCAGATAATTATGCCAACCGTTTTTACAAGCTGGATGAAGTAGGTAAGATCATGGGCATTTCAAAGGAAAGAGTACGCCAGCTGGAAAACAACGCCCTTGCACGTCTCCGTAAAATGCCGGGAATTGAAGTACTTCGCGATTTTATTAACCTGTAATTGCTTTTACCCTACCGAAAGGCAGGATAAAATATAAGTTAAGAAGGAGTGATTCGAAAGAAAAACCTATGCAGTCGCAACTGAATAATCCGGGATGTAACGCCTTTACTGTTTGATTGGACCGGCAAAACTACGCTTTTTGCTGCGCCTGTATAGATCAAACATGAGGTGTTTTTTTGCGCTCTTTTTTGAGTGTAGCATCATATGCACCGGCGGAGTGCATACCCGCGCAAGGTCTCGTCATGTAGGAAACGATGAAGGGAGCATACGGTCTCGCTTTCTCGCTTCACACAAACACAAAAGGTGGCTCTGTTATGTTTCCGCAGCATAACGGTAGCCACCTGAATTATTAACACCGAAAGGAGGAGCGTTCAATGGAATCAAAATTTGGAATGACAGTCGAAGAGGCCTCGCGCTATACAAGTATTGGCAGAAACACCCTTCGCGCACTGGTTGATGCAGGCAAACTTCCCGTTCTGCGCATCGGCAGAAAGAACATCATCCGCACCGAGATCCTTATCAAATTCTTGGATCTGAACGAAGGTGTCGACCTTCTCAATATGGATGAAGTCAAGACCGTCAAAAGGTAAATTAGCAAGAATCCCAACAGAACTGTTGCTTTGTTCACAAACAAGTGATATACTTATGTGTACATCGCAACAGTTCCGTTTGCCTGCAGAAAGGAGTTATATCTATGGCAAAAGGATCTGTTAGAAAGAAGGGGAAGCGATGGTATTACCGTTTCTACATCGAAGATGAGAGCGGTAATCGAGTCCAGAAGGAGTACCCGGGAACCGAGAGCAAAAGCGAAACAGAAGCTCTGCTCCGCAAGGCAATTGACAATTACGAAAACTCTCTATTTGTCGCGAAAGCAAAAAACATCACCCTGGGCGACATGATGGATATGTGGATTGAAGAAGAAGTGAAACCCAGTGGCAGAAGCAACGGTACCGTTACCTCATACAAGGGAATGGTCCGTCGAGTAAAGAAGCACCCCATTGGCAAGCGCAAACTGCGAACGGTCAAATCCGAGCATTTGCAGAAGTTCTTCGATCTTCTCTGCAAAGGGGACGAAAACACGAAGCCACTCTCCACGAGAAGCGTATACTCCTACGCATCCGTGTTCAGAGGAGCATTCAAATTTGCTGTCTTCCCTAAACAGTTCATCACGTTTAACCCGATGCAGTACATTACGCTTCGCACACAGCTTGACAACTATGAACTGTTCGAAGAAGACGAGATGGACAGATCCGACACCATCAGCCACGCTCAGTATCATCAGATCATCGACCACCTTAAGGGTACCAAGTACGAGCCGATTATTCTTCCGATACAAATCGCCTATTACACAGGCGTTCGTCTTGGCGAAGCATGTGCCCTATCCTGGCAAGACATTGATCTGAAGAAACAATATCTGACCGTCCGCAGAAGTCTATCCTATAACAGTTCAAGACACAAAATGGAGATCGGCCCAACCAAGCGCAGCAAGGTGAGAACCATCGACTTTGGTAACACGCTTACGGAAATACTGCGAGAAGCCAGACTGCAACAGCAGCAGGCTGAAAGAGATTGCGGAAGCTATTACCAAAGGAACTACTTCACAAAGGTCAACGATAACGGAAGAATCCACTACGAGATCTATAAGCTTGATGCCTATGAGATCCCACCTTTGGAGTACACCGGAATTGATCTCGTGTGCAGGCAGGCCGATGGTCGATTTATCCATCCGCAGAATATCATCAAGCAGTGTACAATTATCGGAGAGACTCTTGAAGGCCTTGAAGGTTTTCATTTTCACCGACTCCGTCACACGTATACGAGTAACCTGCTTTCGCTCGGCGCAACGCCCAAGGAAGTACAAGAATTGCTTGGCCATTCCGATGTGAACATGACATTGAACGTGTATGCCCATGCAGCTCGCGACTCCAAACGGAACTGTGTGAAACTTCTTGACAAATTAGAGACCGGTTAAGCCTCAAAACCTTCCCTTAAAATCATCAAAATCAACAGCATTTAAGCAAAAAACTTTCCCTTAAAATTTCTCGTAAGGGAAATTTTAAGGGAAATTCTATGTCCAAACCTAAGAAAAACCGCGAAAAAGCCCGTCAATTCAAGGGTTTAGGAAATTCTGGTTTGAAAAAAATTTTTCCTAAATCTTTTAATATTTGCAACAAGGAAGCCAAGTTCTCATGATAACCCTCAAAACGCCGCTGACTTAACCAAGGGAAACAGAAAATTTCTTTTTTCCGGGAGAACCCTATCGCCGCCATAGCCCTAAAAACCTCGTTCCCAACGCCTGCAAGAGGACGTTTGATACGTTCATCGTCTAAATGAAACAATTCTTGAACATCGCTCCACGTACAATTTAATTTACTCTGTTTTAATCCTCGCATGATCAGTTTTTCCACCGAACTGCTACCGGAGAACAAAGGATCTGATCGATCCATATAACAAGTTAAGGCTGATAATTCACACAAAGAAACCACTTTGCCGTCCACTGTGACGTTGGGTTGCGCAAACAAAATAAAATCCTTCGGTCGCCACTTATACATGGAAAGCAAGTAACTGACAGCCCAATTCCCGGAGTCAACATCACCAATCAGCTTGTTTATACCGGGCGAAAAAGTATAACTCGAATGATTTGACAAAATGTCATTGACAGAGTAAAAAATCGACTCGCAATGAACATATCCTTCATTTCGAACACAAATGCTGCCGATCAACTTTCATCACCCCACTATCATTACGTCCCAAACATATATTGGTCCGGGCGCAAAACTTACTACAGGTCCATACATTAGAGCCGAAACACTTGAGATACCTGCATCTGGTACAAATGACGCGTTTGTTTTAAAGGAGATAGTAACGCCCATATGAGCACCTGAAATTTTAATGGCTTTTTTACTAGGTTTTGTTTTCCATGCATATACATGTCCACCTTCCCATTTACTCCCTATTAGGCAACCCGATTTCATGATTTTTTTTGCGCTTTCTAGCGTGGTAACATGATAGTAAGTAGTACCATCATTTCGCTGTGGAAAAGGAAATACTTTTTCCTTTTCTTGCTCTCTCGTTTCTTCTTTTGTTTTCTCATTCGTTTTAACGGATGGACGCGAAATTACACCACTGGAAGCAATTTCATCAACTGCAACCACCGTCACGAACAACCCAACAAAAGCCTTACTTGCTGTGACTAAAAGGCCCCCTATAGCTTTCAACAGTCCAAGACCACCTACAACAACTGCCGTCGGAGATTCTCCACCCGCATCCACCATATTCACCGGATTATTGCCGCAATAAGCAAACATATTATGCCCGCCTATTCCTTGTCCCGTGGAAACGTATCCATCCGCGTTCAAAAAACGTCCCACGAACGGGTCATAATACCGGCTTTGGAGGTAATAAAGCCCCGTTTCGGCTGGGTTCTGTTACGTACCCGGAGGGGATGTCACCCTCCGGGACGTTGTTTTTCGGTGTGTACTTGCCGAAAAAGAGAATGGTTCTGTTATGTACCAGCAAGCATCGCGTTTGGTCACCCAAACGCAGACTTGTTGGGACAGTCCCAAGCCCTTATGTTCGAAAAGTTTTCTATAATCTTCCAGACAGTTTTGCTCTCAAAATATAGCTAACAATCATAAGTGCTAAACAAACAAAACCTATAATTAATGCTTGATTATAACTTAGCGGAATGTGTAATTTTTTGAGTAACTTTTCGGCATCTGCAGGCCCCATTATTTGTTCATATACACCGAATATTGCAAACAAAACTGTAGCGGCAAAAGAAATGATATTTACGATTAGCAGAATTGTATTGATAAAAGCTGTCATCTTAAACCATACCCCCTTTGATTAGCTCTTGCGATGGGGTCAGTACAAAAAATTGAATATGATGTGTGACCCCAAGCATATGCAGCAAAGCCGTATGGCAACACTTTTCCACCAGTAGAATGCAAAAAAGTATTAAATCCAAGAGGAACCACTTTGTGTTTTATCAGATCAGTTGCAACATAGGTAGCACTAGTAGTACCAGCTTTTGTTAGTGCTGGTGAAATAATTTTTCCGCCATTGCCAAAAATAGAATCAATACAATCGTTTGCAATCTGCCATCCATTATCTCCGTCATTTGTACTCTTTTTTGCTTGAAGTGCAGTAACTTCCGTAGCTTTCGCAGTTATAGTAGCAGTTGCAGTGATCATTGCTGTCCCCGCAACAGAAGTTGCTCCGTATGCAACGACAACACCTCCGGCTGCGCTAACGAGACCTCCTGCAACACCTCCTATTAATGCTCCTTTTCCGACGCCACCGGCAGTAGCCCAGAACAAATCAGAGCCTTCTAAACCTGATGATTTTGCAGAATTATAAGCAACGGTTCCTGCTATAGCTCCCCCAACTCCCGCTAAGGCAACTCCACCGACAATAAGTGCTGTTAATATAAATTCCCCTGTGGGATCAGAAAAATTAACAGGATTGTTAGCACAATAGGCATATACATTATATCCGACAAATCCAGAACCACTATCAAATGCACCTGCATACACATTTGGCTCAGGGCTAATCCACCGACCGATCTCAGGATCATAATAACGGCTGGATACATAATAGAGTCCCGTTTCAACGTCGTAGTAGTAGCTTCTGTAGCGGAAAGGATTGTCTTGTCCGAGGGTGTCTGCCATACTGCCGCTGACGGATAGGACATTGCCCCAAGCATCGTAGGTATAGGTAACGACCGTGTCGCCCAAGGCATCGTAGATCTCGACGATGTCTCCCTGCAAGGTCTTGCCGAAGTAATAATCCTCGCCGTCGTAGCAAACGCCGTAAAGTTCTCCCGCGTTGTCGTAATAATACACAAGCGTTTTGACCGTAGCGGTTCCCGCCATCATATCTTCAACCGTCTGCGTTTCGGAGAGAATGCGGCTGCCCGACACCGTGTAGTCCACCGTCTTCCAGTAATAAAACGGGTCGTACATATGGGTCTTTTGTATTCTTACGCCGTCTGCGTTGTAGGTAAATTCCTTTGCGTCAAGATAATAGCCGTCTGATTCTTCGGTTTTGATCTCCTTCAGCTCTCTGCCCGACCACACGAGCAGGTCGGCACCCCTCCATTTTTCGGGGTTGCCGATAGCATCGTAGGTGATCGTCGTACCGCCGTAGCCCGTCAGCTTATCGTCCCAAGTACTGTCGCCGTAGCTGTACTGCGTGCCGCCGGATAAGGTAAGGTCTTTAAATTCTGCGGTTGTATATGAAAGCGTATGCTTTCTCTGTATATTCCCGCTGTTATCGTAGGTATATACGTAGGTCTTATTGGATACCGCGTTGCTTTCGCGGATCAGTCGGCTTTGACTGTCGTACTCGTACGAAGCATACGCTTCGCCGTTTCTTTGCACCGTCTCGATATTGCCGAGTTCATCGTAGGTGTATGTAAAGACCGTACTCGATTTCGGCACAATAACCTCTGATTCCGCCTCAGCCCTACCCGACACCGACAGGGTTTTGCTTTCCACAAGCGTCGTGGTGGTTTGTACCGTCTCGGCGGCTTCGTTTTCACCATCGTTGGTTTCGTTTTCACCATCGTTGGCTTCGTTTCCGCTCTCAGAAGGTATTTGCACCGTGCCGTTGACGTAGGTATAGTCTTCTTCTATTTCCACCCATCCGCGATCATCGGTGTAGGTTCTGCCGCTTACCCGCTCAAACCCATCGTAGCCGTATTGGAATTCGCCCTGCCCGTTGAGCGTATATTTTTCGATCAGGTCGCTGTTTTCGCGGTACGTCGTTTCATACGTCTGCTTTTCATCCGCAAAAACGTAGGTCTCCTTATTCACCCGACCCGTTGCATCATACCCGATCTCGCTTTCGGAGATAACGCTGCCCGAGAGGGTCATTTCGCGTGTGCGGATCAGCCGCCCGATGCTGTCGTATTCATAATACCGCCGACACCACGCCGCCGCATCGTAAATGCAGCCGATATTCCCGAATCCGTCGTAGCTGCAGCTATATTGCAATATACCGTTTTCCTTCACCGTTTTGATACGGTCAAGCTCGTCGTAGGTATATTCGATATAAAATCCGTTGCCGTAATCGACCCGTTCGAGATTTCCGTTGCCCGCTCCGTAGGTATAGCTTGCAAGCGTATTGCTTGCCCCCACCCTCACCGAAGCTAAATTTCCGTATGCATCGTATTGCAGGGTATATTCCGCACCCTCGCTGATGATTTCTTCGACACCGTTTCCGCCGTAGGTATAGCTGACCTCGCCCGCGTCCGTACCGTCCTTCTTTTGCGCCTGTAGCGTTTTGACACGGCCGCGCTCGTCGTACGTATAGCATATTTTGCTTTTGTCCGCAGCTTGGATACATTCGAGCAGCTCACGCGATGTGCTGTAGAAGTAGCTTGTCGTATTCCCGCGGCTGTCGGTTTCTTTCGTGCGGTTTCCGTTCTCGTCGTATTGAGCACTGCCGAAAACGGTGCGTGTATCGGTACTGCTCGTGATCCTGCTTTCCGTGACGTTGCCAAAGTCATCAAAGGTGTTTTCAAGCTTCAGTCCGCTTTGGCTTTCCACGGTCTTGATCTCGTGGTTTTCATAGGTATATGTATAGTGCTCTCCGTTCGCCTCGCTTTGCGAAAGAAGATCTACACCGTTTTCATACGTAAAGCCCTGCGTATCGCCGTCGGCGCTTTGTACCTGAATGACGTTGCCGTCCTCGTCGTACCGATAGCTTTGCGCCGCATCCACGATCAGAGAGATATTGTCAAAATAGGCATCGTTGGCATTGTGCTCATAAAGGCACGACACCGTCACGCTTGTAATCGTTTTCCCGCTTTCGGGCACGATACCCAGCGACACGTACTGCCATTCACGGCTTTCCCATGCAAACGGTACTTGCTCCGTATGGGTCGAGTTTGTTTCATCGTCATAATGGAGTACCGCCTCCAGCGCAAAGCTTCGCCCGTCTCCCCGCATCGTGTTGACCGACTCTGCCTTTGCCCAGCCCGACAGGATCAGCGTGTTTTCACTGCTAAGCTGCAGCGTCACCGTTTGGCTTGCCTTGGACGCCTTTGCCGGCGCGCCCGAAAGCTTGATCGCCTGACCGTCGCCCACGCCGTAATTGCTTACCGCGCTGCCGTTTGTCAGCGTCCAGCCGCCGCTTCCCGCAAAGATACTGTTTTCCAAAAGGTTGTATCGGCTGACCCCTTCGCCGCTTTCAAGCTGCACGGCATCTAAATACGCAGTCCCGCCGCTTCCTTGGACGACCGCCTGTAATTCACAGCTTGCTTCGCTTGCAAGGGTAAAGGTAACGTACGTCCGCCGCCATCCGTTTTGAATATCGGTATCGCTCGTACCGCTTTCCTTCGGACCGGTCGCAAGCACAGTGCTTCCCTGCTTGACCCGTAAAAACACGCCGTTACCGACCAAGCCGTCGGTCTTGACGTATGCCGAATAGGTATAAGTACCCGCCGAAAGCGTCTGCGTGCGGTAAACGTACCGTTCACCGTCAGCCCCTGCCGTCATCTGTAAAGAGCGGGTTCCGTAATATTTTTCGGTGCTTACAGCGCAAATATCCGTACTGCTGCCCGCACCGATGCTAAAGCCGCCGAGCTCGCTTTCAAAGCTGCCGCCGTTCAGCAGATTGTGGGCAATACCGCCGCTGCTGCCCGTCGAGGAGACCGTGTTTTTCAACTTCGGCGCGCTTTCACCGTTGTTATACACGTTGTTTGCCGCGCTGTAGATGCGGGCATTCAGTGTCGTTTGTTCGTCCTCCGCGTCGTCCTCCGGGTCGTATTCGGCGACGGCGTCACTCGTATAACCGCAGACCGTGCGCCCGAAATTGTCAAATACGTAGGTGGTATATACCGCACGTCCCGCAATATTATACACCGTCGTCTTATTGTCCCGACAGCCGACAGACAGCGTTTGTCCTGTTTTCTCAACGCCGTCCACCGTATTTGTTTCCGTGACCGCACTGACCTTGTGTCTCACACCGTAAGTATTTGTGCCGATCAGGTAGCTTGCCGTATCAAAGGCATACTGTAAAGTATATCCGCTTTCGGCATCCTGTGCGGCTATCAGCACACCGTTTTCGTTATAGGAATACCGCGCCAGAACCGTTGTGGTCACGTTTTCTCCGTCAAGCGTCCGGAATGACACCTCGCGCAGATATCCGGCGTTTTCGGTGGAGACCTCTCCGTTATACGTGGTCGAATAGCCGTAAACGTACCATCCAACCTTCTCACCGTCGGCATCGGATGCCGTTTCGGTGCCCTCGTCGGCTGCTTCCTCGGCATAAGACACCTTTTTCAGTCCGCCCGCAGCATTGTATTCAAGCGTAAGCAAAGCTTCGCTTTCGCTTTCCGAGCGATAAACGGAAATAGCCGTGACCAGATTGTTTTCCAGCGTAAAGACCTTGCGGTTGCCCCATGCGTCTGCGATCTCGTACAGATAACCGCCGCTGTTAAACCGCTTTGCGTTGTCGTATGCATCCTTTAGCTCATATCCGCCCGACGACATCACGGTGAGCGTCAGCCGCAGATTATCCTCGTCGCAATAAACGCCGTCCTCGTCCGTCGCTGTAAAGTAATGCTCGGTGCCGTCTGCATCGGCATATACGTAGTATTGGGGCACCTCCGACTCCGTCTCCGAATACACGCCCAGTATCGTTTCCTGTAAATTCAATTTCCAACCGTAACCCGCTGCATTTTGGGTATGCGGGGTCAGGGCATAATCACTCGTGTAGGGCTTTCCGCTCAAATAACTGTTATATACACGTCCCACCGTCACCGGCAAAATACTGCCCGGTGTCGTCATGTCATCCCGTGCAAATACCAAATTTCCCGAAAAATCGTTGATATGACCTACGCCGGCATTGCCCGCCGACTGACTGTGATAGCTCCAATACCCCTCCAAGCCCTTGTTGTCGCGGTATATGATGGTAAACATCGGTTGTTGGTTGTTATATTGGCTGGTCGCATCCGAAGAATAAAAACCGCAATATCCGTACACCGATTCGGTGGTGCGCTCCACAACGGGATACACCGCCAAGCCGTGATTGGCTCCGCCGCGATACCATTTTTGCACAAGAGAGGTAATATCGAAAGAAAACACCTGCGAAGCCGTTGCCGCCGTTACCGTATGATAATCCAGCACGGTGCTGTCAACCGACGGCTGATTGGTCCACAAAAAGCTCCCGCTCGGCCAAGCCGTAGTGTTTTCGCGCACCGCAAAATCGATCGAAGCCGCCTGACCGTTATACCCCTTCCAGCCGTTTCCTGCCGCCACCTGCTTTAGATTCAGCGATGCCGCCACAATGACTGCAGAGCCGGGGATTTCGGGCAGCACGTTCAATTTCACGTATGCCCGCATGTGCTTACTGGAAGAAGAGCTGGTATATCCCGCAAGCACGAAATGGTTACTGCCGTGTGTTTCCTTCGGCGATCCCTCGGTTACGTAGGTATCGCTGATAAAGCTTTTATCCGATACGTATTCTCCCGTCTCGATCGTCGGATCGATCGTGATCGGAAATGCCCGCTCGTCCGCGTGGATCCACGTTTCATCCGCTTCAACCGTCAACGTGTATTTTCCGTTTTCCCCTTCCAAGCGGTAAGTAACACCGTCGCTTGTTGCGCCCGCGGCATCATACATATATCCCGCCGGAATGTAATACTTTTCTTCTCCGTCGCTTTCCAGGCGGATGCGGCCGTCGGCATCAACAGACGCCGTCAGCCCTTTCAGCTTCATATGAAACGTATAGCTGTAATTCTCCGCCGTTTCTTTGACAATGATATTTTCTTTTAACCGTCCGCCCTCGATCACGTACTCCAGATCGACGCCGTCCGAGATTTCCTCATACCGCACCGCCGCGCTGTAACCGACAAGGGTGCTCCACGTTTCCAGTCGGCTCTTTCCCTCTGTGACCTCCTGCGGATTTTCAACAATGACTCGACGGCTCTTTTGCGCCCCGTCCATACCGATACGGATGGCAAAATCTCCGTCCTTGATTTTCACCAAATTCGCACTTTTACTGTTCTGTGCAAATTTGACACGCATAGTACCGTTGGGATTGACGTATCCGCTTTCGTCCTCGCTGTCTTTTGCCCCCTCGGCTTCAAGACGGTTGTCATACTCCTGCTTTTGTCCGTTTTCATCGGTATAGTGAACCGCCGCGCCGTAACTCACCGCCGCGTAGCTTCCGTCGCTCATCAAAAAGAGCTTTCCGTTTTCACTTCTCGCCTCCACGATCTCCGCCACCGCATCCGGCGCGCCCACCGCTTCGGTTTCTTCCGTAACCGCCTCTTCTCCCGCAGCCAAGCCGAAAAGCACCGACTGCGGCACACAATACAAAACACTTAACACCGAAAGTAACACACATAAAAATACCTGTCCGAATCTCTTCACTGTTTTTTTCATATCTGCCGTCCTTTCTTCATCGTCGTATTTTGTTCATGGAAAGCCGCAAGAGAATACTCTACTTCCACTTTCAGTTTACACCCGCTTCTTTCCTTTGTCAAGTAAATAACAAGCCGTTTCGGGTTGTGAAATGTAAATATTTGCCCCTTTTTTTGTTCATATTCACGAAAATTCATTCGCGCCTCCTTCTCCCTTCTCACCGCCCCCGAATCCACTTGCAATCCTTGTGGAAATATGGTAGAATAAAAAAGATGGGTCGTTTTGAAACGTTTAACGTAAAGCTTATTAAAATCAGTCGCCGGAAAGGAGAATCGGTATGAAAGCACTGCGCTTACTCGCGTTGATATTGGCATTGTCGTTTTGTGCCGTTTTCCCCTCCTTTTCCGCCTCCGCTCTGGATGATCCCGAGATCGCGGGCAGACAAGCCCTCTGCATCAA
This sequence comes from Eubacteriales bacterium, assembly GCA_045536965.1. Classification (GTDB taxonomy): domain Bacteria; phylum Bacillota; class Clostridia; order Oscillospirales; family SIG627; genus UBA5448. The sequence goes on from JAZSON010000014.1 coordinate 13,372, forward strand.
CCTCGAAACAGGCAAGATTCTCTATGAAAAGAATGCCGATGAGTCCATCGCCCCCGCATCCTTTACCAAGATGATGACGGCAATTTTGGCAATCGAGTACAAACAAACCGCCACGCCCGAACCCGTGCTTGTCTCAAAGCGCGTTCTTTCCATGGCGGGCGCAAACAAATATTTCCACGACGGCGAAACCATCTCCTATGACGATCTGCTCGCCGCACTCATTATTGCCAACGCCAACGATGCCGCCTATCTTTTAGCCGAAACCGTCTCTGGAAACACCGCCGCTTTCGTGTCGGAAATGAATAGAAAAGCCGTAGAAATCGGCATGAAAAATACCCATTTCACCAATCCTGCAGGCACCGACGAATCGGGCATGACCACAACTTTGAATGATATTGCCCTTCTTGCTCGTTACGCCTACAACAATCCCGAATTCAAAGCCCTTTCTTCCGCAGAAAGCTACACCATCCCGCCCACACCCTTTAAGAAAAAAGGGTACACCCTGTCAAATAACAACAAATTAGTGGTCAATAACCCTCTCATCGGTTACTACGTCAAAGGGGCAATTGGACTCAACGCAGGCGGCACCGAAAAGGCGGGCTATTGCTGCGCTTCCATTCTTCCCTACAACGGATTAACCACCCTCGCTCTCGTCTCGGGATCTACCTATGTTGCCCCCTCTTATATGCACTTTAAAGATGTAGCCGCCCTCTTGAATTATGGCAAATCCGGCTTTTCTGAAATAACCGTCATTAAAGAGGGTGAAATCATCGGCGAGCTTCCCGTTTCCCAAGGCAAAGACGTCGATCATGTCATTGCAGTTCTCGATCGTAACATCAGCGCCCTTCTCCCCACCGACCTTGATTTAAAACAAGATTTGACCTACACCGTTGACTTTACTGAAAAAAGTCTTGTCGCCCCCGTCAAGCAGGGTGCAGTGCTGGGCACCTACACCGTATCATACAACGGCGAAGCTCTCGGCACAGCCCAACTCGTTGCCCAATCGGCCGTCAACCGTCATTTTTGGCTTTATCTGCTTGCCCTGCTCAAAGCATTCGTCACCACCCCGTGGGTGGCAGCCATTTTGATACTCGGCGGCATTGCTGTCCTTGTCCTGATTGTTTTGCTGCTCATCTTTTACCTCTTTGGCGACAAGATCACCGCTTACAGAAAAATGAAGCGGCTCAAAAAATCCCAAGCCGCCCTCCCCAAAAAAGAAGCGGAAGAGAGTGAAGAGAAAAAAGAACAGACCCCGTCCAACGACACCACCTCCCCGAAACCCCTACCCCAAAAAACTAAAAAAGCAGGAAAAAAACCTGTTAAACTTCCGAAAAATCCCGCCGCAACGCCTCAAAGTCCCCCGAAAAAGAAACCAAAAAGAAAGCCGAGCGCACCCGTTTCGGATCTGCTCGGCGGTTCTCGAGGAAAAAAAGAATAAATTTTATTCTGCTTTATTGGGCGATAAAACGACAAATTGCGAATACACCGCCGCGAATGCTTTTTCAACAGAAGCTCTGGTGTACTTGTACTTCGCCGATTTAATCGGATCGTTGAAATAGTAATAGGACGAATCGCATCCCACCAAAGTCAGACAATGCTCGTACGCGATCCATCTGAACTTTTCATCCGTATCGTCGATGTACCAGGACGAACCGGATCGCGGGAAATACATGACGTGTCCGCTTCTGACAATGCCGCCTCCCCAAAAGATGACAGGCATTCCGTTTGCAAGATATTGAGTGCACAGATCCGCAACCGTCATATTTGACGTATCGACAAAATTTGCGCCCTCTATATCGATATATCTCGTCTCTTTGGATTTTTCAGCACTGTAACCGTAAGTAATGGTGTAGTTTTCGATGCCTTCTACCTTTTGCAGAGCCAGTACGATGGCAGGTGCAAAGCATCCGTATCCTTCATCGCTTTTGGGATTCCCCGGAAAGGTGATCCAAGGATTCGGTCCACGGCGCACCCCATCAACGTAGTAGGGATAAGGCCCCAGATCCAGTTTGGTATCAATAAAATCAGATAAAGAAATATCAAAGCCCCAATACTTCAAAACCATGACGGTGCTGGCACATTCGCAACCCGTCGGCACCTTTCTCAACTGGTTGATATACGGCACATCCAGCATAATCTTCGGCAGATCGACAAGCGGTTTTTGATTTCCGCTCCCCGCCGACACCTCGACCGATACGGTACATTCAAAGCGCTCACCCGTCTCCAGATGGGTGACGGTGATCACCGCGATGCCGTAGCCACCCGCCGTAACGATGCCTTTTTCATCCACCAAAGCAACCAAAGGATCGCTGCTTTCCCACAGCACCTCGCTGTGATCGGTCGCGCCGACATCTGCAAGCACCGAACCGAGCGATATGCTTTGTCCGGGGGTCAATACAGGTGATGTGGAACCATCCCCTCCGTCCGAATCGGAAAGCCCAACGTGCACCTCGCAAAACGAATACGCATCGCCAACGCGCGCTTTTGCCGTGATGAGTGTAAATCCTTGCCCGATCGCCTTGATTTCTCCCTTTTCGGAAACAGTTGCAACCGACGGATCCGAGCTTTTCCACCACAGTATCTGCGAAGCGGCAGACGGCTCTACCGAAACCGACAAGGAAAAGTATTCGCCCGTCCGCATATATACGTTATTGTGTGAAAGATAAATAAACATCGCCTGCGGCAACACTTTGACACGGCAAGACGCCTTCAACCCCTCGGCTTCGGCATAAATCTCAGCTTCTCCCTCTTGGAGCGCCAACATCCTCCCTTGCTCGTCTACCCCGACGATATCGGGTGCGCTGCTGCTGAAAACAACCGTTTTCGGATCTATAACCGCACATTCATAACCAATTTCGACCGTTTCGCCTATTGTAATGGCATATTCTGCTTGCGAAATCACAAGAGACGGTTCCTTTTCTTTTACGGTCACGGTGCAGGTCTTTTTCTTTCCTCCGCACGAAACCGTAACCACTGTCTGCCCTGTCCGCAGTCCGACCACCTTGCCGTTATCCACCGATGCGACCTGCTCGTTGCTGCTCTGCCAAACAAGCGGCTTATCATCTGCGTAAACAGCTTTCAGTGTATATTCATCTCCCACTTCAAGCTCTAAAACGGACGGTTCAAGGGACAGATCGCCGCCGACCTGTCCGCCTTGTATCCCATCCTGATCATCGGACGGTCCTGCAGCATCGTCGCCGCAAGCGGTCAATAAAAAAGCCGACAAAACGACCAAAACCAACAATATTGACAGTTTGATTTTTCTTTTACCGCGACGCATGCTTATCCCCCTTCCGTGACAAAATTCGCTTGATTATATCATATCCCGCATAAAAATACAATCCCCCCGCCCCACTTTACCCATCACACTCAATTACATTTTCGGAGGAATCACCATGTCTACCCTGCGCTTTGTTGCCACCTGCCTGTTCGGCCTTGAAAAATTGGTGGGTGAGGAAATCGACGCCCTCGGTTATAAACGAGTCGAAACCATTGACGGACGTGTAATTTTCGATGCGCCGCTCGATGCGGTTGCACGCTGTAACCTCAATCTGCGCTGTGCCGAGCATGTATATATCCAAATCGGTGCATTCCCCGCCGCTACCTTCGATCAGCTTTTTGAGGGCACCAAAGCCCTCCCTTGGGAAGAATGGATCGACAGCACCGATGCTTTCCCCGTCAAAGGACACAGCATCAAATCGGCTCTTTTCAGCCTGCCTGATTGTCAGAAAATTGTCAAAAAAGCAGTGGTAGAGCGTTTGAAAATGAAACGCGGCATTTCATGGTTTCCCGAAACGGGCGTCAAAAAACAACTCTCGTTTTTTATTTTAAAAGACAATGCTTCCCTCTTGCTTGACACCTCGGGGAACGGCTTGTATAAGCGTGGATACCGCAAGGACACCAACGAAGCGCCGCTTCGAGAAACCCTCGCCAGCGCCATGGCCGCCATTTCCCGCCCCCGTAATGATATTCTCTTTTGGGATCCCATGTGCGGTTCGGGTACAATTGCCATTGAAGCCGCACTGCGCCTGTCGCACACAGCCCCGGGGTTGTTCCGTTCTTTCTCATCCGAACGTTACCGTCAAATCCCCCTGTCCGTTTGGCGAAATGCGCGGGAAGAAGCCAAATCCGCCATATCCAAAGAACCCTTTGAGGTGTACGGAAGCGACATCAACCCCACATTTTTAGAATACGCAAAACAAAACGCCGCAAATGCAGGCATGGACAAATATATTACATTCTTTGAAATGGATGTCAGAGACATCACCACCCGCGGAAAACGCGGCACCATCGTCACCAATCCTCCCTATGGCGAACGTATGCTCGATATTGAGTCGGCGCGCAAGCTTGTTTCCGACATGGGAAAGGCATTTTCCAAGCTGACCAACTGGCAAATCTATATCATTTCATCCGATGATACATTTGAATCTCACTACGGAAAAAAAGCCGATAAAGCGCGAAAATTATACAACGGTATGATTCGTTGTCAACTCTTCCAATATTATAAGAATCCACGGCAGGAAAATTTTGTTAACAAAATGTGAATTCTATGAAAAGCACTTGATTTTTTTCTCCGAAGTGTTAGAATAGACACAAATAAAATTAGCACTCACAAAAGCGGAGTGCTAAACCAACAGGAGGTACTCCCATGAAACTCAAACCCCTTTCCGACAGAGTCATCATCCGCATGGTGGAAGCAGAAGAAACCACGAAAAGCGGCATTATTCTGACGGGCAATGCCAAAGAAAAACCTTCGATCGCCGAAGTTGTTGAAGTCGGCCCCGGCGGTATCATCGACGGCAAAGAAGTTGTCATGACCGTTAAAAAAGGCGACAAAGTTATCACCAGCAAATATTCCGGCACCGAGATCAAGCTTGACGGTACCGAATATGTTGTAGTCCGTCAAAACGATATTCTCGCGATCGTTGAATAATTATATTACAGGAGGAATCTTGCCATGGCAAAAGAAATTATTTACGGCATTGATGCCAGAAACAAATTGAAAGCGGGCATCGACGCTCTTGCCGATACCGTTAAAATTACACTCGGTCCCAAAGGCCGTAACGTCGTACTCGACAAAAAATTCGGCGCTCCCCTGATCACCAACGACGGTGTGACCATCGCCAAAGAAATCGAACTGGATGACGCCTTTGAAAACATGGGCGCGCAGCTCGTCAAAGAAGTCGCCGTAAAAACCAACGATGCCGCAGGCGACGGCACCACCACCGCTACCCTGCTTGCACAGGCCTTCGTCCGCGAAGGTATGAAGAATGTGACCGCAGGCGCCAACCCGATGGTTTTGAAAAAAGGTATCCAGAAAGCAGTGGATAAGGCTGTTGCCGCCATTGTTGCCAACGCCAAGAAGGTCAACGGCACCGACGATATCGTCCGTGTCGGCGCCATCTCTGCAGGCGATGAAATCTTCGGTCAGTTGATTGCAGACGCTATGAAGAAAGTAACCGCCGACGGTGTTATCACCGTTGAAGAATCCAAATCTGCCGACACCTACTGCGAAGTTGTGGAAGGTATGCAGTTTGATCGCGGTTACCTCTCCCCCTACATGGTTACCGACACCGACAAAATGGAAGCCATCATCGACGAAGGCTTGGTACTCATCACCGATAAAAAAATCTCCAACATTCAGGAAATCCTCCCCTTGTTGGAACAGGTTGTCCAAGCAGGCAAGAAATTGGTTATCATCGCTGAAGACATCGAAGGCGAAGCTCTTTCCACTTTGATTGTCAACAAGCTCCGCGGCACTTTTGTTTGCGTTGCCGTTAAAGCCCCCGGCTTTGGTGATCGCAGAAAAGAAATGCTCCGCGACATCGCCATCCTCACAGGCGGCGAAGTGATCTCCGAAGAGCTCGGTCTGGATCTGAAAGAAACCACCCTTGCCCAACTCGGTCGCGCAAAACAAATCAAGATCAACAAAGAAAACACCATCATCGTGGACGGTGCAGGCGATCCCGAAGCCATCAAAGCCAGAATCGCACAGATCCGTTCCTCTATCGAAACCACCACTTCCGATTTCGATCGCGAGAAACTGCAAGAACGTCTTGCCAAATTGGCAGGCGGTGTAGCCGTCATTAAAGTCGGCGCTGTCACTGAAACCGAAATGAAAGAAAAGAAACTGAGAATCGAAGACGCTCTCAACGCTACCCGCGCAGCTGTTGAAGAAGGCATCGTTCCCGGTGGCGGCACAGCGCTGCTCAACGCCATCCCCGAAGTTCAAGCTCTTCTCGAAACCGTCTCGGGCGACGAAAAAATCGGTGTTTCCATCGTTCTCCGCGCTTTGGAAGAACCCGCCAGACAGATCGCCGAAAATGCAGGCGTAGAAGGTTCTGTGATCATTGACAAAATCGTCAACAGCGGAAAAACCGCTTACGGCTACGACGCATACAACGCCACTTATGTGGATATGTTTGATGCCGGTATCATCGATCCTGCCAAGGTCACCCGTTCGGCCCTTTGCAACGCCGCATCGGTCGCTTCGATGGTTCTCACCACCGAGAGTCTTGTCACCGACAAAAAAGAAGAAACCCCCGCTCCCGCGGTCAATCCCGCAGCCATGGGCGGCATGTATTAAAAACCGTCTCAAAACGCTGATCTGCGCTACGGCGCAGATCAGCGTTCCTCTTAAAAAATTATGCTTAAAAACAAAATTCATTTATCCGTTACCCAAATCATCGCCATCACAATTTTGGCTCTCATTCTTTTGGGCGCCTTTCTTCTCTCGACCCCGCTTGCCAATGAAAACGGCGAGTGGCGTCCCTTTATCGACGCGCTTTTCACATCCACTTCCGCCTCTTGCGTGACAGGGCTTTCCATTACCGAAACAGGCTCTTCCTTCACCCTCTTCGGTGAACTTGTCATTTTGGTTCTCATTCAGATCGGCGGACTCGGTTTTATTACGTTCATGACCCTCTTTTCGGTATTGGTAAAACGAAAGATTTCATTGAGCGAACGAAAACTGATCATGCAATCGGCAGGCAGTATGCAGGTCGGCGGCACGGTCAAATTGGTACGAAAAATCATCGTCGGCACTTTAATATTCGAAGGTGTCGGCGCCGTCATACTTGCCCTGCGCTTCTCTTTGGATTTCTCTTTGGGCAAGGCAATATATTTTGGCATCTTCCATTCCGTTTCGGCTTTTTGCAACGCAGGATTTGACGTATTTGGAAAAGGAAACTCCCTCGCGGATTATTCCACCGATCCGACCGTCATGCTGACCGTTTGCACACTCATTCTCATCGGCGGACTCGGCTTTTTGGTTTGGAGCGACATGGCTGAAACCAAATGCCGCTTCTCCCGCTACCGTTTGCACACAAAAATCGCTCTTGTATCCTCCTTGATTTTGCTCCTTGGCAGTACACTGTATTTCTTCTGGGAAGAATATGACAAAGCCTTTGCCCATCTTGATACGGGAGAAAAACTTCTTGCCGCACTTTTCCATGCGGTCACCCCTCGCACCGCAGGTTTTTATATCACCAACTATAACGGAATGTCTGAAGGCAGCTATTTGGTGACCGTCATTTTGATGTTCATTGGAGGAAATCCCGGTTCTACTGCAGGCGGTATCAAAACCGTTACCCTCACCGCTCTCATCGTCGGCACCATCGGAAAGATCAAGCACAAGGATGACCCCATTATTTTCAAGCGCCGTCTTGCCAGCGAAACCGTAGAACTGGCGAGCGCCGTCACCGTTTTATACTTTTTGTCAGCCGTCACAGCTACACTCTTCTTAAACGAGTTGGAACCGTTTACCCTGAAAGAAAACCTCTTTGAAGTCACAAGTGCCATCGGCACCGTCGGTCTGTCTCTCGGCATCACCCCGCAACTGACGGTCATATCCAAGCTCGTGCTTTGCCTCCTCATGTTTATGGGCAGGGTCGGAGGTTTGACCTTCGCACTCGCCATCGGCGAGCGTAAATCTACGGGCGTACCGACCGCCGAACGTCCCACGGAAAAAGTTATTATCGGATAAACAGGAGAATATTATGAAATCATTTCTTGTCATCGGCATGGGAGAATTCGGACTTCTTCTTGCCGAAAAGCTCACAGCGCTCCACAATGATGTTATGATCGTGGACGAAAATGCAGAACGAATTGAAGCCCTTTCTTCTCGTTTTGTCGACGCGCAAATCGGTGATTGCACCAATATTGATGTACTCAAATCCCTCGGCATCGGAAACTTTGATGTGATTTTTGTAGCGATTGCCGAGAACTTCCAAGCATCCCTTGAAATCACCTCACTTTTAAAGGATTTGGGTGCAAAACACATCGTTTCCAAAGCCAAAAGTGCCATTCAGGAAAAATTCCTTCTTCGCAATGGCGCAGATGAAGTCATTTATCCCGAACAGATCTGTGCGCAGCGTTTGGCCACTCGGTACAGCGCCAACAATGTTTTTGACTACATCGAATTAACACCCGAATATTCTATTTTTGAAATCCCTGTTCTCCCCAACTGGCCGGGTTCGAGCATCATGGAACTGGATGTCCGCAAAAAATATGGGCTCAACATTATCGCTATCAAGAAAAACGGCGTCCTTACTCCCGCGCCCGGTCCCAACTACATTTTTTCAACCGAAGATCATCTGGTCGTGGTCGGAATACCCGCAGATATTTATAAAATCACGAAAAAAATCTAAACCGGCCCGCAATTTTTCTCTTGCATTTCAATAAAATCTGTGTTATACTGAAAAAAAGTAAATTATTCTTATCGAGAGCGGCAGAGGGACAGGCCCTGTGAAGCCCGGCAACCTGCGAAAGTAAGGTGCCAATTCCTCGGGATAAAAATTCCCGGCAGATGAGAGTCAAGGATAACGCTTCCCCGACTCTCGGGGAAGCAATTTTTTTATGAAAGGAAAAGTTTATGAACAAATTTCTCTTCACCTCCGAATCGGTGACCGAAGGTCATCCCGACAAACTTTGCGATCAGGTTTCTGATGCCGTATTGGACGAACTGCTTCGTCAGGATCCCCTGTCCCGCGTTGCCTGCGAAACCGCTACCACCACCGGTATCGTTATGGTTATGGGCGAAATCACCACCAAGGGCTTTGTTGATGTGCAACAAATCGTCCGCGACACCGTCCGCGAAATCGGTTACACCGATGCCGCTTTCGGTTTTGATGCCGATACTTGCTCGGTTCTTTCGGCCATTCATGAGCAGTCTGCCGACATCGCACTCGGCGTCAACAAATCCATCGAAGCCAAAGAAGGCGATATGTCCGATGGTCTGGACACAGGTGCAGGCGACCAAGGTATGGTATTCGGCTTTGCCTGCGATGAAACCCCCGAGCTGATGCCCCTTCCCATTTCTTTGGCACACAAATTGGCAAGACAACTCACCAAAATCCGCAAAGACGGCACCCTTTCCTATCTCCGTCCCGACGGTAAAACACAGGTCACTGTCGAATATATCGACGGCAAACCCGCCAGAGTCGATACCGTGGTCATTTCCACCCAGCACAACCCCGACGTCGAACTGGATACCATCCGCCGCGATTTGATTAAATTGGTCATTGAACCCATCGTTCCCGCGGAATTGATGGATGAAAACACCCGCATTTTCATCAACCCCACAGGTCGTTTCGTCATCGGCGGCCCCAACGGCGACTCGGGTCTGACAGGCAGAAAGATCATCGTTGACACCTACGGCGGTTATTCCCGTCACGGCGGCGGCGCCTTCTCGGGCAAAGATCCTACAAAGATCGACCGCTCTGCCGCTTATGCCGCCAGATACCTTGCGAAAAACGTGGTCGCAGCAGGTCTTGCCTCCAAATGTGAGGTGCAAATCGCTTACGCCATCGGTGTTGCCCGTCCCGTTTCGGTCATGGTTGATACCTTCGGTACAGGAAAAGTTGCCGATGCCGCTCTCGGCGATGCACTCAAAGAGCTCGTCGATCTCCGTCCTGCCGCCATCATTCAAACATTGGATCTTCGCAAACCCATCTACAAGCAGCTCGCCGCTTACGGTCACGTCGGTAGAGAAGACGTCAACGTCGGCTGGGAAAAGAGAGATCTTGCAGAAAAACTGAAAAAATATTTTGCATAAGATATAAACAAACAAAAACGGTGTAACCATTCGGTTACACCGTTTTTCTGTTACTGCATCAAAGCACGCGGTTATCCACTTCGCCGCGAAGTTTTTCCATAAAGGCATCCAGCGTCATCGTGCCAAGATCGCCTTCCTTGCGGCTTCTGACGGCCACAACGCCCTCTTCGGCTTCTTTGTCACCGATGACGAGCATATAAGGAATCTTCATAAGCTGTGCCTCACGGATCTTGTAACCGATCTTTTCGTTGCGGTCGTCGGTTTCAAGACGGAAGCCCGCCGCGCTCATTTTCGATGCGATCTGCGCGGCATATTCATGGGTGCGTTCGGAAATGGGAAGCACCTTGACCTGCACGGGAGCAAGCCAAGCGGGGAATGCACCTGCATATTTTTCGATCAAAAGCGCAAGGGTGCGTTCGTAGCAACCGAGCGAGGTTCTGTGAATGATGCAGGGATGCTTTTTCACACCGTCGCGATCAACATATTCCATGCCGAACTTTTCAGCCAGCATTTCGTCGATCTGGATGGTAATGAGGGTGTCTTCCTTGCCGTGTACGTTGCGGATTTGAATATCGAGTTTCGGGCCGTAGAACGCGGCTTCACCCACCCCGATCTTATAAGGAATTTCCAAATGATCGAGGATTCTGCCCATCATCGTCTGGGTTTTTTCCCACTGCTCGGGGGTACCGATATATTTTGCGCTGTCGGCGGGATCCCATTGCGAGAAGCGGTAAGAAACATCTTCATACAGGCCGAGGGTCTTGAGCATATAAATGGCAAGCTCGAGGCAGGAACGGAATTCATCTTCAAGCTGCTCGGGGGTACAAATCAGATGTCCCTCCGAAATGGTGAACTGACGAACACGGATAAGGCCATGCATTTCGCCCGATGCTTCATTTCTGAAAAGGGTACTGGTTTCGTTGTAACGCAAGGGAAGCTCACGATAAGATCTGCCTTTGGCAAGATAGGCTTGATATTGGAAGGGACAGGTCATGGGACGGAGAGCAAACACTTCATCATCCTTCTCCTCGTCGCCCATGACAAACATGCCGTCTTTGTAGTGATCCCAGTGACCGGAAAGCTTATACAAATCGCTTTTTGCCATCAAGGGTGTTTTGGTCAACTGCCAGCCACGGCGCTGCTCCTCATCTTCTACAAAGCGCTGCAAGAGCTGGATGATGCGGGCACCCTTGGGCAACATGATCGGCAAGCCTTGACCGATCAAATCGGAGGTGGTGAACAGTTCAAGTTCTCTGCCCAGCTTGTTATGGTCGCGGCGTTTGGCTTCCTCGATCTGCGCAAGATGGTTTTGCAACTCTTCCGCTTTGGGGAAACAGGTGCCGTATACCCTTTGCAGCATCTTATTGTCGCTATTACCGCGCCAATAAGCGCCCGTACATTGGGTCAGCTTAAACGCTTTGATCTTCCCCGTCGAGGGCAGGTGAGGTCCTGCACAAAGATCTACAAAATCACCCTGACGGTAGAAAGAAATGATCGCATCCTCGGGCAGATCTCGAATCAACTCCACCTTGTACGGCTCATCGCGATCAGCCATAAACTTGATCGCTTCTTCACGGGGCAGGGTAAATCTTTCGAGCGGCAGATTTTCCGAAACGATCTTGCTCATTTCTTTTTCAATTTTCTGCAAGATTTCGGGTGTGAAAGAAGTATCGGAATCAAAATCATAATAAAAACCATTGTCAATAGCGGGACCGATGGCCAATTTAACCGTCGGGAAGAGTCTTTTGACAGCCTGCGCCATCACATGAGAGGTGGTGTGTCTGTAAATTTTACGCCCCTCCGCATCATCAAAGGTCAGCACGGTGAAAGTGGCATCCTGATCGATCACTCTCTGGAGTTCATAAACCTCTCCGTTTACCACAGCACCCATAGCCGCCTTTGCCAGCGAATTGCTAAAAGTTTTGATAGCTTCCAGCACCGTCATCGCTTCTTCTAAAGTCAGTTGTTTTCCATCAGGTAAAGTCAGTTGAATCATATTCATTTCTCCTTTTCGGTATTTTTCTCACAAGGGGCAGAAAAAACAAAATCCCACCCCGACAAAACATCGGGGTGAGAAATACTCACGGTTCCACCCAATTTGGAATCACACGATTCCGCTCATTATCCCCGTAACGCGGGAGACGGCGACCATTTCCTGTCGCGGCAGTCACGGTGGTATTTTTTCACGGTTGCAACGTCTCGCACCAGCCGACGTTTCTCTGAAGCACTTTGTGAAAAAACTTGTCCGTTCCTCTTGCCTTCTTTTTTATTATACACCCTTTTTGCGGTTTGTCAAGTGCCCCTTTGACTTTTTTCCCGCTTTGTGCTATAATGGTGCGGGGTGATAAAATGCCGTATATTCGTTCCTTTGGCGCACAAAAAGATGCTAAACTTTCGACACTTTTGCATCAAATGCAGCTAACAGCCGAGGCCCAGCTCGACTCTCTTTCCATTACTTATGACTATTTGCGCTCCCACAACATGGTTTTCATTCTAACCGCGCTGAGACTGGAGCTGGATGTCCCTTATACGGGACAGGAAATCACTATAAAAACTTATCCGCAAAACATTCGCGGTATTTTATTTTTGCGCGATTTTGAGTTTTTTTCTCCTGATGGCAGTATGCTTGGGAAAGCCTGCACCGAATGGGCTCTTATGGATTTTGCCGCGCGTACCCTTCTGCGTCCCTCTGCCGCGCCCGCAGAAATCCCCCGTGAAGAATCGCCTGTTAAAAATTGTTCTCCCGCGCGGCGCTTGACACCGCCGCCATTGTCGGAAAAAATGCAGATTGAAGTCAAGGAATGCCATCTCGATCAAAACGTTCATGTCAACAATGCCATATATGCTGATTTTGTATCGCAAGCCATCGATTTTCCCATCCGAAAGTTCGAGATCCATTATATCGCGGAAGCACGTCTTGGCGATACCGTTTCCGTTTATACCGACGGCCATTTCGTAAGAGGTATGCTTGAAGATAAAATTTGTTTCGATGCTGTTGCAGAATAAGCAAAGCGCACGGTTTCCGTGCGCTTTATTTTTATATAGATTTGAGATAATCTACCTGGTCTTTGTTTAACTTCACCCACGTTCCCGATTTCAGGCCGCCGAGTGAAATGGCGCCGATGCTGATTCGTGTCAAGCGGGCAACTTGAATCCCCACCTGTTCACACATTTTGCGAATCTGACGGTTTCTGCCCTCTTTGAGCACAAACACCAATTTGGTCGGATCCGTGCTGAGCGGGCGCACACGACACGGCTGGATGGTGTACCCATCAATCACCATGCTGTCGTTAAGCTTAATCAATTGTTCGGGAGTAATAGGCTCGCGAATCTTGACATGGTAAGTTTTTTCCACACCCTTGGCAGGATGCATCATTTTGTTGGCAAGCGCACCGTCGTTTGTCAATAGAAGCAATCCTTCCGAATCCAAATCGAGCCGTCCCACAGGATAGACGCGCTCTTTCAAATCGGTCAAAAGATCGGTAATGCATTTGCGATCCTTTTCATCCGAAAGAGTGGTCACATACCCACGGGGCTTATTCATCATAATATATATCTTTTGGGCGGTTTTTTCGATCACCTTGCCTTCATACTGCACGGCATCGTTGTCGGGGTTGATCTTTTGTCCAATGGTGGCGGGATAGCCGTTTATAAGTACCTTGCCTGCTTTGATTTCCGCCTCTGCTTTCCGACGCGACATAACACCGCAATCCGAGAGGTATTTTTGAATTCTTTCTTCCATACTCATTTCCTATTCAAACAATGATTTCACTGCACTCCATATTTTCCCCCAAAAACCCGGTTTGGGAGGTTCTTCATACCGTTCGACACCCGTAAGTGCATAAAGGGGAACGCGCGCAATTTCTCGGCGATTTTGATAGTAGACCGCTTCACCGTAAACCGGTTGCACAGCAACGGTATCGGTCTGCGCGATGTTTTCGATCGTATCCTTGCCGATTACAGGTGCATACAGAAAGCTTTGGGCTTCAATAACACACGCAATGTTCTTGCCGCTTCTGAGGGTGACAGACACAGCATCACGATTTACCAAAACCGTTTGTCCCAAAACCCCGCCCACAACAGGCATCTCATACCGCACAGCGTTAGGCTCGGCAAGAACAAAGGTTTCGTAGCCCGAAAAACCGTAATCTAAAAGACTGCGATGATCGGCCCAATCATCAGGATCGTTTAAAGTAACGGCAATCAAAGTTGCGCCGCCGCGAGAAGCCGCAGAAACCAGACACCGTCCCGCTGAGGTGGTATAACCGGTTTTGCCCCCGATATAACCCTCATAACTCCCAAGCAATCGATTATGATTGGAAAGATAGCGATAACTCGTTTCTGTCTTGCTGATTTGATGGCTCTTGGTTGAGATCATACGGACAAATTCAGGGTTTTCAAGTCCCGCCGCAATGATCCTGCCAAGATCGCAGGCAGAAGAATAATGCGCTTCGTTATGCAGACCGTGTGGATTGGTAAAATGGGTGTTTTCAAGTCCCATTTCCTCCGCTTCGCGGTTCATAAGCTCCACAAATTTTTCCACTGTCCCCCCCACATGGAGGGCAACTGCCACCGAAGCATCGTTGGCAGATTCCAGCAATACACCGTACAGCAATTCAGACAGAGTAAGTCGCTCGCCTGCATAAAGATAAATCGATGAACCCTCTACGCCGACCGACGCATCGGTGATGGTAACGACGTCATCGAGTTTCCCGTGCTTGAGGGCAACCAACGCAGTCATCATTTTTGTGGTGCTGGCCATGGGAAGACGAACATCTCCGTTCACAGCACTGATCACATCGAGCGTATCGGCATCCAAGAGCACATAAGCTTGCGCGGAGCATCCTGCGACAACATCAAAATCATCATCGGTGGATACGGGTGATGTATCGGCTGCTGCCGACAGAGAAACAGCACACAAACATAACAGTGTGATCAAAAGGGTAACCGTCTTTTTTATTTTCATGGGATACTTCACCTCTTCGTCCCCATTTTATGGCACAAAAAGGTGAAATATGATTATTCTGCCGCTTCTGCGTCCTCTTTATTTTCTTCTTTGGTTTTTTTGGAAAAAACAGCCTTGAACCGCTCAATCAAATCGGGGGAACGCTCGATAAAATCGGTGATTGTTCCAATCATACCGGCGCTTCCGTCAGAAACAGCGCCGCCGTTTTTACTGACACAAAGAAGTTGTACGTTGCCGCCGTTGATCACCAAAAAACCGACGGGAGTCACAGTGACCCCACCGGCATTGCCGCCGGCAAAGCGGTCTTTTTGGACATTCAGTTTGCTTCCGTAATCCGCGCCGCCCGAGGTGAAACCGACCGACACTTTGGAAACGGGAATCACGGTCGTATCGTTTGGCAAAGTGATAGGAGTACCGACCACGGTGTCAACACTGACAATCTTCTTCAAGTTTTCAAGACTGGCATCAATGACTTGCTTCAACGGGATCTCATTCATTTTTCTATACCTCTTCCTCTTGTGTAAATGTAGTGATGGCAGTAAGCGCAATTTGGATTGCACGAACCACACGAACCGAAACAGTTATTTGGGCAGAGAAGGCAAACCCCTCGTCATGAAAGGACGGGTAAACCACAGCATTCTTGGAAGTAAAATGCATATTGTGTTGCAAAACATCAAACAAAGAATCGGTGGCGGGCTGAAGAATTCCCCACACCAGCGCCGTTTTTGCCGCATCGGGAAAGGAAACGCGCAGGTGAAAACGGCTGACCTTAATTTTGACATATTTACGCACAGCAGCAAAGGTCTCAACCACTGTACGCCGCAGGACAGACACATATTCCAACACATCCTGCACCTTTTCACCAAAGCTTTGTTTTATCGGTTTCTCCGAAACCTTACTTTCGGTCTCAACGGGTTTGGCTTTTTGACGGGATAAAAGCCTTTTTGTAATATCCACGCGCACAAACAACACGCGAAGATACATCTGCAATTCCTCATCGTAAGACACGGTAAGATGCAGCGGCAAAAACAAAACAAACAGAATCAGCGCGAGCAATCCGCCCAAAATCCACAAAAAGATCATGCCTCGCTCCCCGCATGATCGCTCGGGGATTCCTCGGCGCTGTCGGTATCCATAGCAAGCTGTTCCTCCTCCAAATTGGGAAGTTCATCCAAACTTTCAAGGCCGAAGGAACGCAGGAAAAGGGATGTCGTGGCATATAAAATGGGTTTTCCGGGAGCATCCAATCTACCCGCTTCCTCCACCAGACCACGTTCCACCAAGGTATTTATAATACCGCTGCAATCCACCCCACGCACCTGCTCAACATAACTGCGGGTGACAGGTTGACGGTAGGCGATAACCGATAAGGCCTCCAAAGCAGGGCGTGAAAGAGGGGCTGTTCTGCGAATCTCCAAAAGACGAAGCACCGGCTCTTTGTAGTCAATCTTTGTACAAAGCTGCCATTCATCCCCCATGCATACGAGCTCAATACCACCCGCCGCATCCAATCTTTCCTTGAGTTTGGCTGCCGCCAATCGGATGTCCTCATCACTGGCCACCAAAATCTGTCCCAATCGCTCGGTGGAAAGAGGTGTGCCTGCAGCGAACAATACCGCCTCCAAAGCATATTCGGTTTGCATGCCAACCAAATTGACAGTATCACTCATGGGCTTTCACCTTCCGATCTTGCAGAGTAATGATATAATCGTCCCCCTGCTTGCAGTATGTAATGCGCCCCGATTTGGAAAGTTCCAAAAGGGCAAGAAATGTAGCAACCCGCTTACTGCGCGATGCGGTGTTCGCAAACAGACGGTTAAACGACAAGGGTTCGGCGCGACGGACACTGGCCACCAAATTACGAAGTAAGTAAATGACACCTGCTTCAATGGACACAACCGACTGACCAAGCGTCTGATGGATGGTATTGCGTCTCTTCTTTTCCAATGCATCCTTTAAGGCGATGCGCATATTCTTCAAAGAGTACAACAGTTCTTTCGCATCGTAAAGAGGGGTTTCGGTTACTATTACAGGCATCTGCCCTTTGGTGGAAAAGCGGTTGAAATACCGCTCATGCCGATCCAATAGAAAAGAAGCGGTTTGCTTGATCTTGCTGTATGCGATTAAGGCAAGCATCAATTCCTCACGCGGGTCGGTTTCCTGCTCCTCTTGCGGCAGAAGCATCCGGGATTTAATGTAGATCAGTTCAGCGGCCATGACGATGAACTCGGACGACCATTCGTAGTTTTGTTCATTCATCTGCGCCATGTAATCCAAATATTGCTCTAAAATAAGGGCGATGGGTATATCATATATACTCACTTTGTTCTTTTTGATCAGAGCAAGCAAAAGATCCAAAGGACCGTCATACACCGAAAGACGAAAGGTAACCCCCTCTTCGGCCTCGGTATGCACCTCTCCTTGGGCATCGGTCTCCAATTTCAATTGTACCGGCTCACTCATAACAACACCCATTCCCAAAAGCCAACAAGCAGATCGATGACCCAATAGGCGGGAACAGCCAAAAATGACTGCCCGAACAGCGAATCGGAAAAAAGTAAAAGTACGATCAATCCGAGTTGGATATACTTTTCATACGGTTGTATTTTATAGACAATGCGATAAGACAGAAAACGATAAAGTATTTTACTGCCATCCAGAGGCGGAACGGGAATCAAATTGAAAATGCAGAGAAAAACATTGTAAATAACAAAATACTGCAACAGTGTGTATAGCACATAAAAAATTTTTTCGGGCAAAAGCGCAAATTTCAAATGCAGTATCACCGAAAGAACAAGCAGTCCTGCGCAAAGAAAACCAAGTAAAATGTTGGAAAACGGACCTGCCGCCGCCACCAAAGCCATACCGCTTCGGGGCTTTTTGAAATATCTGGAGTCAATAGGCACGGGTTTTGCCCAGCCAAAGCCGATCAAAAGCATAGCGAGAAAACCCAGCGGGTCGATATGCTTGAGTGGATTCATGGTCAGTCTGCCCGCATATTTTGCGGTAGGATCCCCCAGTTTGTAAGCCACAAAGCCATGCGCCATTTCATGCAAACTCAGTGTAATCAAAATAACCGGCAAGGTTAAAAGCAAACTGATGATGCCGCTTTTTGAAAACAAATCGCTAAAAAATAAATTCATCCGTTCTCCTCCGCCGCGGGATTTTGCCGCAGAACCTCAAATCCGAGAACCGCCGAAGCGGCCGCCGCCGAAAGAGACTGCTCTACCGCACGCCCGTATGCAATAACGACCTTATGATCGCAACACGAGAGTAATCTCGCGGGTATTCCCCGCTTTTCACCGCCAATAATCAAAAGAATGGGGCGATGAAGATCTGCCGAGGTGTGCGGCAGGGCATCCTCCGCCTGCTCGGCAGCCACCACGCGGTAACCGCGTTTTTTTGCCAAACCGCAAAGAGCCTCATCGTCTTCCACCTCTGCAAAAGGCATGCGCTCGGTCGCACCCGCTGAAGCGCGCACGCAAACGCCTGCCGCCGAAAGCCAGTTGCGGGGCGTGACGAAAATCCCATCCGCGCCCGCGGCGTACAAACTACGCACCGCATAACCGAAATTATACGGATCCTCGATGCCGCAAAGATAGACGTAAAAAGCCTGCTTCTTCTTGAGCATGGCCTCGACCGACAGCATGCTTCTTTCACCAACCGCCGCCATTACGCCGCCATGCGAGGTACCCAAAGCACGGGAATCGAAAAAAGCCGCGTCACGATAAGTGATCGGAACCGATGCCGCGCGGCACTTTTTCAAAAGAGCCGCAATTTTTCGGTCTTTCTCATCGATATTTTCACGCAAATACAAACATTCTATCTTTCTCGATCCCGTTTCAAGCACCGAAAAGACCGACAACGCCCCTTCCAAAAGGGAAGAATCGCACTCTTTTTCCGCTTCTTTTCTCATTTTTCAGCAATCCCAGTTATGCCAAACGTTTTGAACGTCTTCATTATCCTCGAGCATTTCCAGCAAACGATTCATTTTGACGATATCATCTTCGTTGGTCAAAGTCACATAGTTGGCGGGAACCATTTCCACCTCGGCAGATTCGATGGTATAACCTGCCGCTTCAAGAGCCGCCTTAACCTCATACATCACTTCACTCTTGGTCAGAATCTCAAAATATTCATCTTCAAGAGAAATATCATCCGCGCCGCCTTCGAGTGCATCTTCCATGATTTTATCTTCTTCAAGACCCTCCGCAGGAACCAAAATAACACCCTTAGATTCAAAACCGAAGGACACACATCCGGTAGTACCCAAATTGCCGCCGAATTTATCAAAATAGTGACGCAAATCCGAACCGGTACGGTTACGGTTGTCGGTGGCCGCTTCCACAATCACCGCTACGCCCGAAGGACCGTATCCTTCATAAGTGATGGCTTCGTAGTTTTCCGAATCACTGCTGGCCGCTTTCTTGATGATGCGGTCGATATTATCACTGGGCACGTTGTTGGATTTGGCCTTGGCGATCAAATCACGCAACTTGCTGTTGGCAACAGGATCAGGGCCGCCCGCTTTGACACACATGGCGATCTCTTTACCGATTTTGGTGAAAACCTTGGCGCGTTGGGCATCGGTTTTCTCCTTTTTGTGCATAATATTTTTCCATTTAGAATGACCTGACATATACTTTATACCCCTTTTTCGTTGAATTTATATACAAATAAGTTTAAATGTCTGCAAATCAGACCGATTCGGTTTTTTCCAAACCGATCAAAACGAGAGCGCGGCCGCAAACAGCCTTGAACGCCTCGCAAAGACGAAGACGCAGCTCTCTCACCTCGCCGCTTTCCTTAAGAATGGGACAATTATGATAAAAACGGTTAAAAGCGGCGCAAATGTCCAAAATAAAGCGGGTGATTACCGAAGGCTCACATTCCAACATAGCCTGCTCCACTTTTTTACCGAATTGACCAAGCAAATTCAAAAGTTCTTTTTCATCGCTTTCCATGTTGCAGGAAAGTTCTCCCTCGAGCCGCTCGCCCGCCTTGGAAAGAACCGAACAGCTTCGAGCGTATGTATATTGCGCATAAGGGCCGGTGTTACCATCAAAATTAAGAGCATCCTCCCAAACGAAGTTGACGTCTTTGATTCTGCCGGTAGAAAGCTGATTGAAAATGACCGCGCCGACACCCACTTTACGCGCCACTTCTTCTTTGTTGGGAAGATCGGGATTTTTGGCATCTATAATATCATAGACGCGACGGATCGCATCATCAAACAGAGCGCGCAACAAAACCACGTTACCGGTTCTGGTGGCAAGCTTTTGGCCGCCTACACTGATCTTACCGTAGGGCACATGGCGAAGCTTGGCGGCAAAATCATAACCCATTTTTTCAATGACCTTGAAAAACTGCGCAAAATGCAGGCTTTGTCCCGCATCGGTGACATACAAACTAACGTCAAAATCGTACGTTTTGTGGCGATAAAGAGCCGCGGCGATGTCACGGGTGGCATACAATGTGCTGCCATCATTTTTCAAGATCAGGCAGGGCGGCATACCATCCTCTTCCAGATCAACCAACATGGCGCCTTCGCTTTCCTTGAGCAAACCTTTTTCGGTCAACTCATCCACAACCGCCTGCATTTTATCATTATAGAAGCTTTCGCCTGCCCAGCTTTCAAAATCAATGCCGAGCAAATCATAAATCTCTTTGAATTCTCGCAGAGAAATATCCTTAAACCAGCGCCACAACTCGAGGGCTTCCTCGTTGCCGTTTTCCATGGCGGTAAACCATGCTTTCGCCTGATCATTCAGCGAAGGATCTTCTTCGGCACGAACGTAGAAATCTTTATAGATACGGGAGAGAGCATCCACACCGCCCTCTTCGATCTCTTCTTTGCTGCCCCATCCTTTATAGGCAACGATCAGTCTGCCAAACTGTGTACCCCAGTCTCCGAGATGGTTAATACCGATGCAGTTATAACCCGAAAAGGCATAAATGCGCCGCAGTGCATTTCCGATGGCAGTGGTACCCAAATGGCCGATGTGGAAAGGTTTGGCGATGTTGGGAGAGGAAAAGTCAATGCACATGGTCTTTCCATCACCGGCATGGCCTCTGCCATATTCTTCACCCTCGGCTACCATTTGAGAAAGCACGGCGTTAATGCGGTAACTGTCGGCCAAAGAGAAATTCAAATATCCCGAAACCGCCTCGATGCGAGAAAAATAACCGTCGACTTTTCCGTCAAGCTCTTGGCTGAGACGGGTTGCGATCACAGGCGGCGCCTGCTTCAATTTTTTAGACAAGCGAAAACAAGCAACGGCAAGGTCTCCCATGGCAGGATCCTTGGGGATTTCAAAACAACCCGCAATCTCCTCTTTGGTAACGCCGTTTTCAGACAATATTTCGCTGATTTTGTCACACAGAATATCTTTTACCATTTGCATATTTTTCCCTCCGGTGTTCTATCGACACCTCTGTCAATTCTATTCATTGTATTATAGCAGAAAATTATACAAATTGCAAGTCGGCAAGCATTTTTTTATTTCCTTTCTCTCTTGCATTTTCAAACAATCTCTGTTATAATTTGACTGTAAATCACAAACACTGCAAAGGAGTCCGTTATGAAGGAAAATCGGCTGGTCAATTTTGATTTCATGCGCATTCTCGCCCTTTTTGCCATTGTGGCATCCACGTTTATATCACCGGCCCTGAAAAGCACCGATGTCAACTCTTTTTCTTTCGACGTCCTCAATGTTTTCATGTCGGTCTTTCGCTTCGGTTTTCCGCTCTTGATCATGCTCAGCGGCACTTTTATGCTGGATGAAGAAAACGAGCCCGATATTAAGGGCATTTTAAAAAACTATGTCTTCCGTTTGGCAGTCGTGTTTTTCATTTGGTCTTTCGCGTATGCGCTGCTCGGACAACTCTTCACCGACGCGGACACCTCCTTTTTCCACCGCTTTCTGACCGGTTCGGATCATCTTTGGTTCATTCTCGCATTGATCGGGTTGTATCTTTTGACACCCATTCTGCGTGTCTTTGTGCGTTTTGCCGACCAAACGCTTTTACAGTATGCCCTGTTGCTTTCTTTTCTTTTTGCTTTTTTCCTTCCCTATTTTGCTTGGTTTGTCGGTTGGGATAGTTTGAGCACCATGTTGGACAGCCTCAAAATCCGCGCTGTCGGCGGTTATGTCGGTTATTACCTCGCAGGATATTATATCAGCCGATACAACCCTGACCGTTCCAAACGCACTTTGCTCTGCGTTTTGGGTGCAATCGCCCTTTTCTCCATCGCCTTTTTGACCCAAGCCAATTCGGAGCACTACGGCGTTGCCCTCGACCAGTATTACCACCTTTTCTCTCCTTTCGTTGCCCTTTGGTCGGTTGCCGTCTTTTTAATCCTTTACAACTTGAAATTCGGCATCATTTCCCCCGCCACCGAACGCATTTTCTACAATCTTGCTTCGGTTTCCTTTTCCGCCTATATCCTGCATCGCGCCTTTTTCTACCCCATCGAAGCCATCGGGCTTTCGGCGGCATCTTTAACCCCATTCATATCGATCCCTCTCTTTGCAGGTTTGGTATTTTGTGTCTCTCTGCTTGTCGCCCTTGTACTGAAAAGAATCCCCTTCGTGGGTAAATATTTAGGATGAAACGATCATGAATAAAACAACCAACAAACAAAATGGGAAAGGCATTCGTCTCCCCGCCTTCATCAATCGCTACACCTACCTTCTCTTTGCATTTGTTTATTACGAATTACTCTTTCGCTTTGCCTGCGACCATTCGCTGATCAAAGCCGTATGGTTCCCGTTGCTTTGCGCCGTATTAACAGCCGCATCGGTCTTTTTCCTTTCGGATATGTTCAAGAAAAAAGTCGGTGTCGTTGTTACGACGATTTTGCTTTCGGTAGCAGCCATCGTTTATATCTCGCAAATTATTTACAATTCCATTTTCGGCGTTTTCTTCTCGTTTGCCTCGGTCGGCATGGCAGGCGACGCCATCACAGGCTTTTTCAAAAACACTCTGTTGGGTATCTTTTATGCTATCCCCTACATTCTGCTGTACGCGCTCATCCCCGTCGGATACTATTTCCTCGGAAAAAAAGCATTTATCAAGCGCAAACTTCTCCGTTACAACCGCGCCTTTGAAGCCACCTGCTTTTTCGTGATCGAATTTGTGGTTTTTTTAGCACTTCTCCCCTGCGTCCGCGATACGACATCGGCCTACTCAAGTTATTTCAATCAATCCGACCCTTATGAATCGGGGTATTACTCTCTGGGCGCCCTCCGTTCGTTGGAAACCGATATTCTTCGCAGCATCATCCCCGAAAAAGATGTTTCCGATGCGCTGCAAAACGGCGGCGATATCAAAGACCCGAACGACGTCATCGTCAAACCCAACCCCGACAAAAATGAAAACCCCGATGAAGGAGAACCCGACACCCAACCCGAGCCTCCGAAAGAATATGGGTTTAATGTCACCGAAATCGATTTCGATCAACTGATTGCCGACACCAAAAAGGATTCGATCAAATCCTTGCACAACTATTTCAAAGAACAACAGCCAACCCGGCAAAACGAATACACCGGCATGTTCAAAGATTACAACTTGATCTATATCGTTGCCGAAAGCTTCCATCTGGCCTCTCTCCACGAAGAAGTGACCCCGACCCTTTACAAAATGGCAACCCAAGGTTTCCATTTCACCAATTTCTATAACCCCATTTGGAACACCTCGACCTCCGACGGCGAATACGCCGCTTGTACAGGTCTGTATCCGAGCGGATCGCACAGTTTCCGAGCCTCGGGCAAAAAAAATATGTACTATTGCCTCGGCAATATGCTGAAAAAAGAAGGCTACACGGCAAACGCCTATCACAACCACACCTACACCTATTACGACCGCAATGTTACCCACCCCAACATGGGCTATAAATATATGGGCATGGGCAACGGTATGGAAAAACTCATCGAGAAAAACAAATGGCCCAACAGCGACCTTGAAATGATGCAGGTCACCGTTGACCAATATCTCTCCTCTACCTCGCCTTTCCACGCCTATTATATGACCGTCAGCGGCCACCTCCACTACAACTGGGGCGGCAACGCGATGGCAAGAAAAAACAAAAACGAAGTTTCCCACCTCAACCTTTCCACCGACACGGGCGACGATTTCCCCATGGCATATCTTGCCACCCAAGTCGAACTTGACAAAGCCATGGCATATCTTTTGGAAAGACTTGAACAGGCGGGCGTTGCAGAAAAAACGCTCATTGTCATTTCGGGCGACCATTATCCTTATGGTTTGGATGGCACAGGCGACGATAAATATGCAAAATTAGAAGAACTCGTCGGATACGACATCAACAACGACCGCGATTTGTTTCACTCGGCTCTGATTATGTACGTCCCGGGTATGGAACCTGTCGAAGTCGATAAACTTTGCTCCAGTGTAGATATTCTTCCCACCGTCTATAACCTCATGGGCATTGAATACGATTCCCGTCTGCTTTCGGGCAAAGATATTCTTTCCAACTCTTCTCCCATCGTTGTTTTCAAAGACAACAGCTTCATCACCGACGTTGGTTACTATGACAAATCCAGCAAAAAATTCACCTACACCCCCGGCATTACTCTGGCTGACGATTTTAACGAAGAAGAATATATCAACGAAATGACCAAAGTGGTTGCGGCAAGACGAAGCGCCGCTTCAAAAGTCATCGAACTGGACTATTTCGACGTTCTCTTCGGATAATCTAAAAAATGTCGATACGCGGCAAAGCGTTTGCTTTGCCGCGTATTTTTAACCGTTTGTATTCAATCCAAAACTGATGGCCATGGCTTGATTGACCTGTTCCATCATATCTTCTTCCAGATGTCCCATCTTTTCTTTTAAACGTTGTTTGTCGATCGTACGTATCTGCTCAAGTAGGATGACCGAGTTTTTCAAAAGCCCGTTCCCACTGGCTGTCACCTCAATATGCGTGGGCAATTTCGCCTTATTGGTTTGACTGGTAATCGCCGCGGCAATCACCGTCGGACTATGCTTGTTTCCCACATCGTTTTGCACGATGACCACCGGACGGATGCCACCCTGCTCGGATCCGACAACCGGACTTAAATCGGCGTAATAAATATCTCCTCTTTTGACCATCACGGCACTCACACTCCATACGATTATCCTTGTGAAGTTAGTGTAGCCGCATGCAAGCCGTTTTATGCAGTTGCACACGACTGCTTTTATTATATGAGAAGATTTTTTATCGGTGAGACAGAGAAAAAGGAACCTCGTTTTCCACACGAGGTTCCTTTTTTAATTTCCATGCAAATACACGCGCGGCACACGGGAAGAAACACCGCAAAACAGTTCATAGGCAATCGTCTCTGCCCAAGAGGCGGCGGTGTCAGCATCCACACCATCATACCCAAAGAGCACCGCTTGGTCGCACACAACGGGGTCGGGCAGGGAAGATACATCCACCATCATCATATCCATGCATACACGCCCAACCACGGGACAAGACACACCATCGATGGTCACATAGCCGCGGTTTGACCACAAACGCGGCACTCCGTCGGCGTAGCCCGCTGTGATAATTGCAATTTTCATATCCTTTTCGGCAGTATAGGTTCTACCATAGCCAATCGCAGTGCCTGCAGAAATGTCGCGGATTTGCGCGACACGCGCAGAAAGCTGCATAACGGATTCGAGGTGTATTTTACCAACAAGTTCAGAGTGCATATAAACCGACGGCCACGCGCCATAAAGCGATATTCCGAATCTTGCCAAGGTCATCCCTTCGCCAAAACCTCTCATGGCGGCCGCGCTGTTGGCGCAGTGACGATGGGTAAATGTCACGCCGAACGCTTTCAACCCCTTTACACAATCACCGAAGGCCGTCTGCTGCTTTTGAAAATATTCGGTGTTTTCTTCGTCCGCTTCAGCAAAATGAGTAAAAATTCCCTCTGCGCGAAAACATGGACGATGACAAACATCGGCGATAGACATCGTCTCATCGGGAGAAAAACCAAGCCGCGTCATCCCCGTATCAATTTTAATATGAATGGTAAGAGGCTCATCCGCGAGATTGGATGCAAGAGCATCGGCATAGGAGGAAGAAAAAACGCTTTGGGTGATTTTTTCTTTCGCCAAACGAGCGGCATGACGCGGGTCGCTATACCCGAGGATCAAGATGGGGGTTTGTATTCCGTTTTCACGCAAAGCAAATCCTTCTTCGGGCGTGGCAACCGCAAAATAAGCCGCCCCTTCTTTTTCCAAAACTTTCGCCACCTGCACGGCGCCGTGACCGTAAGCATCGGCTTTTACAACGGCAAGCGCACCGCACCCCCTGGGCAGACCGTCCCGCAATATGTGAAAATTATGCGTGAGTCGATCCAAATCCACTGTCGCGGCAATTCTGCCGAAATTTCCCATTCCTAACCATTTCCTTTCTGTATTTCAATCGAAAGAGAACCGCAAATAATCCCGAGAAGCTTTTCTGTTTTTGTCGCAGTTACCGTAACACTCTCGCCCTCAAACGGGAACGTAAAGCAATATACATCATTTTGCTCGGCATCACGAAGAGGATATTTCTGCATTTGCAAAAAAGATAAGAGTCGGTAAAAAAGCAAAAATTCCTCTACACCCTCGGTAACGGGAGAAAGCGACAGGTCCGCCAAGGTGTGCTGTACCCGCCCCTCTCCGATCCGCACGGTCAGTTCCTTGAATGCGGGATCGGAAAAATCCGAAAGGATATAGTCTCCATCTCTGCAAACAACGGTACAGCAATCGGAAAAACGTGCGGTCTTGAGAAGTATACGCGTATTTTGTAATTGTAATTGTTTTTGCAGTTGGTCTGTCATGTCCTTTTGGCAGGATGTAAACAATACGGCGCACAGCAAAAACAACCATATCGAAAAAACTTTTCTCACAAAATCACCCCTTACAAAAAATTGTATGGGATTCTTTTGCTTCTTATGCCTTAAAACTGTGGGCAACCGCTTTACCAAGCATAGGTTCAACGTCACGGGGCAACAATCCATATTCCCCAAAAATACTTTTTGCAAAATCCCCCGCCTTACCGTGGTAATAAACCCCAATGCAGGCCGCCTCGAACGGCGGTATTTTTTGGGCGGCAAAGCCCGCAATAAACCCTGCAAGGAGATCACCCATACCACCTTTGGCCATACCGGGATTGCCGGATGTGTTAATGGCGGTTCGTCCGTCAGCGCCAACGATCACAGTGCCGGCGCCTTTTAATACAACCGTACATCCACTCTGTTTGGAGAATGCTTTGGCCGCGCCCAGACGATCGGCCTGCACCTCCGCAACCGTTGCTCCCATAAGACGCGCCATTTCGGCGGGATGGGGAGTCACAATCACGGGAACACGAGAAGCACAGCTTCGCAAAAGCGAAAGCCCTGCATCCGAGCAAAGTAAATTCAACCCATCAGCATCCAATACCAAAGGACAATCGGCATGTTTTAAAAAATGGACAAGCACCTTGCCGTAACCAAGCATGTTGCCAATCCCGCATCCGGCAAGCACCGCCGATTGTTGGGGTAAAATCTTCTCAAGCAAAGCAAAAGCGCTTGCTGTATCCAAATCCCCCGAAACAGTTTCACCCAAAGGATGATATATCGGTTCGGGCGCAGAAGGACGAATAGTATCCAAAACACTCGAAACGCCCATACAAGACACCAATCCGGCACCTGCACGAAGCGCGCCGCCTGTCGCAAGAACGGCCGCTCCCGTCATATTGGGACTGCCGCAAAACAAGAGCAATTTCCCATACGTTCCCTTGTGACTTTCGGACATTCGTTTGGGCAAAAGAGCGGCGGTCTGCTCATCCAAAAGCCACGCTTCCCCCGCTTGGGGTATCGCTTCATCGGGAATGTCGATATCTTCCAAAAAAACTTGTCCCGCATATCCCGCGGCAGGATAATTATAAAGTCCTACCTTGCCCACCGCAAAGCTCACCGTTACATCCGCCTTCACACAACAAGGCAAATCGTGATAAGTAGCCACCGTCCCGTCGTCAGCACCAACACCCGACGGCATATCTGCCGACAAAACAAAAGCGCGACTTTGATTGATCTCGCCGCAAAGGCGGGCAAAAGCGTTATACACGGGGCGATTCACATCGAAAGATGAACCGAAAATACAATCGACAATCAGGCCCGCCTCCCGAATCCATTTTTCACAAACATCGGGATGCTTTGCATACTGGGTCGGTTCAATTCCCTTTTGCGCCAAACGGGCCGCATAACGTGCAGGCTCTCCCGCACTCGAGGGAGCAAAAGAGACAACACGCGGTATCTCGCCCTTTTCCGCCATCATACAAGCCAGAGCATATCCGTCTCCCCCGTTGTTTCCGCTTCCGCATACAATCAGCACATCGCCGACAAACATTTTACTTTTACGCAAACGCTCGACATGGCGGTATAAAGCATCGGCGGCGCGCCCCATTAAGGTCATAACGGGAATCCCCAATTCGCTTTCACAGTATCGGTCAATCTTTTTAACGGCAGAAGAACCATATAGCCAGCGCATATTACGACTCCTTCCGAATAATCAAAGTATCCAAACTTCTTTTGGGAACAATATGCGTATCATCTTCTGTGCGATAATAGGTCACATCATCCCCTTTGGCGCATACAATCTCAACTTTCTCTGCAGGTTTTCCCAAAACGAGAATCAACTGCGGTAAGATGTTTTTTGGAAGAGAAAATATTTCGGATATTGCCTCTTTGTTCATGCTGCCGACCATACATCCGCCAAGACCCATTTCGGTAGCTGCCAGCATCATAGTTTGCGCAACAATGCCCACATCCTTGAAAAAACGTTTCTCATCGGAACTGATGTCGGTATCATGACAAATGACAATATATCCCGCCGCTTCCATACCGGGAGTGGGAAAACGGCGATCGGGCAGTGCGCCTGCAAAACGAATGTTTTCAAGAATCAAACGATTGGTCTGATCGTTACACGAAAGGCAGTATTTTAAAGTTTGCGTATTGGAAGCCGAGGGACAAAAACGGGCAAACGAAACAAGTGTCTCCAGTTCCTTGGCCGTAATTTTGCGGGTTGCATCAAAATTGCGATAGCTGCGGTTTTTCCTCACCAGATCCATGAACATAATATTGCTCCTCCGACATTCCTTTTATTGTCCTTCTCTACACATTATACCCTCTCACTATTTTCTTGTCAATCTTTACAAACGAATTCCCGTATGATATACTGATTGTAAAGTGAGGGCGGATCATATGAAGAAAAACGATATTATACAAGCCGAAATTTTATCGGTCGGCTCCAACGGACAAGGCGTATGCAGACACGACGGAATGGTCGTGTTCGTTCCGTGTGCTTTAACGGGAGAAATCCATCAGATCCGCATCATCAAGGTGTATAAATCTTACGCCATAGGCAAAAGCATCGAGCGCCTTTCAAACGCCCCCACCCGCATCGTTCCCGCGTGCGAAGTTTTTCCGCGTTGCGGCGGATGTGTGTGGCAACATGTAACCTACCAGGAAGAACTGCGCATCAAAACAGAGCAGGTCAGAGAAAACCTTCGCCGCATCGGCGGCCTTGCGGATGCAAAAATCATCCCCGCTCTCCCCTCTTCCTCCACCGAAGCATGGCGCAATAAAGTATTGCTGCCCATCTGCCGAAATAACGATGGACATTTGATTGCGGGATACTATGCGAGCCACTCTCACACCGTCGTTTCTGCCGCAAAGTGTACGCAACAGTCCGACATTATCGGAGAAATCACTGCCTATCTGCTCGCTTTGTTTGAAAAAGAAGGCTTTTCTGTATACGATGAACAATCAGGCAAAGGGCTTCTTCGCACTCTTTGTTTCCGCATCAACAAAGAAGGACACATCCTGCTTTGCGTCATTATAAACGGAACGAAATTAAAGGATGAACAAACCGAAAAAAAGATACTTTCGGCCATTTGGGAACAATTTCCCGCTATCACCACATTCGCTGTGAATGAAAACAAAGAACAAACCAACACGGTGATCGGAAAAAGCACCCGTGTTTTGTGGGAAAAAGCGCCTTTTACGCAAACAATTTTCGGCATTTCCTATCCCGTTTCGGTTTCTTCCTTTTTTCAGGTCAACAGCCTGCAAACCGAAAATCTGTATAAAACCGCCTTTTCGCTCTTGCCGGACACCGCGCCCCTTTCGGTTCTCGACTTGTATTGCGGCACAGGCAGCATCGGTCTTTCTCTTCTTGCCACCGCGCCGCACAAGGTCAAGGACTTAACGGGTGTCGAAATCGTCCCCGCGGCAGTACAAAACGCCTCTGATGCCGCCAAAGCCGCAGGGTATCAAAACACCGCATTTTTCACGGGAGATGCCGCCGCTTATTTTGCTTCGGCCGAAAAAGTACCCGACCTTGTTATCGTCGATCCTCCGCGAAAAGGATGCGATACAAAACTTCTTTTGGATTTATCCGCAAAGAAAATCCCGTATATTCTCTATATTTCCTGCGACAGCGCCACCCTCGCCCGTGATTTGCGTTGTTTGATCGATACAGGTTATACCGCCTCTCCTATCCATACAGTCGATATGTTCCCTCGAACAAGCCATATAGAATGCGCCGTTTGTCTGACAAAGTCAGACGAAGCGGATGAGATATACTCTACCATCTCAACACAACAAAGGTAAAAATATGTTAAATTGTCCTTATGCCAAAAAATGCAGCGGTTGTCAACTGCAAAACCTTTCGTATGACAAGCAGCTGCAATATAAGCAGATCAAGTGTATCAAGCTGCTCGGCAGATTCGGTCATGTAGATAATATCATCGGCATGAAAGACCCTTTCCATTACCGCAACAAAGCACAAAGCATCATTTTTCAAAAAAACGGCGTGGTGCAAAAAGGGCTGTATCACTCGGTAGAAAACAAGGTTTTGCCAATAGAAAGTTGCCTACTCGAGCATGAAAAAGCCGCCGAGATCACCGCTACGATATGTAATCTTTGCAAGGGCTTTAAAATCAAACCGTTTGATCTGTATACACACGAAGGTTTCTTGCGCCACATCCTCGTCCGTCAAAACAAGGCGGGGGATGCATGGATGGTCGTACTTGTGACCACCGATGGTGTTTTTAAAAACAAAACCACCTTTACCAATGAGCTTTTACGCCGTCACCCCGAGATCACCACCCTTGTATGGAATATAAACCCCACGGAAACACCCCTTTTTCTGGGTGAAAAAGAAGAAATGCTGTATGGTGACGGCTATATCCAAGACAGTCTTTGCGGTTTGTCTTTCAATGTCAGCGCACGCTCTTTTTACCAAATCAACCCCATACAGACAGAAACACTTTACAACACTGCCAAAAAACTTGCAGACTTTCAAGGAGACGAAACCCTCCTCGATGCCTATTGCGGCACAGGCACCATCGGTCTTGTAATGGCAAGCAGTGTAAAAAAAGTCATCGGCGTTGAACTGAATGCTGCGGCGGTCAGGGATGCCATACAAAACGCCACGCAAAACGGTATCACCAAAGCCGAATTTCACCATGGAGATGCAGGAGACTATATGCAACATCTCGTCAAGCAAGGTGAGAAAATCGACGTTTGCATCACCGATCCTCCCCGCGCGGGATGTTCGCATAAATTTTTGAAAAATCTCATCACCCTCTCCCCCGAAAAAGTGATCTACATATCCTGCAATCCCGAAACGCTTGCGCGGGATCTAAATGGTTTAACCCACAATGGCTACAAAGCCGAAAAAATCATTCCCGTTGATCTTTTCCCCCACACCCGCCACGTTGAGACGGTGTGTCTGCTGTCAAAGATTGATAAATAAGCAGTGTATTGTAATGTCATTATTTGGAGGGCATTATAGTGAGTTATGATATAAATATATGGTCGCGTAAAAGAATCGAAATCGACCAGGAAGAAATCGTTATAGATGAATATATGCTCACTGTTGATAAGAGCGTAGTTGTAGAAAATGAAGATATACCAATAGATGTGATGCTTTCGCTTTCAGGAATTAAATATCTTACTTCGTTTTATTTGCAACCCTTTACAAATGATAAAACGGTTATTGATAAGGTTACAAGGTATGTAAAAAAACTTGCGAAAGAATTTGATGGGGTTGTAGAGAATCCGCAGCTTGAAAATGGAGTTTTATTAGTTAATAAAAGAAAAACATTTACTCGGGCAACACGAGATGCAGAAAAAGTTTCAATTTGTTGGTATATGGATTGCCAACAAAGTTTATCGAATCAGTTGGCAGATTTTATTGAACTGCTTGAAAAGTATTTTCCTCAAGCCTTGCCAAGACGATATGGATCTTTTGAACCACCACAGTTTAAATATTCTGAAACAGGAAAAGAGCATCTAATAAGATTTTTGAATGATGAGCATAGTCCAGTTATATATTGCACAAAGCCAATAACATATATTTATTTGTCTGATGCTTACATTGAAAATCAAAGGTTTGCGAGAGAAGACTATCGCTGTAATAAGATTGAAATTGAATTGCTTAAAGAAGCGTACTTAGAACCAAATTGGCAATTTGCTATTAAAAGATTGTTTAAAGAAGTTGGAAGAGTGTTTAAGCCATTTTATGCTGAGATAATTGACGAAGAAGAATCTCTGGTATGTAGTTGGTGGTGGAAAGGAATACCTGAGAAAAAAGGAAACCCAATAATAATTGGTGAGCCGTATAGCACCTTATTAGGAAAATTGCCAAAGGAAAATGAACTTGAAACAGGTCTTTATTATTTTGAAAGTGACGTTCACAAAGTTAAGATACCACGAGAGCTTATTTCAAAGAAAAAACTATTTGCTAAAAACAAACGGGGAACAGGTTTTTTTGCGGACAATTTTAACTATGCAAAACAATTTCCTTTTAGAAGATAATGGACATATTCCCTACAACGGTTGAGGAGGATATGTTTCCGATAACGCATGTTAGCAATTTCATTGCTACCACACATTGCGAAGTGGTCGTGCTTTTGATAAAAACAGATAAACAAAAAGAAAATGCGTGAAGAATTTCACGCATTTTCTTTTTGTCACAATTATAATTGCATTAAAAACAAGATGATGCCGCTAATAATACCGATCGCCGCCAATGCTGTAAAAAACACAATACAGCTTTTGATGGTTTCGATATATGAAAGTTTTTTCAGTTGGATATACTCTGCCTTTTCCTCGGGTGTTAGATCAGTTTCATACACCGTATAAAACTGCTGATACACATTGCCTTGCTCATCTTTATACTGATATACACCTGCGGGAAGCGGCAAACCATCCTTAACCATTTGAAGATATTTTTTATTATCCGCCGAAGAACAAGAAATCTTTTGATTGAAGTCGATTTCACACCGCAGCTCTCTCAAAGCATCTCTTAAATCCTTTATTTTTCCGGTCATAAAAAACACCTCTTTTTATCGTCAGATCCCCAAATACTTTTTAATATTGCGGTAAGATACACCCTCGATAATCGCGGCAAGCGCTTTTTCGTCATTGGGATATTCACCGTTTTCCACCCAGGTTCCGACAAGATTGCAAAGGATGCGGCGGAAATATTCGTGGCGGGTATAAGAAAGGAAGCTGCGGGAATCGGTGAGCATACCGACAAAGTTACCAAGCAAAGAAAGATTGGCAAGAGAAATGAGCTGGTTTTCCATACCCGTTTTGGTGTCGTTAAACCACCATGCCGAGCCATGTTGCATTTTACCGCAGGCTTCGGTGCTTTGGAAACAACCGAGAACTGTGCCGAGAAGCTCGTTATCTGCGGGATTCAAACTGTAAAAAATGGTTTTAGGCAAGGCGTTTTCACTTGCAAGGGCGTTACAAAAAGTTGTAATCCCCTCAGAACAGGAGCGAGTCGAAATGCAGTCAAAGCCGGTATCAGGGCCAAGACGCTTAAACATATAGTCGTTGGTATTGCGCTGTACACCGTAATGCAACTGCATTGCCCAACCGCGATGGGCATATTCTCTGCCGTAAAACATCATGCAGCGGGTCTTATACTGATCGGTTTCAAGAGGACTGACCTTTTCTCCGCGCAAAGCCTTTTGGAAAATCTCTTCAACCGTTTCATCCGACGCGGGGGTGTACATGATATAATCCAAACCATGATCGGAAGCGCGGCATCCCATTTCATCAAAAAGATCCAAGCGGGTCAGCATCACTTTTTCAAGAGTATCGACCGAGTCGATCTTACAGCCTGCAACATCGCCAAGTTTGGCAATGTATTCGACAAAACCGGGCTTGTCAATATTGACTGCCTTATCGGGGCGGAAGGTCGGCATCACACGGATTTTGCAAGTTTTATCCTCTCGAATAGCGCGGTGCCATTCGAGGGTATCGGCGGGATCATCGGTTGTTCCAACCGCTTCAACATTGGAAGAAGTGATCAGTCCACGCACCGAAAGCTCGGGGCTTTTCAGTTTTTCATTGCAAAGCTGCCAAACCGTTTCGGCGGTATCGCCGTTCAAAATGCCTTGGTAACCAAAATACCGTTTCAATTCCAAGTGTGTCCAATGATACATGGGGTTGCCAATGGCCTTAGGAAGAGCTTCTGCAAAGCGTTGAAACTTGGTTCTGTCATCGGCACTACCCGTTATTTCTTCTTCAGGCACGCCGTTGGAACGAATGAGACGCCATTTGTAGTGATCGCCTCCCAACCACACCTGTGTAATGTTATCAAATTGACGATTCTCGGCAATTTCGCGGGGATTGATGTGGCAGTGGTAATCGATGATAGGCTGATTCTTTGCATATTTTTCATACAAATCAACAGCGGTTTGGTTGTTCAATAAAAAAGTTTCATCCATAAACGGTTTCATATTGCACCTCTGATTATTATTTATTTTGATTCTTTTCTGCTAACTTGTCCAACTTGACGTTTCTGAAATAAAGGCTGAAATCAACAAAAACCATGATCAAGTTAAGAAGGTAGAAGACGGAAGGATAACCGGGGAACACCCCTGTATCCAACCATAAAAGGCTCTTCCATGTAACACCGGCAACATAACCGATGCCGATCAAGGAAAGGAAAAAAACACTCTTTCCTTTGGCGGTGCGGGCGCGGTAGGATTTGAGTATCGCCGCAGGCCACGAAATGCCAAAAGAGATCACCATAATAGCTTCAAGTATTTCAAATAATGTTTCGTTCACCGTTGTTCACCTTTTGTCGAATGTTTTTGCCAGTATACCACATTATATGCATATTTTCAAGCATATTTTAACAATCTGTTTTATATATCTTGTAAGCATTGAGACAAATGCGTCAGCAAAGCATCTCGCGTATTGTCACACCTTTCGTCGATAACGGCTTCTAACAAAAGCTGTAACGCTACACCCACTTTTTTGCCACGCGGTACCCCAAGCGCAATAACATTTTCACCCGAAACCGCCAACTGTTCGCGGCTGACACAAGGTTTTTTAGAAATCACAGCCGTAAGACGTGCCTCTATCTCATCAAAGTCGCCAAAACGATTTTGGGCTGCAGGCGCATGGGCCGCACTGTCCGCCTTTTGAACCTCCAATAAACGGTAAGCGTCCTCGGGTGTACATTTCCCCAGAAGCCTCTTAATCGTCCTTTCATCTCGAAAAACATCATTGTCATGCTGCTCTATCAAAAACGAAACCCGTCTGATCGTTTCACGGTCAGCACGTAATCTTGTCAAAATGCGCCTTGCCAAATCAACACCAATTTCAGCATGCCCCTTAAAATGATCGCCATCCTCGTCCCTTGTGTGGCTGGCGGGTTTTCCTAAATCGTGCAGCAAGACCGCCCAACGGACGATGGGATCGGGAGAAGATGTGTGCAATGCCTCGAGCGTATGCCCAAAAACATCATACAAATGAAACCTATTTTTTTGTTCAAACCCGACGGTAGGTAAAAGTTCGGGTAAAAACACACCGAAAATATCTATATATTCTTTGAAAATGCGTCCCACATTTTTCCCGCACAGAAGACGGGTCATTTCCTCGTAAATCCGTTCTTTTGAAATGTTCTTCAAAAGATTTCGCAAAGCATGAATGGCGTCAGAAGTTTCGCTTTCCAAAGAAAAACCGAGAACAGATGCAAATCTTAAAGCGCGGAGAATGCGCAAAGCATCCTCTGAAAATCTCTCAGAGGGTGATCCGACAGCACGAATGCATTGATTTTTAATATCTTCTTTCCCACCAAAACAATCGACAAAGCCGATGGTAGGATGATAAGCCATGGCATTGATGGTAAAATCGCGCCTTGCTAAATCTTCTTGTATGTTTTTAGAAAACGACACAGATTTCGGATGGCGGTTATCTTCATAAACACCATCGGTGCGAAAGGTCGTCACCTCAAACCAAGTGGTTCCAAATTGGACGGAAAGCGTTCCGTGAGAAATGCCGGTTTCAACGATTTTTTTTTCGAAAAAAACACTTTTCATCTGAGATGGCGTGGCGGAAGTGGCAATATCAACGTCATGCGGATGTTTACCCATAAGAAAATCTCGCACGCAACCACCCACGACAAATGCAGCAAAACCCGCCTCATTCAAAACCGAAAGAACATTTAATGTCTCAGCAGACAATACACTTTTCATGTGAATCCCCCCGTGTATAAATCATCCCGCGCAAAAGCGCGGGAGAGTGAATATATAAGTTATTCTGTCAAATTATCAAGCGACACAGAATGCTCACTTTTGGAAGTGGATAAAACCACGAGTGTTCTTGTAACAGATACACCGGGAGCAGATTTGATATATGTTAAAACCTGTTCGAGTTCCGAACTGCCGCCGGTTACAACCTTTAGCAAAAAATCATAATCTCCGGTGATGTAATGACATTCTAAAATGTCGCCGCAGGCATTCATCTTATCAATAAAGCCTTCGTTGTACTTGGGATTATCCAGACTGACAGAAATGAAAGCAGTCAGGTCTTTCCCCAGTTTGCGGGCGTCTAACACGGTGGTATATTGTAAAATTGTACCCGACATTTCAAGTTTGCGTATACGCTCGATGACAGCCGTTACAGATAGATTGATTTCATCTGCAATGGCAGATGCCTTTTCTCTGGCATTTTCCTTTAAACAGGATAAAATGCGCAAATCAATTTCATCCAAGGACTCGGTCAAAATCTTTTTAGCCATCAATATACCTCATATTCAAAAAAACGAAAAATATATGTATTATCATTAAAAGAATAGCATAAAAATATAAATATTGCAAGTTGTTTGAAAAAGTGGAATAAAATGAATCAAGGCACCATCCGCAGATGATGCCTTGATGAAAACTTACTGACGATTGAATCTCTGTTTAAACTTATCAACACGACCGCCTGCATCAACAAACTTCTGTTTGCCGGTGAAGAAGGGGTGGCATTTAGAACAGATATCTACGCGAAGATTCGCTTTGGTCGAACGGGTTTTGTATTCTGCACCGCAAGCACAAACAACAACCGTTTCAACATACTCGGGATGAATGCCTTCTTTCATATTAAACACCTTTCTGACCGCATAGCAGTCCGGATAAAGTTTCCGGTGCATATCCAAAGAAGATATGCACCGGTAAGAGTGTCAGCGTCGACCTATCTTACCGGGACGTTGCCATCCGAGTATTGTCGGCATAGATGAGCTTAACTTCCGTGTTCGGAAAGGGAACGGGTGTACCCTCATCAACAAAGACACTGACTGCACCTTCAGGGATTCGAACCCGGGACCCACTGATTAAGAGTCAGTTGCTCTACCAACTGAGCTAAAGGTGCCTACTTATCAGGGACGGGAGAACCTGAAGCAATTTTCAAGGTTTTTCCGGTATATACCCTGAAAACCGAATAAAGATGAAGTTTGAAACTCTTGTAATTACCAAATTGGTAGTTCAAGCCTTCGGTCTATTAGTATCGCTCAGCTGAACACATTACTGTGCTTACACCTGCGACCTATCAAGCTCGTAGTCTTCGAGCGACCTTATCACCTTAAAGGTGTTGGATATCTAATCTTGAGGCATGTTTCACGCTTAGATGCTTTCAGCGTTTATCACTCCCATACGCGGCTATCCAGCTGTGCCATTGGCATGACAACTGGTGCACCGGAGGTATGTCCATCCCGGTCCTCTCGTACTAAGGACAGCTCCTCTCAAATATCCTGCGCCCACGACAGATAGGGACCGAACTGTCTCACGACGTTCTGAACCCAGCTCGCGTACCACTTTAATCGGCGGACAGCCGAACCCTTGGGACCT
>JAZSON010000002.1:0-58961 GCA_045536965.1 Eubacteriales bacterium
GCCTCACGGATATTTGCCCCTATACTTGTTCCGCTTCGTTCAAGCTGATTTGACAGAGAATAATGTCCTTTTATATTTTCTGTCAGTTTTAGAATTTGAATTGCAAATTCTGTTGATAGATCCGCAAGTTTATTTTCAGCCATCGAAATCACCTCTTTAAATACATTATATCACAGATTTCAATGATTTTCAATGAAATCGCGCGGGGCGCGATGAAATCCGAGCAATGCTCGGATGAAATCTGCTTCGCAGATGAAATTAAATCCACCCGCCCGCCGTCAAGGCGGATTTCATCCCCGTAGGGGATTTCATCATCGAAGATGATTTCACCCACCCGATAGGGTGGATTTAGTTGAAAAGAACCCACACTTGTCGTAGACAAATGTGGGTTCTTTTCTGGTACGGGTAACAGGACTTGAACCTGCACTCACAGGAACCAGATCCTAAATCTGGCGCGTCTGCCAATTCCGCCATACCCGCGTATTGCTTTGCGTTGTTATTTTACCCGTTTTCGCTCGGTTTGTCAACCGATTGCGTGAATTTATAAAAAAACTTGCATGGCGCCTGCAAATTCGGCTTTTACGAATTGCCTACAAGTGTGTTTGGGCGCCGTGATTTTGTCAGATATGATGGGAAGCGGCGGAAAACGATGGGTTTTACTGTAAAAATAGAAGAAAAATACAAAATGCTCTTGACAGGATTTGTGTATGAATGTATAATTGTATACAATGATACAGGTTGTATCAGAAAAAGCAAATTTTCATACAACAAGGAGGTTCGGCGGGTTGCCGAAAAACAGAAAAAATGATTGAACTGAGCAAAAAAACCAATGTATTGGAACAGGATCCTTATGCATACTCGCTGCAGGACGTAGCCGATCCCAATCTGTTCCGCGAAATATTCCCTTATACCGAGATTCCCAAGGTGCCGTTTAACTTCCGTCGGGTTCCCATGGAAACACCCGAGCAGTTTACCATCACCGACACCACCTTCCGCGACGGCATGCAATCCATGGCACCCTACACCGCCAAGCAGATGCTGGATATTTACGATATGCTTCACCGTTTGGGCGGTGAGAAGGGAATTATACGCCAAACCGAATTTTTCGTTTACAGCGAAAAGGACCGTAAGGCTCTGCAGATGTGCATGGAGCGCGGCTATCGTTTCCCCGAATGTACCACCTGGATCCGTGCCAGCAAAAACGATTTTAAGTTGGTTAAGGACATCGGTGTACAGGAAACGGGCATTTTGGTGTCCTGTTCCGATTATCATATCTTCAAAAAGCTCGGCATGACCCGTAAGCAGGCCATGGAGCATTATCTCTCGGTGGTCAAGGATGCCATTGACGCGGGTTTGCGTCCCCGTTGCCATCTTGAGGACATTACCCGTGCCGATTTTTACGGCTTTGTCGTGCCGTTTGTCAATGCTTTGATGGAGATCTCCCGTGAATCGGGCATCCCCGTCAAGATCCGTGCCTGTGATACCATGGGTTACGGTATTCCGTATTCCGGCTCTGCTCTGCCTCGTTGCGTGCCCGGTATTATCTACGGCTTGAAGCACCATTCCGACGTACCCTCCGAAATGATCGAATGGCACGGACACAACGATTTTTACAAGGGCGTTGTCAATGCATCCACCGCATGGCTTTACGGTGCGGGGGCTGTCAACTGCTCGCTGTTCGGTATCGGCGAACGCACGGGTAACGTGCCGCTGGAGGCGATGGTCTTCGAATACGCCTCGCTTAAGGGTACGCTGGACGGCATGAATCCCACCGTGATCACCGAGCTCGCCGAGTATTTTGAGAAGGAGATCGGTTATACCATCCCCCCGATGACACCCTTTGTGGGTGCCAACTTCAACGCGACCCGTGCCGGTATCCATGCCGACGGTCTTTTGAAGGATGAGGAGATCTACAATATTTTCGATACCAAGACCATTCTCAACCGCCCCGTTTCGGTAGAGATCACCAACACCTCGGGTGTTGCGGGCATTGCTTATTGGCTGAACGTGCATTTTAAGCGCAAGGAGGACGAGCTGATCGATAAGAAATCTGCCGTGGTCATGAAAATGAAGCAGGAGATCGAGGAGATCTATGCCGCCGGCCGTCAGACGGTCATGAGCGACAAGGAATTGGTTGCCCTCTATGACAAGTACAAGGATGAGAAGTGAGGGGGAGAAAACCGTGAAACCGTTATCTGCGACTCCGAGCTCACTAACTTATGAGGTGTACAAGGAGCTGGAACATTCGATTCTTGACGGCACCTTTCAGGCGGGAGACAGTTTGATTGAAACCAAACTGTCCGAACAACTCGGCGTGTCTCGTACGCCTATTCGCGAAGCTCTCCGACAACTGGAGCATGAGGAATTGGTGCGTACCGTTCCCAATCGCGGGGCGGTTGTCATTGGTATATCTACCAAGGACATCGAAGATATGTATACCATACGCATTGCCATTGAGGGGCTTGCATCTCAATGGGCGGCCGAGTCTGCAACCCTTGAACAGATTGAACAACTGCGTGAGATTGTGGAATTGCAGGAGTTTTATGCGCAGAAAAACGAGCCGCTGCAGATCTGGCAATTAGACAGCCGATTTCACACCCTTTTGTATTCGGTTTGCGGCAGTCGTATTCTTAAGCATACTTTGGGGAATTTCCACAATTATGTGCAAAAGGCGCGCGAAATATCAATCACTGCCGAGGGGCGTATTTCTGCTTTGGTGAGCGAACACCGCGCCATTTTTGACGCCATCGCTTCCCGTGATTCCGAAAAAGCAAAAATTCTCACAGAACAGCATATTATCAATGCCAAAAACAGTGTGTTAAAAAAACTTAAAGGATAAAAAAGCCTTCCGATTTACACTGATATAATCCCCTTAGAGTAGACACTTGAAAAAACAAAAAAGTTTTCAAGACTGCTTTAAGGGGGTTGTTTTTATGCAAAGAAGTTCGCACAAAAATAAAGTATATAGTGTGGCGTTGAAGATACAAGCAGTAGAGGGATATCTAACAGGAAAAGGCAGTTAAGAGCTTGACGGTAAGGTGTTCCCTCTTAAAGAGCGTCAAGTCGGTAAAAACTTCCCGCCAATGCACCCGAACTGCCGTGGATCTGTTTTCTCCTATCAAAGATAAAATATTGTGTATCATATATTGACAAATTTTGGGGTGTGTGGTATAAGTTAGGATGATAGTATTAAATTGGGTTAGAATTGATGTTGTGCGATGGACACAACAAATTCGCCTGCCAAGGATGTTGGCGGAAAGGAAAAAATATGGGAATTTTTGAAATTTTGTCGCTGGTATGCGGTCTTGCCTTGTTTTTGTACGGCATGGACGTTATGGGAACGGGACTGAAAAAGAGTGCGGGCAGAAAGCTGAAGACGATTTTGAGCAATTTGACCTCCAGCAAACTTAAAGGTTTTTTGCTCGGTCTCGGCGTTACCTCTATTATTCAATCTTCATCGGCAACAACCGTTATGGTGGTCGGCTTTGTTACAGCGGGTACTATGATGCTGAGCCAAGCCATCGTCGTGATCATGGGCGCGAATGTCGGCACTGCGGTTACCGCATGGTTGACAGCGCTCAACGGTATTGAGGGCGGGGCGGATGCAACGGCGTTTTTAAGTTACTTAAAGCCCGATGCTTGGATGCCGATTCTTGCTTTAATCGGTATTTGTTTGGTTATGTTCTCCAAACGGGATAAGCAAAAGGATGTTGGCAACATTTTGATGGGCTTTGCCATCCTGATGGTGGGTATGAGCTTGATGTCGGATGCTGTTGCCGGCTTGAAGCACAGCGAGGCGTTTACCAACATTTTGGTCTTGTTCCATAATCCGTTCCTCGGTGTTTTGGTGGGTCTGTTGCTTACGGCTGTTTTGCAATCCTCATCCGCCTCCATTGGTGTTTTGCAGGCTTTGTCTGTAACGGGCGCCATTTCGTTCGGTACGGCCATCCCCATCATTCTCGGTCAAAACATCGGTACCTGTGTAACTGCAATGATCTCCGCGATCAGCGCGAATAAGAATGGTAAAAGAACGGCGTTTGCCCACCTTTACTTTAATGTGATCGGTGTTGTATTTTGGTTGTCCATGTACTATTTGGTCGGTTTTGTTTTGCGCGGCTTTGGTGTGGTGGACATTTTTGAGATTGCAGACGGCGCATCCATCGATATGTGGGGCATTGCCGCCGTTCATACTATCTTTAAACTTTTGGCGGTCGGTCTTATGTGGCCGTTTACAAAGCTACTCGAAAAATTGTCGCTGGCTACCGTAAAAGGCGATGACAACGGCGGTGACGAATACACCGCTATGCTCGACGAGCGTTTGTTGGAAACGCCTTCCGTTGCCGTTGAAAACGTTAAAACGGTTGCCGCAAAGATGAGTGAAATTGCCATCGGTTCTTTGAGAAAAGCCATAAGATTGTTTGACAATTACGATGTTAAAGTCGCCGATGAGATCCGTGCGGAAGAGGGTAAAGTGGATATTTACGAGGATACTCTCGGTTCTTATTTGGTACAACTTTCGAGCAAACGTATGTCGGCAGCCGACAGTGTGGATGTGACCAAGTATTTGCATATGATCGGTGATTTCGAGCGTATTTCCGACCACGCCGTCAACATTTTGGAGTCGGTGGAAGAAATGCGCGAGAAGAAGATCACCTTCTCTTCCTATGCAAACGCCGAGCTTGCGGTGTTGTATAAAGCGGTGGATGAGATTTTGGTGGTTACAGAAGAAGCGCTTGCAGGGGCGGATTACCAAAAAGCCGCTCTCGTTGAGCCGATTGAACAGGTTATCGATGAATTACGCGACAAGATCAAACTCCGTCATACCCTCCGCTTGCAAAAGAGCCTTTGCTCCATTGAGCTCGGTTTTATTCTGTCGGATCTTCTGACCAATCTCGAACGTGTTTCCGACCATTGCTCCAACATTGCGGGATGTATGCTGGAAATACAAAGTCATGAAAGTTTGGGCGTTCACAATTATTTGCACGGTATCAAAGAAAACGGTGAGGAATATAAAGCCAACTTTGAACAGTATATGCAAAAATACGCTTTGCCCGCAAAGATCATGGATGAATAAAAGTGAAAAATCGCAACCGATTCGGTTGCGATTTTTTTGCGCAGTGATTATTTTTTGTAGAGCTTACGGTTTGCTTCCAAGCGGGCGTTGTAGTCCATATCTTTGATGCGTCTAAAGCCTTCTTTGGTGGCTGCCCAGACTCTTTCGGTGTTTTGTGCGCGGTAGGTGTTGGATTCGGAGCCGCGATAACCCCATGCGAGGATGGTTCTTGCGCCGCCGTCGTAGGCTGCTTCGCAGGCAGAAACGATCTCGTCGTGACGTCCTGCGGGGTTGGCGTAGGTGCGGATCCAAATGTGATGGTCACGTTTCGTCTGCTCGGTCAACTCCACGCACGCTTTCGTAGAGGTATACACGTATTCGTAGGGATCAAGGGGACCGCCGGTCACCGACCAGTAGGGATCGGTACCGAAATTGTCGATGGTTTTTAATTTGCAGATGGCTTCGGTATCCACCTCTGCCGCAAGAAGCTCGCTTTTTGAGAATTTCTTGGTTTTGAATATGCCCGGCAGTTGGTGCGCCATAAAGCAAATGATGTTTTTCAGACCTGCTTCATGGGCATAAGAGGTGGCAAAATCGAAGAATTCGGTCACGCTGTTTCTTCTGAATTCTGATAGCTCGGCATCCATGATTATGGGCATATCGTGGCCATATTTTTCACGGAACAGGGCTTTACA
The DNA here is from genome assembly GCA_045536965.1 of Eubacteriales bacterium. GTDB lineage: Bacteria > Bacillota > Clostridia > Oscillospirales > SIG627 > UBA5448. Next base: position 5,749 of record JAZSON010000002.1, read on the forward strand.
GGTGGGGCAGGCACAGCAAGCGATATAATCGTCTGTCCCATCTACTTTTTTAGAGGGGATGTTCGGTTCGTCCCAAAAAACGGTTTTTCCGCCCAAGGAGACCACTGTGTCAACCCATTGCTTGACAAAATCGCGGTAAGAGGGGGCATTGAGGCAGACTTGGTAGGGGTGCATGGTGCCGTCGCCGTAATACATATGGGCTTCGGGATGGTAGCCGAGGAAATGCGCTTTGTCACCCGGTGAACCGCCGATGCCCCAGTTGTCGACCCAAACTTCAAGACCTTCGGCTTCGGTAGCGGCGAAGATGTCTTTCATGACTGCCGAGTGACGCTCCCAGTCGGTGTGGGAGAGCATGTGTACCACGACATCCATGTTGGACGAGGCGATGTCTTTCATATCGTTTATCGCATGGGAAAGCATACGGTTGCCATGATAAGCAACACCTGTTTTCAGTATTTGCATGATGGAGCCTCCTATGATTTGGTATCGATTCGATTATATCATAACCCATATCCGTGTCAAGAGGGAGGGGAGAAAAATGCGAACAAAGTGGGAAACGGATTGATTTTTTGAGGGGAATTTGATATAATAAAAAAGAATTCAAATGTGAAAAGGGGTAGAAAAATGATTTTTGACACATTGCAAAACATTAAAAACTATAAGGAGTTGGGAGAGGTTTACACCGCGCTTACGTTTCTTGCAAAAACCGATTTTTCCAAAATGGCGCCCGGGAAATATGAAATAGATGGTGACAGATGCTTTTATTCGGTGCAGGAATATGAAACCGATCCCGACAAAAAACTTTCCGAGGCCCACAAAAAATACATCGACATTCAATACATGATCGACGGTGAGGAAATTATGGGGATTGCGCCTTTGCAAATCTCGAAGGTTTTGGTGGAAGAAAAAGAAGAAAAAGATTGTTGGCTTTACGAATGCGATACACTCCCGATTCCCTTGCAAACGGGTTACTTTGCAGTGCTGTATCCGACGGATATTCACAAGCCGGGTGTGGCAAAAGTGGGCAAGAGTAAATGCCGAAAAGTTGTTGTGAAAGTACATGTTTGAGAAAAAAGAGGGGGAAATATGGATATTTCACAAATCCACGGCGCTATTTTTGATATGGATGGCACCCTCGTTTATTCGCTCCATCTTTGGAGAGATATTTGGAAAAGAATCGGCGAGGTGTGTGGCATAGATAATTTTTCTCCTTCTTCCGAGGACGACAAAACGGTGCGTACTTTGGTGCTGGTGGATGCGGTAGCCTATGTGCACGATCACTATCATTTGTCGCAAGAGACGGAGGTTTTGGTTAAGGTAGCAAAGGGAATGCTTGATCGGTATTATCAAAATGATGTTACCGCCAAGGAGGGGGTTGTTCCCTTTTTGGAGGCCCTTAAAAAACGGGGCATACCCATGTACATTGCTTCGGCTTCTCCCGCCGAGCATGTCTTTATCGCGCTTGACACCTGCGGACTCAAGCATTATTTTGACGGGGTTGTTTCCTGCTGCGATGTAGGAAAAGGCAAAGAAGAACCTGATGTGTTTATAAAAACGATGGAATACATGGGTAGTGACAGAGAGCACACTTATGTTTTTGAGGACTCGGTGACTGCTGTAAAAACTGCCTCTGCGGCAGGATTGAAAACCGTCGGTATTTACGATGAGTATAATTACGGTTAGGATGAGCTTGCTGCCATTTCCGATTATTTTGTGGGGAAGGGCGAAAGCCTTGAAAAGTGGCTTTGATTTTGCAGTGCAAGAAAAAACAGAAAATGCACCGACAAAAACGTTGCATTTCTTTATAAAATAACGCATAATAAAAATAAAGACCTCCTACGGTGGAATGAAACTGCCATAGGAGGATTTTTATACGCAGAAAATATAAATTGTGTGTGTTTGGATTCATTCACTTTGGGTTTAAAAGAAGCCGCAAGGAAATAATTCCCTGCGGCTTTGCGTTTATTTGCTCATTTTTTCGATGTCGTTTTTACGGATTTCCACACGTCTTACCTTACCGCTGATGGTTTTCGGGAGTTCATCGACAAAGTCAACGATTCTCGGATATTTGTAGGGAGCGGTGTGGGTCTTGACGTATTCCTGGATCTCTTTTTTGCGTTCTTCTGTTTTTTCGGTGCCCTTTACAAGCACGATGGTGGCTTTGACGATTTGGCCGCGGATGGGGTCGGGGACGGCCGTGATGGCACATTCGAGAACATAGGGCAGTTCCATGATGACGCTTTCGATTTCAAACGGCCCGATGCGGTATCCCGAAGATTTGATGACATCGTCGATTCTGCCGACATACCACAAATAACCGTCTTCGTCCATGGTGGCTTGGTCACCCGTGTGATAATAGCCGTCGTGCCAGATTTCTTCGGTGCGTTCCTTATCGTTGTAATAGCCTTTGAAGAGGCCGCAGGGAACATGGTCGGAGGTTTTGACACAGATTTCACCCACGTCGCCCGTTTTGCAAGGGTTGCCGTCGGGATCGAGGAGCACCACATCGTACAGCGGACTGGGTTTGCCCATTGAACCGACTTTGGGGGTGGAGCCGACAAAGTTTGCGATGGAAAGGGTGGTTTCAGTCTGGCCGAATCCCTCCATGATTTGCAATCCCGTGGCTTCATAAAAGCGGTTGAAAACTTCGGGGTTGAGCGCTTCGCCTGCCGTGGTGGCATATTGGATGGAGGACAGATCGTATTTCTTCAGATCCTCTTTGATGAAGAAGCGGTACATGGTGGGGGGAGCACAGAAGGTGGTGATGTTATATTGCTTGAAGAGGGGAAGGATGTCTTCGGGATGGAAACGATCGAAATCGTAAGTGAAAATGGCTGCTTCGCAAAGCCATTGGCCATACAGTTTTCCCCAAAGCGCTTTGCCCCAACCGGTGTCGGAGATGGTGAAATGCAATCCATCGGGATTGACATTGTGCCAGTATTTCGCCGTCGGATAATGCCCGAGCGCGTATTTATAGGAATGGGCGGCAATGCGGGGATAGCCTGAGGTGCCCGAGGTGAAAAGCATGAGCATGGTGTCGTTGCCGCAGGGAGAATTTTCGGTTCTTTTGTAATTGCTGCTGAACCGTTCTACCTCGGTGTCAAAGTCATGCCAACCGTCTTTTTGTCCGCCTACCAAAATTTTGAGCATGCCGGGGTATGCTTTCGCGGCTTTTTCCACTTCGACAGATACATTGTCGTCGGCGGTACAAACGATGGCTTTTACGCCTGCGGCCTTGAAGCGGTAATCAAAGTCATGCTCAAGCAGTTGGTTGGTGGCGGGGATGGCAACAGCGCCCATCTTGTGGAGTGCCAGCATGGCAAACCAAAATTGATAGTGCCGTTTGAGGACGAGCATAACGGTATCGCCCCGTTTGATGCCGAGGGATTCAAAATAGTTGGCGCATCTTGCCGAATTTTTCTGCATGTCCTTAAACGTGAAGGAGCGGGACTCTTTGTTTTTGGACAGCCACATCATAGCCGGTTTATCGGGGTTTTTGCGCGCAATCTCATCAACACAGTCGAAAGCAAAGTTGAAGGAGTCTTCGTTTTTGAACTTAATCCCATTGAAAACGCCTTGGCTGTCGAGAGTGGTTTCAATGAAGCGGTCGGCCACTGTGCTGACTTTTTCGGATACCTGCGCTTCGGTGGGTGTTTCGTGCAGGGGAGAGAGGGGGGAGTCTTCGGAAAATTCGCCGTCCTTCGGGTTTAATACTACGGCGTAAAAGTCACAGCCGCCCTCGCTGACGGCGATCATGCCGTGGGGGGAAAGACTGTTATAAAAGATCGAATCGCCTTCGTTGAGAATATCGGTGTGATTGCCAACCTGCACTTTCAAGGATCCACGGACGATGACATCGAATTCCTGTCCGTTGTGGGAGGTGAGTTTAATGGGTGCAGCCTGCTCTTCCGCGCGATAAGGCGCTTTTACGAAAAACGGTTCGGCAAATTTGCCCTTGAATTTGGGGGCAAGATTGTCGTAAACAAATCCGTGGGTACGGATAAGGGGGAGCCCTTCTCCTTTTCTTGTGATGGCGAATGTGGTCAGGGTCGTGCTGGTTCCTTCCAATAAGTCGACCACTTCAACGTTGCAGGCTTTGGCGCACTTGTAGATGAAGGTGAAACTGAAATCGCTTTTCCCTTCCTCCATGACTCGATAATCATCCAAAGAGACACCTGTTAATTTTGCCAGTTGTTCTTGGGTGTACCCTTTCGCTTCGCGAAGATCTTTGATTCTGCCTGCAACCTCTTGCAATGTGTAGCCCATGTTCAATGCTCCTTTCAATGGGAGAATGTCACAAAAAAACAAACCCGCCCCAAAACGTTGAGACGGGTCATAAGACACGCTATACCACTCAAATTACGGAAAAATCCGCCGTTTTGCAGACTCATATAAGTCTTTTGCGTTTACGTAGCATCCACGGGAGAAGCCTACGGTATCAATCTTTCGGTTCTCCAACTCAGAAGTGATGGGTCATTGGATACAGCACCATTGGCTCGCAGCAACCGCCAACTCTCTGGAGGATTTATATCCGACCGTCTTCATCATAGTTTTTCTGTGATATTCAATTTTTAACGAGTATACACCCGTTGGATTTATTTGTCAATAGTTTTTTGGAAAAATATCCATAAATTGCAGGCGGCGAAATTGTTGTATATTCTTTTTCGCGTAATGCAATTGCATGTTGACAAGCGAATGAAAAAGGAGTAATATAAGATATACGGATATTATATGATATTTACATATCTCGTTAACTTTCCCGAAAAAGTTTTTTCGGGATATCAATAAAACAAATCCATATATGACAAGGAGAACACACCATGAATATCATTAAGAATGCAAACGGCAATGAATTGACCATCGCCATCGAAGGCAGACTTGACACCACCACGGCGCCTCAGTTGGAAGCCGAGATCAAGCAATCGATCGATGGTATTTCTGTGTTGGTTTTTGATCTGAATGCACTTGAGTACATTTCTTCTGCCGGTTTGCGCGTTTTGCTTTCTGCACAGAAAGTAATGAACAAACAAGGCTCTATGATTGTTAAAAACGTTTGTGAAACCGTTATGGAAGTTTTTGAAGTGACTGGCTTTGTTGACATCCTGACCATTGAATAATAGTGAGAATAAGATAGGAATACAATAATGGAATATAGGTTGAATCTCTCGCAACAAGGGATTTGGCAAAATGAGTTGGTTGCCGCTTCGTCGGCAATCAACGTCATTTCGCTTAAATTAAAGGTGTGTGGTTTTTCTGCCGAACAGGTGGCTCGTTCGGTCGATTGTGTGTTGCAATCGGCAGATATTTTCCGCGCTGTTTTGCACCAAAAAGGAGCTGAGGCGTTTTTCACTCTTGCCGACGCTCCTGTTTCTTTTTCAAAGATTACCGAAAAAATGTCGGAAAATCAGGTGGCTGCTTTTACGCAGACGGGAGATAAGACACCCTTCGAAAAGGGTTCGCTCTATGATGTGAGCGTTATTCCCACCGAAGAAGGGGCGACGGTTTACGCTCGTTTCCATCATATCATTGTCGATGGCTATGCGATGAGTTTGTTTTCTCAACGTGTCTTGGATGCGTTGGAGGGCAAACCCGTTTTGTCGTCGGCATTTTTTGATTTACCCTGCGATGTCGCAGAAACCGAAGATGATGCTTTTTGGACCGAGTATTTTGATTCTGCCGATTTTGCGCCTTCTCTGTTTTCGGGAACCCCCGATGGCATGACGATCACGCGGTGGGGTCAGGAGCCGCCCTGTGAATGGGTGAGTTCGGCGGAAAAATTTGCTGCCGAAAACGGCGTTACTCTGCCTTATGTTTATCTGGCCGCTTTGGCGACCTATTTGGCGGGGGCTACCTCTAAAAAAGAAGCCGTTGTGCTTATGCCTCGTTTGAACCGTGATGCCCTGCGCATGAACGTGCTCGGTTGTTTTACTTTGGTCGTACCCGTGCGGGTGCGTGTGGAAAGCAACGATTCCTTTGCTGATGTTTGCTTGCGTGCGAAACAATCGGCGCAGGAAGCTTCTGCCCACAAAAAACGCGGCATGGAGAATATTTTAAAGCTTTGCCGCGAAAACGGCGCGGTAACCGACGGGTTTTCCGAATACGTTTTCAACTATTACCGTTATCGCTTGAACACCTCGCTTGACTGCTCGCTGAGTATGAGTGTGGCGGGTGCGATGCACAACCATGTCACTTTAAATGTCTTTTCGTTTGATGGAAAAAGTGTTTTTTCTTATGACCTGCGAAAAGGTATTTATACCGATACTGATGCAAACTATCTCACCGATGCGATTCTCGGTATCGTTTCTCGCGGAATCGAGGGCGCAAAAATCGGGGATATTTCGCTTGTTGGCGCGAAAGAAAAAGCATTTTTGAATGGTGTTGTGGGAAAACACTACGAGGTTTCTCCCGAAGACAATATCATTGCGTCGTTTGCCCGTGTGGTCGCGAAGCATCCCGATCGCATGGCGGTCTATGCCGGAGAAGATAAATTGACCTTTGCCGAATTGGACGAAATGTCTGACCGCATCGCCGCAGGATTGCAAGGATTGGGGATCAAACCCGGGGACGATGTTGCTTATCTGCTCTACCGTGATATTCGCCTTTTGCCCACCATGTTCGGTGTACTCAAAGCGGGAGCGGCTTTTGTGCCGATTGATCCGAAATTTCCGCAAGAACGTGTGCAGAGTATTTTGGAAGACAGCGCCGCCGCTTGTCTCATTTCTTCCCGCGAGGTGGAAGGAAGACCCGAAGAATATACTGATATAGACAGCCTTTTGCAGTCTGACCGTCGGTTGGAAAAAGTCGATTTGTGCGGTGAAAGCCGCGCTTATACTATTTACACCTCGGGTACCACGGGCAAACCTAAGGGTGTTATGCTTGCCCATCGCGGCATTGTCAACATTGTCCATCCTGACAACAACCCCTTTAACCGCGAGATTACCGGATTGAACGGTGGAGCGCCGTGTCATGGTATTGTGGCGGTTGGTTCGGTCAGCTTTGATATTTCGCTGTATGAATTTTTTGTCCCTTTGTTAAACGGACTTTTTGTTGAGCTTGCCCCCGAGGCGGCTTTGACCGAACCGAAGATGCTCGCCGCGCTTTTAAAAGCACACGGCGCCGATATTATGCACTGCACACCTTCGCGTTTGGCTGCATATTTGAAATTGCCCGCCTTTTCCGAGTCGTTTTCCCATGTGCGTGCTGTACTGTCGGCGGGCGAGGTGTTGCATGGCAGTTTTGCCGATGAATTGAGATCACGCTGGGGCGTCGGTATCTTCAATGGATACGGGCCGACCGAAACTACCATCGGCGCTACCATCACCGAGGCGGGCGACAATGTAAGTATCGGAAAACCCATTGCCAATATGGGCATTCTGATTCTCGATCCGAACAACCGTTTGCTTCCCCGCGGCGCGGTGGGAGAAATTTGCATTTTCGGTGTGGGTATGGGTCTCGGATATAAGAATCTACCCGAAAAAACTGCCGAAAAATTCTGTGATTACAATGGTGTCGCCATTTATAAGACGGGCGATATGGGGCATCTTGACTGTGATGGTCGGGTGATTTATCACGGACGAAATGACCGCTTGATCAAACTCAGAGGTCTTCGTATCGAATTGGATGAAATCGAAGGCACGATCGCTTCTTACGAAGGTGTTACTGCCGCCGTTTGTATCGTGAAGAAAATCAACGGCGCGGAGCATTTGGTTGGTTTTTATACCACCACCAACGGAAAAGCCGTCGATCAGGATGCCTGCAAAGATCATTTGCGCAGTAAAATGCCTGCGTATATGGTGCCCGATGCTCTGATCTGCCTTGCTGATATGCCGCAGACCGTGACGGGTAAAACAGATTTGAAGGCACTTGCCGCATATCCTGTGGAGATCCAGTCAATCTACGTTGCGCCGACTAATGAAACCCAAGCCTTCATTTGCGAAAAGATGGGGAAAGTGCTGGGTGTTGAGCAGGTCGGTATTACAGACAGCTTTTTCGATCTCGGCGGTACGTCTTTGGACAGCGCCATGCTGATGATTGAATTGGAAGAAAAATTCGGTTCGGGCAAGGTTGCCGTGTCCGATATTTACGATTGCCCGACGCCTCTTGCCTTGGCTGAAAAGATTCTCGGTAAACAGGGCGAACCTCAAAAGAATCCCTTGGATGCTTTAAACCGCGAGGGAATCGACGCATTGCTTGCCGCAGGGCAGAAAAGCGGCAGAAAGAACCTCGGCAACGTGCTGATCACGGGTGTTACGGGGTATCTCGGGGTACATATCCTTATGGATCTTTTGCAACGAGGAGAACTTTTTGATAAGATCTACTGTCTTGCCAGACCCAAAGGAAAAATGACCGCCCAAAAGCGTGTCAAGGGTACGCTTTTCTATTACGGCGAAGATGATTTTTCCGATGTTTACGGTGAAAAATGGGAGGTTCTCGAGGGGGATATTACCAACCCGTCGATTACCGTTGAGCCGCTGGATGCGAAAATTGACACGGTGATCAACTGCGCTGCTAATGTGGCGCACTTTGCCCACGACGATTCGCTGGAACAGACTAATACCGCGGGTGTTAAAAATCTGATCCGTTTTTGTCTGGAGCATAACGCTCTGCTGTGTCAGGTTTCAACCATCAGCGTCGGCGGTGTTTATCCTGCCGACAGTCCCATGTTGACCCTGACCGAAAACGATCTCTTTATCGGTCAGCAGATCCACAACAAATATATCTATTCCAAATTTGCTGCCGAGTATGAAATGCTCCGTGCTGCCGTGGACGACGGTTTGCAGGTGCGTATTTTACGCGTTGGCAATTTGCAGGGCCGTATCCGCGACGGTGAGTTCCAGATGAACAGTAAGACCAACGCTTTCACGCGGCAGATCTCTTCCTATGTTCGTTTGGGCGCAGTGCCCCGCTCTTTGTATGAGGGATCGGTCAATTTCTCGCCGATCGACGAGGTGGCAAAAAAAATCGTAACCCTTTGCGCTTCGGATACGGGTAGGATTGTTTTCCATGTATATCCGCCCCAAGAAGCGCGTTACGCGCAAATGTTTGCCACCATCCGAGAACTCGGATTTTCCATCGAAGTGCTTGAAGACGGTGTGTTTGAAGAATGTGTACAAAGTGCTAAACAGACCGAAGAGGGCAAGAAGATTGTGGAAGGCATTCTCATGGAGAGACCCGATCTGCATTATTGTATGACTTTGGTGGACAACGCTTTGACGGAAGAGGTTTTGACGGCGCTTGCAGATAACTGGGAGCCCGTTACCCCCGAATATTTGAAACAGTATTTTACCATTCTCAATGATATGGATATGTTTTAGGAGGTAGAAAAAATGGTTACTACTTTACTTTGGAGTTTTGCAGTTTTTCTGGCTTCGGTTTTTGCGGCCGTTCTTTCGATGACCACGTTGAAACCGCGGTTTGGCAGGTGGATGAGCACCCTTTTGTGGCTTGTTGCGGGCGCGGTCGGTTTTGCGGCTGCCTATTATTTCTATTCGTTGAATCTGTTTGATGACACGTTTGGTATTTTGGGGCTGTCCGCCATCGTGTGTATTGCAACCTACTTTTTCTGCGAAGGCACTTGGTCGTCCAAGTTTTTCGTTTCTTTGACCTCTTGCTTGATTGCCAATGTTTGTACCTTTATGTTCTGCGGTACAACCGACCAGCTGCTTGCTCCCAAATTGGGATTGATTACAACAAGTCCTTATGATACCCCCAACTTGCTCTTCTTCATCGGCATCAAGGTGGTTGTGTATTCGGTGATGTTTGTTGTTTATCGTCTTTTCTTGCACAAAAAAGTGGACGATATGATTTTAGCGTTGTCGGGGAAAATGGCCGGCTTTATTGCTGCGCCCGCCGTTTCGGTGATTGGGTTCTATGTGATCAATTTGTTCACCAATCAAAAGGGTATTTTCCCGAATGACAAATGGTTCTTCCCGTTGTATTTGGCGGTATGTTTGATCTTTGTTATTGAGTTCTGGTTGATCTTTTATTCGGTTTTACAAAGCTCCCGCGCTATGAAAAATGAGGCGGAGCTTGGCGTTGCCACCCACATTCAGCAGTCGATGCTCCCCAGTATTTTCCCCGCATTCCCCGATCACCCCGAGTTTGATGTATATGCCACCATGGATCCCGCGAAAGAGGTTGGCGGTGACTTTTACGATTTCTTCCTTGTGGACAACGATCATCTTGCTCTCGTGGTTGCCGACGTTTCCGGCAAAGGTGTTCCCGCGGCGCTTTTCATGATGATTTCCAAAAACCTCATCAAGAATGCCGCAGAGGCGGGTCTTTCCCCCAAAGACATTTTGGGAAAAGTCAATAATCAGTTGTGCGAAAACAACGAAGCCGAAATGTTCGTAACCGTTTGGCTCGGTATTATTGAAATTTCGACAGGTAAAATGATTTGCGCCAACGCAGGTCATGAATATCCCGCCATCTGCCGTAAAGACGGCGCTTTTGAGCTTTTCAAAGATAAGCACGGTATGGTGCTTGCGGGTATGGAAAATGCCAAGTATCGTGAGTATGAATTGCAAATCAACCCCGGAGACCGTTTGTTTGTTTATACCGACGGTGTTGCCGAAGCCACCGATGCCAATATTGTGCTTTACGGCACGGACAGAATGCTCAATGCCTTGAATAAGAAAGAATGTCCAAATTGTCAGGCGGTGCTGGAAGCTTTGGCAGAAGATATTGATTTGTTTGTTGGCAAAGCTCCTCAGTTTGATGATATCACCATGCTTTGTTTCGAAATGCGTGATAAGGAGGCGGCTGAATGAGCGTTATGACATTGAAACCGACGATGGAAAGCGTTGCAGAAGTGACTGAATTTGTCGAAAACATTTTGTGTGACGCCGATGCATCCATGAAAGTGATCGCCCAGATGAATATTGCGGTGGATGAAATTATGTCCAATATCGCGCAATACAGTGGCGCTTCGTCGGCTGAGATTGCTTGTGAAGTCGTTGATGGCAAAGTAACGCTTACCTTTGTCGATGATGGTGTACAATATGATCCGACCGCCAATGAAGATCCTGATGTGACCCTTTCGGCAGAAGAAAGAAAAATCGGCGGACTCGGTATTTTTATGGTGAAAAAAAGTATGGATGAGGTTGTGTACGTTTATCGTGACGGGAAGAATGTTTTGACCTTAACCAAGACTCTTTGACGGCTTTTGTCGACGGGTAGCAGGGTGTTTTATGTTATCTGTATATCTTAGCTCGTTTTTGTTGATCTTGAACTGTGTGTTTTTCGGGATCGGCAATGCTTTTACTTCGGATATTCTGGACCGACTTCCGCTTTTTACATTTTTGTCCTTGCGGTTCGGTTTGGCATTTTTGATATTTGTAATTCTTTTTCACCATCGTTTGATGGCAAGTCTATCTTCATTGAAGCGCGGTGTGTGGCAGCTTTTGTCTATCTGTGTGTTTACCGCCGTGGCTTACATTGCTGCCAACCTTTCACTTTCGTTGGCAAAGCCGTCGGTTGCGGGATTTATGATCTCGGTGTCGGTGATTTTTGCTCCTTTTTTGACGGCATTGTTTTATAAAACGAGGGTGGGGGTTCGTATTTATCCCATCATTCTTCTGACCTTGGCAGGACTGTTTTTATTGTGCGATGGGTTTTATTTGCAGGTTGCTTTTGGATGGGGAGAGATTTTTGGTCTTTTGTGTTCGGCGTTTTTTGCGGCACAGTTGGTTTCTACGGGGAAATATCTTATACAATACCGCTGGGATCCGATATTGCTTGCGACGGTGCAGGCGGGTTTTTTGACGGTGATTTGTCTTCCGTGCGCCATTTTGTGTGAGCCGTCTTTCCCGTGGCGGGAATATGGTTTTAAGGAATGGTTTGGTTTGGGATACATTGTGATTTTTTGCACGGTGTTGTTGTATATTTTTCAAAATTATGCGCTGGCCAGAGTTTCGCCCGTCTTTGCTTCTGTTGCCATGAGCACCGAGATGATTTTTACCATGATTGCCGCTTATTTTATTTGCGGGGATTCCCTATCTGTTTCTGCTATGATCGGCGGTGTTTTGATTTTTATTTCGGTTGTTTTGGCTTCTTTGTTTACCGAAAATGTCACGGCTGATCCGACACGGAGCGGGCAGATTGAAAAAATGGAGTGAATGCATGAAAAAAACGTGTTGTTTATTACTTGTCTGTTTTTTGCTGTTGTTGGTTTCTTGTAATCGGGTATCGTCGGGTGAGCAAAACGGTGTTTTGCCCGACAATCCGACCTTTGATCCGCTCCGTCCCAACGGTTCTGTCGATCAGAACAAAGAAGAGGGAGCGGGGGATGTGCAAAAACCCATCGACGAGGAGCAAACGGAGTTACCTGATGATTCGTCAACATCTGAAGAGGACGATGCGTTCGAGGAAAGCGAGATCGATGTTTATCTTTTGCAAAATGAGCGGGGGGAAGAGGTTCTCTCGCTGTATTTTTATGAGGGCACTTATACTTTGAAGGTGAACACGACGCATACGGGTAGCTACACGAGCAATGGTAATTGCGTTACCCTGGATATTTTCGACGTGCAAAACACTTGGACGGTGCAAGATGACGGCAGTATGACCCTCGGGCATAACGGCGAGTGGTCGGAATTGGTGATCGGCACTTTCAGCGGTGAGTCTGCCTACGGTCAATATACTTTGACTCTCCATGATGATGGTACGTTTGTGTTGGAGCAGGATGAAAATTCAAGAGGAAATTACTTGATCGTGGATGGTTATACCATTTTGAAGCGGGATCGGTACGGGGAAGAAAATCTTTATTTGATAACCGATCGTGAAAGCGGTATGTTTTATTATACCGAGTAAAAGGAGAAGGGCATGGAAAGAAAGGTTGAACGGATTGAAGGCTTGAAGGGCGGAGAGGGTCATGTGCTTTTGGAACGCCTGATCGGAGAGGATGTACTCGATCAAAAGTGCAAAATGTTTGCCAATGTTGTAGTGGAAAGCGGTTGTTCGCTGGGGTATCATCCGCACGATGGAGAGAGTGAAACCTATTATATTATCAGCGGGAGCGGTATTTATCAGGATAATGATAAGGAATATCCCGTCTGCGCCGGGGATGTTTTGGTTTGCCGCTCGGGAAATGGTCATGGCATTCGCAATCCGCACGCAGAAGCGCTGCGCTTTGTAGCTCTGATCATCAAAGGTTAAGTGTTATAAATATTTGAGGGCATAAAAACTTTGTGTTTTTGTTTTATGACAGCAAAATATTGCAGGAAAATTGCCCGATTGATGCGCAAGGATTGACATTCAAAAACGAAAGAAATACAATGAAAATAAATAAAAAAACATGAAAGGATAAGGAAAAATGAAAAAGTATGTATTTGCAGGCGCCTCGGGAAGAGCGCTCAATATGTATGCAATCCCCCTCGTCAAAGAATTGGCTGATGTTGCGCAAGTTTGCGGCGTTTATGATATCAACGTTGGCAGATCTCGCGTTTTTGTGGAAAAATGCGGTGTGGATATGCCCGTTTTTGAGGATTTTGACAAGATGATCGAGGAGGTAAAGCCCGATTGTGTCATTGTTACCACGGTTGACGCTTATCACAGCGATTATATCATCCGTTCTCTTGAACTCGGATGCGATGTAATCACTGAAAAGCCCATGACCATCGACGAGAATCGTTGCAATGCCATTCTGGAAGCCAAAAAGAAATACGGCAAGGAAGTCATCGTGACCTTCAACTATCGTTTTGCTCCCTTTAAGACCAAAATCCGCGAGTTGATCAAGGATGGTGCTATCGGCGAGATTTACAGTGTTCATTTCGAGTGGATGCTTGACAGAGTCATGGCTTTGAGCGGACATGGCGCCAGCTATTTCAGACGTTGGAACGCCCGTATGGCCAAGAGTGGCGGTCTCCTTGTTCACAAGTCTACCCACCATTTTGATCTTGTTAACTGGTGGATCGGACAAAAGCCCGCAAAGGTATCTGCTTTTGGTAAACTCAACCTTTACGGCGGAAAAAATAAAAAGTTTGAAAATACTACCCGTTGCAGCGAATGTGCGCATGCCCGTGAGTGCGAATTCTACTATAAGTTGACTGCCCGTGAAGTGGAATTTTATAAGAACAATGAGCAGTACGACGGCTATATGAAGGATAATTGCGTATATGCCGATGATATTGATATTTATGATACCATGGCTGTTAACGTTGAGTATGATGGCGGCGCGGTTATGACCTATTCTCTCAATGCAACGGCTGCATACGAAGGCTTTAAGTTGGTTATCAACGGTTCTAAAGGCAGACTTGAAGCCACCGAATTCGAAACGGGCTTCCAATCCAAGGCGCCCGAAGACGTCATCAAGATCTTTGATCTGAACAACAACGTTTGTGAATATCGCATCGCACGCAGCGGCGGCGGACACGGCGGCGGAGATGAAAGATTGCGCGATATGATCTTCCGCGGCAATGTTCCCGATCCGCTCGGTCATAAAGCGGGTACAATGGACGGCGCTTATTCCATCATCGTGGGTGTGGCGGCAAACAAGTCCATCAAGGAAGGGAAAATCATCTCGGTAGAGGATTTGCTCAACCAATAACATAAGCGCTCTGTATGAAATATACCCCTCATAAAGCAAACGCTTTATGAGGGGTATATTTTTTGTTACAAAATGCAGTTTATTGCGGGATTTCAAGATCGCCGTTTTTTTGGATCCAATCGCGGAGCCAAAGATCGTTGATCATGCCCGGCGCCATGACGGCGTTGGTGACAAAGATCATGCCCGCAATCGTACCGTCAAGAAGCCATTTTTTGCCGCGTTCACATTGGAATTCCATTTGATCGGTGGTGAGAGGAATGCTGCGGGGATAGTCATAGAGGTAGCAGCCTAAATAGATTTTTTTGTTTGGGAAGGTCTTTTTGGCGGTTTCTATGGCATCGTCAAGCTTAATAAGATCGAGTGAGTTCCAGGTATAAATAGCAACGCTGTCGATGTCACGATAGATTTCACTGTCGTCTTGGCGGGCGGTGTAGGGATACCAGGTGATCATAAGCTCCATGGGACGGGAACATGTATCCATTTTTTTGCGGATACCCGATACAAATTCTTTGGCCATTTGGGTTTGTTGATCCTCGGGGTATTTGTGAACCTGTCCGAGGGGATCGTCCATATAACAGCCGCAAAGGTTTGGATATTTTTCGTGTCTTGCTACGACATAGTCTTCTTCGCGGCCGTCGCGGTAGCCTGCGCTTCCCGTGGAAGACCATAAAACGCGCTTGAGGGGGGTGAAAGAATACAGATATTTATCGGCATATTCGGTGAAGGGGGAGGGCATACCGTCACAACAGACCATGATCATGTTCGGGATACCAAGGAAAAACGCGGCTTCTGCGGGTGTCATGGAAGAGCCGGTGGAGGGGAAGCGGTTGGGGTTGTCGGGGGTGCGATGGCGTAGCCATCCACCGACATGGGTGTCATTTTCATGGGGAGGGACACCGAACATCCATAAAGAATCTCTCAATTTCATAGCTTATACCTTTTTGTGAATTTTATTTTTCGTTGTGGTGCTCGTTTTTGGTGTGGTGGCGGCCAAAAGAAATGGTGGCTGCAAGGAAAAAGATAAGCGCAAAGAGCAGAGGGAAGAAAAAGGCGAAAATATTGACACCCGATTCACCTGTGGACTGCAAAAGAATGAAGAATGCGGCGCTGATGATCAAATGCAGAATACAGGGAAGAACGAAGTTTTTGGAAAATCTGCCCGCGAGATAGCCAAAGACAGCCGTGATGCCTATGCAAATGAAAAAGAAGTAGATCGAAACGGCACTTCCGCCGCCGTCATCCTCGCCCGTGCTTTGAATAGTAGCTGCTTGCATGAGGAGAACGCCGTACCAAATGGCGAAAAAAAGCAGATCGCCGAGAGCGACCAATGCCGTAACCGTTTCACTTTGCGAAATCGATTGCTTTTTTCTCATCATATTTCATCTTCCTTTATCTGATTGTAAACTTTGTTTATTCAATAAATTATACACTTGAATTATACTCCAATTTTGTGACAATGTCAAGTAGATGGGGATAAAACACGAAATTTCTTCGGGAATGGCGGTTGCTTTTTACCCATTACCGCGCCGCGTTTGTTTTTGTGTTCTTTATTATAAAGGATAGCGTCGCCGCTGTCAAATGAAAATATTGCAAAGAAAAAAGGGCTGTAAAACAGCCCTTTTTCATATATTATACGATCATGCCCCTCATTTTAAGGCGAAGATTGTCGGCGATCATGGCAATGAATTCCGAGTTGGTGGGTTTTCCCTTGTTGTGTTGTACCGTGTATCCGAAGAAAGAATTGAGAATGTCGACATCACCGCGATCCCAGGCAACTTCTATGGCGTGACGAATGGCGCGTTCGACACGGGAAGAGGTGGTATTGTATTCCCGCGCGACGGTGGGGTAAAGTGTTTTTGTCACTTCGTTGATGACGCGGTTGTTGCGGACCACCATGATGATGGCACTACGTAAATATTGGTAACCTTTTATATGAGCGGGGATGCCGACCTGATGAATAATTTTGGTTACCTGCGCTTCGAGGTCATACGGCGCACCGCTCTCTTGGTTTTGCTTTTGTGTGATCGTTTGTTTGATTTTAAGCGCAAGGTTTTCATAGTCAAAGGGCTTGAGCATACAGTTGGCAGCACCTGCGCGGAATGCTTCTTCGATTAATTCTTTGTTGTTGATGCCTGTGACCAAAATGAATTTCGGTGTTTCATTTCCGAGCACTCTGCGAACTTCTTTTATGAGAGAGGGGCAATCGAGGCCCGGGAACCACAGATCAAGCAACACGGTGTCCGGACGATGCTTGCAGATTTCAGAAAGCGCTTCATGTCCGTCTCCCGATTCACCCGTTACGCGGAATCCGCGTTTTGTCAGTTCTTCTCTCGCGATCTTTCGAAATTCATTCCCCGTATCTACCAAATAAACCTTGATTTTGTCTTCAGTGTACATTGCAACATTCTCCTTTTCGTTTTTCTTGTGGGCAAAATTCTAATTTCCTACCCCGTTGGTGATATATTACCATAAATTACCAATTTGTGCAATAGGTTTTGGAAAAATAATTCCATTTTTTTCCAATTTTATCACATGGGTTGTATATTTGAGAGTGGCTATATACTATAGAGTGGATATTTGTCGAGAAAAGCGGGTTTGCTTTTTATATTCATTGACACGCATAAAAGGATTTGTTATAATGACTTTACCATTTTCCGAGGAGTGTTATTATGCTGGTTACAATGAAAGAAATGCTTTCGGATGCGAGAAAAAATCAGTATGCAATTCCTGCATTTGACGTAAGCAATTATGAAATGATGCGAGCAGTGCTTGAGGCTTGTGAGGAAGAAAGATCTCCTGCGCTTTTGATGGCGCTTGGTGTAGATTTAACCGGAAAGGGAATGTCGCTTCTTCCGTCTATGGTTTTTGCGGCATCGGAGCATTTCCGTGTTCCCGTTTGTTTTCATTTGGATCACGCGACAGACTTTACGCTGATTGAACGTGCGATTGATGCGGGATTCAGTTCGGTGATGTACGACGGTTCGGTGCTACCTTTTGAAGAAAATGCTAAAAATACTGCGAGAGTTACCGCCTACGCCCATGCAAGAGGGATTACCGTGGAGGCGGAGCTGGGGCATGTTGGCAATGCAAGTGTGGGCAGTATCAGTGAAACGGGTACCGATGCCGATCCCGGAGAGACCTTGACGGTGCCTGCGGAAGTTGCAAAATTTATCGAAATGACCGATGTGGATGCGCTGGCTGTGGCGATTGGTACATCCCACGGCGTGTATAAAAAAACACCTGAACTGCGTATTGACAGATTGGATGAAATCACCGCTGTTTGCCAAAGACCTCTTGTTTTGCACGGCGGCAGCGGTACACCCGATGATCAGATGCAAAACGCCATTCGTCACGGTATCACAAAAATCAACATCTATTCCGACGTGGTTGCGGCTCTCAATAAAGGATTGAAAGACAAACTGAATGCTATGGAGAATCCTGCCACTTGGCCGTTTATCATATTTGAAGAAGCGCGCGCCTTGATGAAAGCGGTTGTGAAAGATAAAATCAGAAAATTCGGCAGCGCGGGTCGAGCCTGAAAAAGAAACAGGAAGCTATTCGTTTCTTGCGGCGCTTTATATGAATGAAGCAAAGCCCTCCGATATCGGAGGGCTTTGGTTTTTGTGAAAATATGAGGCGCATTTTAATGCATGCGAAAATCCAGCGCGCGGGGGAGCAGTGTTTTGGTCTTGAGAAAATGAAGCGGCAGGACTATTGTTTGGAACGCCTTTGGATGGAAATCCCGCTTACATACAAAGCCGCCTGCTATTTTCAATTTTATCCTCAAATGGGAGGAGAGGGTGTTCTTGCCACGGGCGGCGAGCTTTTGGAATATAAGGCGCTTCCTTTTTGTGAACAGGTTTTTTGACGGTGAAAAAATCCGAGTGGCTTCCTTATTACGGTCAGGAGCATCCCGTTTGCTTGATGGAAGAAGATGAAAGGATTAAGGTGAGCGTGTGGCGTCAAAAGGGGAAAATACTCGCTGTGATTGCATCTACGGATCGTGCAACGGATTTGATATGCAAGGTTTCTTTTCCTCATCCGCATCTACGGGATGCGATGACAAACAAAACGCTTTCCGAGGATGGTACGGTTTCTCTCTGCTTGCGCGGTTTTGATTTCCATTTCATTATCGCGAAAGAATAAAGTGTATGTGTAAGGCCTCTCGTGTATCGAGAGGCCTTTGTTTAGGATGCTTTTTTCCATGATTGCGCTTGGGTGTCTTGTGATGCATCCAACATATTTTCGATCATGATCCCGTATCCTCGCGTAGGATCATTGATAAGGACATGCGTGATCGCCCCAACGATTTTGCCGTTTTGGATAATGGGTGAACCGCTCATGCCCTGCACAATACCTCCCGTGGCTTTTAAGAGTTCGGGATCGGTGATGTGCACGATGAAGTTCTTGGTGGTTGCATCACGGTCAATGATTTTTTCGATTTTGGCATTATACGCGCGTACGCCGTCTGCATCCAGCGTGGTGTAAATTTGAACATCCCCTGTTTTGAGTTCATCCCTTGAACCGATGGGCAGACCTTCCCGCTGAATCTCCGAGGGAAGGGTATTCAAAGTGCCGAATACGCCTCTTTCGGTGTTTTTGAATAAGCTTCCGATTTGAGCACCATCGAAACTGCCTTTCAGTTCCCCGGGGGTTCCTGCACTGCCGCGCACGATGTCGAGGATACGCACCGAGATGACGTTTCCGCGAAGAAGAGGCATAATGACACCCGTATCAGCATCGCAGATACCATGTCCCAATCCGCCAAAGGTGAGGGTATCGGGTTTAATAAAGGTGACTGTACCAATACCCGCTGTGCTGTCGCGGATCCACATGCCGCACTTGTATCTGTTTTCCACACTGCACAGTGCCGGTTTGAGGGTGCATTTGAGTGAATGGCCGTTGCGTTCGATACCAAGTTCCATCAATCGACCTTCGCTTTTTTCCAGTTCTTTGGAAATTTCTTCTACCTTGTTGATGCTCTTGCCGTTGATGGTTAAAATGATGTCGCCCTTTTCAATGCCCGCTTCTCCTGCCGGAGAGCGGCTGCGGTTGTTTTCTTGGATCTGCGACAGACCAACTACAACAACGCCCTTGGTGTGTAGTTTGACACCGAAGGGCATACCGCCGGGAATCAATGTGTTTTCGCCGTAAACATTGACTTGTACCGTTTTTAGAGGCAGGACACCGAATAGTTTTAGGGTAGCATCGGTTTGATAACGGCTGACTGTATTGCCGCTGCTGTTGAAGGCTTCTACGGCATCGGTGTCAACCGACCTTATTTCAATGGAATATAAACCCCGCTTCACGCTAGTTTCCCCGCGAAAGAGGGCGATTTCATTTGGCAGCATTTTGTCTGCCAGACCGTATAACACTAAAAAAGCAATCAGCAGACATACAAGCGATGCCAACACCCGCTTTCCTTTGATATTTCCCATGTTTTCTCCCGCATAATAACAATTTTAAGGCCAAACGCGTTGTGTTGCGTTTTGACCGAGTTATAATTTGCGCAGTTTGCGGGAGACTATGTATCCAATATCAGAGGGAAAGTCCGTTTTTTTCATGAAATTCCATGTATAGTATGAACAAATCAATAGGAGAATATGAATAAAATGAAGGGAAGAAACAGAAAACTGTTTCTTCCCAAAATGTTATTCTTGATTGGATTGCGGTTGAGGATTTTGCTGCTTGTCGCCGCTTGATTTTTCGTGGTTTTTGCGTTCATGTTTGGACGACTTGTTTTTGTGGTTTTCGCCCGATTTAGCGGTCGAATCGTTTTGCTTTTGCGGTTGTTTTTCTGCGGTGGGTTCATTGGTGTTGGATACTTGTTTTTGCCTGTTTTTACCTTTTTTGGCATTGCCGATGACGGTGACTTGATCGCGATGGTAAACCACAGGCGCGGCGTCCGGAGCATCGTCCATAGCGACCTTGATTTTGCCGCAAAGAACATTGCTTTCAACGACAACCCCTGTTCCTTCGGGGGTTTGCACGACCGAGTCGAGCTTGGGAGTTAGTTTCCCTTCTTCTTCGTATTGGTCATTTTCATAGCGCAGACAGCACATCAATCTGCCGCAGGTGCCTGAAATTTTGACCGAATTGAGGGAAAGATTTTGTTCTTTCGCCATTTTGATGGAAACTTGATCAAAGTTATCCAAAAAGGTTTTGCAACAAATGGGGAGACCGCAGATACCCAAACCACCGACCTTTTTGGCTTCATCGCGCACGCCGATTTGACGCAGTTCAATACGCGTTTTAAAAATGCCGGCAAGTTCTTTTACAAAATCGCGAAAATCCACTCTGCCTTCGGCTGTGAAATTAAAGAGCAACTTGGAACGATCAAAAGCACATTCGACATCCACGAGGGCCATGTCTAAATTCCGTTCTTCCATCTTTTTATTCCAGATTTCCGCGGCTTTCTTTTCGGTCTCAACGTTTTCAAGGTATTTTTTTTCATCGGCAGGGGTTGCCATGCGAATGAATTTTTTCAGAGGGGAAATTACTTCGCGTTCTTCGACCAATTTATTGCCAATGGCGACAATGCCGTATTCACTGCCACGGGCAGTTTCTACGATGACGGCATCTTGAGGTTTGAGTTTATTTTCACCGGGATCAAAATAATAGATTTTTCCGGTGTCTTTAAAGCGAACGCCTACAATTTCGAGCATACGCCACCTTCTTTCTCGGATGATACGACCAAAGTATATCCTACATTCGAAAAAAAGTCAAGGGTCGCAATTAAATATGAGTGGAAATAATTTAAAAAAATGTAAAAAATGTGTTGACAAACTAGAATGATTGTGTTATTATAGACGAGCGGCTTTGCGAGGGATGTGCAGCGATTATAATTCGCGGGTGTAGTTCAGTGGTAGAATATCAGCCTTCCAAGCTGACTATGTGGGTTCGATTCCCATCACCCGCTCCATTAGGGTATCGTTTCCCGAGTCTCTATGTGCTAGTAGCTCAGCTGGATAGAGCAACTGCCTTCTAAGCAGTAGGTCGGGGGTTCGAGTCCCTCCTAGCACGCCACTTACATGGTGGATATAGCTCAGGTGGTTAGAGCGTTAGGTTGTGGCCCTAAAAACCATCAATTCAAATCCAATTATCCACCCCATTTGCGGCAGGGATGTCGTTTACTACATGGCGGCGTAGCTCAGTTGGCTAGAGCATTCGGTTCATACCCGACAGGTCGTTGGTTCAAATCCGACCGCCGCTACCATCGTGTAGATGGCATCCTTACTCCATAAGGCCCGTTGGTCAAGCGGTTAAGACACCGCCCTTTCACGGCGGTAACACGAGTTCGATTCTCGTACGGGTCACCAAAAAAAGAACGAAGCAATTGCTTCGTTCTTTTTTTATTGTATAACGTTATACAGAAAAGAAAGTGTGTACTTTGGGTACACACTTTCTTGGAAATTTTGATCTCAATTCCTTATTTGTCATCGACCTGTTGAGAAGAGCTGCTGCTATTGTTGTTGGTAGAAGAGGAAGAATCTTTTTTATCATCTGCGTCGCTACCGACGAAGATATACACAACCAAAACAACTAAGACAAAAATAACCGAAACAACAGTGGTGATTTTTGACAGCAGAGCGTCAATCGTACGACCCTTGGACTTTCCGAAGAAAGTTTCAGCGCCACCGGCGATGGTACCGGAGAGATTATGGCTTTTACCGTTCTGCATCAGCACGGCGATGGTCAAAAAGATCGCCATAACGATTAAGCAGATACCGAGTATATAATCCAATGTGGTTAATGTCATAACTCTAATCCTTTCTGTACAGGATGGCGTGGCCTAAATCAGTCGCTGATGTAGGGGAGAATAGCGATGTGACGTGCGCGTTTAATGGCAGTGGTCAACTGTCTCTGATGCTTTGCGCAGGTACCGGTAATTCTTCTGGGAAGAATTTTAGCACGCTCGGAAATGGACTTTCTCAAACGGGCAACATCTTTGTAATCGATGTGCTCAATTTTGTCGGCGCAGAAAGCACAGACTTTTTTTCTCTTTTTGTTTTTAAAAGACTTTTGCATATCCTTATCCATGACAATACTCCTATTCTCGGCGGTTATATATTCAAATCCGTAAACGAATGTAGCCGCCGTCATTGCGTTACGGTAGGCGAGCCGCTTAAATTAAAACGGCAAATCGTCATCGTCGGACATGACCTCGAAAGGTACATCCTTGGGGTTGGCACTATACGGCGCAGGTGCACCGCCTCCGGTTGCGGGAGCGGATACATCACTTTTCTTTTCAACAAACGAAACCTCATCGGCCACCACTTCGGTGGTGTAATGCTTGGTTCCGTTGGCATCTGTCCATGTTCTGGATTGCAGCGATCCGCAAACGAGAATAGACTTGCCTTTGGAAAAATATTTGGTTACAAACTCGGCGGTATTACGCCAACAGACGATGTTGATAAAATCGCTGGTCTGCTGATTGGAGTTTTCGTTGCTTCTGGAAGCGAAACGACGCTGTACACCAATCGAGAAGCTGGTCACGGAGACACCGTTCTGGGTGGTTTTTAATTCGGGGTCCGCGGTCAGATTACCAATCAAAATTACTTTGTTGAAAGAAGCCATGACAGTACCTCCTGCTGATTATTCTTCGCAGCTGATGATGATGGAGCGCAAAAGTCCATCGGTAATGTTGTAAATTCTGTCCAGTTCCTTGGGGAACGCGGAATCAGAAGTAAAGTTGATCAGGGTGTAATAACCGTCGGGAATGTCGTCGATCGGATAAGCCAGTCTTCTCTTTCCCCAGTCATTTTGCTGATCGATGGTACCATTCGCGGCGATCAGAGAAATAAATTTCTCCGCAATAACCTTTGCTTCGCTCTCTTCGAGAGCTCCGCTTACAACGAAAATGGTCTCATACTTTTTCAACATTTTTTCCATTTTCTACACCTCCTTATGGACATATGATCCCTCGTGTTTCGAGGGATAAGAAGCGTTGGGTGCCCCAGAACACCCACGGATACTTATCTACTATACTTTAGTTTTTGGGTTTTGTCAAGAGTATTTTGATTCTTTTTGAAATATAACAGAAGAATTTGATTATTTGTTTGCAATTTTTTCAAGCAAGCTAACGATTTCGTCCAAGGTTTTAGCGGTTTTGATCTCGGCGTCCTTGGTGGCCTCTTCTTTTTCGGCAGCTGCTTTGGCTGCTGCTGCTTCAGCTTCTTTTTTGGCCTCCTCTGCGGCTTTTTGCGCTTCTTCGGCGGCTTTGGATTCTTCGCTCTGCATCTGGTCTGCCATCCGATCGAGTTTGATGCGAATTTGGCTAATGGTGCGGATCATGATAAAGACGCAGAAGCCGATGATAAGGAAATCGATGATCGCCTGGATGAAGGCGCCGTATTCAATATAAACGCTTTCGTCCACCGGCAGACCTGTGGCTTCATCGGTGTAAATGTTTTCTTTGATACACCATTTTAGTTCGGCGAAGGTTGCTTCCGAGGTGAAGAGTCCCATGAGAGGCATGATGATATAGTTTACAAAACCCGTTACGATTTTATTAAACGCACCGCCGATGACCACGGCAACAGCCAGATCGACAACATTGCCTTTGGTGATAAATTCTTTGAATTCTTTAAAAAAACCTTTTGCTTTCTTTTTCATGTTAGTTATCTCCTTTACTTTTTTTGAGTCTGCGGTTTCTTAAATTTAAATAGAAGTTGGGGAAATGATTGCGCAGGAATTTTTTAAGTCCAAGCACCGATTTTTCTTTGATTTCGGCAAAGAATACCAAGGTTCTGCGGGGAGTGAGGCAGCCTGTGAACCAAAAATCAAGCCATTTTTCACGGGTGCCCTGTAACCATTTCGGCCATTTTTCCAGCTTCTTATACCGTTTGACAAAGAACATAAAGTAATGCGCGGCAAACAAAACATGGTGTTCGGGGAATTGTTTTTGCTTTAACGGTACTTTGCAATCGGGGGGGATCACATCGGGGACAAAGCCTGCCTGTTTGGCGATATCGTGCAAAACTGTCATGGGATAGGGATAGAAAATATTGGGGATAATACGGTCGGATTTCAGTTTTGCGTTGAGCTTGACGGTTTTGAGCGCGCGGTGCAGATCTTCATAAGGCAAGCCGACGATATTATAGGTTAATACGGTTACGTTATATTTATGGAACCAATGGCTTGCATTGATCATCTGCTCATTGGTCATAAAACGCCGCAAATATTTGGTGCGGATCTCTTCGTCTCCCGATTCCACGCCGATGTCAATGGTGTAACAACCCGATTCTGCCATCTTTTTCACGGTTTCTTCGTTCATTACGTCAAAACGCAGGTTGCAGGTGTAGGGGAGATGGATTTCTTTTTTATACAACTCGATGAATTCATCAAACCAGTCGGGATACATGTTGAAAATAGCATCGCGGAAATTGATATATTGAATATAAGGGTGCTTTTCAAGCAGAGTTTTTAAATACAGAATGCCGTTTTCGGGGGAACGGAAACGGGCGAATTTTTTGCGATTGGGATAAATGTTGCGGAATTGCGAGTTGCCGCAATAGGTGCAGGAGAAAAGGCAGCCGCGGCTCATCATGACGATGGCGGTCTGCATTTTGCTTGCCGAAAGATTGTCAAAATCAAAAAGATCGAAATCGGGGATGGGCAAGCGCTCCAAATCTTCAAAAACGGGACGGATGGGATTGTGCTTGAAGCTGCCGTCCGGCATTTTGAAGTACATACTTTCAATATTTGTGTAGTCTTCGCCTGCCATGAGTTTTTCGCACAGTTCCAAGGTGGCGTATTCGCCATCGCCCACGCAAACGCAGTTGACACCGTCGACGGCGAGAACCTCGTCGGGCAGAAGGGTGACGTGGTAGCTTCCGCAGTTGATGAAAACATCGGGATATACTTCCCTTGTCCAGCGGATATATTCGCGGCAATCGGGGAAGGCGGTGGTACGGATGGAAAAACCGATGATGTCAAAGCGGCCCTTTGCCTGCAGCTTCTTTTTGAAATCGGCCTCCTTATGCACGTTGCGGAGATGGAGAAGCTCTACCGTATGTCCCGCTTGTTTAAGAACGGCGGAAATGGATGCAAGACCTTCGCTGTAGTTGCCGCCCGTTTCGACCGGTGTATAGTCCCGATCGATATAGTCGGGGTAGACGAGTAGGACACGGGCGCGGGGACGGTCGGGAGGGATGACCTCACCGGTGTCACCGATGGCACTTTCGCCCGAACGAGTATGATACCCTTCGTTTTGCTTATAAGCGTCTGCGCCTTTGTAGCAAGCAGCTTTTAAATCCTCTTGATTTTCTTCAAAAAGGAGATCTGCCGGGTTTTCCTGTTTCATAATTTTCTCTCCCGAATGTTATTTTTTCTCTTTTATCTTGTCCCAATATTGTTTCGCCGATTGTTCAACCTTGTTTTCACCGTAATGATAATAATGTTTTCCGACCAGATCGGACGGAAGATAGGTTTGTTTTACATAGGCGTTGGGATAGTCGTGTGGATAAAGATAAGGGTCTTTGGTTTCGCCCTCTCCGAAACAATGGTTGTTTTTTAGGTAAGAGGGCATATCCCTTCCCTTGCCTGCGTTGACATCGGCCATGGCCGCATCGAGAGCAAGGTGTCCTGTGTTGGATTTGGGTGCGGTAGCAAGCAGAACGGCGGCATCGCCCAAAGGAATGCGTCCTTCGGGAAGTCCGAGCTGGAGCGCACTGTCGACACAAGCTTTTGTGAAGGGTACAGCGGTTGGATAAGCAAGCCCGATGTCTTCGGCGGCTATGACCAAAAGACGGCGGCAGGCCGACAGCAGTTCTCCCGCTTGCAACAGTTTTGCCAAATAGAAAACGGCAGCATCGGGATCGGAGCCGCGAATGGATTTTTGCAGAGCACTCAGCAGTTCAAAATGATCGTCTCCCGTTCGTTCATGGGAGAATATCGTGCGGGGAGAAACCCCCTCCACTTCGGAAAGCGTGATGTGTTTGCTGCCGATTTTATAAGCTATTTCCAATGCATTGAGAGCCGAGCGAACGTCTCCGCCGCAGTTGGTGGCGATGCGTGTAAAGGCCGCATCTTCCATGGTTTTTGCCAAAGCGTGCTCGTGATTGAGGAAATCCAGCGCACGCAAAAGCGCTTTTTTGATATCCAAAACCGAAACTTCCTTAAACTCGAACACGAGGCATCGGGAAAGAATGGCTTTGTAGATGTAAAAATACGGGTTTTCGGTGGTCGAGGCGATGAGTGTTACGCGACCGTCCTCTATATATTCAAGGAGGGTCTGTTGCTGTCGCTTGTTAAAATACTGTATTTCATCCAGATAGAGCAAAATGCCGCCTTCGGCCAGCAAGCTATCGCTTAAATCAAGCACTTCCCGAATGTCGCGGCTACCCGCCGAAGTGGCATTGAGTTTACGAAGGGACATCCCTGCCCGTTTTGCCAAAATATTGGCGGCAGTGGTCTTACCAACACCCGAAGGCCCGTAAAAAATCATGTTGGGTAGGGTGGTTTCGGAGGAGGCCAAGAGGGCGGAAAGAGGCGCGCCTTCGCCAAAAAGATGGGATTGACCTACCATGTCACCGAGGGTTTCGGGGCGAATGCGTTCGGCAAGGGGGGTATTCACAACAGGGCTCCTTTCGTCAAAGGGAAAGCAGATTGCGGGCATTTTCACCGAGTATGTTTCCCTTTTCGCGGTCGGTCAACGGAAGCGATTCAACCCACTGCCGTTCCAAAAGCGTGCTGTCCCACGGGTAATCACTTCCAAACAGGATGCGCTCACTGCCGTGGCGGGAAATGATTTTCATCATTTGCTCCTTGGTGGCATGGTTTCGGGTGAAAGAAGTATCGAAATACAGATTTTCATACTTGCCTGCCAAAAGCTCGGTCGCGAGATCATAGCAAGCGCCGCCGCCCATATGGGCCGCGATCAAAACCAAATCGGGGAAATTGCGCAGCACTTTTTGAATATGTTCGGGGCGGGCGTGAATATGATCGGGAGAGAGCGGATCGAAACCCGCGTGGGTAACGATGGGCAATTTCAGCGCGGAACAAAGCGCAAAAAGGGGAGACCATCGCGCATCATCCAAATCAAGTTTCTGATAGTCCGGATGGATCTTTACCCCTCGAAGCCCTGCGTTTTTGAGGGCCGTTGCATCCTCTTCCAGTGTGGCAGAAAGAGGATGCAAGGAGCCGAATTGAATCAAACGGGCATGGGCGGGGTCTTTGGTTGAGATTCCGTCATAAGAAAGGGCGGAAGAATTGATGCGGGATGCTTGATGGGATTTCACTGCAATGTTGAGCACGACGGCAAAGTCTGCCCCCGATTCCTTTAAATGATCGGATAGGGCGGCATGGGTACCGTTGCCGTAAGGTTGGGTGCCCGATGTTGCTGTTAACGAGCGGATGGCTTTTTCTGCAAGCTCGTCCGGAAAAGCATGGGTATGAAAATCAACAATCATGCTCAATAGAGAGGATGTTTCTCACACAAGGCGGCGACGGCCGAGCGGACTTCGTCGGCACTGTCTTCAAAGGAAAGGGCAACCTTGCGGATGCAATCGGCAATGACGACCATATCGTCCTGATCGAAACCGCGGGAGGTGACGGCGGGAGTGCCGATACGGATACCGCTGGTAACGAAGGGGCTGGCAGGGTCGTTGGGAACGGCGTTTTTGTTGACGGTGATGCGCACTTCGTCCAAACGATGTTCCATTTCTTTGCCTGTCAGGTTCATATTCTGCAGGTCAACCAGCATGAGGTGGTTGTCGGTGCCGCCCGAGACGAGGTTGAAACCGCCTTTGACGAGGTTGTCGGCAAGGAGTGCGGCGTTTTTCACGATTTGTTCCTGATACTGTTTGAATGCAGGGGTCAGGACTTCGCCGAAGCAAACGGCTTTGGCGGCGATGATGTGCATCAAAGGACCGCCCTGCATGCCCGGGAATACAGCTTTATTGATCTGTTTTGCGAATTCTTCGCCGCAAAGGATCATACCGCCGCGGGGGCCGCGGAGGGTTTTATGGGTGGTGGTGGTGACAACATGGGCATAGGGGACGGGATTGGGGTGGAGACCGGCGGCAACCAGACCCGCGATGTGAGCCATGTCGACCATCAGATAGGCACCGACGCTATCAGCGATTTCGCGGAAACGGGCAAAATCGATGGTGCGGGGATAAGCCGAAGCGCCTGCGACGATCAACTTGGGTTTGTGCTGTTCGGCCAGCTTTTGAACTTCATCGTAATCGATGCGATGGGTTTCGGGGTTGAGGCCGTAGGAAACGAAGTTGTAGTAGAGGCCCGACAGATTGACAGGGCTGCCGTGGGTCAAGTGACCGCCGTGAGCCAGACTCATGCCGAGTACGGTGTCGCCCGGTTTGAGCAGGGCGAGATATACGGCCGTGTTGGCCTGCGCGCCGCTATGGGGTTGCACGTTGGCATGCTCGGCGCCGAAAATTTGTTTGGCGCGTTCGATGGCGATGTTTTCGACGATATCGACACATTCGCAACCGCCGTAGTAACGTTTTCCGGGATAACCTTCTGCATATTTATTGGTGAGCACCGAGCCTGCGGCGGCCAGTACCGCGGGAGACACGATGTTTTCGGAAGCGATGAGCTCAATGTTGTTTCTTTGACGGAAAAGTTCTTTTTCCATTGCCTCGGCAACAGAGGGATCGACCGAACGGAGAAAATCAAGATTTTGTGTAATCATTTTTCTTTGTCCTTTCCTGCTAATTTGCCCGCGGAGCGGGAAAAAATACTGATTCAGTTAAGTATAGCATTTTATTTCGACGGAATCAAGACATTTTGCATCTTTTTTCTAAAAGAAACGCGGATAAATCTCATATACTTGACCAAAGGGGTAAAAAAGTGTATACTGACCGTAAGAAATATGTTGTGAGGTTTTGCATGGTGAGTAAAAAATGTCCGCCTTATGAGGAGCGTATGTCCCGCACAAGCCGCATGATCGGCCAAGAAGGGCTTGAACGGTTGAAAAATGCACGCGTAGCCGTTTTTGGTATCGGCGGCGTGGGTGGATATGCCATCGAAACGCTCGCGCGCGGCGGAATAGGGTCTCTTTTGCTCGTCGATTGCGATGTGGTAGATGCGGGGAATTTCAATCGCCAGATCATCGCTTCGATCGATACGCTGGGAGAAGAGAAGACGCAAGTCATGAAAAAACGCATTGCCTCTTTCAATCCTGATTGTGCGGTGGAGGCTGTTTTTTGTCGTTATGACAGCGAAAGCGCCGATTCTTTTTCGTTTGAGGGTTTGGATTATATTGTGGATGCTATCGACACTGTTTCTTCCAAGTTGTTGCTTATCGAACGGGCAAAAGCGGCGGGGGTACCAATCATTTCTTGTATGGGAACGGCGCAAAAACTGCATCCCGAGCAGCTGCGGATTGACGATATTAAAAACACCCAAATGTGTCCTTTGGCGCGGGTGATGCGTAAAGAACTCAAAAAAAGGGGAATAGAGCGACTGGATGTCGTCTATTCCCGTGAAATGCCTGTTTTGTCCGAATCGCTTGCGCGGGGAGAAGCGGGACGATGCTCACCTGCGAGCATGCCGTTTGTGCCTGCGGCGGCGGGGTGCTTGCTGGGATCTGCCGTTGTGCGGGCGCTTTTGGGGGAGAAACTGCCCTCGGCATAAATTTGCGCACATTCAGGGGTGCAGATTGCCCCCGGTGCATCTGTGTATAATACAAGAGGAGCCGAAATCCGCATGCCGGGACGGCTTCTTTTTTTTGCGTGACAGAGGACGAGGAAGGGAGATTCGTTTTGCCGCGATTGTACAAAGGTTAACAGTTTGGGTTCCATATCGTGGGCGCGCAAAGAGAAGAAAAGATCACAGAGGCGTTCGGGACGGTGGCAACAATAAAAATCCCCGCCGTATTTCAGTTGTTTCGAGGCGGTTTTCACCACATCATCCAAAGTGCAAAACACTTCGCAGTTGGAGGCGCGCCGACAATCTTTATTGCTTTGGTACCCGCTGTCTGCACGGCGGTAGGGAGGATTGGCTACCACAAAATCCAAAAGTTTTTCGGGGGGCGGCAGCGTTTTCAAATCGGTTTTTACTACGGTGATAATGTGATCGAGTCGGTTGTCGCGCACAGAAGCGATGGCTAAGTCGGCGCAGGCGGATTGGATTTCCACCGCTGTGATGCAAAGAGGCTTTTTTCGTCTTGCCAAAAGAAGGGAAATGACACCGTTTCCTGCGCAAAGCTCCATGCCGATGCTGTTCGGGCGCAGATTTGTAAAGGCGGCGAGAAGCACGGCATCGGTGCCGAAGGTGTAGAGGGAAGGGTCTTGATAAACGAACAAATCGTCCGAAAGGATGTCTTTTTGTATAGTCATGACGATAACACCTATAAAAAAGCGTGGGTAAAAAACCCACGCTTTGTCGGATTGGTTACGCTTCCTTGGGAGCGTCTACAGGGCAAGTTTCGGAGCAAGCGCCGCAATCGATGCACTTTTCGGAATCGATTGTGCATTTGCCGTCATCTTCAGCGATAGCACCAACGGGGCACTCGTCGAGGCAAGCGGCACAGCCGATGCACAGATCTTTGTCAATTTTATAAGCCATTTGAAAACACCTCCATCAATTATTGGTTGTATTATACATGGACAAGAGTGGTTTGTCAACCGTTTTTGTAAAAATACGGCGGGAAAAATCAGGCAATGTTGGTTTGCAGCAGATAAGGCTCACTCATTTCTCTTGCGATGAACTCATCGATGGAAAGAATGTCGTCGGGATTGTTTTTGTTGTGGTGATAGAGATGGGTTGCGACATCAACGCCGACATAACGGAAATGCCAAGGCTCGTTTTTATAGCCTGTTTGAAATTCGTTATCGGCCGTGTAATGGATGACAAAGCCGTAAATATGGATATTGTCTACTGCCCAGCGGTAGGCGGCGGTTTCACCGAAACGGTTATAGGGGCGGGTATCATCCTGCACATCCATGGCAAGACCCGTTTGATGTTCCGAATGGCCTGCGCGGGCGCTGTAGGTATCGACCACTTCTTGCGGATCGTCTTTTAAGTAGCCGTCGTACAAGCCTTTTTGGTACGAAAAAGAGCGGTAACCCGACATGCCGAGGATGGTATAACCTGCATCTTTTGCGCCGCGGCTTAATTTTTCAAAAGCGCGAGCCGCCTCTTCGCACAGACGGATGGAGCGGGTAGTGGTGTCTTTGGCTACCGTTACCAGATCGGTCGGTTCGTAGTCGGAGGAAAGGAATTTGTACTTGTTGGCAAGCACAAGGTTGGTGCCGACGTTATCGGCGGGAGAGACGATGTCGCTGCTGTAATAGGGATAGTCCAGTCCAACATTGACATGGGTGACCACCTGCGCATCGGTCAAAGAGGGATTCTTTGCTTTATAAGCGATATAGCGATCAAAAAGGGCTTCTTGATAGTAAGAAAGTTTTTTCATTGCGGCGTTTTCATCCGGCTTTTGCTCATTGTCGGGTTGGGGTTGGGAATCGCCCGACGGGATGGAGCTGTTGCCGCTTGGCAGTTCGGATGCATTGGAATCGGGGGAGGAGGGCTGTTCATTCCCGCCGGACAGTTCATTTCCGCAGGAGGGTAAAAGCAGACTCAATACAACGAGTGCGGTTAAAATAACGGTTAATTTTTTCATGATCAAACCTCATTTTATTGACATTACATTTTCATTATATGCTTTATTTTCAATTTGTAAAGGGAATTTGTCGAAAAAATATGTTCGATGAGGTGAAAATGCTTGACAAAAGAGGAATATGCGTATTATAATGAAGCCAAGGTCGAGAAGTAAAAATCAAGCTCATTTGTCACAAAAAACTTTTTTGTGATTTTTTTATTTGAGGAAAGAAGGTATTATATGCAACAGGACATGATTTTAATTGTGGATCTCGGTAGCGAGGACAACTCTCGGCTGGCTCGAGCCATCCGTTCTCTTGGTGTTTACAGTGAGATTCATCCCCATGATTTGACCAAGGATGAATTGGCTGCCATTCCCAATGTCAAGGGCATTATTTTAAATGGCGGTGTCAACCGTGTGGTAGACGGAGTTAGTATCGATGCCACCGATTGCATCTATGAAGCCGGAAAACCGATCTTTGTCATTGATCATCCCTGCAAGTTGCCTTGCCAAATGGATGCCCTTCCTGCAAGTGACGAGGAACTTTGCGATGTTTTGCGTCCTTTTATATTTGATGTTTGCAAAGCGACTGCCAACTGGAGCATGGAAAACTTCATTGCCGACCAAGTGGATATTATTCGCCGTCAAGTGGGAGATAAAAAAGTGCTTTTGGCGCTGTCGGGCGGTGTGGATTCCTCGGTGGTTGCCGCTTTGCTTATAAAGGCGATCGGCAAGCAGCTTGAATGTGTCCACGTCAATCACGGTTTGATGCGTCAAGGCGAAAGCGAAGCGGTGGTGGAATTGTTCCGCAATCAGCTGAATGCAAATCTTACCTATGTGGACGCAACCGATCGTTTCCTTGACAAACTGGCGGATGTTGCAGATCCTGAAACCAAACGTAAGATTATCGGCGCAGAATTTATAAGAGTATTCGAAGAAGAAGCTCGCAAACTGTCGGGCATTGAATTTTTGGCGCAAGGTACTATTTATCCCGATATTGTGGAAAGCGGCACAAAAACAGCCAAGGTAGTTAAATCCCACCACAATGTAGGCGGTCTGCCCGAAGATCTTGACTTTGCCTTGGTGGAACCGATCAAATTCCTTTTCAAAGATGAAGTGCGTGCCTGCGGCATTGCTTTGGGGTTGCCTGCTTCCATGGTTTACCGTCAACCTTTCCCCGGGCCCGGTTTGGGTGTTCGTTGTTTGGGTGCTATTACCCGCGAACGTCTTGCGATGGTGCGTGAGTCGGATGCGATCCTGCGTGAAGAATTTGAAAAGGCGGGCCTTTCGGGTAAAGTCTGGCAGTATTTCACTGTGGTTCCCGATTTCAAATCGGTGGGTGTGCGCAACAATGCCCGTGTGGATGCTTTCCCTGTTATTCTGCGTGCCGTCAACACAGTGGATGCCATGACCGCTACCATCGAAAGACTTGATTGGGATCTTTTGCAAAAGATCACCGACCGTATCCTTGCTGAGGTGGACGGTGTCAACCGCGTACTTTACGACCTTTCGCCGAAACCCCCGGCAACCATTGAATTTGAATAATTTTGAAAGCAGAATAAACCCTGTATTTATGCGGGTTTGCGGCTCTTCGAAGCACAATTTGACAGCAAAATGATAGCAAACTATCGGAGCCTATTATTCTAGAGAGTCCGAGTGGTTTGTGAATAAGATTATGATAGATGCATTAAGTGTTACTGATTTTTGCAGTCAGTAACACTTTTTGTTTTCATTTTTTGAAGTTATTATCACCAAAAGCGATAGCAACCAATGATAGTCAAATGATAGCAAAAGTTAGGATACCTTGTGCAAATATAATTGGAGCATATGAAAGTAAATTTGCTTGATTTTCTAAGTGCAATCGATTATAATATCTACACAAAATATCGGTTTTTATCGCAGAAAATAACTGCGCGATTTTTTGGATGATATTTTTATCCAAAATCATATAAACCCGTTGATGGCTATGGGTTGCAACGGCGGGATGGCAGAGACAATGGATTTTTATAGGAGCGGGGAAAGTGTATGATCAGAAAAATGAATGAAAGCGACAGAGTGCATGTGATGGCGATGATGCGTGATTTTTATGCATCTCCCGCTGTTTTTACAAATGGTTCTGAGGAGATTTTTGCCCGTGACATTGAAAACTGTATAAGCGATAACCCTTACGTTGAGGGGTGCATTTTTGAGGACGGCGGTATTGTGCAGGGATATGCCATGCTTGCCAAAAGCTATTCGACCGAGTTTGGAAAACAATGTGTGTGGGTCGAGGATCTTTATATCAAAGAGGCCTTTCGCCATCAAGGCATCGGCAAAAGTTTTTTCGACTACCTTGCTACGCAATATACCGACTGCATCTTCCGTTTGGAGGTGGAGGAGGAAAATATTTCCGCTGTCAAACTGTATGAAAAATGCGGTTTTACTGTCTTGCCGTACATGGAAATGAAAAAGTAAACGCGGCAGTTTTTCAATCATCCGCTTGGATTGCCAAGACAAACGGATGGCGGGGGATGTTTTGAACCGATCAAATCATAATGGAGTTATAAAGGAAGAGCCATGGAAAGAGAAAAACTGATTCACCTTGTTACAAATGCTCAAAAGGGCGACGGGGATGCCTTAAACGAACTTTTTAATACATTTTATAATGATGTGTATTATTTTGCTTTGAAAACCGTAAAGGATGAGCAGATCGCTTGTGATGTTACACAAGAGACCTTTATAGAGATTATCGGTACGCTCGATCAATTGCGGGAGCCTGCGGCTTTCGTGAAGTGGATGAAACAAATTACATACCACCAATGTACGCGATATTTCAAAAAGAAGGCCGACGTTCTTGTGGAAGAGGACGAGGAGGGGAATACCGTTTTTGATTCTTTGCAGGAAGAAAAAGCGGAGTTTATACCCGACGAAGCCTTGGATCAGGCGGAGTTTAAGCAGACCATTATGGCGATGATTGACGAACTGACCGAGGAACAACGCGCGGCGGTTATGATGTTTTATTTTGATGAGTTTTCGATCAAGCAGATTGCCGAAATTCAGGGTGTGTCCGAAAATACCGTGAAAAGCCGCTTAAATTACGCGCGTAAAGGTATTAAAAAATCGGTAGAGGATTATGAGAAGAAAAACGGCATCAAGCTCCGCTGTGTCGGTGTACTTCCCTTCTTGGCTTGGCTGTTTAGGGATTATTTTGCTCAATCCATTCCCGCATCTGCAACGGCGGTTGCAAACGGTGTTACAGCGGCAACGGGCACGGCGGTCGGCGTCTCCGCCGCGGCTGCCGCTTCTGCCTCGGTTACTGCTGCCGCTACGGCTACTGCTGGGATCGGCGCAAAGCTTGCGGCTCTGCCGTTTGTAACCAAGATCATCACGGGGGTTCTCGCCGCCTCGCTGGTGATTGGCGGTACAACTGCGGCATTTATGTTGTCGGGCGAAGACGAAGAAAAAACGGATGATCCCTCGGGTATTGTTTCGGACGGCGAAACGGAGGATGACGATTCCTCCGATGCCGAAAACGGTGATGGAGATAACGATACTTCAGAACATACGCACGCTTGGAGCGAATGGGAGATTAGCCAACAGCCGTTTGGCGTTCTTACCATTGAAACGCGCACGAGAAGCTGTAATACCTGCTATTTGGTAGAAAAACAAAGCGACGCAGACAACGCGTATGAGTTTTGCGGGAAATATTTTACCATAGGATACGGTGAATTTTTAGACAGATATTTTGAGGCGGCCTCCAAAGCTGACGGATCTTTTGATATAAGCGGTCTTTTTGCCGCGGGAGATTTTCTTGTAAGCCGAGAGCAGTACGAGAATAACGGCGAGGAGACTACACAGGTCACGGCGGATGCGTATTATGAAAAGCTTAAGGAATATTTCGTGTTGAGTGATGAGACTGTTGCCGCGATGAAAAGCGTGCGTCCGCAGGATATCTACACCGTTGCTTTTTCGTATCACGGCTCCAATTTGATGGAATCATCGGTCGTTTCGCTGGGAGAGAATATATATAAGATATATTACACCGCGGGCGGAAGCCATGCTTCATATATGCCCGTATTCTGCGCAGAGGTGGAATATAACCGACACAAAGGCGGAGAAAACAAGATCCGCTCTTTGACGACCGACGGTGTTGTTTATTACGATTTTTCCCGTGTTGAAGAAAAGTCTCTCTCAAAAGAAAACTTGGTTTTGAATATTTTTGCGGCACTTTATAAAGTGCAGCTTCATTCTGCGGGGGATTCTCTTGCGCTTCCCGAGGAGCTTTTGGCGGAGCACGCGCTTTTTGATACAATGGACATCTTCGGGTATAATCTGACGCGGGAAGAGATGTTTGGTAAACAGTGGGGCGGAATGCGTATTGGTCTTGACGGCGATACATTGAAGGCGATCACTTGTCGATGGGATCTGCCCGCTGAACCCTATTTTGAGGATCCGACCGATACCTTGGTTGCCGCAGCCAAGAAAGACATAGAAAAGTTTTTGCTTCTTTTGGGAGAGGATGTCACCCTTTCGACGCGCATCGGCACAAAGGATGCCGAAAGCAGGAAGGGGATAGACTCTGTTACCGACGATGTAATCAGAGAGATCGTCAGCAATTGGTTTTCGGATAAGAGCATTTGCATTTTCACCGACCCGCCGATTGTTGTAGAAGGCAAAACATGCCATTTTTCATTTTCGATCGAAAGCTCCCAGAGCTTCTGCGAAAGCGCATATTCTATATCGCTCATCATTACTTTTGATTGATTTTGAAACCAATACGATTTTTTTAAAAAAAATAAAAAAACATAAAACCTTTTATAAAGCGTATTCCCCCTTGTGATTGTAAGGGCAAGATCCAAACGAAACAAGGGGGATTTTCTTATGGCGATAAAACGAAGTATGGGGAGGTTTGCTTATGAAGAATGCGGACCGCCGTGAGCATTACAATTTGTATTATATCTTCAAAGCCGACAAAGAGGCGCATCCCATGATGCTTGAGGTTGCTGAAGAGATGCGAAAAAATATTTTTGAATTTTTTTTTGAAAAGCTAAAACCTTTTGCCGATTTCATTCCCCCTGAGTAGTGTAAGGACCAAAAAACATTTACTAAAAAGGAGATTTTATCATGGCAGTATTCGTAATTATTTTTGGCATCGTTTTTTTCGGTGTTTTCGCATTTGCGATCACCCGCATCATCAAGGCAGTCGGAAGCGGTGTGTTTAGCGGACAAGGGGCGCAAAACAACCTGCTTGATATGCAGCACGAGCAGGCGATGCGGATGCACACCGAAGCGCATAACCAGGCGGTGCGGATGCATATCCAAGCGCATAATACCGCAATGAATGTACACAATCAAATGTTTCATATGTAAGAAGATATTATTTATTGACTTTCTGTAAAAATAAGATATAATCAAACAAGGGAGACACTTAACATGAAAAAACTATTTATTTTGACACTTATTTTGATGCTTGCCTTCACCTGTACCGCTTGCGGTAAAGTGAATACAACCGAAAACCCCGAGTATAACACCGATACGAATACAGATACCAATACCGACACCAATACCGACAAGATCCCCGATCACCAACATGAGTACGCTTCTCAAATCACGGAGGAAGCAACCTGCGGCGCGGAGGGTGTCAATACTTTTACCTGCGCTTGCGGTGATACTTATACCGAAAAAATCCCCGCGACCGAAAATCATACATATACCTCTGCCGTAACTTCAGAACCTTCCTGCGTCGAAGAAGGTGTTCACACTTTTACTTGTGCCTGCGGTGATACATATACCGAAAAGATTCCTGCTACGGGAACCCACAATCATACCGCCGCTGTGACCAAGGCACCCACCTGCACCGAAAAAGGTGTTCAAACTTTCACCTGCGGTTGCGGTGATGTTTACGAAAAAGACATTGCTGCAAGCGGCCATGACTTTGGCGCTTGGAAGACCGTTACCGCCGCATCTGCGATTGCAAAGGGAACTTCCGAGCGCAAATGCAAGGAATGTTCTGCCGTTGAAAATAAAACGATCCCCATGCTTCCCAATTATTTCAAGGATACATCTCTGGAAAGCAGGCTTGAGTCGAATAAGATCAATGTTTTGCCGATGGAGGTTTATTTTGAAAACGGCACGCTGGTCGTCAAGGCATACGTTGTCAACAACACAAATCGTGCAGTAAGCGGTTTGAGTGTTACGAAAATGACCGTGTATGACAAAAACGACAAGAAAATTGCCGGCGGCAGCTTTGGTGCGCAGAATTTCTCGCTCGGCGCTTACGAATATGTGACCCATACCTACCGCTTTGTCGTGGATGACATTGCTTCGTATGAGGTGGATCTGAGCCATGTTTACACCAATACGACGGTGAATAAATAAATTGGAAAAAAGATTGCTTTTTTAAAACTTTTCGGTTTAGAGTTTCCCCCTTACCGATGTGAGGGGGAAAACCTCAAGGCGTGACAATAAAGGAGATGCAGAGATGAAAAAGACGATTCGCATGATTTGGGCATTGCTGCTTACGGCAGTGATGGCGGTGATGGTGGCTTTGCCTGCGATGGCGGCCGATTTTAATTTTGGGAGCGACGTTATATACGGTTCCTCCGAGAATATGAAAGACCGGTTTGACAAAATAAGACAAGAACAGGAATCGTGGCAAGATCGGTTTGAGGACGAATTTGACCGTCAGGATACCATGGAAGTATTTATTATAGTCCTGATCGTCGTGCTTGTTCTTTTGTTGCTTGCGGAGATGGTGTATATTTTCATCGCGGCGCCCAAGTGCGGGATGTCCAGATTTTGGGCACTGGTTCCGTTGTTCAGTAACATTTTCGGTTTGATCGTCTTTATCGTCGTGCGCTCCAACTCGAAACAAAATGCATGCGGAAAAACTGTGGTGTGTCCGACCTGTAACGGTGTGCATCCTATTGGAACCCGCGTTTGCTCTATCTGCGGAACCGAATTGATTTAAAGGAGAGAATGTTATGTATTGTATGAAATGCGGCAAAGAAATATTGGATAACGATGCGTTTTGCTCGGGCTGTGGCGCCAAGCAGACCCCTACCTATAAAGAGGTCTTTGACAGAAACGGATTGTCCGAAAAAGATTTTATTGAAAATATCAACAAGTGGTTTCAATGGCATCCGCGGATTGCCAATGTAAAATGTTACTTTGATATGGATACCGCCATTGGTTTGCTTGCCAATAAATATGAATTGAACCGTTTTGTGATCGAATACGAACTGTTTGAAAATGACAACAAAAATCAGTATGGCTTGGTCAAGGAAGAAAGCATGGCATTGATGAAAAAGAATGCCAAGGAATATATCGAAGAATGGAAAGCATCTCACCCCAACGTGACGATTGTAAAATGGGAGGGCGGCACCCATTCCAGAGGTCAAACTGCGTCGCATCTTTTGGGCGGCTTTGGCGCCAGAAATCGATTGAATCTTTATATTTTCTTTAAGTTTCCCCGCCAAAAATAATGGCTACATAAAAATCTCCGTCCAAGTGTGACGGAGATTTTTATTTTATCCAACCGATTTTCATTGGTTGGGTGGTCAGTATTGATTTTCAAGCCAAGAGAGAAAGGTGTCTGCTTTCGAGCGGTTTTTGAAAATAAAAATGTTTTTGTGGGTGTATTTTTCAAGCAGAGCCATGACCTCGGATCTGTTGACGGTGTTATAGTTTTTTATAAAATCCACAAACGCTGCATCTTCTTCTCCCGCCCTTTCTGTCCACGGCAGATCGGACCGTTCCTTCCCGCATCTTTGGCGGATACCATCCAGACAAACATCCGTCGGATAATCCAAAAAGAAGAGCGTATCGCAGGATTGAAGTCTTAATTCCATGGTGGATCTGTAATCGCCGTCAATGATCCATTCTTCTTTTTGGAGTATATCGGAAAGACGGCCGAGAAAAACGGATTTGTCCACGGTGGTTTTGTCGGCATTCCAATACAATTGATCCAAATGGAAAAGCGGGATGCCACTCAGGGTATGCAATTTTTTGGAAAAGGTGCTTTTTCCGCTGCCGGGGCAACCGATTACCATTACTTTTTTCATGGTTTTTGCTTTGTTTTTAATGCGCGGCATGTGAATGTTTATCAGTTTTTCCGCCTGCTTATCCGACAGACCGTATTCTTTGGAGTTTTCAATCAATAGGCAGAGCAAT
Organism: Eubacteriales bacterium; assembly: GCA_045536965.1. Classification (GTDB taxonomy): domain Bacteria; phylum Bacillota; class Clostridia; order Oscillospirales; family SIG627; genus UBA5448. The sequence goes on from JAZSON010000002.1 coordinate 46,011, forward strand.
GCTGTTTTATCCAGGAAGGCATTGTCTTTGATCAGACGGGCAAGCATTCCATTTTCGTTTAGATAATCAAAATAAAGCCGGATCGCTTCTTTGGAAAGTACGCCGATGTTTTCTTGCGGGATTTTAGAGATTAAAATGTTTTCATAGAGCTTGTGATACTCTCCCGTAGTAACGATTATATTACTCTCCAAAACCTCGAATGTTTCGTCGTCGATGTAATTTAAAATCACTTTGCCGCGATAGTCGATTTGTTCCAAATATGCCAGCAGAGTCAGAAGGTTTAACTGGCAAAAGGTATCTTTTCCAAACCACAGACAAAGCGCGGTATAATGATTTTGCATCAGTGTGTCGGGGAGGGTGGTTTTGGCGCGATATTCCTCAGGGGAAACATCCAGTTCGGCGGAACGCAAGAGGATAAAGGGGTCTGAAAATATATCCGAAACGGTTTTTCCGTCCATCATAGCTTCGCAAAAAGGAATTGCCTCACCGCCAAAGTGTTTTAGAAAATAGCTGTTGAAATAGTCGCCGTTTGTGATATTTAAAACCGCGCCTTCTGCATTTTTATGTAAAAAACATCCTTGATCGTGAGAATGGATGATTCCGATGGCTTGCAAATAGGCATATATAGTGACCGATCCGACAAACGCCATGCCTTGTTTTTGCAGGTCTTTGGAAATGGTGTCCGAGAGATGGTTTTTGGTTTGAGCGGTTTCATAAAAGATATTTCCATGGGTAAAGGTTTTTAAATAGTTGTAAAAGGAGCCGTGTTCCTCTGCGATTTTTTTAAAAATACGGCTGTTTTTTACACTTGCGACGATCTTTTGTCTGTTTCTGATGATGGTGCGGTTTTGGCTTAAATCGTTTATCTTATCCTCATCGTATGAAACGACCTTGTTGATATCAAAGCCGTCGTAGGCCGCTCTGAACGCTTCTCTTTTATTGAGCACACATTCCCACGAGAGGCCCGCTTGAAAAGATTCCAGTATCAGCATTTCATACAGGTATTCATCGTCAAATCTCGGCACACCCCATTCTTGGTCATGGTATTCCAAGTACAAAGGATTTTTGGGGTTGCACCAAGCGCATCGTTGTTTATAATCTGTCATTTTTTACTCCACTGTGAATGATAGAACTGTTTCCCACTCGTTTAAGGAAAAGATCGTGGGAGAAAAGTCGTTTGTCATCTTGGTCCAAAATGCTTTGGCGGCGGTGTTTTTTTCGTTGTATTTGATTTCCCATTTGCCGCGGTAGAGAGAAAAAATTTGCTTTACGGCATCTTTGGCAAAGCCGTTTTTACGAAAGGCGGGGAAAATGGTGAACTCGGCCATGGTGTGATCGGGGTGTTTTCCGATGACCGAATAGGGGTGGATCATGACAAATCCCACTTTTTTTTCGTCATTTAGGATAAAGTAGGCTTTTCTTTTCGGATCGACAAAATATTTTTCAAAATAACCGTAATGATAATTGCCCTGCTCATCCATTTCATCGGGATAGTAGTGGGTCATTTCATACAAGTATTTTTGGTTGATGTTCCAGAATAGGTCTCTTTCTTCGGGTTTTACGGGGATCAAGGAAATCATAATTTTCACCACTTTTAGTATGTATTGTATATATGGAACGGATTATTTTACCGCTTTTCTGAACTGCAGGGGAGAAAGACCGCACTTTTTTTGAAGATGTTGGAGAAATACATGGCATCATTGTAGCCTAACATGGCTGCGATCTCTTTGACGGGCAGGTGGGTTTCGCAAAGCAACCGTTTGGCATTTTCCATTTTGCGGTGGAGCTGATAATCGTAGGGTGTGACTCCGTAGGCCGCGTGGAATTTTTTGATCATATAGTCTTGTGAACGGTAAATGAGTTTTGCGAGTTCATCGTTTGGTATAATGCGGCGGCTGTTCTTGTCGATGAAATCCCGCACTCGCTCGGTTTCATCTCTTTGGGTGAGGGGGACGGATGGCGAAAGCATCATAAGAAGGCGGTGAAATTCCAGCGCACATAGGCGGAAGATCTCGGTATCATCAAGCTTTTCGCGCATTCGTGTATATCCGAGGAGCACCTCGAATTGGTTTCGAACGCTCGAATTATGGATGACTACGGGATCACCCGGCAAATAAGCCGAGATGGCGCCTGCGGGGAAATCCCCTTTGAGATTTAAAAAGATTTTTACCCAAGGGTTTTTGGCATCCGCGTAATAAACGTGATTGGTGCCGCGACGCAAAATATAGACATCTCCCGCGGTGGGATGATAGTTTTTTCCGTTCACCGAAACGGTGCCCTCGCCGTCGATGACATATTCGATCACCGTGATGGGGGAGTCTGTGCGGGTGATGCGATAGCTGCCGTCGCAATAAGATATTCCTGCAAGTTCAATGGAAAAGGGGGCATCTTCAGGGGAGGCGGCAAAGTACTCAAGATCTTCTCTCAACTTGTTTTCCTCATTTTTAAAATCAAATATTCCATGTTTTTGAGTGTAAAAATATTATATAATAAATATATTCAAAAGGCAAGTGAAAAATTATACATGACAAGGAGTGCGAAAATATGAAATTACGTCCCCCTGCCGTTCCTCTTATTACCGTTGATCCGTATTTTTCGGTTTGGTCTCCCTGCGACCGTCTTTATGAAGAAGAAACGATCCATTGGACAAGTTCCCCCAATACGATGCATGGCATTGTGAATATCGATGGTGTGGACTATTCGTTTATGGGAAAAGCCGCCGCCCGCCATTTGGAGCAAGTGGATCTTTCTTGCACAGCGCTTGTTACTTCATACGCCTTTGAAAATGATGCGATTGGCTTGGATGTAATCTTCTTTACACCGCTTTTGCCGAATGAACTGTATATTCTTTCCCGTCCTGTTTCTTTTATGAAAGTGAAATACAGCGCCAAGGATGGCAAAACGCACAATGTGTTCATGAAAATCAGCGTTTCGGAAGAATTATGTATCAATAAAAAGGGTGAGACTCCCGTCGAAGCCCAAGTGATGGATATACAAAATCTCAAAGCCGCGAAGATTGGTTCTGTAGATCAAAAGGTTTTGTGGCGCGATGGAGATGACGTTCGCATCGATTGGGGCTATTTTTATCTTGTTTCGGATGATTGCGACGTTAAAATCGAAAAGGGCGACATGACTTTTGTGACACTGGAAAAGACCCTTTCTCCCGATTGCGAAGCAAAGATTTTATTTGCCTACGACGATATTAAGAGTATTCGTTATTTCGGTTCGGATCTGGATGGATATTGGAAGAAAAAATGGTCTTCTATTGAAGATGCCATTGCAGATGGTTTTGAAGATTTTGATTCTCTTTTGGAGCGCTCAGCGGCATTTTCCGCGCAAATGATTCATGATGCCGAGAAAGCAGGCGGTGAAAAATACGCCGAAATCGTTTCTCTTGCATACCGTCAAGTCATTGCGGCCCACAAGTTGGTTGAGACAGACGATAAAGACCTTTTGTTTGTTTCCAAAGAATGTTTCAGCAACGGTTGCGCCGTTACTGTGGACGTAACGTATCCCTCCATGCCTGTTTTCCTCAAGTACAACACCGAGCTTCTCAAAGCAATGGTGATGCCTGTTTTGAAATATGCCACCGCAGGGGATTGGGAATTTGATTTTTCTCCCCACGATCTCGGTCGCTATCCTTATGTTGACGGACAGCGGTATCATCCTCATAAATTAGAGGGCCAAATGCCTGTGGAAGAATGCGGCAACATGCTCGTCATGATTGCGAATATTGCCCAAAGAGAGGGGAGCGGTGCGTTTGTAAGAGATTATCTTCCGCTTTTGGAAAAATGGGTTGCTTATTTGAAAAAATACGGTGTTGATCCCGAGAATCAGCTTTGTACCGATGATTTCGCAGGACGCAGCGCCCACAACTGCAATCTTGCCCTGAAAAGCCATTGTGGGTATTGCCGGTTATTCTATTTTGCTTGATATACTCGGGGATAGCCGCGCCGCCCATTATATGAACGATGCGCGCGAAATGGCTGCTTCTTGGACTGTGCGCGCCGCGAATCATGATGGCAGTTTTCGTTTTGCCTTCGACCGTGAAGATACGTTTAGCATGAAGTATAACATGATTTGGGATAAAGTTTGGAAAACCAATCTTTTCCCGCCGTGTGTGTACGCCGCTGAATTTGCAAGCTATGCCCGCTACACCAATCCTTACGGCCTGCCGCTTGACTTCCGCGCGACTTATACCAAATCCGACTGGTATTTCTGGGTTGCTTGTATGGCGCCGTACAAAGAGGAGTTTGAGGCATTTATTGCACCGCTATGGCGAGCGTATCACGTTTCTCCCTCGCGTGTGCCGCTGACCGACTGGTACGATACCGTCACGTCGCTTATGGTAACTTTGCCGAGATGCTCGGGCTTTCGCAACCGCACGACGGTGGGCGCCTTCTTCCTCAAAATGATTATGGACTGAAAAAGAAAAAGGGACTGTGACGGCTGTCATGGTCCCTTTTGGTATCGCCGATTGTAAAAGTAAAACCCCGAAAACCGTGATGGTTTCGGGGTTTTTGTAATCTTCGAAATAATACAGATTATCTCTTGGAGAACTGGGATGCGCGACGAGCGGCTTTGAGACCGTATTTCTTTCTTTCCTTCATTCTGGGGTCACGGGTCAGAAGACCTGCGGCCTTGAGGGGAGAACGGTACTGCTCTGCATCGGCTTGACAGAGAGCTCTGGCAAGACCGTGACGGATGGCGCCTGCTTGACCGGAAACGCCGCCGCCGACAACGGTGCAAACTACATCAAACTTGCCTGTAGTCTCGGTAACAGCGAAGGGCTGACGGACTACGAGTTTGAGTGTTTCAAGACCGAAATAATCGTCGATATCTCTGCGATTGATGGTGATAGCGCCGGAACCGGGATAGATGCGGACTCTGGCGATGGATTTTTTTCTTCTGCCCGTACCGTAGAAGTAGGGTTTAGCACTTGTATAAGTCATCGTTTAATTCGCTCCTTCCCTTAAAATTCCAATGCAACGGGCTGTTGTGCCTGTTGATTGTGTTCTGCGCCTGCGTAAACTTTCAGGCGGGTGATGCTCTTGGCACCGATGGCGTTCTTGGGCAGCATACCCTTAACAGCCAAGGTGATGGCTTTTTCGGGGTTGTTCTGCATCATGTCGCGGTAAGAAATGGTTTTCAAACCACCGACATAACCGGTGTGGTAGTAGTATTTTTTCTGATTCAGCTTGTTGCCGGTCAGAACGGTCTGGGCTGCGTTGATCACGATTACGTATTCGCCGCAGTCAACGTGGGGGGTGAATTCCGGACGATGCTTGCCTCTCAAAATGTTAGCGGCAGCGACGGCAACTTTGCCAAGGGGCTTGCCGGCAGCATCTATCACATACCATTTGCGTTCAATGGTTTCGGATTTTGCCATGAATGTCGACATTGTGTTTCCTCCGTATTTGTTTTTTTCGTACGGGTGGTATTATACACACTCCCGCGTGCTTTGTCAACACCTTTTTTATAAAAAAATGATTTGTTTTTCAAATGCTCGTTTTTCCTCTTGAATTCTTTTGTTTTCTCGTTTTTTCTGATGTGCGATTTTTATTTTTGTGGTTGCATTTTTCAGGTTTTCTCGATATAATACACGCAAAGGAGGGGAGAAAAGACTGTGGATTTAAAAAAACCGCTCAGTTTTGTCCGTCGAGCAATCGATGATTATCAAATGATCTCCAAGGATGATCGTGTTGCCGTTGGTGTTTCGGGCGGCAAGGATTCGATGCTTTTGCTTGCTACTCTTGCTACTCTTCGTAATTTTTACCCGATTCCTTTCACTTTGTTTGCCGTTCGTATAGATCTTGGTTTTTCGCAGATGGACGATGCTCCGTTAAAAGAACTGTGTGAAAAGCTATCGATCCCGTATCTGTGCGTACCCACGCAAATCGGTGAGATTGTTTTTTCGGCCCGCGCCGAGACCAATCCTTGTTCATTGTGCGCCAAAATGCGTCGGGGCGCTTTGGCCAAAGCTGCTGTTTCCCTCGGGTGCAACAAGCTCGCTTTTGCCCACAATCGCGACGATGTCATTGAAACGCTGATGCTGAATTTGTTGCACGAGGGGCGTATCGGCACTTTTTCTCCTGTGACAACTTGGGATAACAGCGGTGTGACCCTTATTCGCCCCCTTATATATATGGAAGAAAAAGATGTGCGTTATGCTTGCACGCAAAATGGATTGCCGATCGTCAAAAACACCTGCCCTGCCGATGGAAAGACACGTCGAAGCGCCGTGAAAGATTTGATCTTTTCGCTGCAAAAGGAACAAAAAGACGTTAAATCCAAGTTGTTTGGCGCTATTCAGAGGGCTGAACTTGACGGCTTTAAGATGACGAAATAATGAAAGCGGAAAACGTGGATCGTTTTCCGCTTTTTGTATGATTTATTCGGGGAGATAGCGTTTGGTGCGCATTTTGAGACCGACCATGCATTGACGGAAGCCCTCGGCATACTGAACGCCCGATTGCATGCCACGGAAACGCGACAGGATACGGGTGGATTCGGTGTAATCGTTGTTGTCGTGCTCCATAAGCCATTTTGCCTGAGATTCGTGGCAGAGAAGCATTTCAATTTTCTTGTCCATAAATTCGGTGATGTCGACATATTCGGTGGGCTGGAAATTGACGCCTTGCGATGTATCCATGTAGAAAATGGGCACTACCTTATCGATGGCGGGATGCTTGGTGACGTAGTGGGGGACGGTCGCCATGAACGAAGCATCAAAAGCAAGTTTCGAGGTGGCAACGTGGTCGCACATATAGTCGTTGGGGTCCATGGTGATGATAAAGTCGGGATTGGCTTCGCGAATGATATCTACCAAAATATCTTTTTGCTCTTTGCTTTGGTAATAAGCATCCAAATCGCCGATGTTACAGGTCATGTGGACAAAGCCGGCCAAATCACAAGAAGCCTTGGCTTCTTTAATGCGCATGGGACCGAGTTCCTCGGGCATAATTTCGAAGTGACCCATGTTACCATTGTTGACATGGCAGACAAATACTTCGTCTCCGCGAGCTTTGCATTTTAAGAGGGTACCGGCGCAACTGATCTCCATGTCGTCGGGATGGGTGCTGATACATAATACTCTCATGATAATTCCCCTTCTCAATTCAATATATTTGCTTGTATCATAGCACTTTTGCCCCTTCCTGTCAAGTATGAAGCGGGAGAATTATAAGAGATGCTCGATGGTGGGTATTTCATACCCTTGGAGTATTTTTAATCTTAAGATACTTCTTGCCTTGGCGGCGACATATTCCTCATAATTTTGGGCGCGGACATAAGAAATCAAATCGGTGATGGCGCATTCAGCCTCCCGTATTTCGGGAAACGGAAGTGCAAGATTCATAAAAATGGTGTTGCTTTTGAATTTTGCCAAAATGTTTTCGACTTGTTCCGCGGAGACTTTTTGAAACTGTTCTTTTGTTTCGGGTAATTGTATACACATATCGAGCAATTCGCCGCACAGATTGGTCAGATAAAGGGCGTTACATACGATCAGCGCGGTAATCAATCCGATTAAAACGAAAGCGATCACGACCTGCTTCAATTTTGCTCCTTTCTTGCAATGAACACCACGCCGTCATCGGTGACGGTCATGACAAAAACATCACACATTTTGCAATTCCCTTTTGCTTTTAAGATTTTTTCAAGCCAACGAATATCTTTGTTGGTGTCTTGCAGAGCAGTATCATTGATGTGCCCATCCTCAATGACCAGATGGCTTATGCCCTCTTCCGCGATGGATATAGAAAGGTCGTTTCTGGTGGGGGGCGTTTCTTGGGTTTTCGGAACAACGCTGAGTTGTCCGTTTGGTTCCAAAACAGCATAAAATACTTTTGATGGATCGGGCGTGCCTTTTTGCCTGAGTTGGGAGAGCAATTCATCCAGTGTAATGCGGCTTTTGAGCAGTTCGTTTTGCATAATACGTCCGCGTTTGATCAGGTAGGCGGGTTTTGCATCGAAGAGTTTTTTGACAAGAGGGATTTTAATTGAAAAATAGGAGAGCAGTACCTCTAAGGCGAGCAGTGTGATGACGGGGAGAATACCGTAAGCAAGAGGGATATCGCTGTTGGTAATCGGGTAGGTGGCCAATTCGGAAATAAAAATGGCACTGACCAGTTCGGAAAGCTGGAGCTGACCGATTTGCCGTTTCCCCATGAGTTGCATTGAAAAAACCGTAATCAAATATATGATCAACAGGCGAAAAACAAGTATGGTCATAAAAAAAACTCCTTTGGAAGTAGTGTGTACATCCAAAGGGGTTTTATGCTTTATTTTTCGGTGGGCGATCGGCCGAATCGATTTTTGTAGGCGCGGAAGAAGGTGGAATAATCGGGAAATCCGCTGTCGGCGGCGGCTTGCGTGGCAGAGATGCCGTCGCGGATCTTTTTTTGTGCAAAGGTGAGCCGTTTGAGTGTGATGTAATTCCAAAGTGTCATGCCCGTAGAATGGTGAAACAGTCGCTGGAGATGGGATTTGCTGATAAAAAAATGTCGGCAGAGAATGTCGAGGGAAAGGGGAGTGGTCAGGTGCAGATCGATATAGTCGATGATGGCCATGACGAGCGGATCGGCCACGGCTGAGGTAGCGCTTTTTTCTTTGTGGAGATCGGATAAAATGCAAAGGATGCGGAAAAACATGGTTTGCATGCGAATATCCAGATCGTATTTATCTCCGTGTGCTTGTTGGAGTATATCAAAACACTCGGCGATGCCGCTTTCTCGGGTGATAATGGGGGGATAGAGGTTGTTTCGTCCCAAGGGATGATCGTCAAAGGGAGTGAGGAGGCGATGGGCAGGATCGAAAACATCGAGCGCCGAGGGTAAAAAGTGAATGGTGATGCGTTCGTAAGGCGACGTATCCCGCAGGGCGGGACAGTGGGCTTCGCCCGCGCGAATGGCAAGAAGCGTACCCGCTTCTAAATGGTTAGAGACACCCTCCACCGTGTAATCGCAGTTGCCTGACATAAAATAATACAGTTCGTACATCGCGTGGGAATGGATTGCAAAGGGAGCGGTGAGGTCGGGAATGGTGGTATTGTGGCCAAAAAAGAGGGTTTCGTTTCTATATTGTTCCATATGATCACTCCTATATTGCGTATTATAGCACGGGATGACCATATTTGCAATGCTTTGTCTGTTTTTTACAATTCCAATTTGCTAAAAATGTTTTATACTGGGGGCAGAAAATCCATTTTTGATATATATGAGGAGGAAATACCATGAAAATCGGAGCACAGTTATTTACCCTGCGTGACAGCTGCAAAACAGTAGAGGATTTAGAAAAAACTTTAGAAAGAGTTGCCGCGATGGGATATAGCGCGGTACAGCTTTCCGGTATTTGCGCATACGATCCCGCTTGGATGCGTGAAACTTTGAAAAAATACAATTTGGTTGCTCCCATTACCCACACCGATCCCAAGAAGGTTGTGAATGAAACCGAGCAGGTTATTGCCGATCACAAGGTGTTCGGTTGCGAGAATGTCGGTATTGGCGGCATGCCCGTTGAATATCGCGATTCAGCCGAAGCACTTGCCAAGTTTGCCCCCACTTTTATGGTGGCTGCTCGGAAACTTAAGGATGCGGGATTGAAGCTTTGCTATCATAACCATGCCTTTGAATTTAGAAAGTTTAACGGCAAGACCATGATGCAGACCATTTTAGATGATTTTGATCCCTCTCTTATCAACTTCACCCTAGATACCTATTGGGTTCAGGCGGGTGGCGGTGACCCTGCGCAGTGGCTTGAAAAGTTGGCGGGCAGAGTGGATTGCATCCATTTCAAAGACATGATCCACGACGGAACCCAGTCCCTTTTCGCCGCCATTTACGAGGGCAATATGAATTTTGATGCGATTATTGCTTCGGCGCACAAAGCGGGTGTAAAATATGCTTTTGTCGAATTGGATAATTGCTATGGCGCAGATCCGTTTGAATTGTTGAAGATCAGCTTTGACAACGTCGTTTCCCGTCATCCCGAATTGGCTTAATGTGAGGTGAATAATATGGAAAAAGTGCGTGTTGGTGTTATCGGTGTCGGTAATATGGGCGGTGCTCATGTAAAGAGTATTATGGAGGGGAAAATTGCTGACGCGGTTGTTACTGCGGTGGCAGACATCAACCCCGACCGTTTGCGTCTTATGAAAGAAACGTATGAGGGCGCTTTTGCTTGTTTTGATACCTCCGAAGAACTGCTTGACAGCGGTTTGGTGGACGCCATCATCATTGCAACGCCTCACTACGATCATCCCTCCTTGGCCATTGCGGCTTTTTCCCGCGGATTGCACGTGTTGTCAGAAAAACCGACGGGCGTGTATACCCGTCAGGTGCGCGAAATGAATGAAGCGGCTGACAAAGCCGGTGTTAAATTTGGTGTAAATTTCTGCCAAAGAACCGTCTCTTCCTATCGTTGGATCAAAGAAGCGGTGGATAGCGGCAAATATGGGCGTATTCGTCGTGTGGTTTGGCACATTACCAAGTGGTATCGTTCGCAGGGGTATTATAATTCCGGCGCATGGCGTGCAACTTGGGCGGGCGAAGGTGGCGGTGTGCTGCTCAATCAATGTCCGCACAATCTGGATCTTTTGCAGTGGTTTTGCGGAATGCCTGTCAAATTGCGGGCCTTTTGTCACGTTGCCAAATGGCACGACGTGGAAATTGAAGATGATGTAACCGCCTATATGGAATATGCCAATGGCGCCACCGGTGTGTTCATTACCAGTACGGGGGATGCTCCCGGTACAAACCGTCTTGAAATTGTGATGGATGGCGCTACCATCATTGGTGAAGACCGCGATAAAGTGACTTTGATTGAGTTGGATGAGCCCGAACCGATTTTTTCAGCCAAAACAGCCGATGGGACCTATGAAAATTTTGCACAGCCCCAAAAAACTGTTATTACACCTACCCTGCCCGATCCCATGCCGGGTACGGCCAGCGAGGGTGTCATATCGGCTTTCATTGCATCCATTTTGCATGATACGCCTATGGTTGCCGACGGCAGAGAAGGTATAAAGAGCTTGACTCTGTCCAACGCTATGTACCTCTCTTCGTGGCTTGACCGCGACATCGTTTTGCCTGTTGACGAGGATCTTTTTTACGAGGAACTTAAAAAACGCATCGCAACCTCCAAGCACAAAACCACCAAAGCGGTGTATACAGACGATATTTCAAAAACATACAGCAAGTAATTGCAAATGGTGCAACGAATTTCGTTGCACCATTTGTTTTGCAAAAGGATTGCAATTGTTGTAGCGGAATGGTAAGATATATATAAATGAATGCCGATGGTGTCAAACAAAGATGCTTCATATAATAATAAGAAGAAATATATGACAAAAATCGGTGAATGTACAACGAGGTGATTACAATGTTAAAATGCGGCTTTGCCGAACTTGCCATCACACCGCCGCTTGGCGCCGAAATGCCCGGTTATTTTGGTTCACGAAAAGCGACCGGGGTCAAGGATGAACTCTTTGCCAAAGCAATGATTGCGAATGATGGGGAAAATGTGATCGCTATGGTTTGGTGTGATCTGATTCAAGTTACATCTTACATGGTTTCACATATTCGCGCCCGTGCAGAAAAACTGACGGGTATTTGCGGTGAAAATATTATGATTGGTGCCATTCATACCCATACAGGCTGCGCTTCCGATGTTCCTTTGTACGGTTCGCCTGCAGACATTGCTCTCACCGATGCGCTTTGCCTTAAGATTGCCGATGTCGTTAAGGTGGCATTCGACCGCATGGTGGCGGTGAAAGTGGGATATGGAGAGACAAAGGAAGACACCATTGCCCACATTCGCAGATTTTATATGAAAGATGGTACGATACGCACCAATCCCGGTGTTAACGACTCGGACAGTGTTCGTAGCGAGGGGAGTATTGATCCGCAGGTGGGGGTGCTTCGTTTTGATCATGCAAAAACAGGCAAAACCGTCGGTCTGATGGTTAATTATGCTCTGCATTGCGACTGTGTGGGGGGCACGGAGTTTTCAGCCGACTATCCGGGTGAGCTTTCCCGACAAGTGAAAAAGAACCTCGGAGACGATGTGGTTTGCATGTTTTTGAATGGTTGTTGCGGGAATATCAATCATGTGGATTTTCATGATCCTACTTTACCCTTTAAAAAAGACGGTTATTTTCGTCAAATAGGCAGAGTGCTTGCAGGAAAGGTTTTGTCGGCTTATTATGCGATTGAGCCGCAAGATGCAACCGTCAACACCGCATCACTTGAAATCTCTTTGCCGCGACGTCAGCCTACTGCCGAGGAGCTTGCGTGGAGTGAGCAAATGATTGCAAAGGAGAAATGCGCCGTTGCTGAAAAAATAACGGCAGAGCATTTGCGGGAATTGCATGAGCGACCGATTTATACAAACAAGGTAGTTTTGCAGGTGGTTCGAATCGGCGACACGGTTGTTTGCGGTCTTTCGGGAGAGGTTTTTGTGGAGATTGGCAAGGAAATCAAATGTGCCTCGCCGTTTGCGCATACCATGGTGAGCGAATTGACCAACGGAAATGTTGGCTATGTTGCTTCCAATGAGGCGCATGCAAACAGATTGAAATTAAAAAGTGTGGCAGAACAGTTCTCATCATACGAGACACGTCTTAGCCATTACACAAACTGTGCGCCCGAATGTCATGACATTTTGGTTGAAAACGCGGTTGCACTGATGAGAAAGGTTTGATTTATAGTGACTGAAAACAGCCCATTGGATGAAAATGGGCTGTTTTTTATGTTGAAAAGATATGAAAAATGCGAGTAAATGACACTTTTTACCAGAAAATAAAAAAATATGAAAAAAGTTTCAAAAAGGTATTGACAAGAGAGGGAGAGATGTGGTAGGATAGTCGAGCGCCGCAAAAGGGAGCCTGATGAAGAGGCCTTGGGAAAAAACTTTTAAAAAAAGTTTCAAAAAGGTATTGACAAAGGCGAGAAG
>JAZSON010000020.1:0-22093 GCA_045536965.1 Eubacteriales bacterium
ATCATCACGCGTCAGCGTGCATCTCCCTGCGGCTTGATGATATACAATGCTACGCATTGGTGATATGCCGCAACAAGTTGCGGATGATATACAAGGCTTCGCCTTGATTTGTTTCGCGCAAGCGTTATATCATTGAAAACAACAACGAATTATGGTATGATACAGTTAGATAAACTTGAATTTGACGAAGAGGTAGTTATGATTTCTTGGATTGAAAAAGAGCATAAAACTTATTATAGAGATTCTGCCAAAGCGTCAGGTCTAAGATATAAGTTTTACGATTATGGAAATGAGTTTGACGAATATACGATAGGAGAAATTAAGAAATTCATTACGTTTTTGCGAAAGTATTATTTCTTCCCCATTAGATTAAATGTTTTATTTTGTAATACACAAGGTTTTCAACATCATATAGACAATCATATATATTATGGCGCGTTCTACAGTATGGATGATGAAAAAAGAAAAATATATCCTAGAATATCAATTGCATCAAAGATTACAGAAAGTAACTCTTTAGAAGATGTTCTTTGCGTGTTAGTACACGAAATCACGCACTATTATCAATGGTATTTCTTAGAAGAGGATAAACGAACGGACAGAAGTTTAGAAATTGAAGCTAATAAATGGTCTAAGTATATTGTAGAATCGTATTATAATAATTTATCAGATTGACAAATTCCAATTTGTCAAACAGATGATACACTCTACTTTTACTCGTTTTTACCCCTACTTACACTACTTTTAGTCGTTCTTTCGCAAAACAAAAACCACCCAAGCGGGTGGTTTTTTGTTTTGACAAGAGCAAGAGAAAGAACCCGAGGCACGCGGAGCGTGACGGGTGAGTTTGCGAGCGCCGCCGGTGGCGGAAACAGTGAGCGAAACGAAGCGCCGCGGTCGAAAAAAACGAGGAAGCGGAAAGCGGAGGAAGTTTTTTTCGGGAACCGCAAGAGGGGTTGCGAAGCAACGAAAGTCCTTCTGCCCCTGCCAACAAAAAAGGAACTTTTGTCTACCAAAAGTTCCTTTTTTGTTTATCCAAGCCGCAGGCTTGGTATATCATCACCGCGCGAAGTGCGGTGTATATCATCACGCGTCAGCGTGCATCTCCCTGCGGCTTGATGATATACAATGCTACGCATTGGTGATATGCCGCAACAAGTTGCGGATGATATACAAGGCTTCGCCTTGATTTGTTTCGCGCTAGCGATATATCATTGAAAAATGCAACAATTTATGATAAATTGCGTTCCAACAGATCTTGCTTTAACATAAAAATATCTCTTGTTATCTGTTTTTTGTCTGTTCAATCATTGAATTTTAAGGTTTTGTGATTTGTTTGGGATTCCCGCTCGTTTTTTCTGTATTTTGTGTAGGCAAATATGAAAAACATGCTTCCGATGATGAATATGATCGACCATGAGATGGTGTAGCAAACGTAGAGCATATCGATGGATTGGCGGTGGGGATAGACAAATTGCATCCAGATGATGCGAAATCCCAGAACCGAAATGAGATTGTTGAGGGTGGTTACGATGGGATAACCCAATACCTGCACCGTTGAGGAAATACAGCCGTTTAATGCCGACAGCCACAGGAAGCCCGTGACGTATTGCAGATATTTTTTGGCATAAAAGATTGCCGCGGGATCGTCGGGCAGATACCACCGAAGGAGCGTGCCTGATAAGAGGTAAGTGACTGAAAGACCGATGATCAGACCCGAAACGAAGGCGCAGAGGGTACACATCCAAATGCTTTTGTCCACTCTTTTTTTGTTGTGTGCTCCCATATTTTGCGCAACGAAGGTGAGGAGGGTGGTGCTGAAGGCAATCTGCAGAGCGTTTGCAAGACTGCTGAGGCTGGTAGCGGCGGTATAGCCCGCGAGATTTGCAGAGCCGTAGGAATTGATGGCGGGCTGGATTTGCAGATTGGCAAGAGGGAAAATGGCGGTGGAAAGCGCCAAGGGAATACCGTATCTTAAAATCGAACCGAGCGCAGGCCAAGAGAAGGTGAAGTGATGGAAGGAAAAGTAGCAGTATCCCGCACCCGGTTTTGTCAATCGCAGCATAGACAAAACGGCGGAGATTACTTGAGAAAGCACGGTTGCGGCGGCTACCGCGATGATCTTGTTTTCTAAAACAAGACAAAGCAAAAGGTTACAAAGCACGTTGGCGATGCCTGAAATGATGATATAAATGAGGGGTCTCGCGCTGTCGCCCTCGGCTCTTATGATGGCAGAGGCAAAGCTGTATATCATCATCGCGGGCACGCCGAGCATATATACATTTATATAGGTGACGGCGCCGCCGAGACATTCTTCGGGGCAATCCAAAAACCGCAGCAGCGGTTCGGAAAAAATCATGGGGAGGATCATCAGCACAAAACCGAAGATGGCTGAAAAAACGATGGCGGTATCGACGGTTTTGTTGACCTTGGCTCTGTCGCCTGCACCGATGGCTTTGGAAACAACGATGCTTGCGCCGTTCGAAAGAACAAGGAAGCCGCTGACCAACAAATTTGTCACCGCCGTGGTGGCGCCGATGGAGGCAACGGCAAGAGAGTCGGCGAAATTGCCTACGATCATGGTGTCTGCGGCGCTGAACAGATTTTGTACCAAACTTGTGAGAAAAAGAGGAATTGCAAAGGCGATGATCCCTTTAAAGAGATTGCCCGAAGTGATATTTATATTACTTTTCACTCTGAACATACGCTACACTCCTTTGTTGGCATGACGTACGGTTTTCGTAACATAACAGTATGCTTGTATTATACGCCGAGAGGGATCAAAAAGCAATCTTTTTTTCAGTGTAAGCGGCTTTTTTCAAATGAACAAAGTGGGAAAAAGTGTATCACGCTTTTTTGTTTTTTCATATACTGCCACCGAAGGAGGTGAAGTGAATGGGTTGTTGCAATCGTAATTGCACTTGCATTGCAATTATTGTAGGTTTGATTGCTGCTATTGCGCTCGGTGTTTTGTATGCTTTGGGGTTTGTCTCCACCGACATCATTTTCTGGGCTTATCTGCTCATTGGTGTGTTGGGTGTATTGTTTGCGCCGCTTTATGCCAAACCCGAAGGGGAGGATGGATGTAAAGGGTGTTTTTGCAGACATCGCAAATTGATTCTTACCTCGGCTGTCGGCGCTATTCTTGCCGCGGCGGTAGGTCTGATTGTTGCGGCGGCATCTACGATGGTTGTTGCGATCGTTTTGGGAATCGCAACATTCTTTCCCGTTGTGTTGATCGTTGCGCTTGTCTGTCTTGCCGATTGTTTTTGTGATTAAAGCCGCGGGGCGGCGATGATACGTTTTTAAAAAATTCTCTGCTCTGAATAAAAGGGGAGAGAAAATGAAAATATCCTCGGATTTTTCCGAGGATGTTTTTGGTTGGGGGAAAGATTTGCATATTTGTTTGTAGATGTATCATGCATGGTCGGCATATGTATCTTTTTGGGCGGGCAATATTTTCAAAAATTCGTGCAGGGCTATTTCGATTTCGGGCAGATCGGGATGCCAAAGCTTTTCCCATTCCAGCGAGAAATATCCCTCGTATCCGTCATCCGAAAGATGTTTGATGATGGCGGTGAGGGGAATATTGCCTTCTCCCGGCAGACAAAGAGTCCCCGTGCGGGTGTCTTTGATATGCACATGATAAATGTGGGAACGAAAAGCATTATAAAATTGAAGCCAATTTTGCCCGTAGGTGGGGTGGGTATGGCCGACATCCCACAAAAGACCGAAATGCGCATTTGTTTTGCATGCTTCGGCGATGGGGGCAAGCGCTTGGATGGTATTGTAATCGCCGTGCACCTCGAGCAGTACGCGCACATGGGTATCCTGCGCGTAATCACAAAGGATTTGCAGACCACGGATGATGGCCGCGGCGGAATCGTTGGTTATTTTATCACCGAACACCCGAATGAATTTGGCACCCAGCTTGTCGGCGAGGTCGATGGCGGTTTTTGCTTCTTCTATCAACTCGTCATATTTTTTGGGGTCGTGAAATCGGCAAGAGGTGTTCACGCCCAGCACGCCAACGCCGTTTTCTTCCAAAAGCTGTTTGGTTTTTGGAAGTTGCGATGCGGAAAAATCTGGGATTTTCCGATGATCCAGTTCTCCGCCCACACCGCGAAGCTCTAAAGCGGTGATGCGATACCGGTTTGCAAGGGTCAAAATTTCATCAAGTTTCAAATTTGCACAGCCTAACGTGGAAAAACATAAACGCATAATCAACATCTCCTTATGTGTGCATTATATCACATTTTGGTAAACACAGCAAGATGTGGAAAAAAACACGCTCAAGCGTGATGATATACCAAGCCTGCGGCTTGGATAAAAGAAGAAGTAACTTTTGGCAGACAAAAGTTACTTCTTTTTTGAATTATAACGCAATTTTTGATACCGGTTGCAAGCGGTTGCAAAGTTGCATTTCAATGCAACCGAAAATGGGGACGCAACCCAATGACATAACTATTCGTCTACATAAGACCAATGATATCCTGCTGCGGTTTTTGTATTGCCTAAACAACAAGCAGTTATACTGCCTTTGTATTTTTTGTAGGCTTCTTTTGCGCTTTCAAAAATTTCACCAGTTTCCTCATTTCGGATTCTTTTTGAATTTTTCTTTGCCCGTTTTTTAATCGCACATTTAGGGCAACATCGACTACGTGAAGTTCGATCTTCGATTTTTGTTTGCCAACTATGTCCGCAGTTTACACATTTCCACCAAACTTTTATATTACTTTTGGGTAAGTAACACTCAGGACCTGAAATGTTTTTCTTGTAATCCCATTCTTTTAGAAGATTGCTTTTTCCGTTTTTCTTACACCACGTTTTTAAGTCATTATAACCTTCAAGAACTTGCATATTCGAGCATATTGGGCAACCTGATCCAAGGTGTCTGTTGGC
The DNA here is from genome assembly GCA_045536965.1 of Eubacteriales bacterium. Lineage (GTDB taxonomy): Bacteria > Bacillota > Clostridia > Oscillospirales > SIG627 > UBA5448. The sequence goes on from JAZSON010000020.1 coordinate 4,903, forward strand.
TGGAGAAGATAGATATGAAGGATGTCCATTTGGGCATACCCAGCAGAGCTTTTTGGTGGATGTTTTTGCAACTTTATCCAGGGTGATATCACCATTTTTTTCAAAATCCCATTCTTTTGCAAAATCAGGATGATGCAGTGCAAAAGAGTTTGGGAGGAAATCAAACATGTATATATTCTGAATCTCTATTTGATCTCTTTGGACATCGACGCTAATGTTAGTTGCACAAGCATTAAACTTAGATAAATATTCAAGTAGCAAAACGATAGCTTTCGTTAATTCGTCAGCCACACCCGGAAGAACTGATATTGCAAAAGAACAATCGAATTCGATTTCATTATTACATCCAATTTCTCTTATCCGGCAGATAGCGATACCTTTTTCTTTACATAGCGCATTTTTCTTTTGATCACGCGCAATGTCTTTGTGGTAAGCTTGACCGTCATATTTGATAGCTACATTAATGGTAGGAATGAATATATCGAGTTCCAAACCATCAAGAATATTTCTATCTCCATTAATCGCATTTGGAAAAACTTTTTTGATATAAAAATAAATTGCTTGCTCGGGGAATGATGTTCTTCTCCGTTTAGAACACTCCGGGCAACCGTCTCCTCTTGTTACACGATCTTTTATTACCGCTCTCCAATTGTGGCCAAGTTTACACTTCCAGGCAACTTTTTTGTGACTTTGTGGAACAACCTGACTTGGGAGATAAGTATTATTATCATAATCCCATTCTTCAAGTAATTCTTCACGATGATTAGAATGGCACCATGTTTCTAAATCATTATCGCCAACACTTATGCGTAAGTTTGCGCAAATAGGGCAACCACACCCCATTGATGTACGATGAGCAATCGTCATATCCCAAGAATGACCTTTTGAGTATTTCCACCAAACTTTTTTATGTGAGGTTGGAAAATAATCTTGAGGGTTGCCTTCATTTTGCAATAATCCCATTCTGTAAGAATGTTATTTCTTTGGTTTTTGCGACACCAAGTTTCCAAATCATTAAACCCTTTTAAAAGTTTAGGACGACCTTGTGTGCAGTAGGGACATCCTGAATTACGAAAAGCACGATTAAAAGGTGTGTGATTTTGCTCTATTAACTACTCGACAAATTGAAATTTGTTTATAAGACATCTTGCCCTTTTACAACAAAACAAACTTCTTGCATTGCCGCAATGGTTGCAAATACACATATTGTCGCAACGCTATAAGTGGTTTCAACAAAAGCCAGCGTGGGCGGCAAAAGGAACAAAGCAAATCCGGTGATTTTATTTAGTACGCTATGTATCAATATTAATCTTTTCTTACGAATAAAAATGAGCGTAATATTAAATATTTTAATCAACGCAACAATGATGATCCACACCCATAACCATATAGGTATGTTCATTATGGGTAGTATCTTTAGTGAGCATGCGAACATAAATACAAAGTCAGCAACCGTATCAAGTCTTGCTCCAAGTTTACTGACTGCCCCCATCCTTCTCGCTATTGCTCCGTCAATCATATCACTGAATCCGCAAAGCAAATATGTGATATAGAATGGGAAGGAAGAAATGTCAAATAACAATAATACAACGCTGCCCATGATGCGTAAACTGGTGATTATATTAGCAAGGTGTTTTTTCATATTCTGCTCGTCAAAATCTTGATTTTAGGTGAGTTTATTATATCACACTTTCGTAAATTAATCAAGGCATAAGCCTTGTATCTTTAATGATGCATCGCCCTGACGAGTCGCATAGTCGAAAACTTCGCCTGCGGTTACTCGGCTCGTTTTCTCCTTGCTTTGTCGCCTTCGCATCGGTTAAACCGTCATTTAGAAGCTTTAACCTCGCTCACCCATTTCCTTCGTCCCGAAGGTCATTGAGGGCATAATCACAACTTCGAAACCAAAAAGAAAGAAACCCACGATGAACCTTTGGTTCAACTTGGGTTTCTTTTGTGTTATCTTGACAAAATAGATGCCCAAATCAGAATATATCAACTTATCAGTGGTTACGGGAAGAAACCGTTCCACTCGGTTAACGCACTTATCCTCTCGCCCAAGCGGAGGGCTTGTTTCCCATGACGAAATGCAGTTCGCCGCCTTCGACAATTTGCCCGTGTGTAAGCTTGCACGCATTAAGCGGCTTGCCCTGCCAGGTTGCGGACTGAACGTAAATGTTCGCACCACCCACGTTTTCACCCGTAATGAGAAGGTCATTGCCGTTGCCTAAATGGAAGATTATCTTTTCCACTCTCGTGCCGTGGAGATAATAATTCTCGGTGGTGGCATACGGGAAAAATCCGCACATAAGAAATACATAATATGAAGACATTCCGCCGTTATCTTCGTCTCCCGGATAATCATTGTCAAGAGAAAATCTGGAAATCACACCATCGATGACCTTTGCCGCCAAATCGGGGCGCTTTATTTCATCTGTACAGAAAAGCCAAGGTGTTTGGAAGGACGGCTCGTTGGTGAAATTCAGATACCCCTCCTTGCCGTTATCATCATTATAGTAATTGACGCTATGCTCGCACGCCCAAAGAAGGCGTTTTGTAAAGGTTTCGACGCCACCCATGGCTTCGATCAAACGAGAAAGATCGTTATAGTTGACGTAGGACGCGTCCCAGCCCGTCATCTCGTAGAAATGCGTATTATAACCGCCGTGAGGGTCGTAGTCATCATCAAAGCCGCCGTTTTCATTCAGCTTTTGCGGAAAGCCGTAAAAGCCCTCACTCTCTGCTTCCTTGTTCCACACGTTGAGCCAGCTTGCCGAGCGCTCCTCGTATTTTTCATATTCCTCATGTCTTCCCATTGTTCGTGACATTGCAGCTACCGCCTTGTCGTTAAAGGCAAACCCCATGGTGACCGAAGCGGGTTTGAAGCGCCAGGTATACGGCACACCGCTTACCGTTCGCCTGTTATCGGAAGCAAAGCCATTTTTTATATACTCGGGTGAACGCATCTGCTCAGCACTGCAAAGAAGTACCGAATAAACATCTTCCCAACTGTATTTCTCCAATGGAATCTCCTTGAAATAGGCATCAACGATCACGTTCTCCACATCGTTGCCGCCCTGTCCAGCAAGTCCTTCTTGTGCCGCCATATACTCGTCGGCAATGACAATTCCATTGCCTAATCGTCCATTTTCCTTTGCGCGGTCAATCATAGACTCGATAATCGCCCCCATTTTTTTTGGATACAGCAAAGAGTACATGGGAAATAGAGTTTTCCATGTATCCCAAACCGTGTGAAAATCATCCCATTTGCCGTGGTCGCTTATACGGTTGCGGGGTTGGATATTCATATGGTACATGGCCGTGTAGAATCTACGGAGCAATACAGGATCATCGGTGCGAATATCAATAGCACTGAGAATGCTGCGCCATCTGCTTTTGGCGTTTTCTTTCACCCTCTCATCGTTAAAATCGGGGATCTGCTCTGCAAGGAACTCTTTAGCCCGATCTGCACTGACAAAGGAAATAGAAATCTTGACCTTGACCGTCGTGCCTTTCGCGAACTTTATATACGCGCCCAGCCTTTTTTCGCGGTCAATAGAAATACAAGCCGTAGTGAGCGGGGAGAGCGGACAAATTTCATTGCCCTCAAAAACGCCGATCTCTTCGAAATCGGTATCAAACTCCAGGGCGAAATACATATTCCAGTCAATGCCGCTCCAGTTGCCAAAAAAAGTGCCGCCTCCAAAAATGCTTTTGTTATCGGGCTCAACAGTAAGAGAGCCGCACCTCATGCTGGCGTCGATATCAAGCTTATGCGCTACATCGATCAGCAGGTAAGCATCTTTACTATCCGGATATTCAAATGAATAGATTGCTGCATTGTGTGCGGGTGTTACGCTAACTGCAATGCCGTTTTCCAGTTGAACCTTATACTGATAACATTTTGCAAGCTCCGTTTTCTCTTTTGCAAATGCTGCTCTTTTTCTGTGGTCAAGCTCGATCTTGCCTACCGTGGGAGCCAATAAAAAGTTCCCGAAGCATTTTGTTCCGCCGGATCCCGAGGTGTACGCCTGACCAAAGCCGATGATCGGCTGATTACGCAAATATCCGCCACAGTCCTTCTCCAGCGTTTCGGGGCTTGGATGAATTGAGCCAGAAGGGAGCGTTGGTCCCGCCGAGGTTGCACTGCCGACGCCAAACAGCAAATCGGGAAGCTCGACGAGATCCCTTTTTGCCTTACTGTTATATATCATATATAATACTCCTTTTTCGTCATACTATCGTTAGTATATCATAACGATTTGTGATTGTTAATATAAAATAATCTCTTTTTTCGGTAAAATATTAACATGATATTTGATTTTTTTTTGAAAAAGCAGGGGAAATGTGATATTATAATTGCGAAATGAGGTGAGCGAGAATGCATAAGGAAGCAACACGTCCGCAATATTGGATTTTGGATTTTAAAAAGGAGCTTCCCGATATCCTGGGTAAGACAGTTATCTCCCCTCTACATTACGGTGAAACGGTAGAGATCAGCTTTGTCCGAGGGATAGAGGGGGAAACATTTATCAACGGGAAACGATTTGATTATCACGAAAAGAATGTGTTTTTTATTCCTCCGAAATATTTGCACACTTCAACTTATCGCCATGGTGGAATCGGCAAAAACGATATGGTTTGCGCCTTTCACATCAACGTGGATGCCCTGGCACCCTTTATTGATGTTAAAAAAATTCTAATGAAGGAAAATCGTACTCTTTTCGAGCTTGCGTTTCGGTGCGACGACTTTGATATGCTTTGGGAGATCACGCAGTTGATCGTTGACGAAAGGCGATCGTTTGTTTCGAGAGCAGCCGATACACTTCGTTTTTTCGAGATGCTCTTTGAGCAAAAAATGATCGATGTTCCTGTAGCAGAGTATAGCAAGGCAGCCATTGATATGATTGAGTTCGTGGAAGAAAAGTATGGGAGCAAGCTGACCTTGCAGCATGCGGCGGAGTATTTTGGATACAGTAAGCAGTATATTTGCAAATGGTGTAAAAGCGAGATTGGCGTGGCATTCAATGAGTTCTTGAATGCAGTACGCATTACCCATGCGAGAAACTTTCTAACGGGCGGTTGCTCGGTGGAGGAAACCGCCGAAAAATGCGGTTTTTCCGACCCCTCTTATTTCAGTAAAGTGTTCAAGAAATTTGTTGGAACAACTCCTAAAGCATACACAATAAATAAAACAAGAACAGGCGATTCATTACCATAATTTTGTAAATAAATCAAGGCATAGCCTTGTATATCTTCAAATGATGCATCGCCTGCGGCGATATGATGCATTTGCTTCGCAAATATGATGTTGCGCCCGTTGGTCGCAATGATGCGATGTTTGCCCCTATGTGCCCGCAGGCACACATCATTAGGCGAAGCCGTCATCATTGGGCATTGCCCAACATCATTTGCCGAAGGCAAACATCATTCAAAAAACGCACCTTTGTCTACCAAGACAAAGGTGCGTTTTTTGTTGGTCGGAGTAACTGGACTTGAACCAGCGGCCTCTTGGTCCCGAACCAAGCGCTCTACCAAACTGAGCTATACCCCGTTATATTCAATATGCTCAACATCGATTCTTTTGCAAGCACCGGTTAGTATATCACATTTTTTCGGGTTGTGCAAGGGCTTTTTTTACAAAACGCAATTATTTATGAAATTTTGTTTTATAAGCTATTTTTTCGGGAGATAGGCAGAAAAGTTGCATTTGGAAATGGAGTGTGATATAATCGCCTTAAAGGAGTCGAGGTTATGTTTGAAATTATTGATTTTCATACCCATCCGTTTTGGGATGGCGCACAGAACATTTGTGCCCATAAAGATCACATTCCTGCCATGGATAAGGACGGATTTCGCGCCTACATGGAAGGGCTCGGAATCAAAACGGTCTGCGGCTCGGTGGTAAGCACCGAACCTGTGAGCGATGCGCAGAGCATGTGGGAGAAGATCAGCCGTCACAACGAGGCGGCCTATCGATTAAAGGAGCATTACGGTGATTTTTACATTCCCGGTATTCATGTTCATCCCGCGTTTGTAAAAGAATCTTGCGAGGAAATTGAAAAGGCGGCAAGACGCGGTGTGCGTTTGATCGGTGAGCTTGTGCCTTATCTTGACGGTTGGAAAGCGTATGACGATCCTGATTTTTGGGAGATACTTGACATGGCAGAGCAGTATGATATGGTGGTCAGTTTCCATTCCGCCAATGATTTTCGGCAGATGGATGCCGTGGTGGCTTCCCATCCGAATCTGATTTTTGTCGGGGCGCATCCCGGAGAAGCAACCTCGTTTTTGAGTCATTTGGAACGGTTGAAGAACAACGAGAATTATTATTTGGATGTGTCGGGTACCGGCCTTTTCAGACACGGTATGCTCAAGCGCGCGGTGGATACCGTTGGCGCCGAGCGTGTTTTGTTTGGCTCGGATTTTCCTACTTGTTCGCCTGCGGTCTTTATCGGCGGTGTGTTGTTTGAAAGCCTTATCACCGACAGTGAAAAGGAAAAGATTTTTTCGCTCAATGCGCGGCGTTTGCTGGGGCTTTGAGCAGATAGGATATAAAAATATATGCATATTTGGGCTCATTTTCGCGTTATCACGCGTCATAGGCATTTGGTGATGCGCCATTGTTTTCGGGCGGGGATTCCTTTTCGCGGACTTTTGCACGATTTGTCGAAATATTCTCCTACCGAGTTTATTCCGAGCGCACGATATTTCCAGGGCAATCGCAGTCCCAACGAAAAGGCAAGAGAGCTTTTTGGCTATTCCGCCGCGTGGATGCATCACAAAGGCAGAAACCGCCACCATTATGAGTATTGGGTGGATTATAATCCGCGGGAAAAGAAGGATATGCCTGTTGAAATGCCGAAAAAATTTGTGATTGAAATGTTTTGCGATCGTATGGCGGCCAGTAAAGTGTACAGCCGCGAGAATTACACCGATGATTTTCCGCTTCGTTACTATGAAAAGGGAAATACAGCCGCCCTCTTGCATCCGAAAACCGCTGCTTGCATTGAAGAACTTTTGCATCTTCTCAGCGAGCAGGGGGAGAAAGCGGCGTTTTTGCGCTGTAAAAAACTGTTAAAAGATAAAAACGTAAAGTGAGCGATGGATTGTGGATGAACAAATGCTGACCGAGGCAGCGGTTTTGCATCGAAAATGGGAATATGTGCTGACTTTTGCTTTGGATATGGGAAAAGCAATGCTGGAAAACGGCGGCGAGGTACATCGGGTGGAGGATACCATTCAGCGGATCTGTCATGCCTACGGCGCTGTTAGAACGGAGGTTTTTTCCATTGTTTCGCTCGTCACGGCAACGGTGGAGGATGCCGAGGGGCGGCATCATTCTCAAAGCCGCCGTGTATATTCTGCATCAAATAATATGGACAAGTTGGAGCGCTTAAACGCTCTTTCCCGCATTATTTGTCATGAAAAGCCCGATCCTTCCACCATTTGTCCCCGTTTATATCATCTTCTTTCGGTCGATAGGATTTCTCGTGGCTCCAAGCTGCTTGGCGGCGCGTTGGCTGCCGGCGGTTTTACCGTTTTCTTCGGCGGCAATTATTGGGATGGCTTGGTGGCGGCGATTCTCGGTTTGTTGATTACGCTGTTGGACATCTATGCACAAGAAAGGTTGACACAAGCGGCCAAAATCTGTCTGCACTCTTTTTTGGCCGGTTTTTTGACACTGCTGTTAAAAGAAATCGGTTTGGTGGAGTTGGACGATAAGGTCATGATTGGTATTGTCATGCTGCTTATCCCCGGTATTTCTTTTGGTAATGCTTTGCGAGAGATGCTTAAGGGGGATACGGCCACGGGTATTTTGCGGTTGAGCCAGTCGATTATTCTTGCCGGATTCATTGCCATTGGTTTTGCTCTGGCCCATGTTTTGGGGAGGATCTTGTTATGAATTTTTCAGATGCTTTGGTTACGGTTTTGACCGCTACGATCGGTACACTTGGTTTTTCTTTGCTTTTTTCGGTGCCCCGCCGCAGGCTGATCTATGCAACTTTGGGCGGGACGGTTTCCATCACGGCCTATTTATTAGCGGGTTTGTTTTTGGAAAGTGAACTGCTTTGTAATTTTATGGGTATGGTTGCGGCGGCGGTCTATGTTGAAATTATGGCGCGTGTGACCAGATGTCCCGTGACACTGTATTTGATTCCTTCGACTGTGCCCCTGATTCCCGGCGGCGGATTGTATTACACCATGTTTTATATCGTCGAGGGGAATACGGTGTTGGCAAGCCAAAAAGCAGAAATGACGATGCTTGCTGCTCTTGGTATCTCCATGGGGATTTTGGTGGTCTCGTTGTTCTTTAATGTTTTCTTTGTTCGCAAAACAGTGCGTGGATAAATGAATGAAAAAACCGTGGTTCTCACGGTTTTTTTGTATATAAAAGGGAGAATCGGCAAATGCTAACGCAAAAGATTTCATTCTGATGCGGAGGATTTTATGAATAAAGTGTTGCGTGGTTTTGTTTTGATTTTCCTGTCGGTCTGTTTGTTTTCCTGCGGCGGCGGTCAGGCGATCTTTCCTGATTATGATACCAATGATCCGAATTTTGATCAGCCTGTGCAGGCGACGCCTGCGCAAAAACTGATTTGGACGGTGGCTCCGACCCTCAAGCCTGAAAACGTTGCGCCCGTTTTGTCTTACGGGCGTGGCGAATGTATTGCAACAAGCGGTGTTAAATTCGTGCAAAACGGGCTTTGTGGTTTGTTGGATTACGCGGGAAATGCCGTGATTGAAGCGGCATACAGCGATATTGTGGTATATGGAGAAAGCTATATTGGTCTGCATACGGGAGAAGAACCCGAGGCGGGGGATGCTTTTGATATGTTTCATTTTCGCCCGACCGAGCCTTTGCCGTTATCGGAGAAAGAAATTCCTGTCCGCTCGGTATGGTCTGCAACCTCTTTTTGCGCGGTGCATATTGATCAAGAGGGGTATGTGTTTCCCGATGGGGGAGAAGGTGTTTTTTTTGCCGAACAGGGAGAGGTATATACCGATGCAAACGGACAAACCGAGGTGCGCGGGAATGGAAAATTTGCTTTGATTTCCCAAGGAAAGCCGATTACGGGCTTTGACTATGAAGCGGGTGGTTATATGGCAAACGGCCTGATTGCCGCGAAAAAAGACGGCAAGTGGGGGTATGTAGACAAGACGGGGAAAACCGTGATTCCCTTTTTGTTTGACGGCAGGGAAGAGGGTGAGCCGTATCATGCAAGCAATGGTTTTGTTGCGGTGAAAAAAGACGGACTGTTTGGCTATTATCGGACGGATGGTGAAGAAGTGATCCCCTGCGTTCTTGAGGATGCGCTTCCCGTCAACGGCGGCGGTCTTGCCTATGCAAAAACGGGCGGCAAGTGGGGTGTTTTGCGGGTTGCCGTTTCCTCTATGGGAAAAACGGAGGGGTATGTGTTTCCCGATTTGTCTCCTGCGCGGGAAATGAAACGGGTATCGCTTGACAGCGGTCTGCTCAACATGAGAAGAACATGCGATGCCTACGGTCTCATCGTGGGAACGCTTGAAAATGAAGCGGAAGTTGCGGTTTTTTCGGAAGGCATCCGCGTGAGCGCCGCCGATGGTTATGATTGGCTGTTTTGCGGTGCCAAGCAAAATGACGGAAAATGGTTGTTCGGATACTGCTACGGGCAGTTTTTGCGGGAAAAAGATGCGGTAAACGATACGGACAACCCATAAGTTGAGAAGAATGAACAAGTCTTTTGCGAGGGTGAAAGACTTGTTTTTTTGTTTCTTTGGGATATAATGAGAAAGAAGGGAGGCGGCGGAATGACTTATTTCGGACTGAAAATTTTTGCCTGCATTACCATGCTGGCCGATCATTTGTCTTTGGTTTATCCGATCTATTTTGATTGGCTGGACATGCTTTGCGGCGCAGGTTACCGCGTGCCTTTTTTTCGGTTGATCGGACGGTTGGCTTTTCCTGTTTTTGCTTTTTTAATCGTCAATGGTTTGAAGCACACCCGCGATGTCAGAAGGTATGCTTGCAGACTTTTGCTGTTGGCTGTTTTGTCGGAAGTTCCGTATAATTTCATGGTCCGCGGGAAATGGATTCATTTTGGCAGTGTGAATGTGGTGTTTACCCTGCTCATCGGGCTCGTTTGCCTTGCGCTTTGCCGCATATTCAAGGAAAAATATCGGTTTTGGCGGTTTATTTCGGCGGCGTGTCTGGTCATGGGTTGTGTGGCCGCGATTTGTCTTGGGTCGGATTATTCTTATATCGGCGTGCTGATGGTTTTTGTTTTTGGAATATTCGACCTAAAAAAGACCCGCGAGAAAGCGCTTCTCACCATCCTGCTTGCGGTTATTTTGTGCTGGAAAAGTGTTTGCGGCTTTGTCGGTATGTGGCTGAGTGGGTTGTGCGGTTTGGATGTTTTGGCACTGCCGTTGGTTGGAAAGCTGTTTGTGGGCGATATTTGGCCTCTATGGGTTCGGTTGTTTTCACTCGTTTCGTTGTTTTTTATTTTTTCTTACCGCCAAGAAAAAGGACTTGCTTTTATAAAACCGGCGGCGAGTCGGGCGGTCGGGTATATTCTGAACGGTTTTTATCCCGTACATATGCTTTTGATTTACTGGTTTTACATACGGTGAAAACGGGGTCGAAGCTTCTGTGGGGAATGAGAACGATTATAAACAAAAAAGCAAAAGGAGTACGAACAAGTTTGTTCGTACTCCTTTTTACATGTTGGGTGGTAATCATTATCCGTTGGAGCGTTTCTTGTTTTACCAAATGTAAGATTGGAGCAATTCGTTTCTTTTCTCGAAGGAGTAGGTCGGCACGATGCCAATGACTTCGTCGGCGATTTTGGTGCTTTTGCCATCCTCGTAGAAATACAATTCGCCTTTGTAATTGTTGCGGCTGTAATCGTACATATAAAGAACAGTGCCGTTTTCATTGAGGTAGCAGTTGCTGACATCATCGGCAATTTTTTGGGATTTTTCACTAGAGTAGATTTTTAGGGTGCCATACAATTTATCACTGTTCCAATCGGTGTAATAAACGATGGTATTGCCGTCTTCCAGATAGGCAAAACGTCCGGTGGACACATCAAAATCGATGGGATTGCCGTTGATGTAAAGGTCACCTTTTCCGTCGTTTACATCTGTCATGAAGATGAGTGTATCGGAAATCAGAGCCAAAGAGTATTTGTAAACACCGGTAGCAAAGGTATCAATGTCAGAAAAACGCTCGTTTTCTACGGTGGCCTTATACAGCATGCCGTGGTTGGTTTCTTCGTTGATTTCGCTTATGAAGTAAACGGTTTTGCCGTCTTCCGAAAATACAAAGCGGGAGGGGGCGGTATAGTCGAATTCATTCAGGTTGGCTTTGATGGCATAGTAGGGGCGGTAGGATTTTAAGTGTTCTTCGACACGTTCCTGCAGTTCGTAAAAATCGCTTATTTCGGACAGTGAGGTTTTGGAAAACTCGGTGCGCTCGTAGACCGAATAGAATATGATGGGAGAGTTTTGGGAAACCGTGTATTCGCTCTCGACCAAATCATTGGTCAGATTCACGGCTTTTTCGCCATCAAAGAAAAACAATGAATGAGAAGTGAGGGAGATGTTTTGTTCTGCAAGTCTTTGGCGCAGATAATCGCGTTCTTGTTTTGCGCTATATACATCCATTGCAAGGTTGTATTCGTTGACTGCGATGCTGAAACGATCTACGGCCGCTTGGTATTCTTCATTGGTTTGGTAGTCAAAATAAGAGGGATAGTCGGGATAGATCGGCTCGGATAAGGCGGCATCTTCGTGCTCCATATCGTCGTAGACGAAATCCGACAGGGTATATTCGGTGGTATTGGCGGTGGTGAAATAAAACTCACCCGAATCATACACTTGCAGTACCGAATCGACATGTGAAACAAGACTTGTTTTTTCAGAACCGATAATATTTTTGTAAATGCCTTCTTCTTCTATATAATAGATCAGAGTGCCGAGATCTTTGGAAACATACAAAATCGAGTCAACGTTGACGTCGATCTCTTCTCTGTCTTGACCTGCTTTTTTGCGGTAGATGCTGTTGTCGGGGGTTGCGTAGAGAATGGTTTTACCGTCGGAAGAAACTTTAAAACGGGTAACTTCGGAGGCTATCTTTTCTTTTTCGACGAGATTGTGCTGATAAAGCGCATAGTCTTCGCCTTTTAAGTAGGTGATGAGTTTGCCGTCATCGCTGACGAGATAGGCCGCAATGTTGGTGTCGATTTTGACTGGTTCCATCTCGGGTTTACTGATCGAGCGATAATAAAGGGTGGGAAGGCCGTCGGAGGTGATGCGGTCAACGTAAAAGAGGGTATCGCCGTCGGGGCTTAAAGTGGTGAAAAGTCCGAGGCTATCGGCCCATTCGGCAAGTTCATCATACGAACTGTTGCCGCCCTCATCCAAACGATCGGTTACCTGAAAAAGGAGAGCATCGTCGAGATTGGCAAATTGAAGCTGGCCTTCTTTTAGATAGAGGGCAAAGTTTACATCGCTGCCACCGCAAAGAATGAGCGATAATACAAGAGCGGCAACCAAAAGAAGGGCCACGCCTGCGATGCCGAACTTAAAGGTTTTGCTGGATGATCTGAGTTTGTTTTTAAGCGAAGAAGTAGGCGGAACGCTTGTGGTTTCTTGCTTGGGCCGGACGGGGACTGCTCCAACGGCTAAACCGCAATTTTGGCAAAAAGCAGAGCCTGTCAAAACGGGAGTGCCGCAATTTGCGCAAAAAACAGTGGCGGGAATGGCCGAACCGCATTCGTCGCAGAATTTTGAGCCGTTTTCAAGTTGCTTTTGGCATTTCGGACAGGTAATCACGATGTTTTCCTCCGATGTGTTTGATAATATTTTTGGGATTTTTTCATCCGCACAAAGTATTAAGATTATAACACATGGGTTTGGTTTCGTCAATATCAAACAGTCCTCGACAATTGAAAAAGAAGAAGGCATTTTCCCGCCGGAAAATGCCTTTCGTCTGAATTTTAAAGGGGATAGATGAGATTGACTGCAATATCGTCTTTTGGGATATAGCGGATCGATGCGATTTCTTTGTCGGGGTGGGGGTTTTTGTAAGCGGTGCGGAAATAAAGCTTATTGCCGAGATAGGTGGGATAGGAGGCGCCGAGGGCTTCAACGTATCCGGTGACATCGGTGTCTGCTGAGGCTACATCGGTATCGGCCACTTCGTTGGAATTGCGGATGTTATAGCCAAAGATGACAGGAAGATCGGTGGTGGTACCGTCGGTATAGGTGACTTTGTGGTGTCCGAGCGTCCAATCCTCGGGTACGATATAGTAGCCGTCATAAAATGCTCTGAATTTTACATTGTGTTCTGTGGTGTGCATAAGCTCGATGATGTCGCTGCCTAATGTGGCTTTGTGGTCTTCATAGAGCTTGGTTTTGAGTTTTCTGATCAGAGTGGGTTGATCGGCGTTGTCATAGTCGTGATTCCAGAAAATATAGGCGGTGGAGAGAAGGGCGAAATTCTGCCCGTTTCTTTGCATATATTCGGGTTTGAACGAGCCCCAGTTAGAGACAAATCCGCCGAGCGTTTTTTCGGCACGGGCGCGATATTTCTTTAGGGAGGGGGCGATGAAGTTGCCGAACAGTATGTTGTAACCGAGTTTTCGTAAATAGTCTTCTTCATCTTTGGAAGCGATAGACCAATACCAATGCAACAAAATGATATTTTTCGGGATGCGCCCTGCACATTCGCCGAGGCGGGGAGTGGCTTCGTACATTTCGTTGGCGGGGATACCTGTACCGCCTGCAGGGGAAATGTGTCCGTCTCCTCTCATGGTATACACGTTGCCGAGCATTTTTTCACACCACATCATGGCCGTGACACCGCGGGCGTTGAGAAAATCGTTGATCTTGGTGATGTCTTCCACATACAGATCGACGGGCGATTTGTGGCGGCAACGGGGGCAGATGGACAGCGTGTAGGTTTCATCGTGACCGATATTGAGATATTTCGGCTTGAAGATGTCGATGATTTCCTCCAATATGTCGAACAGAATCTCGTACGATTTGGGGTTGGAGGGGCAATATGTATCGGGATAGGTATCGTTTTCACGTTCGGCGATTTCGGGGTGCGCCATGACAAGATAGTCACAGTGGCCGAGGGAGGGAACTTCGGGATAAACCGAGAAGCCGCGTTCTTCGCAGTAGGCGATGATTTCCCGCATTTCGTCCTGAGTGATAAACGATCCGCAACCGTTGTCGGCGTGAATGGAATTTTTGTGCCAAGGGTGGGTTTGGTGCTGGATGCGTCTGGATTCGTTGGGACTTTGGTGGACTTCTTTGCAAAATTCCACCCAATGGGCATTGATTTCGGGGTGGGACTTATATTCCAGCGCGCCGCCGATTTCCATGATGATGGTGTTATATTTATAATCGATCAGTTGATCCACCATGTCTTTGAAGGCTGTGTTTTCTTCATGACCGGGGGTGAAAATACGATAACCGCGAATGTCTTTGTCGGGATAATCGTAGAGGGTCATGGGGGCGAGAGCGTCTCCCTTTAAAAGCTGTTTGAGGGTGGAAACGGCGTAAATCAAGCCGTTTTTCGAATTGCCGTACAGGCAGATGGCTTCATCTGTGACGGTGAGGGCGTAAGCCTCGCTGTGTTCACTCCAAAGATCGCCAACTTGATTTTTGATGGAGTCGGGAATGGAGGCAATCAAAGAAACGGGAAGAACGATACCTTCTTCGTTTTGGCTGTCAATAACTTGCTTTGCGTAAGTCAAAGGGTAATTGCTTACCTCGGAAGTGATGGGGCTTTTGCCGGAAAGAGAAAAAACGGTACCGTTTGTTTTGACGTATCGAAAGTTAAAAAACATGTTTTCCAGTTCCATGGCGGTTCACTCCTGATTTTTATTGAAATAACGTGTAAATTGTATCACAGATGATTGGTTTCGTCAAGGATTGAAAAGCAAAAACCAGACCTATCTGTTGGGGGCATAGTAGGTCGCTTTGTGATTTTGGTTGGCGACAACGATAGGTTCGGTTGCTATAAACCGAACGGCAAAGGCGCGGTTTTCGGGAATGCCTTTTTTGTCGAGCGCATCACGATTTAGGTATCTGTAATCGGCGTTTACATCGTTTGTATCGATGATGCAGAGTTTTCGGATAGAGCATTTCGGAAGTTCTGTTTTGATATACCCGATGTAATCGGATTCGTTTTCAAAAAAGAGCTCGATGAATACTTCGGTTTGACGGGCGGTGTTGAGAAGGGAGAAGATGAAATCTTCTTTGTTATTTGTGTTTAAGTCGGTGAAGATCCAGGTTTTGCTGCCGTTTTGATCCAAGCCCGAAAGATACCGCTTTTCCAATTCTTTTTTTGCATAGGGGGGAGGCGTGTAGGGGAGGGAAAGGATGCGGTGGGGATCGCCCGGAATGACTTCATCGATGCCAAGACGGGTGAAAAGAAACTTGGTGCTTTCGATAAAGCTGTCGATGGCGGTGAAGGCGTTGTAATCAGAGACGGGCAGGAGGCATACTTTGGGTGATATGGTTTTGTAGGTTTCAATCTGGGTTTTGTCGGATGCGGAGGAAAAGCCGTGGTGGGGGATCTGCATGATGTCGGCTTTAAGATGATCTCCGTAGCGGGATAAAAGATGTGCAGAATCGAATTGCGCATCGGCCGTCCAAAGGATGATTTGTCCGCCCAGTTCCATACGGATGACCAGCGACATGGCGTTGGTGGCGTCGCAGCGGTCTGCCGTATCATCATAGGAGGAAAGAATTTCACAAACAGAATCACCGATGCGGTAGATTTGACCCGTGTGCGGCATACAGACGGGAATGTTCATTTTTTGAATGTGGGTTTCCAAACGGAGGATATAGTCGCGATCGGAGCCGTATCCACCGGGGCGGCGGGCGGTATTTGTAAATTTCGGGTATCGTGCATCATAGGCCTCGGGGAAGTTATACAGAAGCTTTTGAAGAATCACTTGGTCTGCGAAACGATCCAAAAAACCGACCAGGCAATGAAAATGGTCGCAGTCGGGATGGGTCAAAAACCACGCGGCTATAATGGGCTTTTTGTGGGGTGTATGTTCCTTTAAGGCGCGCAAGAGCGCATCGGCATCGGGAGGGAAGTCCCAGCCGCCGTCGATGACGATGAATCTGCCGTCTGAAAGACGGATGACGTAAGAAAGCCCAAAATCATCGAGGTCAACCTGATCAATCTGCGGAGAAACGATGGCGGGCAGAGGGGTATCTTGAAAATCAAAATAGCTGCACCCATCTTCGACGATAAGGTTAAGTTCATGGAGGTTTTCATAAAAATTGATGAAAATGCCTTGATCTTTGAGCCGATAGGCCGCAAAGGAGTGAAGGGGAGTTTCACGTCGTTCTTCTCTTGAAAATCCGCGTTCTTCCATTGCTTGGCAATAGCGGGCGAAGGTGTCGCGGTCGCTGTGGGGAATGACGCAGCCATGCGAACGGTCGTTAAGCTTGCAGGGCAGAAAATCGGTTTCACCGAATAACGGAAAACAAAAAGGCAACATACCAATCCCTCCTAAGGAAAAACTGGGAAGATTTTATCATAAAAAATCGAAAAAGTAAAGTGTTTTGGGGACGGGCGGTCTGTGGCGGATGAAAAAAGGTGTTGCAATATAAAAAGAAATGTGGTATGATTAGTTATACAAATCATACCACAAAGGAGAGCGACAATATGTCAAACATAAAAGGGAAATATGCATGGACGGCTACAGTCGGAGAAAAAGGTCAGATTGTTATTCCAAAGCAGGCACGGGAAATCTTTAACATAAAGCCCGGCGACACCCTGCTGATTCTGGGAGATGAGGCGCGCGGGATTGCCATTCCGCCGAAAAATGCTTTTACAGAACTCTTTGGGGTGGCCTTTTCGGAAAACGAGGAAGATGACAAATGAAAAAAATAGCTTTTTTCTCCATCCCGGCACACGGGCACACAAATCCCATGCTTCCCGTTGCCGCGGCCCTCGCAGCGCGCGGAAACCTTGTCCGTTTTTACTCTTTTAACGAATTTAAAGAAAAAATTGAAAAGACCGGTGCTGCGTTTATATCCTGCGATTCTTTTCTCCCGGAATTAAACGCGCCGGAAAAAAGAAAGCTGAAAGCCGTATCCACCACGGAAATGACCGTGCAGGATATCCGTATCACGCTCCGCATGGATTCTTTTTTGAATGCGGAATTTTCAGCCT
>JAZSON010000024.1:0-81963 GCA_045536965.1 Eubacteriales bacterium
ATATTCTCGCCGTAAGCGAAAAGGTTGTTTTCAACCACGG
Source organism: Eubacteriales bacterium (assembly GCA_045536965.1). Taxonomy (GTDB): domain Bacteria; phylum Bacillota; class Clostridia; order Oscillospirales; family SIG627; genus UBA5448. The sequence goes on from JAZSON010000024.1 coordinate 41, forward strand.
CGCTCAGCGGAATACCCTTGGCCTCGAAAAGATCGCCGCCGCAAAGGAAGGTGTTGTTTTTCAAAACGATGCTCTTACAGGAAACTCTGGCTTTCTTGTAAGATTCATCATAGGTGGGGGAAGAAGCGAGCAGGAAGAGCGGGGTATCGTTTTCAGAAACGCAAACGTTGTTTTCAACCGTCAGCTCGGTTGCGGGACCGAACACCGAAGCGATGGTGTTGATCTGCGAGAAAAGGTTATATTCCAAAGAAACGACCGAGTTGTTGGCATAAACGGCGATGCCGCTTGTCCCTTGGAGATGGTGAATATAGTTGTGGTCAATTTTGACATCCTTTGCATCCTTGACCACGATCGCCTGACGGGAAAAGCCCGAAATTTCGCAGTTGTCGATTCTCGCACCGTCGCCGTCGATCATAATACCGATCGAGTGGTTGGTGGAGGGAATATCCTTGTTAAAGGGGGTGTCGGGACCTTGGATAACAAGACCCGAAAGACGCGCGCCTGCCGAAACACGGAAAGCAACATTGGTATAAGAAGATACCTTTATGATGGCGCCGCCCTTATTGCCGTTTCCTCTCATGCCCATGAGGGTAACGCCCTCGGGAATGACCATTTCATATTTGATCTTGCCGGTTTCTATGGTAAAACCATCGACCTCACCACCCAGCAACCAGTCGGACATATCAATGCAAATCTCATCTGCAATGACAATGACATCGCCTTTCTTGGCACTCTGCAAGGCAGATTTGAGGGTGTCATCACTGGTGACATAGCAAGCGTATTTTTTACTTGCCAAGGGATAACCCTTACCGCCGCCAATGGGGGAATCATCGGGGACTGCGCCGTAGGTCACATCCCCTGCACTCAAAGAAGTGTGACCGATATAGTCGGCGTAAACACCAAGACCCTGCGCACCGGCATAAAGCCCCGAAAGATAGCTGCGCAAAGTGGTCGGATCGGCAAAAACGCCGTCAAGATTGGCTTTAACGGTTTCAAGACCGATGAGCATGGAAACGGTATCGGGATAGAAAAGACGTTGGGTTACCTCGACGGGATCCAACTTATTTTGAAGAGCAAGAGGGGTAAAACGCGATGCATCCTCTTCCTCTTCCTCGCCGTCGTCGGGATTTTGTGTGTCTTCGCTCGGGGTTTGCTCTCCCCCTTGCGAGGGGTTGTCTCCCTCGGGATTCGGGGACTCTTCCTCTCCGCCGCAAGAAACAAGCAGAGAAAGGACCATCATCAGGGAAAGCAGGAGCGCAAGTAAACGTTTGGTGGTACTCATAAACATTTCCTTTCTGTGAAAATATATCTACCTTTATCATATCAAAAAAAACGGCTTTTGTAAAGCCGCTTTCTTTTTTTCTCCACCCTGCATAGATTGTATCCCCTTTTTTGTGCAATATGGCAAATTGCGACGAAAACACACGCAAAACAAAAGACAGTGTGAAAATCACACTGTCTTTTGAAAAATGAAATTTACCAATCCTCAACCTTGCCTTTACCTGTATCGATACCCCAAATATTTAAGCCGATCTTCACGTTGCTCAAATATTCATCCACACCGTAGTGGTTGTGGGTGAGTTTGGTACCGAAATGGGCGCGGGGCATATAAACGATGTTGTAATCAAAGGTTCTGTCCTTGGTTGCACGACCACGGAGGTTATAAGGATCCTGATCGCCGAGATAGGTGTTGTTATAGATATAAACGTATTCACCCGCGATGTCGGTGCCGTCCTTGCGGTCGTTACCGCCGTGCATATCGAAGTAGGTGGAAAGCGACTGGCCCATTTCGATGTTGTTGTGGGCGGTATAACCGCTGTGTTCAGCGCCCGTACCCGCGATGGAGTGGCGGTTGTAGTTAAAGAGGTTATGATCGACAACAGCATACGCCGCAGCAAAGCAGACACCATATCCCAAACCGTTTAATTGATTGTGGTGGATGTAGTTGTGGTGAATGAGATGTCCCGTGGTAGCGTTGCCGTCAACATCCGAAGTGAGATAGATGGCCGAGTTGGAAAAGCCCGAAAGCTCACAGTTGTCAATCTCGGTGTTGTTTGCCTGCACCGTGATGCCGTAGGTGGTTTGGAGGTTATAATAATACGCATGGTCAAGGTCGCCTGCTTGGTGATGCTGACAGGGCGGGAAGTTGCCTTGCGAGAAGGCGTGGCGGTGATGGGAAACGTGGGTGGCGGGGTCGGGACCGTACAGAGCAAGACCCGTGATGCGCACACCCTCCGTCATAACCTTAATCATAGGAGATGAGGTCAGAGCGGTGGACATTAAAACACCGCCCGTCGATACGCTTCCGTCCTCGTGGACATAGCCGCGATTGGAGCAAAGGGTGATCTTTTTTGTGATGTCGATTCGCTTCATTTGGTTGGCCTCGACATTCGAAAGATCGATTTTTACTCCCTCGGGAATATAAATAATATCCCCTGTTTTACAGTTTTCAACAGCGTTTAAAAGTTGGTAAATGTTAGAAACGACGTGGGTCGCATCCTTTTCGGTATAGATCCGGTAATATCCCACACCGCCTCCGATCTGTCCCTTTTCATCGTTGGTCGCGCCATAGGTTTTTTCGTTGACCACCTGAGAAATTTCCTGCTTGTCAAAGTAGGTCAGGTAGTTGGAATAGCCGCCGATCTCGGTCAGAATCGTGTTGATCTGTTTTTTCACCCCTGCAGAAATAGCGGTGTCTTCCAGAGCGAGCAGATCAACCACGGCAAGATACGGCGCATCGGTTGCCGTCGGATAATAGTTGGAGGACAAAACGGTGAGTTTTGCCGCAACCGCATTGGCTTGGGGCGCCGACTTGACAACGGGCGCAAAGGGCAAAAGCGCGCAAACCTCTGTAAAGCCCTTGGAGGTCTTATTCTTTACCTTGGGAGCAAGAATATCGTAAACGTTGTTTTTAATGCTGACACACGCGGTATCGTAAATGGCAGCATCAAGCGATCGGATGCTGTCAAAGTCATCGGTGTAAAGGGTCTCACCGTAAGCAAAAAGGTTGTTTTCGACCACGGTGCTCAAGGGAAGCGCCGAAGTGTCAAAAAGCGCAGAGGGGCAAAGGAAAGTATTATTTTTAACCGACAGATTTTCAAAAGAAAGTCTGACCTTCTCGTAAGTCGGATGGTATTCGGAGGAAAAGCCGAGTTTAAAAAGAGCCTTCTCGCTTTCGGAAACACAAACGTTGTTTTCAAAGCTCAACTTGCTTTCATTGCCGATAATCGAAGCAATTTGCGTCACCTTGGAAAAGAGGTTGTGCGAAAGGGTGGCGGTGGCGTTGCTGATATAAACGGCGACACTTTCCTTGGCTTCAAGGTTGTGTATATAGTTGTGATCAAGCTTTGCATCCTTTACGCCTTCCATCACAATGGCTTGATTTGCAAAGCCCGAGATCTCGCAGTTGTCGATGCGCGCGCCGTCGCCCGCAATTCTGATGCCGAGAGAATGGTTTTTGGTGTCGATGTCCTTGTTAAAGGGGGTGTCGGGTCCCTGAATGACAAGACCCGTCAAGCGGGCATCCTTTTCAAGGCGAATGGCGATATTGGTATAAGAGGACACCTTGATGATGGTGCCGCCCATCTTACCGTCGCCGCGCAATCCCGCGAGGGTCACCCCTTCGGGAATGACCATTTCGTATTTGATCTTGCCCGTTTCGATGGTAAAGCCGTCCACCTCACCGCCGAGGATCCAGTCGGACATATCAATACAAATATCATCCTCGATGACGATGATATCCCCTTTTTCGGCATACTGCAATGCCATTTTGAGGGTGTCGTCGGAGGTGACGCGATAGGAATATCTCTTGTATGCGCGGGGATATCCCTTACCGCCGCCGATGGGAGAATCATCGGGTGTGGCGCCGTAAATCACATCGCCGTTTACGATGGAGGTATTGCCGATATAATCGGCATAAATTCCAAGTCCCTGCGCATCGGCGTACAGCTTTGCCATATAACCGCGCAAAACCGCGCCGTCTGCAAATACGGTGTCAATATTGGCTTTAATGGTTTCAAGACCTGTAAGCATAGAAACGGTATCGGGATAGAAAAGACGCTGGGTTACCTCTGCGGTATCCATCTCGTTTTTCAGCGTGATGGGAATATAGCGGGGAGGTTTTTCTTCCTGCTCATCGCCGTTTGATGTATCGGTAGAGGTCTGTCCGTCGTTTTGGTTTCCGTCATCCGCGGGGGTATCGGGGGTATCCTCCCCACCGCAGGAGACAAGAAGAGAAAAGACCATCACCAGGGAAAGGATGAGCGCAAGTAAACGTTTGGTCATACTCATAACAGTTTCCTTTCTGCGAAAATGTTCCTATCTATATCATACCAAACAATACTACCGATTGTAAAGCCGCTTTCTCATTTTCTACAAAATGCACAGATTGCGTCATCCTTTTTGTGCAACATAGCAAAACAAAAGGCAAAGTGAAAAATTCACTCTGCCTTTTTGGGTTTTAACAAAAATGTGTTCTTTTATCCGACCTGTACATAAGGCTTCGGTGTCGAAATGCCCCACAGGTTCTTACCGATCTCGACGTTATCGAGTTTTTCACCGGTATAACGGTTGTGGGTCAAGTGATTGTAATACTCTTCGCGGGGATTATAGACCGCATTGTACTCAAAGGTTCTCTTATCGGTCTGACGGCCACGGAGGTTATAGGGAAGCTTTCCATCGAGGTAGGTATTGTTATAAATATGGACATACTCACCTGCGATATCGGTACCGTTCTTCAAGTCGTAACCGCCGTGCATATCGTAGTGGTCGCTGAGGTTCTGACCCATATCGACATTGTTGTGGGCGGTATAACCACTCTCGGCATGGCCTGCAGCCGCAATGGAGTGGCGGTTGTAGTTGAAGAGGTTGTGGTGAATGGTGCTGTATCCGTCATAGTGGGAAACACCGTAACCGAGACCGTTGAGCTGGTTGTGGTGGATGTAGTTGTGGTGGATCTCCACATCGCGAACAACCTCGGTGTTGATATCTTTGCCAACCTTAATGGCAGCATCCGAGAAGCCCGAAACCTCGCAGTTGTCAATTTCGACCTTGCTTACGCCAATCAGAATACCCGTGGTGTTCTGGAGGTTGTAGTAATATGCGTGGTCAGGATCGAAGGGTTCAACACGCAAAACGCAGGGCGGGAAGTTACCCATCGAGAATGCATGGTTGTGGTGAGAAAGGTGGGTGGCGGGGTCGGGACCGGCAATGGTCAGACCCGTGATGCGGGTGCCTTCCGCAGTGATTTTCATGAGCGGCGAGGAGGTCAGCGCCGAGCAGATGATGACGCCGCCGGTCGAAACACTGCCGTCCTCACGGACGAAGCCGCGGTTGGAGCAAAGGGTGATCTTCACCTTGATATCAAGGAAATCTAGTTTAGAGTTTTGGGCATCCGAAAGGTCGATGCGGGCATTTTCATCGATGTAGATGATGTCGCCTTCTCTTGCAAAATTGACGGCGGCAATGAGCTGTTCTTTCGTTTTGACCACACGGGTAGCATCTTTTTCGGTATAGATCTGATAATAACCTGCGCCGCCGCCGATTTGACCTTTATCGTCAGCCGTTGCGCCGTAGGTTTTGCCGTCAATCACCTGAGAAATACCGTTTTCTTTATCGTTGAAGGTCAGGTAGTTGGCATATCCGCCGATGTCGGTCATGATGCTGTTAAGGTTCTGTTTTAAGCCATCATAGATTTTGGCATCGCTGTTGTTGCGGAGGGAGAGCAGATTGATATAGGGGTTATCGTTTGCGGTGGAATAATAGTTGGCCGACAAAACGGTGAGCTTGGCTTTGGTCACGTCCACCTTCACAGCCGCTTTTTCTTCGGGGACAAAGGCGGTGAGAGAAACACCGTCGTCGGAAAGTCCCTTGGAGGTTTTGCTCATGGATTTGGGAGCAAGGATGTTATAGACATTGGCTTTGATGCTGACGCGGTCGGCGTCGTAAATCGAAGCGTCAACCGAGTTGACCTCATCCAGATAATCAAGATACATGGTTTCGGGATAAGCAAAAAGGTTTTGTTCAACCGTAACGGTGGTGGGAATGCCGTTTGCCGTGAAAAGATCGGCGGGGCAAAGGAAGGTGTTGTTCTTCACCGTGATGCTCTTGCAAGCCACTCTTGCTTTTTTGTAATCGGCATCGTAGGTGGGAGAGGTGTTGAGCAGGAAGAGAGACGATTCGCTGTCACTGACACAAACGTTGTTGATGGCGGTGACCTCAGTTTCGGGACCGAAGACCGAAGCGATGGTGTTCACCTGCGAGAAAAGGTTGTATTCAATGGTGACCGAAGCGTTGTTGGCATGGACAGCCACACCGCTTGTGCCCAGCAAATGATGGAAATAGTTGTGGTCGATTTTGACGTTTTTCGCATCCTTGACCACAACAGCCTGACGGGAGAATCCGGAAATTTCGCAGTTGTCGATGCGCGCGCCCTCACCGTCAATCATAATACCGATGGAGTGGTTGGTGGCGGGAACGTCCTTGTTTTGGGGAGAATCGGGACCTTGGATGACAAGACCCGTAAGACGGGCATTTTTACCCAGACGCATGGCAATATTGGTATAAGATGTCACCTTGATGATGGCGCCGCTCTTGTCGCCGTTGCCTCTCTGTCCCATCAGGGTAACACCCTCGGGAATAACCATTTCATATTTGATCTTGCCTGTATCCTTGCCGAATCCCTCAACCTCGCCGCCGAGGATCCAGTCGGACATATCAATACAAATATCGCCTATCACGAGGATGACGTCGCCGCTTTTGGCTTTCTGCAAAGCCTCTTTCAGATCATCGTCCGAACCGACTCTGTATTTATCTTTTTTGGCTGCAAGGGGATAACCCTTACCGCCGCCGAACGCATAATCATCGGGGACAGCGCCGTAGGTCACGTCCCCCGCGCTCAAAGAGGTGTTACCGATATAGTCGGCGTAAATACCAAGACCCTGCGCGCCCGCGTAAAGTCCCGTCAGATAACTTTTGAGGGTAGCGGGATCTGCAAAAGCGCCGTCAATGTTTGCCTTTACCGTTTCAAGTCCGACAAGCAAAGAGACGGTGTCGGGATAGAAAAGACGTTGGGTCACACCGACAACATCGAGCTGATTCTTAACGGGGATAAGGGTATATCGGGAAGGGTTTTCTTCCTCTTTGCCCTGTTCGTCCCCTTGATCGTCGGAGGGCTTATCGTCGGAGTTTTGGTTATCACCCTGCGAGGGTTTATCTCCCCCCTGATCATCGGGTGTTTCTTCTCCGCCGCAAGAGACGAGCAGAGAAAGGAGCAACACAAGAGACAGAAGCAATGCAAGCAAGCGTTTTGTCTTATTCATAACGATTTCCTTTCGGTTTGGTTTGACGAAATATCACTGTCATTATACTAAAAAAACCGCTTATTGTAAAGATGAATTTATTTTTTTGTGGATTGTGCCCATTTTTTTATGACTCGATTTGTTGAAAACAACACACAATTTTATGAAAATAACGCGTCCGAAACGCATCGGGTGTTTCGGACGCAAAAACCTTTATGAAATTTTATCCCTCTTTGACCTTGCCGCTGCCTGTTTTGACATCCCAAACGTTCTTACCGATCTTGATGTTTTTGAGTTTTTCGCCCGTGTTTCTCTCGGTGATCAGAGAATCGCCGTAGCTCTCGCGGCTGTTGAAAACAATATTGTATTCAAAGGTTCTGTCCTTGGTGGCTTTACCGCGCACATTGAAGGGCGGCTGGGTACTCAAGAAGGTGTTGTTATAAATGTAGGTATATTCACCTGCGATGTTGGTGCCGTCGGTACGGTCTGCGCCGCCGTGCATATCAAAGTTGGCGCTGAGCGCGTTGCCCAATTCGATATTGTTATAGGCGGTGTAACCGCTGTCGGCGTGACCGCTACCCGCGATGGAGTGGCGGTTGTAGTTAAAGATGTTGTTATAAATGGTGCTGTAAGAATGGCCGTGGGAAACGCCATATCCAAGACCCTTCATCTGGTTGTGGTGAATGTAGTTGTGATGGATTTCAATGCCCGTAGAAGCAACACCCTGCGCCGTATTGAGGGTGATGGCGCAAGAGGTAAAGCCCGAAAGCTCACAGTTGTCAATCTCAACGTCGTTGGCGTTGACGGCAATACCCGAAACCACCTGCAAATTGTAGTAATATGCGTGGTCAATATCGCCGGGTTGATTCTTTTCGCAGGGCGGGAAGTTGCCTGCCGAGAAGGCGTGATAGTGGTGGGATTCATGGGTGGCGGGGTCGGGACCGTGGAAGGTCAGACCCGAAATACGCACGCCGTCACTGAAAATTTGGATGAGCATATCGGCGCCCAGAGCCGTCACCATGATGACGCCGCCCGTGGACACACGTCCGTCCTCATAAACGTAGCCGCGGTTGGAGCAAAGGGTGATCTTGCTTTTGATTTCCAGTGTTTTGATGGTGGAATTGCCGACATCCGAAAGATCGATGCGGGCATCCTCGGGAATGTAAATGATCGCGCCGTCTTTGGCGATGGCAACGGCAGAACTCAGCTGCGCGGCGGTTCTGCAAACATAATCGGCATCTTTTTCGCTGTAAATTTGGTAATATCCCACACCGCCGCCGAGCGGGCCTTTTTCATCGGCGCTGGCGCCGTAGGTCTTGCCGTCGATCTCCTTGGAAATACCGTCCTTTTGATCAAGGTAGCTAAGATAGTTGGTGTAACCGCCAATGTCGGTCAACACCTCGTTGACGTGCTTTTTCATCCCATCCACTATGGCGTTATCCCCGCTGTCAAGAATGGTGCGGAGAGTCAGGTAAGGATCGTCGTCTTTGTTGGGATAATAGTTTGCGCCGAGAATGCTTAACGAAGAAAGGGTCACATCGACTTTTTTTGCTTCCTTGGCAGTCGGAACGTAAGCGGTCAACGAAACGCCTTCATCGGTAAATCCGTTTGCGCCCTTACGCATGACCTTGGGCGCTAAAATGTTGTATGCGTTGTTGCGAATCAAAACGCGTTCTTTATCGTATATACCGCTATCCACCGTGTTGAGGGTAGAAAGGTTATCGGTATAAACGGTCTCGGCATATGCAAAAAGGTTGTTTTCCACCGTGAGGCTTAAGGGAAGACCGGCCGCAGAGACCAGCTCGCCGCCGCAAAGGAAGGTGTTGTTCTTGACGATAAGGCTCTTGCAGGAAACCCTTGCTTTTTTATAATCGGCATCGTAAACCTTGGAAGAACCAAGCAGGAAAAGGGGTTTATCCACCGTAGAAACCGCCACGTTGTTCTCCGCCGTCAGCTCGGTGTTTTCACCGAAAACAGAACCGATGGTATTGACGTTGGAAAACAAGTTATAACAAACGTTGACCCGGGCGTTATTGGCAAATATAGCCACGCCGCTCTCCCCTTGGAGATGGTGGATATAGTTATGGTCAATCAGGACATCCTTGCAGTTTTTCACGGCGATGGCCTGACGGGAAAAGCCCGAGATCTCACAGTTGTCGATTCTCGCGCCGTCCCCGTCAACGAGAATACCGACCGAGTGATTGGCGGCGGGAATGTCTTTATTAAAGGGGGTGTCGGGACCTTGGATGACAAGACCCGAAAGACGCGCACCCGCCTTCAAGCGGATGGCAATATCGGTGTAAGAGGTCACCTTGATGATGGAGCCGCTCTTGTTTTGGGTTCCGCGCTCACCCATCAGAATAACACCCTCGGGAATGATGATCCGATATTCGATTTTTCCGCTGGTTGCAGTAAAGCCCTCGGTATCACCTGCGAGCAAAAAGTCGGACATATCGATCACGGTTTCGGCGGGAATATAAATCACATCCCCCGCAATCGCGTTTTGCAAAGCATCCTTTAAACCGTTGTCATCGGTAACGGTTATATATCTTTTCGCGGCCATGGGATATCCTTCGCCGCCGCCAATGGCATAGTCATCGTCTTTTGCGCCGAAAATCACCCCATCCTTTTCAAGGAAGGTGTGCCCGAGATAATCGGCATAGATACCGAGATCCTGCGAATCGGTATGGAGATACGAAAGGTAGGCGCGCAGAAGAGAAGGGTCGGCAAACACATCGTTCTTATGATTTCTCACGGTGGTCAATCCCGAAACCAAAAAAGCATAGTTGGGGTAATAAGACCGCTGGGTCACCCCTGCAATGTCCACGGGATTTTTGACGGTCAAAGGAACAAAGCGCGCAGGCTCTTCTTCTGTTTCACCGACATCGCCGCCATTTGGCTTGTTATCCGAGCCATCACCGCTCGGTTGATCGGTTGAGGTTTCGTCATCTGAAACGGGAGGCTGCTCTTCTTCCCCCGAGCAAGCGGCAAACAGGGAAACGAGTAGGGAGAGCAACACCAAAACAGACAATAATTTACGCATCATAATCATACCTGACCTCTTTGTAAATTCGCGGGGCATTTATCCAAAAATGCCAAGTATAAAACCCTCTCGCATTTTAATGATATTGTAACAGAAAAAGAGTGCAATGTAAATAAAAAACATCCATTTTGTGACTATTGTACAGAATAGATTCTTTCCTTTGTGCACAATTTCTTTCGATCCCGTTTTCCATCCTCTCCCCCGTATAAAAAAGAGACGGTTGACAAGAAAAATGACCTCTGTTATACTTTTTTCGGGAGGATGATTCTATGAACCGTACCGAAAAAATCGACATCTTATCTTCCGACGGCATACGCCGCCACCTCAAATCTCACACCCCCGCACTCAACATCTGCACCCTGCCTACCGCCACCTCGACAAACGCGCTGGTGCGGGATGTGGCAAGAGAGGGGGAAAAAGAGGGATACCTCTTGATCGCCGAAGGACAAACGGCAGGCCGCGGTCGGCTTGGCAGGTCCTTTTTCTCGCCCGCGGGCAGCGGCATCTATATGTCCCTCCTGCTCCGCCCTCAAAACCGATCCCCCGAAGCCTCCCTGCGCATCACCACCACGGCAGCGGTCGCTCTCTGCCGCGCGCTGGAAGAAATTTCCGATCTCACCCCGCAGATTAAATGGGTCAACGATATCTACTTAAACGGCAAAAAGGTCTGCGGCATTCTCACCGAAGGCGCCCTCTCCCCCCTCGACAATTCCCTTGACTTCGCCGTGCTCGGCATCGGCATCAATGTCTATACCCCCGACGGCGGCTTTCCGGCCGATATTGAAAACATCGCCGGCGCCCTCTTTGAAAACAAAAAGCAGGATACCAAAAACCGTCTGATCGCCGCCTTTTTAAATGCCTTTTTCAAAGAATACCCCACCCCAAGCGCCGCCTGCGCAGACGAATACCGCAAACGCAATCTGGCCATCGGCAAAAATGTTCTCCTTATTCGCGGAGAAAATCAAATCCCCGCTAAGGTAATCGACATTGACGGTGACTGCCGCCTTATCGTCGAATATCCCGATGGGGCAAAGGGTATATACGCCTCGGGCGAAATCAGCTTGAGAATGAAATAAACAACTAAGCTATAAAACATAAACATTTACCGCCAAACACTCAAAGCGAACCATTTAGCACATTTGGACAAAAAATGCAAAATACGGTATACCTCTTTTAAGATATACCGTATTCATCCAAAACTGTCTTTTAGAGAAGCTGCAAATTGCGGCTTCTCTTTTCATTTTAATCCGCACCCTCGACGATCACGCCGTCGGAGGTGGAAATTTCCCACAGATTTTTACCGATGTTCATATTTTCCACCACCTCGTCACGGCCGCCATGGTTGCGGGTCAAAACACCGCGATAGTCCTTGGAGCCTCTGTAAATGATGTTATGATGGAAGGTGTTTTCATCCCGCGGTGTACCGCGCAGATAATAGGGATTGCGCGGACCGAGGAAAGCATTGTTGTAAACGTGCATATATTCCCCTGCAATATCGGTACCGTCGCGTCTGTCACGACCGCCGTGCATATCAAAATAATGCCCGACAGAAAAGCCCATTTCAATGTTATCTCTTGCAATATAACCGCTTTCGGGTGCGCCTGTTCCCGCAATGGAATGGCGGTTAAAATTAAACAGATTGCAATAGACCTCGCTGTAAGAATAATCGTGGGAAACACCGTATCCGAGACCCAAGCGTTGATTGTGGTGCTCGTAGTTATGGTGAATCAAAGCACCGCGGCTGGGAGTGCAAATATCCCGTTGTCCCTCGACCTTTACGCGCTTTGTTTCACGAAGCGCAATGGCGCTGTGGCTAAAGCCGGAAATCTCGCAGTTGTCAATCTCGGTATTGTCGGCGCGAACAAAAATGCCTTGTGTGGTAGGGAACCCGTAATAATACTTGTTGATGACAGGTCCCTCGAATTTAGCCGAACGCATATTGTGATTAAAATGGAAGCCGGGGTCTGCACCCTGAATAACAAGACCCGTAATGCGAACGTTGGGATGATAAAGTATCATGATCTGCGAAAGGGCAATGGCAGACGATTTGATCATACCGCCTGTGGAAACGCGGCCGTCGGGATGGACATAACCACGATTGGAACAAAGGATAATACCTTCGGGGGGCGTCAGGGTGTCCACCGTACCGTTTTTAGCGTTGGAAATATCGATTCTGGCGTGCTCATCAATATAAACGATTTGTCCGGGACACGCCTTTTCCATGGCCGCGAAAAGTTCCTCTTTGTTAGAAACCACAAAGTCGGCATCCTTTTCGGTGAAGATTTGAAAGTACCCCTCACCGCCGCCGATCTTACCCTTTTCATCCCCGCGGGGACCGTAAAGTTCTCCGTCGAGTACCACGTCGATCAAGTTTCTGTCTAAAAATTCAAGATAATTGGTGTAGTTGCCGATGGAAGCAATGATACCGTTCACGGCTTCCTTGGCCACGCCGATAAGAGCGGTGTCGCCGTTTTCAATCAGCGAGCGGATGGCAAGGTAGGCCTTGTCCTCGCTGCTGTCGTAATAGGATGCCGAAAGAACAAGGGGCGACACTCTTTCAAGCTGCGGTGTCGGCGCCTTCTTTTCCTCGGGCAGATAGGGTGAAAGGGAAACGGCTTCATCGAGATAAAGGGTAGGCGAAAGAATGTCAAACACGTTGTTTTTCTCGCTTTTTAAGGAATAATCCTCCGCCTTATATACAAACAGATTATTTTCAAACTCTCCCGAGGCAATATCGCCAAAAGAAAGGAAGGTATTTTGTTTATAGGTAATCCTCCCGCCGCGGCAAAGGGTACGGGGAGAAAGAGCATCAAAAACGTCCACGTTGTTATAAAACGCAACCTCGCTGTCCGATGCATCGGCAACCGTTTTAACCTTTGAAAACAGATTGGAGGAAAGATTTGCTGCCGCACCGCTGAAGGTCAAAGCCACGCCGCACTGCCCCAGAACATGATGGATATAATTATGACAGATCGAAACATCCCTTGCATTTTCGATCCGAATGGCCTTGTGGTAAAATCCCGCAATCTCACAGTTTTCAATGACCGCGCCGTCCCCCTCGATCACAATGCCCGAGGAGTGGTTGTCGGGGATGTTTCCCGCATCCTCGGGTCTGTCGGGACCCTGAATACAAAGACCGATAAGGCGAGCGTTTTTCTTAAGGCGCATCAGCGTCTCCGTGTAGGTGGTCAGCTTGATCATGCCGCCCCTGATGATGTTAAAATAAGACCATACCAAAAGAACGAGGGTATGGTCTTTTTCTACACACAAATCCAGTATTTAAGGGGGGTAGAGTACATTTTAACATTGCAGCCAAATTGCAGCGCATGTGCAATATAACTATGGTTTTGTAATAAAAGTGCAGCAAAAAGAAAGTTTTTTGGATACGAAAAAAGCCGATGCACAATGCATCGGCTAAAATTTCGATTAAATCTTATAAATTTTGTCAAATACCGCAGTAAACTTTTCATCAACTTCAACATCTTTATGGTAATGTCCAAAGAACCATTTTTTACATGCCACACTGTTTCTTATCTTTTCCAGAAAATCTGTAAGTTGGTTAATTTCATATGTTGGAGCAATTTTATCTTGAACAGATGTCGGGGCAGAATGGGTTATCACATAATCAAATTCAGAATTATTCTTCTTGAGATTTTCTTCTGCAGCACTATACTCTTTTTCGCTTGGCATTTCATCTTTCCACCAATTTTTGCCTTCGGTTCGATGTTCTTTGTCGTGCGAGCTTGCCCCACCAAATACGAAGAACTTCTTTCCGTCAATATTATATACTTCGCCCCTGATTAAATGATATATGCCATCATCAACTTTGTGTGCAATACTATCACCAAAATCTACCGTTGGCAGATTATAAAGCATCTCAAAGTTTTCGTGATTACCATCAATAAAAAGTGTTGTGAAATTTTTTCTTTTCAACCACTTTATCCAATATTTTTCTTCATTGCTGCCGTCCCACACGCCACCAAAATCACCACATATGATCACATAATCATTTTTGGTCATTTCTTTTTGCTCGGGAAAACGTTTAGTGGAAAGTTTCTGTATATCGACTGGTATGTGTGTATCGCCTGTAATATATATCACAGCAATTCCCCCTTTCTGTTAATCAAACCAAAGCAAATCGTTAATTGTTTTGTATCCTTTATATGGCAGCGAAACCTTTTGCGTAGGAATTTTATCCAATTTCAGCTGCTTTGCTGCCCTTAATCTATGATGCCCATCAACAACATACTTTGTACCTTTATACTCAACATATTTGATAGGTTCAGTAATCCCATTTTTTCTTATACTTTCCACGAGATTACTATATTGTTTTTTGCTCAACGTAAGCTTATGAGTTTGTGTTAGCTTTGATGGTGCAATCCTTTTTATGCCCTTTGCAGCATCCGACACTTTATCTGCCGTTTTAGCTGCATCTACAGCTTTATCTGCTATTTTAGCGAGTTTTGCCGCATCACCAATCTCACCAACTACCGGGACAACACCAAGTGCACTAAGTCCCGCGGAGACAAAATCCCCTCTTGCAAGGTCAACAGGTATCGATGCCAAGTTTGTAAAAGTATCAAGTCCCGGAATAAGCGATGCAGCTGCTAGCATATTGCTTAATGCATCTAAACTACTACCTTTGGTGTTTCCAAAATTTCCTGATATACTTCCACCCATTAAGCAGTCACCTGCTTTCTGGACTTTGAAAATTCACTTTCAAAGGCTATGATGTTGATACCCATATCCTTATAGGGCTTGAAGATACTGTCAGGTGCACTACCGTAAACTATTATAGTTTTAGGAGACAGCCTTTGCACCATTCGGGCAAGCCCGATTTTAAAGAAGATTTTATCCTCTTTGCGCTTAATACAACCATGTGTGCCTACTGCAACAGTTTTGTTTTCTTCTATCCCGTCAAAGCAGAAAGAGAAGGTTCTTTCATCCCCGAATCTTACATTTGGGATGACTTCAACGCCGTTATTCTGCAACCAAACGGCTATTGCTCTGCTACGATATGTATTCCACATTTGCATGATAAGCGGCATATTTCGATAAAGGCTAAAATCAGGGGATATGATACCCTTGAACTTTTTCAACTTATCGAGATATTGTCTTGGCTTGTTCCAAAGCCTTTCAAAATCCCTGTCATGCTCGTAAAAGACCACCCAGCAGTCAAAATCGTCCCATGTTTTAGACATTGCCTTTGAAAATATTATGACTTTATCTGGTAAATGGTCGCTTGTCCTGATGACAGGCAACTCATAATAACCATCATAGTCAGCATTTTCTACCAAGAATGCATGGAAAACATCATAATTGTTATTAAATTGTACATTCGTCATAAAGTTTATTACCTCCGTAAACATTAAAAATCGTAGAAATCATAAAAATTTCCTCCAAACTCTTGATTTTTGTTTACGGATATGCTAAACTATACTTAACAACACAGTATGCGTTCAGCATACCCGTAAAAAACACATTGTTAAACTGCGCCAACAGTTTTTCTGATGTGTTTTTTCTTTTTGCTTAAAACAATCAACTTACATCACTCCTTTACAAAAGTTTTTTATTATTCTTCGACTTTTACAAATTCATTGGCACGATAGAGTTTCTCTATGTTGTGTGCCTCTCTTAATTCTCTGTCAGTAAGATTACATAAATTCTTGATATAACCTTCACCAATCATAAAAGCACAGTCCGGTCTTGTGCATTCTGTATGTAATAATGATACTGTGTGAGTTGTAACCATGGACTGCATATTTTCAAAGCTCTGAATTATTGAAAGAATTTTTTCAGAAAGTTCATGATGATAATATGCATCAAATTCATCTATTACAAGAAATGTAAGGTTTGAAAACTCAATAAACCAACAATAAAACAGCATAAGTGTCATCGTTCCAGAAGAAGCTATTGAACTGAATTGAACAACATTGTCATTTTCGAATTTTGCCCCAATAGTCAATACACCGCTAACGAGTTTTAATGGCACTAAAGTGTAATTAAGTCCCATATCGTTTATAAATTTATTAAAATCATCTAACCTGTTGTTACTTAAAATAATATCATCAAGTTTTTCACTACCCAATTGGTATCCGATATATTTATTGGCATCTTTAAGACTTCTAAAATATAGCATGCCGCTGACAAAATTCATTATTTTTGTTATAACTGAATTTTCGTCTTGAATAGTATTGTTGTATATATATTTAATGACAGATAATTGCTTTTGCAATCCTTTTGTCCTTAAATTTTCTGCCCCAGGGATGTTTATATAATTATCTTTTTCATCAACAAAATTATGAAGAAGAACTTCTTTCCCATTAATTGCAACTGCTTCAAGTAGCAGGGTTGTTAAATTAGCCTTGCAATATGTATATGTAACCTCATCCTTTCCAAATTGAAAAACATATGTAAATGTTGCAAAGTTTTTATTATTTCCTACATATGTGTATAAGTGTCCCGGGACATTATCTTTTTCTGCATCAAGAAGATGGGCGGTTATATCAACAATAGCAGTGCACAGACTTGATTTGCCCGAGCCATTTTTGCCGAAAACAACAGATTTTTTTGCTATTTTATTCTCAACTAAATTTTTGCGAAATCCGTAATCGCGAGTGTCTGATAAGTCCCACAAAAGAGTGTCTTTAAATCCTCTATAATTTTCAACTTGAAACTTTTTAAGCATGTCCAAAACCCCTTTCTAAAATGTATTTTACCATAGCTTTTATCAAATGTCAATACTTTCCTGTATTTTTTCTACAGAAGATGCGAAAAATATTTTAATTTGTTGTTGTCCTAGGTGATTTTTCTGTATTTTTATTACGATAACTTTCTTATATTTGGCAAAAATTTATGTGATTCCTATAAAAACCAGTCGTGCGCAAAGCCGCAAATACTATTGGTGTGCTATCGCTTGTTTGGCGGTTGTGACCATAAGAACTATTGTCTACTATTCTACTCAGATTCTCTATATAAACGGTCTCAGTATTGCGGGCGTTGTCGCTTATATGGCATTTAGTATTCTTTTAAAGCCGAATTACAAGCGTATTGCAGCGCGAAGAACTCTGCTTATTCCTTTTATCATTTCACGCTCGTGTTCTTAATCGCTCTTTCTTGCAACCTAATGTTCAACCCCAGGCACGCACCCCTCCTCAATGGTGGTACAGTTATGTGGTGATTCAAATCATAATAGTGGAATTTTTTACAATTATGTGGTATAATTAGTTTCAGGAATTTGAATTTTACTAATGGAGGCGTGTATGAAGAAACTCTATGCTGTTTTTTTGGTTATTACATGCTTAGTTACTGTGGTTGCTTGTGCATCTACAGATAGCAGTTCAGGTAGCACCCAAGGAAATGCAGATACTAAAGCACCATCGGCATTTTTGCCGTTTTTCAGATAAAAAAATTTTAACAAACAAGACATCGTTTGTCAACGAATCCACGCCGACATTCCGCAAAATCCGGCACATTACAGACAAAAATAAAAAAGGAGAGATAACGACTCGGTTATCTCTCCCAAAAAGCTTATATGAGTTTTTTCTGTCCTTCGGCAAAGCGAACGATATTGGGCATACCCGCAAAGGCTTCTCTTTGTCCGTCACGCACGGTGATCAAGGTCGGAGCCTGCAAAACGCCGTATTCCTTGGCAAGTTCGGGTTGATCGTCGGCGTAGATCACGTCATACGGAATGTTGTTCTTGTCAAGCAAGGATACCGCCACCTTGCAGTTGGGGCAGGTGTGGGTGGTAAAGAGAAGATTGGCATCGGGTTCTGCGGTGGATTCACAAGCGCAAGCAGCGGCGCTTTCGGCCTCTGCGGCAGCCGCAAGCTTCTTTTGACGATTGGGATCAAGGTGAGAGTTTTCGATGTTGTAGGTCACTCTGTCCTTGTATTCCTGGGTCTTACCGTCGTTCCAGTTTTGGACGGGACGGTAGTAACCTGTGATACGGCTGTAAACCTCGGCGCTTTCGCCGCACTGGGGACAGGTAAAGTGTTCACCCGTCAAATATCCGTGGTTTTTGCAGACCGAGTAGGTAGGCGAAATGGAGTAATAAGGCAGGCTGTAATTTTCGGCAATCTTACGTACCAGCGCCGCGGCCGACTTCCATGTGGGAAGCTTTTCACCCAAATATGCATGGAAAACAGTACCCGAAGTGTAAAGCACCTGCAATTCATCCTGTATATCAAGAGCCGCAAAGACGTCCTCGGTGAAACCGACGGGCAGGTGAGAAGAGTTGGTGTAATAGGGGGTCTTGCCTGCATCGGCGGCCGTCTTGATGTCGGGATAACGCTTGACGTCGTGTTTTGCCAAACGATAGGTGGTCGATTCGGCGGGGGTGGCTTCGAGGTTGTACAGATCGCCGTACTTCTCCTGATAGTCGGAGAGACGCTCTCTCATGTGATTTAAAACCTTTTTGGAAAATTCCTGCGTGTTCTTATCGGTCATATCCTTGCCGAGCCATGCGGCATTCAAGCCCACCTCGTTCATACCGATCAGGCCGATGGTCGAGAAGTGGTTGTCAAAGGAACCGAGATAACGGCGGGTATAAGGATACAGACCCTCCTGCAGCAATTTGGAAATGACGGTACGCTTGATTTTCAAAGAACGGGCCGCAATGTCCATCAGCTTGTCGAGACGGTGGAAGAAATCTTCTTCGTTTTTGGAAAGGTATGCGATGCGGGGCATATTGATGGTGACAACACCGACAGAACCCGTGCTTTCGCCGCTTCCGAAGAAGCCGCCCGATTTCTTGCGGAGCTCTCTCAGGTCAAGACGCAAACGGCAGCACATACTGCGAACGTCGCTCGGCTCCATATCACTGTTGATATAGTTGGAGAAATAGGGGGTGCCGTATTTAGCGGTCATTTCAAACAAAAGACGGTTGTTTTCGCTTTCCGACCAATCAAAATTGCGGGTGATGGAATAGGTGGGAATGGGATACTGGAAACCACGGCCGTTGGCATCGCCCTCGATCATAACCTCAAGGAATGCGCGGTTGACCATGTCCATTTCTTTTTGACAATCTTTGTATTTAAAATCCATTTCACGGCCGCCGACAATGGCATTCTGCTCGGCAAGGTCGGCAGGTACGTTCCAGTCAAGGGTGATGTTGGAGAAGGGGGCCTGCGTACCCCAGCGGCTGGGGGTGTTGACGCCGTAAATAAAGGATTCGATGCACTTTTTGACCTGCTCGTAGGGCAGATTTTCCACCTTCACAAAGGGAGCGAGATAGGTATCGAAGGAAGAGAAGGCCTGCGCGCCCGCCCATTCATTTTGCATGATACCGAGGAAGTTGACCATGTGGTTGCAAAGGGTGGCCAAGTGGCTCGCGGGGGAAGAGGTGATCTTACCGGGAACGCCGCCGAGACCCTCTTGAATGAGTTGGCGGAGAGACCAACCTGCGCAATAACCCGTCAGCATAGACAAGTCATGGATATGCAAATCGGCATTTCTGTGCGCTTCCGCAATCTCGTCATCATAAATTTCCGAGAGCCAGTAGTTGGCGGTGATGGCGCCCGAGTTGGAAAGGATCAAACCGCCGACCGAATAGGTAACGGTGGAGTTTTCCTTTACGCGCCAGTCGGTGACCTTGACATAGTTGTCCACAACCTCTTTGTAGTCGAGGATGGTGGATTTCATGTTGCGCAGTTTTTCTCTTTGTCTGCGGTAAAGGATGTATGCCTTGGCAACATCGGCATAGCCCGCTTGAACAAGCACTGCTTCCACGCTGTCCTGAATGTCCTCCACGGCAACCTTGCCATCTTGGATTTTCGGCTCAAAATCGGCGGTGACTTTCAGTGCCAAAAAGTCAATGACACCGGGATGATACTGCTTGTTCTGCGCTTCAAAAGCAAGGGTGATGGCATCGGCAATCTTGGCAATGTCAAATTCTGCCACTTTACCGTCTCTTTTAATGACCTGGTACATGATAGTCCTCCGATTTTATAATAAAAATAATTTCAGTCCCTGCCGCGCAAAAGGGCGCGGGGAACAAATGCTTTTAATTTTTCAAGGCAAGATGCGGTCTTTTCATCGGAAAGCGCCCCCTCGACCCTGCCGAGAAGATCGCCCGAGTCGGAAAAGCTCTGCAAAAAGAAGTTTTCATCTCCCGCAAGCCACCGACCGATCTTTTCCATATCCGTCGGGGTGTGAAGCCCCTTGACCAAGGTGGTGCGGAATTCAAAGGGAAATCTCCCTTCCATCAAAAGCGAAGCGCTTTTCAAAACAGGGGTCACATCAAAATCCGCGATTCCTACCGTCTCGGGATATTTTTCGGGCGCATTTTTAATATCCATGGCCACATAATCCACAAGACCCTCGGATAAAACCTCTTCCAAGCGCGCAGGAAAACAGCCATTGGTATCCAGCTTCACGGCAAACCCCGCATCGCGGATCTTTTTTAAAAATGCAGGCAACTGCGGATGCAAAAGCGGTTCTCCCCCCGTCACTGCCACACCGTCAAGAATCCCCTTGCGGCGGGAAAGAAAGGAAAAAAATGCCTCCTCGCTCATGTGCTCAAAGGGTTGTCCCGTCACCAAAGAGGCATTGTGACAAAAAGGACAGCGGAGATTGCATCCGAAAGTAAAAACGGTACAAGCAACCTTTTCGGGAAAATCCAGCAGAGTCATGGTTTGCAGTCCTGCAATCTTCATTTTCTCACGCCACCTCCGATACCCCGAAAATACGAACTGGAAGCATTATAACATAAACCATTTGGCAAGTCAATGCCAAATCACCAATATATAGTATTTTTTTTGCTTCCTGACACAAAATATAGTGACACATCCAAAAAGGCGCAGAATACCGCACTTTTTTGAGATTTCACCGCGGCCATATATCTTATTTTTGCTTGGGTACGACGTCGATCCACGCATCTTTTGGCATTTTTGCAAAGGCCTTTTTGAAAAACTCCACGCCATTTTCGACACACAGGGCAAAGATCTGCTCACCCTTTTGCGGGGTAGCGCGGGAAGGACAGCCCCAAACGCCGTTTGGAGACAACAGCTTTAAGGGAACGAGATTCAGTTCGCTTTGAGCGGCATCGGGAATAAAATCGTTTTTCTTGGCTTCCTCGACCTTAACGGCATCGGGATGCAGATACATCATCATAGAAGTTTCGGCTTCTCCCGAATGAAGTTCATTCGGAGTCTCGAGGATCTGCTTTTTCTGTTCGGGGGTCAACAGCGGCTCAAAGACCGCAACCTGAAGACCACCAATCTTTTTATTCAACTCTCTGACACAAGGGTACAGGGCAAAAACACCGCCATGTCCTAAAATGATAAACACCTTGGAAAATCCCGATTCCTTGAGGGAAAGAACGATATCCTCCACCATATCATAAAGGGTACGGGGAGACATCCACACCGTTCCACGGGTACCCGTATGCTCATAGCAGTTGCTGATGGGCAGGCAGGGCAAAAGATACGCCCCGATTTCTTGCGCGATCTTTTCGGCAACCGCCGAAGCAATCAAATGATCGGTACCCAGTGGCAGATGCGAACCGTGCTGCTCAATACTGCCGATGGGCAAAACAGCGGTATCAACGCCCGATGCGGCAATTTCCGCGGTGGTATTATAGTAACTCAACATATCAAAAACGCCTCTTTTACAAGTTTGGTTTTCTGTATATTAACACAAACCGCCCTTTAGTTCTGTGACTAAATCACCAATATATAGTATTTTTTTGTATTTTATACACAAAATACACCGTAAATTTCCCCTAAAAAAATATTCCTCGGCGCATAGTCCAAACCTGACTGCGCCAAGGAATGTATTTTTCGTTATTTCTCACTGCTTCTTTTCTTTTGCCGCCACAGCATCGATCCAGCGGGCGGACGGTGTTTTGGCAAAGGCGGCTTTTGCAAACGAAACGGTATTTTCAGCCTTCATTTCCAAATACATCCTGCCCTTCTCGGCGTTTGCGCGGGAGGGACAACCCCAAACGCCCTTGGGAGACAAAAGCTTTAAGGGCACCATATTTAATTCAGGTTGGGCGGCATCGGGAATAAAATCGTTTTTCTTGGCTTCCTCTGCTTTGACACAGTCGGGATACAAATACATCATTTGGGAGGTTTCCATCTCCCCTGCATGAATCTCCACCGCCGTCTCCACATATTTTTCTTTTTGTTCCGGCGTGAGGGCGGGATGGCAGATCACCACCTGCAACCCCTCTGTTTTTTGATTGAGCTCTCTCACACAAGGATACAGGGCAAAGTTGCCCCCGTGTCCCGATAACACAAGCACCTTGGAAAAACCCGATTCTTTAAGAGAAAGGACGATATCCTCAAGGACGTTATAAAGGGTGCGCGGCGACATCCAGACAGTTCCCCGCGTTCCGGTGTGCTCAAAGCAGTTACCGATGGGAAGGGGGGGCAAAAGATACGCATCCAGCTTCTCGGCCACCCGCTCGGAAATGTCTTTGATTTGCAAATAATCGGTACCAAGGGGCAGATGAGAGCCATGCTGCTCCACACTTCCGATCGGCAAAATGGCGGTATCGACACCCGAAGCCGCTATTTCTTCGGTGGTATTATAGTAACTCCACATAAAACCCCTCTTTTCCATTCAGATCACGCTTTTATTATACCTTCCCCCCCACCCTCTGTCAAGAGTGGACAAAGGAGAACCAAGAGAGCTTGGCCATACCCTTTAGGCAAGAAAACAAATCGTAAGACATGGTTTGCACCGTGCCTTTTGGTTATTTCTTTACAGACGGTTAGCCGTCACAATGCGATTCCAATGGTGAAACGGGATGTATTCCCGCGGGTGCTCCATATCCCCCACACTGCCGCGCACATCGAGAAGATGCCCCGCAAGCTCCTCAATGCTCTCGATTTGGCCGTCGGCATAGGCATACATCCGCTCGGCGCAATGTTTAAGCCGCTGCATGAGCCCACCCAAACGGATGTCCTGCACCTCAAAGCCATACCCCTTATTTTCGGCAAACCACTGTTTTCGAAACGCCTTATAAAAATCGGCGACAAGGTCTTTGACCGCAAGCACTTCGGCGGCCAGCTTTTTCATCCCCTCGCGGTCATTGGCAAGGTAGGCTTCGCGGATGGCAATGCCCAAACGGCCTTTTTTGGCAATGACGGCCGAAAGTCTGTACTGGGTATCAAAAAGATATCCCCATTTCGGCAATGCCGAGGCATCCTTCAAAAGGGACGCCAATTCCTCGTAATCCGCTTGGCAGGAATCGGGGATCGTGGTATCCAAAAGCCCCAAAAAGACATCGTTATACAAAAGATATTCCGAGGGTGTCAAATAATCCCGCTTGGTTTCGTTTCGCTGTGTACCGTCAAAAAGCATAAATGTATCAAAATCCGCCCCGAATTTCTCTTTGAACTTACGCTTGATCTCATCCGAGTTGTCATTGCCCCGAACATACTCGGAAGCAAAAAAGAGGGCAGGCAACGCTTGGTAACGGGAGCACTCTCCCCCGTTGTCCCCCCAAGTGGTGATGAAAATATTCTCGACACTCTTTTCTCTGCATGCCTCCAAAGAGCTTTTCAGCGCTTCGATGCTGTATGCATTTTGGGTGGAAAACCCCTCCCATGTCCAGACACCGCCCGCATACCAACAGCCGTCTGTCAGCTCGGCGTGGCGGTCAAGCATCCCCAGATGCACCTCTTTGTCGCGGTTATAATAATCCCAATAAATCAGCTCGACATTATCGGGAATCAGTTTTTTTACACGCGGATCGATCACGGCATCCGGCTTGATATAATCCTTTTGCCCCGAAGCAAGACGAATAAACATATCCGACCACATACAAATACAAAAACCGTATTTCCCCGCAATTTCCGCCACCTTTCGGACATGGCGCAAAAGCACATCCGTATGATTCGAGTCACCGTGACAGATCGTAATATTTTCCCCGCGCGATACGGTGGGCCTCGTCCATTCCGACATTCACGGTGCGCGTGGTAAAGCATTCCGCAAGGGTTTTTAACATACTGTCGATCAGGGCATAGGTCTTTTCGGACTCACACAAAAGAATATCATCCAAATCCCGAATATCTTTAAAATCTCTCCAACGGAAAATGGTATCAATATGGGCAAGGGTTTGAATATACGGAATCAATTCAAGTCCTTTGGAAAGAGCATAGCGATCCATTTCCTTCATTTCTTCCTTGGAATACCGACCCCGCGCATACCCAAAATACGGTTGCCCGTTCACCTCGTATGTATCTTCGGTGTAGATCATGACCATATTGTGCCCCATATCGGCGCAAATGTCCATCCATTCCTTGACCGCATCCACCTTCATCACGGCATTGCGGGAGCAGTCGATCATACTGCCAAAGCGCTTGATGTTCATTTTCTCCATATAAGATACCTCACGCATTTTTTGATATAAAATATTGTATCGGGAAACGCCCTGCCTGTCAAGAGAATGAAACGACAAGAAAATGAATCTCCGTCGGTTTGGGAAATGGAAAAAGCGGTCCCCCGCAGGAGACCGCTTACACTATTGCAGTAAATACTTTTCGATATCGTCCTTGTCAAACACAAAGCCGCCCCAAAGGGAAAAGGACCAGAGCCCGTATTCCTTGTTGGCCTCGGTTGCCGCCGATTCCTTGTTTTCCACCGCCGTTGTCAGTTCGCGAATGACCGAGCACATAACACCGTGACGGGTCATGTCAAACATCCCGCAGGGCGACAGGGTCAGACAGGCGTTGACGGCAAAGCCTGTATAAATCAGATGGTTGATGCCCTCATCCCGACAAAGCGAATAAAGCTGATGGGTGGTAGCCACCACATCCTCATCATCCCGCGGCATAATGGCAAAATCCCGCATTTTCCTTGATTTGGCAATATCCTCGTAATTGTCTTTTCCGGGAGAAACGTTGTCGGAATGGATCCGTCTGAGTTCATCCAGCACCGCATCACTTGCCACCGAAGGTGTGGCGGGATGGGGGGAAGACACCCCATACTTTTCTTTTATGCGGATATATCCGGGCAGCTTTTCTATGCTCGCTTCCGAGCGGCTGCCGATATGGATAAGCTTAATACCGCTTTTTCTGACCTTTTCAAGAAAATCGGGAAACAGATTTTTAATAATTTCGTCTCCGCGGGGGATATACTCGCAGGCACGGTACTGCCCGGGCACCGCGGAATATTCACCGCAACTCCAAGCATGCATTACAACAATGGCGGTATGCCGAGTGGATATGGGAATCTCCGCTTTTGTCCAACCGCCAAATCCCTCGGCGGGGATTTCTTTTGCATAATCGGCAGGATGTTGTCGGTACATATTGCTCGGAACCATCTTTTTCATGCAATTTTCCCCCAAACGAAATTACAGAAGCGACAAGATTTTTTCCTTGGGCATATATCCCAATGCGGTATTGGTCACCTTTCCGTCCTTAACCACGGCAAGCATGGGAATGCTGCTGACCTGAAAGGCGGCGGCCAGTTCACCCTCTTGATCCACATCCACCTTGCAGACCTTAATATCGGCATTTTCTGCCGCAATTTCCTCGATGATGGGCGCGATCATTCTGCAGGGGCCGCACCAGGTCGCAAAAAAGTCAATGAGAACAGGTCTGTCCGATTCCAGAACGACCGATTTGAAATTATCCTTTGTCAATTTGATTTCAGCCATTTTTATCTCTCCTTGTTTTGTTTTTTGATCAGTATGCCCTTATTCCTTGGATTTATAATAGAGCATGCAGTGGCAAAAGCCCTCAAAGTCGGGGTCGGCTATCTGCTTTTTAAACTGTTTGCACATACATTTGGTATCTTCCGATCTTTCCCGCACACAGGGGCAGTATCCGCCGCTTTTTGCAAGTCCCTCTTTGACAATCTTAACGATTTCGCTGTCGGGATTGAGGGTAATTTTCATGGTTTCACCGCCTTACCAATCTCTTTGTATTCATTATAATGAAACAAAACACGCCATTTCTGTGACAAAGTTACAAAAGTTTTAATTTTTTTAAGTTTGCTTCGATATACCGAGCTAAAGCAAAATATCCCTCTTTTGTAAAATGCAAACCGTCATTCGGCTGCATCACGCTTTCCTTGCCCTCGCCAAAATCGGGGCAGGCGAGCATATCGATGCATAACAGTCCCAAATCTTTAGCCGTACGCTTGACAAATTTGCCTCCCTCGACGGCGTTTTCGATATAGCCCGCGTTGGAATAGGCGGGATCGGAAGTGCAGTAGGGCGGTGTAAGCAACACGATTTTTGCATCGGGCGCTTCGGTTTTGCAAATATCCATCAGGGTATAAAAATCACGGTTGCAATCGGTGTCTTTTTCGACCGAAAAGCCGCCGTTTGTCCCCAGCATGACCAAAATCAGATCAGCCCCCGCAACCGAATGACCGTTTTCACGGTAAAACTTAAGATAGGTGGTTGCTGTCGCACCGCAATGTCCCAAATTGACCGTCTCGGCGCCGGTAGAAAGCGACAGATAATAAGGATAATTTTCCTTTTGCACGTTTTTGATGCCGCGTTTGCCCAAAACGCCGTAATCTCCTTCTGTCAAGCTGTCTCCCAAACAAAAAATCTTCATAACAGTACACCTCAAATACGCTTTTTCTTTTTCCTTATTAAAGCATAAATAGGCAAAAATTGCAAGAATGAAATTTCTCCCCTCCCCATTTTTCTTCCCCTCTTGCAAATCATGTCGGGTTGTGATAAAATACCTGAAAAACCAAAAAATACAGGTCTGATATGAGTAATAAAGTTATCATCCGAGATTTAACCACGGGAAGCGTTCCCTCGCTTCTTTTGAAATTTGCGCTCCCCCTCTTTTTCTCCAATGCGCTCCAAGCCGTATATAATATTGTTGACATGGTGGTGGTCGGTCAATACATCGGCGGCGCGGGTATGTCTGCCGTTTCCATCGGCGGTGATATTCTGCACCTTTTAACCTTCGTGGCCATGGGATTTTCCTCGGCAGGACAGGTTCTGATCGCCAAAGATGTAGGCGCAGGCGATTTAAACAGCGTCCGCCGCATCATCGGTACCATGTTCACCTTTCTCCTCTGCGCCTCCCTTGCCATATCGGGCATCTGCTTTTTTATCAAAGAGCCCATGCTCACACTTTTAAACACCCCCGCGGAATCCTATGCATATACCCTCGATTATACCGTCATCTGCTTGATAGGACTTGTGTTTATTTACGGGTATAACATCGTTTGCGCCATCCTGCGCGGTATGGGAGACAGCCGCCATCCCTTCATTTTCATCGTCATCGCCGCCATCATCAACATCCTGCTCGACATCATTTTTGTTGCTTTTTGGGACATGGAGGTCTTTGGCGCCGCCCTCGCCACCGTCATCGCACAGGGAAGCAGCTTTGTTATTTCCATGATCTTCCTCTACCGCAAACGGGAAAACTTTTGCTTTGATTTTAAGCTTTCCTCTTTTGCCATCCATAAACCTTCTTTTAAAAAAATCCTCGCACTCGGTATTCCCATGGCCATCCAATCGGCGGCAGTCAGCCTATCCAAAGTCGTGTTGATGGCTTGGATCAATCTCTACGGCGTTACCTTCTCGGCCCTTGCAGGAGTATTCAATAAGATCAATACCATCAGCGCCATCATCTCCAACTCCTTTACCGCCGCAGGCAGCGCCATGGTGGGACAAAACCTCGGCGCCAAAAAAGACGAGCGCATCCCCCAAATTTTGAAAACCGTCGCCGTCTGCACCTTCCTCACCCTCGCGCTTTTGTCGCTGATCATCGTTTTATTCCCCAACACCGTATTCTCGGCCTTCACAAGCGATGCCGCGGTCTTGGCCATCGCCACCGTCATCATCGGTCCCGTCCTTCTAAACTTCCTCGGCTCTGCCACCCGCAGCGTTGCTTTTTCCATCATCAACGGCTCGGGACATGTGAAACTAAACCTCGCAGTCGCTCTCATCGACGGCATCTGCGCCCGCATCGGTCTGGCCGCCATTTTCGGCTTCGCCCTCGGACTGGACTGTCTGGGCATCTGGTACGGCGATGCGCTGGCGGGATTTGTACCCATCGCCATCGGTATGACCTTCTATCTCTCGGGAAATTGGCGCACAAAACCAAACCGAAAATAATAAAAAAGGATAGAGAACGTAAAAAATTCTCTATCCTTTTTTCGTAGATACATCCATGCGTAAGAGCAACCAAACGTAGCAAAAGTGAGGTAAGAGTAAGGAAAAGTATAAATCAGCCCTTGTAGAAAGGGAGGAAACGCCAAAAGTACACCATATCATTCGTGCTTGGTAATCCGCTCTTTTGCCCACGAAAACAAAACTTGTGAGGCTTTTTCAAAATCGGCTGTTATGCCGTTCTTGTAATTAACAAATGTTTCGATAATGGCTTGCTCATCGGATGAAACGATAGGTAGTAAATCCTTTTGATGTTTAATATATTTCCCTGTCCGCTTAAAAGCGATTGCCTGAACAACGAAAGTGGCGGATTTATACAGTCCACACAAAATATCCTCACTCTTTTCGTGGAGCATATTATGAACGCATCCGTGGTATATGTTGCAGGTGCCGATTTTAATTGCTCGATCCACGGCAGTTTCATCCACAAGTGCCAATACCTCGTCAAGACTCCCTTTGATCGGTGTAGTATCATAACAAAATTGGAACAGATCGGATGGCTCCCAACGAAAAATCTCATCCTTGCCTGAAAGAAAACCGCAAATCAGTTCCCGGTTGGGAAAAGTATCCAACATTGCGCTATATGATTTAATATCTTCAACAACCAATTGATCCAAAATGACAACAACATCAATATCGCTTGATTCGGTTGCTTCTCCGCGACCGTAGCTACCTTGCAAACCAACAAACCATACACGATTTTCAAAGGTTTCATTCAGCTTGGCGATAAAGGTTTCCATCCAGTTCTCAATATGTATCACTCGGTATTCTCCTTTAATGTTTTGCAACTTGCTATCAGCATTCGTCTTATTCGACCACAAAGATTACGATGAGATTTGAATGTTTCCTCGTTTATTATCTGTGTGTTGAACAACAGTTGTAACCATCCTTCAGTTTCACAACATTCCTTGAGGGCAATTTCAAATTTCGAGAGCATATCCGCTTTGCTTTGTCCGTAATTGGCTTCACGAATATTGGCATAAACGCTACCGGAACTTTTGCGCATTTGGAAAAGAGTGTTGGGCGGTGCTTTTATGTTTTGACAAAGCAATTCGACATCCGTTGCAAGCTGTTCTGCATAGGTCAACAAATAATTTTTTGCCATATAAACCACTCCTTTCAATTGAATCATACCACATTTCCGGAAACAAATCAAGGCGAAGCCTTGTATATCATCCGCAACTTGTTGCGGTATATCACCAACACGCAGTGTTGTATCTCATCAAGTCGCAGGGAAATACACGCTGGCGCGTGATGAGATACAGCCCCAAAGGGGCTGATGATATACGAATGTATAACTCGCCACAGGCGAGATATACATTCAATGATATACCAAGCCTGCGGCTTGGATAAAAAAAGAACGAACTTTTGGTAGACAAAAGTTCGTTCTTTTTTGTGAAAGAGCAGTATAAAGGTGCTTAAATGTAGGTAAGAAAAGCGATTAGGTGCGCAAGAAAACTATTCGACAAATTGGAATTTGGTGAGTTATTTATCAAGAATAAATTTCCAATTCTTTGCAATTTGGGGTGGCATTATCTTGCCAAGTGTTTCACCATCACGAATAAGTTCTTTTTTACCAAAGTGGAAAAAGAAAAACTCTCCGACTTCATTGTTGTATCCAAGCTGGAATTCTAGTTCTCCCTTAAAATACGGAAATACAGGCTTTAATCTTTCGTCAATTGCCCACACAAATGCCGAATCATGATCGGCAATGCAGTTGATTATCCATTCTTCTTTCTCCTCAAACCATGACCAAAAAGACTTAGCTGCATCCTCGTTCATTGCTTTTTTAGTAAATAAAGAAAACATAGTATATCCTCCTTGGTATATTTAAGTATGTTTATCAGTTAAACAAATTCAAGTTTATCGATGAGTTAATTATACCACATTTTCGCCAATAAATCAAGGCGGAAGCCTTGTATATCATCCGCAACTTGTTGCGGTATATCATCAACACGAAGTGTTGTATCTCATCAAGCCGCAGGAGGATACACGCTAAAGCGTGATGAGATACAGCCCCAAAGGGGCTGATGATATGCACCGCACTTCGCGCGGTGATGATATACCAAGCCTGCGGCTTGGATAAAAAAAGAACGAAGCCTTTGCTTCGTTCTTTTTTGGTGGGGGAAGGTGGATTCGGACCACCGAAGTCACTGACAACAGATTTACAGTCTGCCCCCTTTGGCCACTCGGGAATTCCCCCATATTCGGTTGGAGCTGGTGAAGGGAATCGAACCCCCAACCTGCTGATTACAAATCAGCTGCTCTGCCAATTGAGCTACACCAGCATGTCTCGCAGTCGCGGTTCCTCCGACCAAGCGAGATGTATTCTATCACATGAAAGTCTGTTTGTCAACAGGATTTTAGAAAAAAATTAAAATTATTTCACTCGCTAACCAAGACCCCTTTGTTTGTACACGGCGTAATCAGGAAACATCCCGTTTTTCTTGCGTGCGGTTTTTGGATATAGAAATAAAATGTATTCTAAAATCCGCAAAAACCATTTACTTTTTTCCTATTTTCCTGTAAAATAGACAGGTAAAACCATCAGGAGGAAAAACTATGTCCTTTCTCTACTTTTTGGAAGATCTGCGCACCCCCTTTCTTGATCGGCTTTTTCTCGCCATCACCTTCTGCGGCCATGAGATTGTCACCATCGCCGTGTTCTTGGCAATTTTGTGGTGCATCGATAAAAAGCACGGATATACCATGCTCTATGCAGGCCTTTTCGGGATGATGCTCAATCTCCTTTTGAAAGCCATATTTCAGGTGGAACGCCCCTGGGTCTTGGATGAAAACTTCACCATTGTGGAGGCCGCCCGCGCCACGGCAAACGGCTATTCCTTCCCCAGCGGACACACCCAAAATTCCGTCGCGCTGTACGGCGGCTTGTTTATTTATTTTAAGAACAAATATTTCCGCGCCCTATGTGTCATCATCACACTCGCCATCGCCTTTTCGCGCATGTATCTCGGTGTACATACCCCCCTCGATGTTTCCGTTTCCCTGCTAATCGGCGCGCTTCCCCTCCTTATCATGCTGTATATTTTCAAAAAGGCCGACAGCAATAAAAACCTTTTTGCCTATCTCGACACATTTACCCTTCTTTTCCCCATCGCCATTTTAATCTTCTTCTCCTGCACATCGGTTTCGGGAGATGAACAAAGCAATATGTATATGCTTCTCGGCATCGCCATCGGCATCGTATTCATCCGCCGCATGGATGAAAAATTCCTCCGCTATCCCATCAACGCCGCGCTTTCCACCCAAATCGTGAAATTCGCCGCAGGTCTTGCCGTGGTTTTATTGGTGCTCGAGGGCGGAAAAATAGTTCTCACCGCGCTTTTGGGAGATACAGATTTGGTTCGCCTCATCCGCTACTTTCTGGTTACGGCGGCAGGCGGCACCCTCGTCCCGCTACTCTTCCCTCTTTTGCGAAAACACAAACAATAACAAAAAATCGGCAAGAAGCGCTCTTGCCGATTTTTCTTATCTTTATCTCTTGAATTATTTGCCCTGCTGCATTTCGGAAATGGTTTCCAAAATGGCATCGGCCATATAAACAAGCTGTTCTTCGGTCAAACCGTAGATGGGAAGATGGGTAAAGCGTTTGTAGAAAACATCCTCGCAAACGGGGCAGGTTGCCGCAATGGCATCCTCGTCGTATCCGTAGGTCTTGAGGATACTAAAGCGGTAAAGGGGACCGAAGTGGGGAATGTTGGTTACGCCTTTTTCGGTAAGCTTTGCCTTAAACGTTTGAATATCTCCGCCCGCCTTATCGGGATCGATTTGCAAAAGATACAAATGGAAGGAAGGCTGGGTACCGTCGGCTCCGAGGGGTTGGGGCATAATGGCATCGCAATCGGCAAAACGGCGGTTTAAGTATTCTGCGGCGCCGCGACGCTCGGCAAGAATCTTGTCATAACGGGCGAGCTGGCAGGTCAAGCCGAGGGCTTGAATCTCGGTGGTAGAAGAGTTGTTGGAGGCGACAAAAGGTCCGTTCTTACCCTGAATGGGCGAGATGTCGTAAAGCCAATCCTTGATCTTGCGGGAGGTGTCAAGACCGAGAAAACGCGCGCGGGACATTTCGGGCTTAAAGGCATCGACGGTAGTGGTCAAAATACCGCCCTCGCCAAAGGAGGTGCAGTTTTTCACTTCATGGAGAGAAAAACTGGTAAAATCGGCAATGGTACCGATCTTTCTGCCTTTATAGGATGCGCCGAAAGCATGGGCGGCATCTTCCAAAACAACAATGTTATGCTTCTTTGCCAAAGCCAAAATGGGATCCATATCCACGGGATAACCGCCGAGGTGAACGGGAACGATCATCTTGGTCTTAGAGGTAATCTTCTTTTCAACATCCTTCGGATCCATGTTCAGAGTTTGGGGATCAAGGTCTGCAAAGACAAGCTTTGCGCCGACCGACAAGGGATAGGCCATGGTAGCCACAAAGGTGATGGCGGGAAGAATGACTTCATCGCCCGGGCCGATACCCGCATATTTATAAGCAATTTCAAAACCTGCGGTGGCGTTGGTCACGAAAAGCGCCGAATCGCTGCCGAGGTACTCATTGGTCTTTTTCTCACATTCTTCCACCTTGGAACCGAGAGAAAGTTTTCCCGGAGGGGTAGACACACCGCCGAGCGCATCGATGCTTTTTTCCACGGCAGCAATGGCATCCTCATAGACCTCACCTTCGCCCTGCATCAGAAAGCGAACGACTTTTTTGAGGTCTTCTGCATTGTAATTTTCGCCAACGGCTGCCCAAGGCACTCTGGTATCACCGGTATTATAACGGAAATCGGAAGCTTTTTTGGTTGCCATAATCTCTACTCCTTAAATTTTAGTTTTCTTGTTTACAGTATAAGTTTTAAACACCCTTTTGTCAATAGAAACCGCGCGGAATCATTATATTTTAGTTTTTGCACTCGACGCCCTGCATCCGTCGTATAAATGGCAAAAAAAGCAAACGTACATGATATTTTGGACACAACCTATTGCAAAATCAATGCCGTTATGATATAGTGAATTTAACACTTTTTTCAAAAGAAAGGGAATACAGTTATGATGAAAATCGGCGTAATGACATCCTTTAGAGATGAAAACATTGTAAACGAATTTAAAAAGATGAAAGATATGGGCATTTCCTACTGTCAGTTGCAGTCTTGGTATCCCGACCTTTATACCGATGAAAATGCAAAAATGATCGTAGATGCCGCCAAGGCAAACGATGTCACCATCGACGTGTTCTGGGCAGGCTGGACGGGAGGCGGAAGAGTCTGGAACTTCTATGAAGGCCAGGAAACCCTCGGCATCGTTCCCCTCGCTTTCCGTGAACGCCGTATCGACGATTTGATGCGCGGCGCCGATTTCGCCTCCAAGCTCGGTGTGAAAAAAGTCGCCACCCACATGGGATACATCCCCGAAAACCCCATGTCCACCGAATATAATTCGTTTGTAACCGCCGTCAAGATTTTGGCAAAATACTACCTCAACCTCGGCTGCGAACTTCTTTTTGAAACCGGTCAAGAAACCCCTGTCACCCTGCTTCGCGTCATTGAAGATGTAGCAACAGGCAACCTCGGTATCAACCTCGACCCCGCCAACCTCATTATGTACGGCAAGGCAAACCCCGTCGATGCGCTGGATGTCTTCGGAAAATATGTCCGCTCCCTCCACGCCAAGGACGGTCTCTACCCCACTGATTCGAGAAACCTCGGCAAGGAAGTAAAAGTCGGTCAAGGCAAAGTCAACTTCCCCCGCCTGATCGAAGGACTGCATGCACTCGGATTTGACGGTGTTTTGTCCATCGAACGCGAAATCTCGGGCGACCAACAGATCAAAGACATTCAGGACACCAAGATTTTCCTTGAAGACCTCATTTCCAATTTGAAATAAAGTGAATGAAAAGCGGCGCAGTGCGCCGCTTTTGGTCAAGGAGGCCAAGTATGGCACTCGCAAAACACACGGGTGATCTCACCCGCGGCTCCATCACCAAGGGCATGCTCCTGTACGCCCTGCCCGTCATGGCATCCGCACTCCTTCAAAGCTTATACCACAATGCCGACATCATGGTGGTCGGAAAATTTGCCGAAAACGGCGAGGATGCCGTCGGTGCCATCGGTGCAACGGGCGCCCTCTTCAATCTCATCGTCAATATTCTCACGGGTCTTGCCGTCGGCGCAACCGCCGTCGTTGCCCGCCATTACGGGGCGGGTAGCAAAAAAGGGCTTTCCGACTCCATCCACACCTCGATTGCGATTGGCTTTTTCGGCGGTATTCTTGTAGGTACCTTCGGTTATTTTTCAGCGCAGTTTTGGCTGGAACTGATGGAGACCGATTCCGATCTTCTCCCCCCCGCCACCCTTTATCTTAAAATCTACTTTTTGGCGCTCCCCTTTTCCATGGTTTACAATTTCGGCGCCGCCGTTCTCCGTGCCATCGGTGACACCCGCCGCCCCCTTTACATTTTGATGCTATCGGGATTATTGAATGTCGCTCTCAATCTTTTGTTTGTCATCGTTTTTGACATGAACGTGGCAGGCGTTGCCTTCGCTACCGCTATATCCAACGGATTTTCGGCCCTCCTTGTTATTCTCATCATGCGAAAAGGCGAAGGGTATTTGCAGTATCAAATCAGAAAAACCCGCATACATATCATGGAAATGAAGCCCATGCTCGCCATCGGACTTCCCACCGCCTTGCAATCCTCGATGTTCTCCTTGTCCAACGTCATCATCCAATCCACCCTCAATTCGTTTGGAAAAGCAGCGGCGTCGGGTGTGGCGATCGCCCGCAATCTGTGCACCTTCGTTTATTACTCTTTCAATGCATTTAATACCGCCGCGCTTGCTTATGCAGGACAAAACTACGGCGCAAAACGCTTCGACCGTCTTTCACAAATCATGAAAAAGGGCATACTTCTTGCAACCGCCTGCAGTATGTTCGTCGGCGCACTCTTCGTCCTTTGCGATGATCTGCTTCTCTCCTTTTACACCGATAGCGCCGAGTTGATCGAGTGGGCCAAGATTTATAACACTCTCGTCAGCGGTTCCTATTTCCTTTGCGGTGTCCAAGAGGTCATGGTCGGCTTTTTACGCGGTGTCGGAGAATCACTCCGCCCCACCATCCTCTCCATCTTCTCCATCTGCATCTACCGTTTGATCTGGATCTACGTTGCCCTCCCCCCCTTCCGTACCGCCTTCGGTGAAACGGCAGCCCTGTGGTTTTTATACTTGAGTTATCCCATTTCGTGGATCATCATGATCGTCGCTCTCCTCTATATGTATCGCAGCAAGATGAAAAAACTCACAATCGAGTTATCATCTCCGCCCCCCGAAATTCCCGCCGCATAGAAAAAAGTGCAAACGAAAATTCGTTTGCACTTTTTTATGTCATGGTATGTCCGATTGTCTTCCCCGTTAAATAAGACCGGCGATATTCCGGTGAATACGTCTGGTGGTTTCAGGATTGTTCATGGTGTAAAGATGAATACCGTCCACCCCCGCCGCCAAAAGCTCCACGATTTGATCGGTCGCATAGGCGATCCCCGCATCTCTGAGTGCCTCGGGATTGTTCTCATACCGCTGCATCATACGGGAAAATTTTCTGGGAAGGGAGGCGCCGCACAAGGTCACCATCTTTTGAATCTGCTTGACGTTGAGAACGGGCATGATACCCGCTTCGATGGGAACGTTAATCCCCGCCGCGCGCACCCGCTCCAAAAAATCAAAGAAATATTCGTTGTCAAAGAAAAGCTGGGAAATCAAATGGTCTGCGCCCGCATCCACCTTTTGCTTCAAAAAGCGAATATCCCGCTCCAGCGATGGAGCAGCAACATGCCCCTCGGGATAGCAGGCGGCGGTAATGTCAAAATCAAAGGAAGATTTCATATAAGTAACCAACTCGGAAGCATATTTAAAATCTTCACGCTTTGGCAAATTGGGATTTTCGTCCCCGCGCAAAGCAAAGACGTTTTCAATGCGCGCATCCTGATACATCTTTAAACGCGTTTCAATTTCTTCCTTGGAGCTGGTGATGCAGGTGATGTGGGGAAGCGGCTCGATGTGATAGGTGTTTTTCAAAAGACAGGCAATGTCAAAGGTAGAGTGGTCCGCCGTATTACCGCCCGCACCGTAGGTCACACTGATATAGGCAGGCTTTACGTCGGCAATGGCCTCAAGCGTCTCGTAAATCGTGTGAACGGGAGAGGAGGGCTTCGGGGGAAATACCTCCACCGAGAAAATTGGTTTGTTGCTTTGGAAGAGCGAGGAAATACGCATACTGCACACCCACTTTCTAAAATCTTCGCTCGATTATACGTTTTTTCGTAATTTCGACATAATAACAACTTGACAATTACTATATTTCGTGATATAATCACGATACACCAAAGGAGGGATCACATGAAGGAAAATCAAACGATCAAGAAGCAGCTTTTAACATGTTTAAAATCCTTTTTAGAGCAATTAAGCGAAGAGGACGCACTCTATGAGGATTTGGACTGGTTGGTGGAAAACCTGCGAGAGGAGACGGGGGACGGCGTCGCGCTGTACGATGCGGACAAACTGTATTCGGATGGGGTGTATCGAGCATGACGGGAAAGCATTACTTAAAATCGTATGTCAACGCTCTGCGGCGGTACGAATCGGACAGACGGCTGCTTAAAAATTTGGAAACCCACACCTGCTGGCCATACGGCAGAAAGCTGAAAGGACTTCCTCCCGATGCCATCCGTTCCCGCGAGATTTTAAAAAGGCGCATCCGACGGGCAGACCTTGTTTTGCGCCGAGCGGGAGAAAAGATTGCGCGAGCGCTTTCGGCGATGGAAGACCGCATCAGTCGTCAATACATAGAAATGCGATATTTGCGGGGACTGCCCATGGAGGAGATTGCCTACATCGTAGGATACAGCGAGCGGCAGCTTTACCGCTTGACCCGCGGCATGGAGCGGGAATTTCTGCGGCATCTATCGGCCGCGACGGGCATCACCCGATATGGCGGAAGCCGCCCGAAACACCGTTATCATATCACAAATCGAAAAAAATGTAAAGAATAAAATGAGCGAGGGATGCAAATATTTCCATCCCCCACCACCCAAAAGCCGCAGGATTGTCCGCGGCTTTTCTTTCTTTTTTGAAAAATAAAACCTTTTTATTTTGCCCCATGGAATCAAGCGCGAATCTTTCTCTTATAATTATAAAGAAGTATTGACAAAGCGGGGGTGATTGGTATATAATATTACACGTTTTGACACATCATGCAATAAGACAACTTCGTTATGCACTTATGCATATCTACACATACAAATTCCAACCAAAGAAAGGGAATGTTTCATGAACTGGTTAAAGGGACTCAAGGCGCTCGGACAGGATTGTCTTACCGTTTTAGGTCGCGCTTTTCGGGCCATCGGCCGTTGGCTCTGCAATCACAAAACGGCAGTATTTTTCACCCTCTCCATCATCTATTATGAGTTGATGCTCCAACTGATGACCTTCGGAAGCATCGATATTTACTTTGCATATCCACTTCTTTTTGCCATCCCCTTCGGATGTCTGTGCGGCCTGATTGCAACCGCCTTTAACCGCGTTGTAAACACCGTTATTTCGACCATCCTTTTGGTGATATTCAGTTTTTATTTCAACTTCCAGGTCATTTATTACAGCTTGTTCAATGACTTTTTCACCTTTGCGCTTGCCGACACGGCAGACGACGCCATGGGCACCTTCGGTGATGAAATCATCTATCTGATTGTTACCAACCTGCTCAACATTTTCATCATCTGCATCCCCTTTATCATCTTCATCGTCTCACTTGCGCTCTACCGCATTGCGGCAAAACCCGAGCGTTTGAAAAAGATGGCAGAGAAAGGCACTTTCTTAAGATTTTTGGCAAAAACCTCCAATCGCGCCAGAAACCACTTTGATTTGATTCGCCGCCGTCCACTAAAATCCCAGCTTGTTCTCTCCCTCGTTGCCGTCGTGGCGTACGGCATCACCATCCTGACCCTCTTCTTCCCCGGCACAGGGTACCACACGCCTTATGATCTCTACTTCAATTCGGGTGCTCTTTCCACCCAAATCTCCAAGCTCGGTTTGATTACATCCACCATGCAGGACCTCGGTGTCCGTCCCACCCCCGAGGAAGGCGATGATGTCATCACACTCGATCCCATCAAGCCTCCCGTCAATGTCAATCCGCCCCAACCGGATAACAACGAAGATGAACCCGATCCCGATCAACCGGATGTCGAACCCGAAAAACCCATTGAATACAATATACTGCAAATCGATTTTGATGCGCTGATGGCAAGCGAGACCGACAAAACGGTACAATCCCTCCACACCTATTTCAGCGCTGTTGAGCCCACCAAAAAGAATGACAAAACAGGTATGTTCAAGGGATACAACCTCATATATATCTGCGCCGAAAGTTTTTCATCGGCAGCCATCGTAGAGCCTGAACTGACCCCCAATCTTTACAAAATGGCAACCGAGGGCTTCATTTTCAACAACTACTATACCATGTTCCCCTCCAACACTACAAACGGTGAGTATGCTTTCTGTACGGGTCTCATTCCCGACCTGACCCGCCAAAAGTCCAACGGCAGCTTCCTCGCCTCCAAGAAAAACTATCTCCCCTTCTGTTTGGGCAACATGTTTGGTGACATCGGCATTCAGGCCCGCGCTTATCACAACCACACCAAGACCTATTATTCCCGTAACATCACCCATCCCAACATCGGTTACATCTTCAAGGCCCGCAACCAAGGCATTAGAGTCACGGGTTGGCCCGAATCCGACTACGAAATGGCAAAACAGTCGTATGAAGATTTCATCAATGACGAACAGTTCCACGCCTACTATATGACGGTCAGCGGCCACTACCGCTACACCTTTGAACTGAAGGAAGATTCCGACGGCGACCTTGTTCCCTTGAACACCATGGCCGTGAAAAACAAGGCGCAAGCCCTCAAGTACACCCACAACAAAAACGGCGAGAAATATGACACCACCTGCCAAGCCTACCTCGCCTGCCACATCGAACTGGACAAAATGATTGGCGAACTGGTTGACAAGCTGACCGCCGCAGGAAAAATGGACAATACCGTATTCGTCCTCGGCGCCGACCATTATCCCTACGGACTTTCTGCCAAAGAATACAACAACATCATGTCCGAAGAAATCGATACCGCATTTGAGAAATTCAGAAGCACCCTCATTCTTTACAACTCTCAAATGATCAACACCATGACCTTGGAAGAAAGAACCGTCGACAAGACCTGTTGCGCCGTTGACGTTCTCCCCACCGTGTTAAACCTCTTTGGTTTCGATTACGATTCCCGTCTCCTTTCGGGCTCCGACATTTTCTCCGACACACCGGGACTTGCCATTTTGGCCGACCAATCTTATGTCACCGACTATGTCAAGTACAACGCATCGAGCCGCAAGATCACCTACTTGGTTGATGAATTTTTGGTTCCCGAGGGATATGTCGATTCTTATATCGAATTTGTCAAGAACAAATGCACCGCGGCAACCGCCATCCTCAACAAAGACTACTTTGCAAAACTCTTCCCCGAGGCAGCGATAGCCCACCGCGAAGAAGTCAATAACAAAAAGTAACGAAAGATAAAAAAGAAGTGTGGTTAGGGGCGTACCCCAAAGGACAGTTTTCAGAAATACGGTATATCTCGAAAGAGGTATGCCGTATTTTTGCATTTGTGGACTCAAATGCAGTGCTTGTCAGGAAAATTGACGAGGCATAGGTGAACATAAAAAGGCTCCCTTGTGTAAAGGGAGCTGACGCCGAAGGCGGCTGAGGGATTGTTTTTTATAAAATTTAACTTCTACAATCCCTCCGTCACGGCAAGCCGTGCCACCTCCCTTTACACAAGGGAGGCTTTTTTCTACCTTCCGGAAGGTAAGCGAAAGCTCTTTTGATATGCTAATGTCAAAAGAGCCTTTGCGTTACTTTTGACAAAATATTGTTGTCTTTAATTATGTCAGTGCTTGTCAAGAAAAAAGGACGAGGAATTATTAAAATTCCTCGTCTTTTTCCTGTCGGTAGGTAACGTATTCTCTTTCATTTACAAAACTGTCCTTAAAAGTACGACTCTTTTTCCACACTTCTTTTTTACTGTTTTCACTCAAAAATAACCGAGTTTTCTTTGCAAGTATTGATAATGTCCATCAGCTTGATGGTCTGTTCAACGGGAACAAAAGAGGGCTTATCCTCGACCACATATTCATAGAAAGCATCGTAATAATCCACGGGAGGAAAATCGTTGATGGGGAAATCCTTGGTATGCCAAGGCAGATCGGCCGAGCGCTCGGGCGCATATTTTCTGTCAGCCGCAGCCAGTTCCTCCGAAAGAGAAACAGCCGACAGTTCCTCGGGAACAAGATATTGCACACGGAAAGCGGGGGTGCCGTCCTGCAATTTCACGCGGCTGATAGAACCATATTTACCGTACACTGCAAAGGGCGGTAACGCCAAAGCAGTGGCTTGGTTAATATCAATATCAATGGTAATGTGAGATTTTGTAAGAAGAAGAATCTTTACCACATCATCGGCATCGCCGAGAGAAGCCATGCGGTAACGAATACAATCCATTTTTTCAATTTCCTCGTCAGATCCTAACAAAAAGAGGGCTTGATCGATATAATGGGCGCCGTAATTATTCAACATACCACCGCCGAATTTCAGCATCGCCTGCCAATCGTTACGACGTGCATAGGCCGAAACAGTACGCTTAAACATATATACCCTGCCGATCAGATCCTCTTGCAGCACCGCGCGCAGAGCCACAGCGTCAGGCAACAGACGGTGGGGTTGGTAGACCATCAGCTTACGGCCTGTTCTGACCATGCAATCCCGAATGGCAATACATTCCTCCAGATCCTTGGCCATAGGTTTATCCAGAAAAACATCCACACCCGCTTCCATCGCAAGCACGGCATGCGCTCTATGCAAATGGGTCGGAGTGCAGATAACGACAGCGTCGGGCTTTGCCTTTTCAATCATGACCGAAATATCGGTATATCCCTCCACCCCATATTTCTCTTTGGCTTCCAAAAGGCGGTCGGCATTGTTGTCAACCACGGCGCAAAGTGTAAACTTGGGGTTTTTCAAAATGGTGGGAATATGATACGCCCAACCGACACGACCCAAACCAATCACAGCAATTTTCATCCTACTGTTCACTCCAATTCATAAAATACAGCGGCAAAACCCGAATAGGTTTTGCCGCTGTTTGCTTTATCGGGCGGTAAATTCCTTCATATCGATGGGTTTACCGGTACGGGAAGATTCATAGATTGCCAAAATAAGATCCACAGGTCTGCGTCCTTCATTGACATCGATCATGGGTTGTCTTCCCTCTTGGATGGCCGAGAAGAAGTCGGTCAACTGAGGAATATGCGTGCCCCATTCGTTTGCATCGGGGCGGTTAGCGGCATTGGGATCGGCGCGATCAAACACGATGTCGGCGGGTTTTTCCTTGCCTTCAACATTCCATTCGGTAAAGAATTTTTCTTCCATGTGGATGGTACCCTTGTCGCCGTTGAAATGGAATACCTTGGGATAACCGGGATAAACCGATGTAGTACCTTGGATGACACCCAAAGCGCCCGATTCATATTCTAAAACAGCAGCCGCAGTATCTTCAACTTCGATGTTACGGGCAAGTGTTCTGCAGTTGGCATAAACTGTTTTTACATCGCCCATGATAAACAGAAGCTGGTCAACGCCGTGAATACCTTGATTCATCAAAGCGCCGCCGCCATCCAGTTTCCAGGTGCCACGCCAACCCGAGTTGCCGTAATACTCATGGGAACGGAAGAACTTCATGTAAACATCACCCGAAACCATTCTGCCGAGTTCACCGCTTTGAACGGCTTGACGTGCGCGCAAAATGGTGGGATAGTAGCGCATTTGAGAAACAGAGGTCAGGATAACATTGTGCTTCTTGCAGGCGTCCTGCAAATCATTCAACTGTTCGGTGGTGATGGCCATGGGCTTTTCGACCACGATGTGTTTGCCCGCTTTGGCGGCGCGGATGGCAAGATCCGAATGGAAGCCACTGGGAGTACAAATGGAAACGCTGTCG
The DNA here is from genome assembly GCA_045536965.1 of Eubacteriales bacterium. Lineage (GTDB taxonomy): Bacteria > Bacillota > Clostridia > Oscillospirales > SIG627 > UBA5448. Next base: position 42,592 of record JAZSON010000024.1, read on the forward strand.
ATATCGTCGCTCGCGAGCATATCGTCAATGGTTTCGTACGCCTTTACACCCTCATATTCAGATGCAAATCTCTGGGCAAACTCAATTTTCACATCGGCACAGCCCGCCAAGCAGACCGGCATGGTTTTGGAAAGCTCATTGATTGCATAGGCATGCCACTTGGAAATCAAGCCGCATCCGATAATTCCATGTTTAATCATTTTTCGTAGTATCCTTTCTTACGAGATGTATTGATTATACAACAATTTTCCATTTTCGTCAAGTGGAAAAGGGATTTTCTCATCATCAAAATCGGGCGGCTTTTTGCCGCCCGAAGATCATCCTTCGTTTGATTGCTTTTTCTTTTTGATCACCGCAACAAAAATACCCGCCGCGGCAAGCAAAAGTGCGCCGCCGACAAGATACCAAACGAGAAAGCTCTTTTCCTCCTCATCATGCCTGTCGCAATCGACCGGCTCGGCATAATGCCAGGTTTCCGCCAAAGAAACCAAGCTTGTAATATCACCGAAATCGATCCTCTCGCGGTCGGCTTCGCTGCCTGCGTAAAAGACTTCGTCTGCAAAATAATAGGGATAATCGACAATATCCGAATAAGTCAAGCTCACAAACGGACAGTGGGTAACACTCAACGGTAATGTGATCGCCTGCAGTTCAAAGCAACCCTCAAAGCAGTTTTCCGAAACGGTTTTCGTTCCTTCTTTTATCACAAAATTTCCTGTACATTTTCTGTCTGCCGCAACGAGATGCTTTCCGCAGTAAAGCCCGCCGTTTTCCCAGTTTGCTTTATCCGAATAAAAAGCGGAATCCTTCAAGACCTCTTGACCGATATAGGTAACACTGTCGGGAAATGTAAGGTCTGTCAGTTCACCGCATCCGCGAAATACCGAATCCTCTATTTTTTCCAGCCCATCTTGGATTTCAACCGATTTTAACACTTCACATCTTATAATTGCACCCATTTCAAGTGTTTTAACACTTTTGGGCAGAATGACCGATGTGACTTTTTTGCAATCCTGAAATGCCCACCGCGAAATGGTTTCCGTTCCCTCCCGCACGCTTATGACTCCATCGAGCGTGGTATCGACTGCCACAAGACAGCTTCCTATATACATAAATCCGTCCTGCCAATTCGCCGGATCATCAAAATACGCCGTTTCTTCCAAATCTGTGCGATCGATTTGTTCCATATTTCCGCTAAAAGTGATGCTTTTAAGGTTTTGGCAACGTCTGAAAGCATACCCATTCAATGCGGTGAGACTTTTCGGCAGCACGATGCTTTCCAACGCGGTGCATTCTGCAAACGTAAACAGACCGAGAGCTTGCACACCCTCCTCAATGGTCACGTTTTTCAAGGATCGGCAGCCATCAAAGCCGTCCAAAACCTTGAGACCCCCGCTGACATAAAGGCTTTCCAAGGCATCGCAGTTAGAAAAAGACATGGATTTCATTTCTTTCACCGAGGATGGAATGGTCACCGACGTGAGTCCATCACAATCATAAAATGCCATCTCCCCGATGCTTGTAACCGTAGAGGGAATAGTCAGTGACGTGAGTCCGTCGCAATCGCGGAAGGCGTACATGGGAATGGTCGTCATCTCGGGCGGAAGCACCAACGCGGTCAGCGTTTTACAACCGCTAAATGCGTTATAACCAATCGAGGTAACCGAGCCGTCGGTCGGTATAACGGGATTTGCCCCTACCGCCACGATCTCTTTTTTCTTTTTGTCAATAAGACAGTTGTTTATTACCGTATAGACGGGATTACCATCCTCCACCTCCAGCACCGCAAGCGCATCACAGCCGGCAAACGCACCGCCGCCGACTTGTGTAACGGTCGCGGGAATGGTTACGCCGGTAAGCGAAGTACAACGGTCAAAGGCCGAAGATTGAATGGTCGTTAAGCCTTTCGGCAAGGCAATCCCCGTCAGTTCGGTGCAGCCGTTAAACGCTCGCTCGCCAATCGTATTCACAGAATATCCGTCGATCGTTTCGGGAATAGTCAGATCACCGCTCGGCTTTTCTTCGCACCGCTGAATAATCAGCTCACCGTCAAAAACTTCATAATATAATTGCTCATAATAACCGTATGCCTCCGGTATAGGTCTGGGAGGAGGCGAAGCAAAGACACAAAAGATGCTTAAGTTGCTGATCAGAAGTAAAACTACGATCGTTAAACCAATAAACCTTTTCATTAAACTCATCCTCTCAAAATATAACAAAACGGAATGAAATAACCTTACTACAACAATATTATACAAGAAGATCATTTTGATGTCAACCTATTTGTGCATATTGCGCACAGCGCCGCCCGTTTTGCACAAAAAAGTGCAAAGGTTGGGGTGCGCGAGAAAATTCATGCTGTAATGTATAAAAGAACCAATCGGTGTCAACAATAGGGATACACAAAATAAAAAGGAGAGAAACACATGCGAGAGAAGATAAAAAAAGGTTATAAAAAGTTTCTGGCAGGCGGGGGCTTATACATAGCCCTTGCGCTATGTATTCTCACAGTCATCAGCTTGGCTGTCTATTCTTCCATCCGTTCGGCCGTCACCTCCATCGGCGAGGGAACTCCCACACAGGATGATGCAGTTACAAACACGGGAAATCAAACAGAAACCACCGATAAGACCGACAAAACAGACCCGCCCAAAAACGAACAAAGCAGCATCGACACCGCAGTTCCCATTAAAGTTTCCTATTCTTATCCCGTTGTCGGCCAAATCAGCAAGAACTTTTCGGATGAAACCCTTGTGTTTTCGGTCACCATGAACGATTACCGCACCCATAGCGGCCTTGACATCAGCGGCATCGTGGGTAGTGCGGTCAAAGCATCGGCCGATGGCATCATCACCGCCGTTTATGCCGATCCTCTCATGGGACAAACCATCGAGATCACCCATGCCGACGGCATGATCAGCCGTTATCAGAATCTCTCGGCGACCCTCCCCCAAAACGTTGAAGTGGGTGTGGAAGTAAAGGGCGGCGACATCATCGGCGGCATTGGAGAAACCGCTCTGATCGAATGTGCCGAGGAACCCCATTTGCATCTTGAATTCATTACAGACGGTGAAAAAGTCAATCCCAAAAATTATATCCAATAAACCGACACACAAAAAACCTGCCGCACGGCAGGTTTTTTGTTATCAGCGCTATTCGATTTTATTCCAATCCGGCAAAGAAATCATCATAAGAACAAGCGTAGAGCTTTTTCAATGCAACCAAAACACTGGCTCTGATATTCAATTCACCTGATTCATACTTTGCATAGGTCGTTCTTCCGATATCAACACCGCGTCTTTGCAGCTCGGCGCACAATTTTTCTTGCGACAGACCCGCGTGGTCACGAAGCAGACGCAGATTCCCGCCGAGATTCAAATCTCTCCTGATTTTTTGTTCCATAACAACACTCCATAAAACATTTGTCCCGCATCGGTTGCAACTGTTTATAGTTTATGTTATAATGAACCAAAATATTGTCCGTTATACTGGTCAATACCGAGGTGAATCTATGTTAACTTGCACTTTTTTCGGTCATAAAGATGCGCCAAATGAAATCGAGTCGCTTCTATTATCAACACTCATTGACTTGATCGAAAACAAAAACATTTTGAAATGCTATGTCGGAAATCACGGAAACTTCGACTTTTTGGTTGCCCGTTGTCTATCTTCTCTCAAAAGAAACTATCCCATTGATTATTGCATCGTTTTGGCGTATATGCCGCTCAATTCAATCAGTACACCAACATGCGAACACAGCGAAACGCTCCTACCCAAAGGCATTGAGAAAATCCCAAAACGTTTTGCCATAAGTTTTCGCAACAAATGGATGATTGAAAGATCGGAATATGTCATAACTTATGTAGAACACACCTTTGGCTGTTCCGTGCGATTTCAGGAGATGGCCAAAAAGAAGAAGAAGACAGTCATAAATCTCGCCGATCTCACTCGTACTGACATAGAGCATTGAGCCATCTATTCCCTTTTGCACCTCGAATTTCTATCCGACGGTGAAAAAGTCAATCCCAAAAATTATATCCAATAAACCGACACACAAAAAACCTGCCGCACGGCAGGTTTTTTGTTATCAGGTTGTATCGTCACCCACTTCTTCGGTGTATAATTCATCGTAATACCAACGTGCAGGATTTTCGTGGATGTATTTTGCGTGTTCCTCGTAATCGTCGAGATTGCGGATAATATGGTCATGAAATCCTCGTTGCCACACGGATATTGCACCGCAACGCAAGCGAATTCTTTTGGAAGCATTCATTTTGATATATCCAACCGCATTTGAAATAATCGAACGGCATTGTAGGGGCGATTCACGAATCGCCCGCAAGGTATCCTCTTTTGTAATCATAACAAGTATGTGCACATGATTTGGCATAATCACATATTGATCGACGGTTATACCAAGATGCGCGGGTATATTTTGAATGACCGCCTCCACAATCTCACCGCAAACGGTCAATTTTGTTACGGTCGATTCGTGAATCGCCCCTACAACAACACGAGAAAACAAGTTCTTTCTGTTATGGGTACATACCGTTATAAAATATGCACCTGCCGTGCTGTAATCATAATACTCAAGCCGCAAAGATTTCCTTTTCGGCAATTCTTGTTTATCTTTCATTGTATCACCCAATTTATGATATAATAATATTTTGAAACAATCAAGTGATTATCCAAAAAGCGATGAGCACATAATATTCGATATTATTTTGGGGATATAATCCGGTAGGGGTCGGCGCCCTCGACGACCCGCGACATAAATCATATCTTTCACCATACAAAAAGGGCGGCAGAACTGCCGCCCTCGGTTATTTTTATTGATTTTCAAAACGCCCAGTTGCCGTTTTTGAAGATCTCGACCGACTTTCCGTCGCGGGTCTTACCCGTGATACAAAGGTCCTTGCTGCCGATCATAAAATCCACATGGATGATGGAATCGTTGATTCCCATTTTGTGCATTTCTTCATTTGTATATTTTTCGTAATTTTGAATGGTATTGGAAAATCCTCTGCCAAGCGCAAGGTGGCAAGCGGCATTTTCATCAAAAAGGGTGTTGTAGAATAAAAGCTCTGTTTCGCGGATGGGAGAATCATACGGCACAAGCGCACATTCGCCGAGCATTGCGGCGCCCTCGTCCATCGCAATCATTTCACGCAAAACATTCTCGTTCTTTTCGGCCTTGACATCCACTACCTTGCCATCCTTAAAGGTGACCGAAAAGTTTTCAATAAGCTGTCCTTGGTAAGAAAGGGGTTTGGTGGCATAAACGATGCCGTCTGCCTTGCCAGCCCTCGGAGAGGTAAAGACCTCCTCGGTCGGCATGTTTGCAGTGAAAGGAACACCCGACATGGTATGCTCACCCGCCGCCAAAAAGTCGGCATTTTCAATCAAACCCACCGTCAGATCGGTGCCGTTGGAAGCGGTATAATGCAGGCTTTCCAACCCCATTTGATTGAGAACGGCGCATTTCGTTTCAAGGCTTTGTTTATGCGCATCCCAATCCGCCACGGGGTCTTCCCCATCGGCGCGGGAGGTGTACAAAATGGCTTCCCAAAGCTTTTCCACCGCTTGAGATACCTTCAAATCAGGGAACATCTTTTTCGCCCACGCCTTACCGGGAACAGCGGCAATACACCACTGATAACGGTTTTCCATTTCGTCGCGGTAGGGCTTAATGACTTTCATTTTTCCCTGCTGGCCTTTGGTAAATTTCTTCATATTGATGCCGTTAAGGCCATCGGGATCTTCCGAAAGAAGATAAATACACACGGGCAAAGTATCGACACGGTGCTGCCAACGCGCCTTTTCCCACTCTTCGACATGGGAGAGCACCTTGACCGAGCGATAGCGGACATGCAGCTTGGAAAGCCGCTGGTCATTCCATTCAACCAAAACCTTGGCCGCGCCTGCTTTATAGCATTCGTCCACCACCATATAAACGAAATCGGGCTGATCAAGCTCAGCAAAGATCATGACCTCTTGTCCCTTTTGGACGTTGCCGCCCACACGCGCGATCAAGTTGGCATAGCGGCGTAAAACAGTTTTTTTCATATTACGATACACTCCTTACGGTTGACATTTTTTCCCCATCGTGCTAAAATTATGCAAATTCATATCTTGGAGGACGCGATGGAATCATCCACACAAGAAATTATAGAATACTTATCATCCAACGGGATACCCCACATCCGTTTTTCTCATCCCGTTGTATTTACCATGGAAGAAAAATTAAAAAACGATCTCGATGCAGGCGTTACGGGCGCAACCCATTGCAAAAATCTTCTTCTCTGCAACCGACAAGGTACCCTCTTTTATCTGCTCATCATGCCCTATGAAAAGAGTTTTCGCACCGCTGAGGTTTCAAAACAACTCGGGGTTTCTCGTCTCAGTTTCGCAAGCGAAGAAAAACTCTCCTCTTTTCTCCACACCCATTCGGGGGCTGTCAGCCCACTCGGTCTAATGTACGACACCGAGTTTCGTGTTGGACTCGCCATCGATAAGGAGCTGGAAAACAAGGAAAAGCTTTGTTTTCATCCAAATGATGAAAGCATGACCTGCATTTTCGAAAACCATGTGTTTTATCAAACACTCCTTCCCCTTTTAAAGCACAGACCCCGCTTTATTAAAGTGGAAGAAATCCCCCAAAGCAAACAAGAGTGATTTTCGGGTATATGCCGAGTGGCATATACCCGTTTTTTGTTTATCGCAAGAAATCCATATCCTTACTGCTGATTCCCGAAAAATCGGTCAAATCGAATTTGTGGGGTATGTTATTTTTAATGCAATCGGTAAGATAGTTTTCAAGATCAACAAGGATCTGATAGAAAACAGACATTTCACGCTGATAGGTATAAAGGGTGGCATTCATCCGCACCTCTTCGGCAAACCTAAGCAGATCGAGGCGGTTGTTTTTCAGGCGGCTGACCTGCGCAAGCAATTCATCAGCCGAAACATTGCCCTCTGCATATTTTTGATGGAGCAAAAGCAGTGTTGCCATTTCATCGGCATGCACGGCATACTGCCGGGCAATCAGCGCCCAAGCGCCGTTTAATCGGTTTTCACCCTCCTGCTCCAAATCGTATCGGAAGAAGGCGGCGGCATGGCTTGCAACCTTTTGGGTGTTTTTCAAGGTATCGATTCGCGCAAGTTTCTCGTCCACCACCAATTTTTTAAACATTTCGGCAGGGAAATTACGCGGATAAGGCAGATTCGGACGGCAATACGAATAGTAGTAATAGCAGGTATCGTAAACACCGCCGCCGTTATACATCAACCGATACATACTTTCAAAAACACGTTTGGCTTCCTCGGGTCTGTTCGGACAGACACGCCCTGCATATCGGGCAAAGAAATCGTCATAGTTTTCACATTCAAGATCGTCGTCGTTCCAAGCGACCTCGGCCTGATAGGCTTGGTTTTGGTCAAAGGAATATTCAAAGAGCGAGTAGGACTCCACACCCTCCAAACCGACTTTTTTGCAGATCTTGGTCAGATGGCGGATGTTATCGAGAAATGCACGAGAAATCATCCACTGATAATAACCGTTGAAGGGTTTGACGATACCGCGGAAAAGATTGTTAACGCGGGAAGCATTGTTATTACCGCCGAAAAAGCGTTCGGGGTTGTTGTCGTAGGTCCAGTGGTCGATCACGATCACATCAAGAAGCCCTTCTTTTTCAAGACGGTCGCGGAACTCTTCGTGGAGCACGTCGAGATGGCGCATAAGCATATCGTTATACACATAAACGTGCTTCATGCCCTTTTCTTTCAAATGCTTTGCAAGACGGATGATGTATTCGCAAAACAGATCGGCATACTCATGTTTTCGGCATTCGGAACAACTGCACTGGGGGTCAACGATTTTGAAAGGATCGTTGATGTCAACAGCGGCTTCGGAACGCACTTCGTCCAGACCGATCTGGAAACCGTCCAGCCCATTGGGGGTGAGGTACTTGTCAATGATCTCGTCGTAGATGGAGAACATAAACTCGTAGGTCTTTTCATCGGTCAGACAAAAACCGTAGTTACGGGGCGTACCGTCTTCATCCTTGGCCGAAATTTCAGGATGCAAACGCGGGATCAGGGTGTTGTGACCGAGCGAGTTGAAAAGCGGCTTGATTTTAATGTTTCTTTCCTTGGCATAAGCGCAGACTTCCCCAAAGAAATCCTCTGTGAACATGGTGGGCAAAACATTTTCTTTATGAACATATCCACCCTGTTTGGGCGAATAGTATTTGATGGGCATGGGAGTCTTCAGTTCGGGGTGGTTTTTGAGCGGGACGTAGAGATACTCGGCAATGCGGTAATCGTATTGCAGGTTCCAGCAGCCGTAAAGACCAACGGTCAACTGATTGATCTTCAAATCAACACAATAGTCGATGATCTCAAAATATTCCTCTTTGGTCAAAAATTCACTGCCCCAACGGGTCTCGAGAAAATAACCGCGGTCGGGATAGGCGGGGTAATCGACAATCTCACAGCAGGGAACGACCCAGCCGAGGTTTTCATCGGATTTTAAAAGCTTTAAAAAAGTCACCACACCATAGAGCAGACCGCCCGCATCAAAACCGATGATCTCACAGCCGTCTTCGGTCACTTTCAAAGTATATGCATCACAGCAGGCAGGTTTGACCTCGCTTGATACCGAAAGCGAAATGATCTTTTCTCCGTTAAAATCGGCAGTATGCAGTTTTTCCTGCAACTGCGTTTGCATTTTTTGAACGGCAAAAGCAAAAACAGGAGAATCGTTTGCCGAAATTTTCAAGGTGAAAGCAGATTTTCCTTCCAAAATCAAAGAAAGAACGCCATCCGAAATTTTCGCATCACGCGGCTTGGGGATCAAGGGTAAATAGTTCTTATCCATGTTGTTCCTCCAAAAAATATTCTAAACCGTTTTTTAGGGTTGCCGACAGTAAAGGGGGGAAAGTTCCTTGCAGGTCACAGCTTTATGTTCCAAATACATTTTTTCACCGATCAGCGCCACCGAAGCGGCGTCCTGCAACAAAAGATGAGGAGGCGCAATCGAAACAGAAAACGGTAAATTCTGCGCATGAGCAAAAAACAAATCTGCGCCGTCTCCGTTTAATACAACCGGCATATCCAGTTCCTTTAAACGGGCGATCAAATCGTCACAGGCAATCGAACGCGGCTCGGTCAAAGGAATCAAAGCGCCCTTTTCCACCTTAAAAAGCTGATTATAAAAGGCATTTCTCCGCGCATCCATCACAGGACAAAGCACTTTTCCCTCGGCCATAATCATGCGGTGAGCCAACGCCTCGGTGGTGACAACCGGTATGCAGGGCAGGTCTTTGGCAAAAGCAAGTCCCTTGGCGGTAGCAATGCCGATCCGCAACCCCGTAAAAGAACCGGGACCGCAGGCAACAGCAATGGCATTAATATCCCTTCCGCCCTCTTCAAGCACCCGATCGATCAGGGGTAAAAGCTTTTCGCTGTGGGTCAAACGATTGCAGGAAGAGGAGGAAACCAGCACCTTACCATCCTCACAAAGAGCGGCCGCGGCCGTCAAACCCGATGAATCTATCCCGAGTACCACCATCTTGATTCTACCTCACTTGCAATATATATAAAATTTTATATAAACTGTTTAATACTACATAATTGTATAACACAGACCGCCCGTTTTGTCAAGAAAACTCCACAAATCGGCATAAACAAAGGCGGCAAGTTTCCTTGCCGCCCGCAAATTTAGACGTTGATCTTTTGGATGAGCATTCTGGAGCAATCGAGCTGATTGGGGATGTTGCCGTTTTCGTCGCGAATACGCCAGATGTCAGGGGTGATTTCGTCGGCAACGTAGATCTTGCCGTTTTCGTCATAACCAACCTCAATTTTGAAATCGATGAGGGTCAAACCGAGGGTTGCGAGTTCTTTTTTGAGAACCTCACCCACCCGCACAACAATGTCAAGCGCTTCGTTATACTGTCCCTCTTTCAAAAGGCCCTTCATGATGCAAAGACGTTCGCTGATCAGCGGATCGCCCTGCGCATCGTCCTTCAAGGTGACTTCTGCATAGGGAGGATCAAAGACAATGCCTTCTTCGAGGGTGAAGCGGCGGCACATGCTGCCCGCGGTAAAGTAGCGAAGAATAAACTCAAGTTTGGGAACGGTAAGTTTGCGAACCTGCATCAAGCCCTTATCAACATCGGCGCTGATGTAATGGGTGGGGATACCGTTTTTTTCCATCAATTCAAAGAAGTATTTGCTGATGGCAAGACCGATCTTACCCTTGCCCTCCACACTGCCGCCAACCGTGTTGGAACCGGGATCGAAAACACCGTTTTCACCTGTCATACTATCCTTGAACAACAAGCTAACGATGTTTTTTTCTTCATCAAGAAGAACGTCTTTGGTTTTTCCGGTGTAAAGTGTTTTCATGGGGAACATCTCCTTATAAAAAAATTCACAATTTTAAGATCCCGACACGGGAAACTTTCAAAAATTCACTGATGCTCGATGACAATTTTTCTTTCGTCTTCGGCACGGTCGGTGCGAAAAATACTCACCCTCACCGCATCGGCGGGAATAGATGCGGGAATACGTTCACACCACTCGGCAACCGTAACCCCATCGGACAACAAATCGTAAAACCCGATGGATTCCAGATCATCCTCCGAAACAATGCGATAAAGATCAAGGTGATTGAGTGTCGTTTGGCCTTTATAGGCATGACACAAAGAGTAGGACGGACTGGTCACATCCACCTCGGGGGCAAAATATCGGGCCATACCGCGCACAAAAGCCGTTTTCCCTACCCCAAGATCGCCGAACATGGCCACAAAATCACCGTTTTTCAGGGTCTTTGCCAACATTTCACCCACCTGAGCGGTTTCGTCCTCATTATGAGAAATATAGGTCTGTATCATCAGAACAACCCCGTAATATGCCCAACGGCATCAATGTCAATGCTTTCGGCCGACGGCATCTTCGGCAAACCGGGCATCACCATGATTTTCCCGGTCAAGGCTACGACAAAGCCCGCCCCGCGGGAAATACTCATATCCCGCACAGTCAAAACAAAATCACGCGGACGTCCGATCAGCGCAGGATCGTCGGAAAGAGAATATTGCGTTTTAGCCATACAAACAGGCATCTGCTGACATCCAAGAGCCTCCAGTTGTGAAAGCACCTTTTGCGCAGGCGCTTCAAACCGCACGTCGGTCGCGCCGTAGATCTCCTTGGCAATGGTACGAATCTTGTCCTCCACCGACATGGAAAGCGGATAGATGGGATGGAAATTATTTTCCTTTTCGCAGGCATCCACCACCACGCGGGCCAGATCGATCGCACCCTCTCCCCCTTTGGCAAAGCCATCGCAAAGGGAAACGGGAACACCAAGACGATTACAGACCTCTTCCACCGCCGCGATTTCTTCGGGCGTGTCGGTGTAAAAGCGGTTTAAGGCGACAACGGGATTGACCCCGAATTTTTCAAGATTTTCAATGTGGGCCTCGAGATTGCAGCTTCCTCGCTTTACCGCCGCGGGATCGGGGGTTTTTAATTCGGCTTTCGGTACACCGCCTGCCGATTTGAGCGCCCGCACGGTCGCAACCAAGACAACAGCCGCCGGAGAAAGATTGCCGAGACGGCACTTGATGTCCATGAATTTTTCAGCACCCAGATCGGCGCCGAAACCCGCTTCGGTCACCACATAGTCGGCCAGTTTAAGAGCAAGACGGGTGGCGCGGAGGGAATTGCATCCGTGTGCAATGTTGGCAAAAGGGCCGCCGTGAATCAAACAAGGGGTGTGCTCCAATGTCTGCACAAGATTGGGATGGATGGCATCCTTCAAAAGGGCCGCCATCGCCCCTTGGGCATTGAGGTCGGAACAAAAAACAGGGCTTCCGTCATAGCGATAGGCCACCAAAATGCGGGAAAGCCGCTCTTTGAGATCGACAAGATCTTCGGCAAGACACAAAATCGCCATGACCTCGCTGGCCACCGTAATCTGAAAATGATCCTCACGCACCACACCGTCGGTTCTTTCACCCATACCGACCACGATGCTGCGAAGCGCGCGGTCGTTCATATCCACAACGCGCTTGATCAAAATACGTTTCGGATCGATCGAAAGCGGATTGGATTGATAAATGTGATTGTCAATCATGGCGCAAAGCAAATTATTGGCCGCGCCTATGGCGTGCATATCACCGGTAAAATGCAGATTGATCTCATCCATCGGCACCACCTGCGAATAACCGCCGCCTGCCGCGCCGCCCTTGATGCCAAACACCGGGCCGAGGGAAGGCTCACGCAAAGCAAGCATTCCGCGTTTGCCGATCTTGTGAAGTCCTTGCGCCAACGCCACCGAGGTGGTGGTCTTTCCTTCCCCTGCGGGGGTAGGATTGATGGCGGTCACCAAAATCAACTTTCCGTCCCGATTGTCTTTAACACGGCGAAAACAGTCGTCTGCGATTTTGGCTTTATATTTTCCGTAGCATTCCAGTTCATCGGGCAAAATCCCGATCTCGTTTGCTATCTCCGTAATGGGCAACAAAGTGGCAGAGGAAGCAATTTCGACATCTGTCAGCATACGTTTTATCCTTTCTGTACGGCGATATTTACTCATCGTTTATTCATTATACCACACTCACACGGTATATTTCTACCCCTAATAAAAATTTTTATATTTTTTTCTTCTTTTTTCGTTTTTTGTTGAAATGATTCGGGGGTTGTGTTAATATGATGACAGAAAAAAACAAAAAAGTGAGGCAAACCGATGAAACCGTACGAATCCCTCTCTGTCTATTGTGAAAATCGTCTCCCGCCCCGCGCCTACTATATCCCCGAAAACAGCTACACATCCTTAAACGGCGACTGGCGCTTTCGGTATTTTAAAAACGAAGAGCTGATTCCGACCGTCATCGATTGTTGGGACACCATCCCCGTTCCCTCCTGCTGGCAGCTTTTCGGGTATGAAAACCCCAATTATACAAACATTCTCTATCCCTATCCCGTGGATCCTCCCTTTGTTCCCGACGACAATCCCGTTGGTGTGTATGAAAAAGATTTTCTCATCAATTCGACCGAAAACTTGACTTATATCGTACTGGAAGGTGTTTCCTCCTGCGCCTATGTGGTGGTAAACGGCAAATATGTCGGTTTCACCCGCGGCAGCCATCTCCAAGCCGAATTCGATCTTTCTCCCTTTGTAAAAAAAGGCGAAAATACCCTCCGCATCTATGTGCTGAAATGGTGCGCCGAAAGTTATCTCGAGGATCAGGATTTCTTCCGTTACAGCGGCATTTTCCGCGACATTTATCTCCTTTCCCGTCCCAAGGGACATATAAAAGATTTCTTTGTTCACACCACCGAAAACAGCCTCACCGTCGATATCGACACCCCCGCCACTTTAAGAGTGCTTGACGGGGACAAGTGCATCGGGGAAATGAGCGGCGAAAATAATATCTCCTTTACCTTTGATTCGCTCACCCTGTGGAACGCCGAAAATCCCTATTTATACACATTGGAAATAGAGTGCGCAGGCGAGATCATCCGCAAAAAAATCGGATTCAGAACCGTCACGATTACCAACGATCATGTTTTGTGTGTCAACGGCAAACCCATCCATGTCCACGGTGTCAACCACCATGATACCCATCCCGAAAACGGCTGGTGCATGACCGACGAAGAGATCAAAAAAGACCTTCTTCTTATGAAAGAACTGAATATCAACGCCATCCGCACCTCCCACTATCCCCCCTCCCCCGTACTGGTGGAACTGGCCGATGAAATGGGATTTTACGTCATGCTTGAAACCGACATCGAGACCCACGGATTTGTTTCCCGCTTGCCGAAAGCATCGGGATACGATATGGAAAACCCCGATTTTCTCTGGCCCTGCCGCGATCCCGAATGGAAAGAAATTTATATAAGCCGTATGGAAAGAGCCATCGAGCGGGATAAAAACGCTCCCTCTATCATCATTTGGTCAACCGGCAACGAGGGTGGTTTTGGCGAAAACCAAATCGCCATGATCGAATTTGCCCACCAAAGAGACCCCGAACGGTATGTGCATTGCGAGGATGCCTGCCGCCGCGGCATTGAATTTGCCCCATACAGCGATGTGTATTCCCGTATGTACCCCTCTGCCGCAGATGTGGAGGGATATGCAAAAGATGAAAATATCAAGACCCCCATTCTGCTTTGCGAATATGCCCACGCCATGGGCAACAGCCCCGGCGGTCTGTGTGATTACGAGGACTTTTTTGACCGCTATGACAACATTGCGGGCGGTTATATTTGGGAATGGACAGACCACACCGTCATCGTTGACGGCGTACAAAAATACGGCGGCGACTTTGAAAACGAACTGACCCACGACTATAACTTCTGCTGCGACGGTCTGACCTTCTCTGACAGAAGCTTTAAAGCGGGTTCTCTGGAAGCCAAAACCGCTTTCCAACCCATGAAAACCAAACTCGGCGGCAACCTTTTAACCGTGAAAAACCGTTATGATTTTACCGATTTTAAGGAACACACCCTCCTTTTGACCCTCCAAGCCGATGGAAAAACACTCAGGACCAAGACCCTTTCCATCCCGCTTGCCCCCGCGCAAAGTAAAGACATTCCCCTCGATTTCACCCTCCCTGCCGCCTCAAATCTCGGTGTTTTCTTGAAAATCGAACTGATCAGGCCCGATGGCAAAACCGTTGCCATGTGTCAGCATGAAATGGATGTTCCCCGCATCGAAAAAAGACCCGCCTCCCCCCTTGCCACGCTGACCGAAGATGCCTATGGCATTTTCGCATCGGGTGAAAACTTCTCCTACCGTTTTTCCAAACGCAAGGGCAATTTCGACAGCATCATGCTCGGCGGTGTCGAGCAGCTCAAAGCCCCCGTTTCCCTCACCGCATTCCATGCCCCCACCGACAATGAGGGCAGAATCATGTTTAAGCTTTGGTCAAACTTCGGGGGACAAAGGGGCGCCGAAAACCTCAACCATCCCTTTACAAAGGTCTATGACTGCAAAATTGAAAACGGCCGCATTTTGGTCAATGCCTCTTTCGGCGGTGTCTCCAAAATCCCCGCCATCCGCTTTGATCTGGCAGTCGATATTTATGCAGACGGCAGAATCGATTTTTGCTTTGATGGCAAGGTGCGTCCCGACTGCGTCTGGCTGCCCCGCCTCGGTTTTGAATTTTTCCTCCCCGAATCCATGAACGAATTTTCCTATTTCGGCTATGGACCGAGTGAAACCTACCGCGATTCCTATCTCCACGAAGCGGCAGACCTTTACAACTCGACAGCCGAAAAAGAGTATGTGCCCTATGTCTTCCCGCAAGAGCATGGCAACCACTTCGGTGTCAGATATCTAAAAGTCGGATCGGGCATGGTCTTTACAAGCGAAAACGACTTTGAATGTAACGTCACACGCTACACTGCCCAAACCCTTGAAAAGGCAAAGCACACCGATGAAATCACCCCCGAAGACGGTGTCATCGTCCGCGTGGATTACAAGCATTCGGGCATCGGCTCCCACTCCTGTGGGCCGGAACTGCCTGTAAAGTACAGAGTGGACGAAAAGGACATCCACTTTACATTCACTCTGACCCCCGAAACCAAATAACCTCTCCTATAAACACAATCGGGAAGCCTTGATGAATCAAGACTTCCCGATTTTTATTTCTACGAAAGCAGTTTCATTTTGCAAACAATATCCCAAACGGCCACTTCGCCTGCAAATAAAAAGCACACCTTAATGGGTGTGCCGAAAAAGTGCTACATCCTCGTTTGTTGCCACACAAACCCCGCTTTATTTGCATAGGGGAGTAAGGAGAGCGCCTTTTTCGCAGTATTATCAATACATTTCATTCTTCACACAAAGAAAAAATTCTTGATTTTCTTGGTATGAATGGTTAAAAAACATTTTTCTCACACGAGGATTACAAAAAACAAAATGGACAATCCGTAATATGTGCAGACTGCCACAAGGTCATTGAGGGTGGTAATGAGCGGTCCCGAGGCCACTGCGGGATCCATGCCAAGCGTTTCAAAAAGTATAGGTATGAATGTGCCGCTGACAGCGGCCACAGTCATGGCAATCAGCAGGGAAAGTCCGATGCAGCCCGAAAGCAAAAAGCCCGAAACTCCAACAGATGCCATATCGGCAGGAAGAAAAAGCTGTAAATAGCCGCCAACCGCAATGAAAGCAACCGCCCCCACCAATCCACCGTTACACAAGCCGACGCGAAGTTCTTTTAATACCAAAGAGCTTCTTTTCGTTTGAGCGCAGGCTCCGTCCGAAAGCACTCGAATGGTCACGGCAAGACTCTGTGTTCCCACATTACCGCTCATGCCGAGTATCAAGCTTTGAAATGTATAAATGATGATCAGAGAGTCGGGGATAAACATTTGAAAGCTTTGGATGACAGCCGACACAATCAGACCGAGAACCAACAAAACCAAAAGCCAAGGAATCCGCTTTCGGATACTTTTCAAAAGTCTTTCTTTCAAATCCTCCGATTCGGTCAGACCTGCCAGCATTGCGTAATCTTCGGCCGCCGCCTCCTCCATTGCTTCTGCAATATCCCGCGCGGTAATCACACCGATCACATGAAACTCTTCATCTAAAACGGGAACAAAATCTTCTGTATACCCCCGCATTTCTTCGGCGCATGCATCCATAAGGGTGGTTTCGAAGAAATAAGGATAGCTTTTTTCAATCAAGCCGTCAAGCGGTTGCCCCTCTCGCGCAACAATCAAATCCCTCAGATCGATGGCTCCGCAAAATCGGCCATCATCATCGAGAACGAAGATCTTTTGAACATTGTCATTTTCAGCCGCTTGGGTCACAAGGGACCGCATGATTTCTTTGACCGAGCACGGACTTTTTACCGCAATGTAATTGTCGGTCACGCGGCTGCCCACTTCCTTTTCGCAAGGTGACAAAATCGTGTTCATCCTCCATCGCCCCCCCTCTTTATTCGGTTTATATTATCCCACTTTTGCATCAAATTATATCCATCCATCTATGCGTCTTTTTCCGTTTATGCCTTTTCGCAGTACAAAATAACCTTTCCGCCAAAACCACCGTCGGCGTGTTGGTTTTCATAGATGTTCATTTTCGGCTGATATTTTCCCACCCACGCGGCAGGTGTTTTATCAAAATAATCGGTATCGATACAAGCGCCCGCAATGGTGTTGGTCACGGCGATTTTCAATTCGCTCCCCCGCTTCACTCCCGACACCTTGACAAAATAGGGCGGCATGGTCACGGTGGCTTTTTCCTCCCCATCGACATAGACCTTGGCATAATGGAGCAGATCGCCCAAATCCAGATATACATCTTTAGCGGGAATGTCAAAATCAATTTTGGCCAAATAGCTTACTTCTCCCGAGAACCTTTTATCCCAATTTCCCGTTGCCATCGGCAGTGAATGGGGAGCGGGATAATGATTTTCAGCACCTCTGTCCCCCACCTTAAAGATGCGGGAAACATAGCCCGAAAAGTCCTCTAACTTGCCGATTTTTATAAAACTTTTCTTTTCTTGCGCCGCAATCTCTACATCGCTGAAGAAATATACTCTCCCCTCACCGCTTTCCAAGTTTCCGCTTACAAAACTCATTTCATCCTTTTGTTTTGCATGAATGCGGTAAATATCCCCTGTCAGCAAATCCATTTCATAACAAGGCTTATCTTCAAAAAACGTGACGGTAAAATCTTTCTTTTCGCCGTTTTCATTGAAGATAAAATAGTAGTGGGCATCTGGGCCGTCCACACGGCGCGCCATAATATTGGTCGTGTCGCACAAAACGGTCGGCTCGATTTTTTCGACGGTATTCTTTAAAATTTCTTTTACCTCGGGCAGTTCAAACTCTCCCTCGGGCACAAAAACATAGTCATAGCAAACGAAATCGTTTTTAAGTTTTGATCCCTCTACCCTGCAGTTTAAGACAAAATCCTCATCGATGATGTCAAATGAAACGCCCTTGCTTTCCAGCATTTCGCCGATTTCTTCAAAGCTTGCAATGGCAATACCCGCTTCTTTCCCACCGCTGTTGATGGTGTTTGTCGGGAAATACAAGGCGGTTTTTATGAAAGGGGTATTCTCCTGCATCATAAACTGCAAACGTTTGGTGTATGCATTGATGCTATGAAGCATATCGGTGCCCAAAAAGGGAGGGACAAAATTGGGGCGGTATTGGAAAGGCAAAATCCCTTCATGCTCATAAGAAGAGGTCATGAAATTAAAATGATTGATACCTCTCGCCGCCTGAAAACCCAAAATATAGCGCATGTCTTCATGGGTAAGGTAGCCGCCGTAAACGGCAAAGCTTTCACTGATACACACCTTGCTGCCAATCTGTCTTGCGGCGCTTGAAGCAAACCGCGGGAAAAACTCAATCCCCTCGGGACAGCTTTTATCCCCCTCTTTTCCCTTGGGAGATTCAATTTGTCCCCAAATGACATCAATTCCGGGTACATCAAAGGCGCGCAGCATTTTCATGGGGTTGCCGTAATGCAGTATGGTATAACCGTAGCTTTCATGGTCGCGGTCAAGGTGTCCCGTCGATTTCATATTATGGTCATTGAGCCACTTTTTCATGGTCAAAAAGTAATTTTCACAAACCAAATCCCCGCAAAGACGCTCGTAATCCATCTTTGCTTGCTTTTGTTTGCGGGTGATAGGCTCTTTGTCATTCATGATATAGGGCAAGTAGTCACCCAAATCGTATCCGAAACGCGCCCGAAATTTCTTATCAAGATCGGTGGAATAAGTCCTGAGTTGCGACTCATCGTCAAACATATACACAACTTGGTTTCCGATCATATCCCCCAAAGCCGCGGCAATTTTTTCATGCGTCAGTTCCAAAAAGGTTTGGGTCACTTCCAACATACCAATATCGGTATTCAAAGGATTATCGTTGCCGATGGCAGTATTGGTCCAAAAATAGACAGTCAATTCACAATCGCTTTCGGGTGTATAGCCGTCACAGACACGGACATCCCCTGCGAATGCAGAGAGGGTGTTTTCAGCCGATACGAAATTTTCTCCCGCCTTCAACACCTTTTTTGTTTTTTCCAACTTCTTTTCGCCAAATCTCACATCCCGTTTGCAGACCTGCCCACAGGCCATTCCCGAGGGGAATCCTCCCTCGTTGTAAAGCCAGGTATGCATACCGATACTGTCGGCATATTGGTGCGCAAAGGCAAGCAACGAAAGATATTCGTCCGACAAATAATCGGGCGACAGAGCAGTGTTTCTCAGTCCCGGTCTGAAATTTTTCGGTTCAGCCAAAACATACATAGCTTCGATCCCATTTTTCTTCATGCCATCCAGCCGCTCTTTGATACCCTCGCGGGTGATGGTTGTGTTCCAAAGCCATGTATAAACGGGAGCATAACGGGAAGAAACCTCTTCCATTTTGCCGTTTTTAAAAATCTCGCAGTTCATCGCGCTTCTCCTAACCAAAAGTTTATTCGGGCTTTTTATCGAAATCCAGCGTCAAAGGATAGTCACCGAGTTTATTGACCTTAAAGCCGTTTTTCTTATATTCTTCATAATCAAAAGCATCCAGCTCGTCCATGGCAAGCTTGTGGAACTCGTAAAAATTGTGCCACCACTCCCAGCCGCTTCCAAGGGAATTTTTCAAGTACACATCGGCAATGTCGCAGGCGGTCTGCGGAGCAACGTAAAAAGCTCCCATGGCAAGCACATTGACACCGTTTCCCGTGATCGCGCGCTGTGCGGCAGGCAAGCTTTCCACCACACCTGCATGGACACCGGGACATTTGCTTGCAGCAATATGAATACCCATTCCCGTACCGCAAAACAGGAGCGCTCTTTCATAATTCCCCTCGGAAATTTCAGCGCCCACACGCAAACCCACACGATGGAACATCAAATCGGTATCATCGGGATCAGAGTCCTTTTTCACCCCGAGATCGAGAATTTTCCATCCTTTTTTCTCCAAATGCTCCACCACGATTTCTTTTAAAGGAAATCCCGCAAAATCCGCGCCGACCACCAAATATTTATCTTTCACCGTTTTCATATGACCGCTCCTTTGAATCTTTTTTCCACCCACATTGTACCATATTGATGTGTATTTTGCAACCTAATTTCTCCCCTGTCGGCACCCTTTGCAAAAACCGTACATATACTGACAACGGCGGTAAAAACCGCTAATCTGAAAAAAGGAAGCGCCCGATGGCGCGATCAATATAAATGCACAAATATTATCGCTACGCACAGCAGGGAAATGGTTTAGTATGTGCAAACTGTGCGGGAAACCCTCCTCCCGTGCAACCCCGCCAAAACGGGGCACAAGACCGTGATTCCGTCTCCACATGTTGCCTGTGCGACAATCAACCCATTTCGCTGGCCATGGCGTATGTCAAAGAGCAACCCTTTGATGTACTCTATGAACCCTGCGAAGGCTGGAAAGCAGGTACCCTCTTTCCCGACTTGTATATGCCTTACTGTATAGGAGGGAAAACACGATGAATGACAACATGAACCGCAAAACACTTTTCGACACCATAGGCGCCGTCAGCTTCGCCATGGATGAGTTGCGGCTGTTTTTAGACACCCATCCCAATTGCAGCCAAGCACTCGCTTGCTTCAATGAATACAAAACCCGCCGCCACGAGCTGGTAGCGCAATACACCAATCAATACGGCCCCCTCGATGCCTATTATCCCGACACGGAGGGCGGCTGCTGGAATTGGAACGCAGGTCCAATGCCATGGAAAGGAGAGGCAAACTAATATGTGGGGTTATGAAAAAAGATTGCAATTTCCCGTCAACATCAAAAATCCCGATGCAAGAGCTGCCAAAGTCATCATTTCTCAATACGGCGGGCCCGACGGTGAACTCGGCGCATCCCTCCGTTATCTCTCTCAACGCTTTGCCATGCCCAACCAACGCGTTGCCGGCCTTTTGACCGATATCGGTACCTTCGTTTCTAAAGTGGTACACTTGTATTTAGGAGCCACCGTTTTTGATACGGTAAATCTCCATTTTTCAGGCAAAATATTTAGGTAAAGATCAACGGTGTCTTTATCGATGATCACCATCTTGTCAAGGATTTGCTTGTAGAACTCGTCCTCGTATTCAACGCCGTTTACAAGATCAATGATTGCCTTTTCAATGTCCGTAAACAACTGCTCCTGCTGAACTTTCAAGGTATTGCCATTGGTGATGCTGTCAATTTGTATTTTGATGTCAGTCATCACTCCGTCAATCTTTTCACGTTCTGCAAGAAACTCCCCTTTGTCAATGTTACCCTCCATATACAATTCCAAAAGCCGACTGCGCTTGATGCTCATTTCATCCAGCTTCTTTTGAAGCTGTTTTGTACTACTATTCAGCGAATTATCAGAAAGTACAGATTTAATGGCTCTTAAAAGATTTCGGGTGATTTTCTCACGGTTGAATTTTAAGTTTTTTACCGCAAGGTACATAATGTGAATGGCTTCTTCATTGCGAATGCTTGGACTTGTGCAACCCACTTCATTACCTGCTTTATCAAGGTGTTTGCTCCCATGCTTTGCCGCCTCACCACAACGCCACGCTTTGTATCTGCTACCGTTTTGACGTGGTTTATAACGTGCAACATAACTTCTGCCACATACTCCGCATTTGATTTTTCCCGAAAAGGGATAGCGGTTAGAGTGTTTGGCTTTGCCTTCCGGTGAAAGAGCACGCCCATCTAAAATGCGATTAGCCTCCTCAAACATTTCTCTTGAAATGATCGGCTCGTGATGGTCTCGGATGATGACAAATTCCTCCTCACCGTGATTATACTTTTTTTCGTGAGTCAAATAATCGGGGGTAATCGTTTTCTTCTGTACGAGGTCACCGCAATACTTCTCATTCCTGAGAACTCTAAGAATTACCGTGTTCGACCACTCTTGAACTCTAAGAGGTGTGATTCCTTCTTCACGGAGTTCTCTTGCAATGGTGTGAGTGCCTTTTCCCTCATTGATGCACTTGTGGTATATCAAGCGAACGATTTTTGCCCCTTCTTTATTGATTGTCATTTTACCGTCCTTTACATCATAGCCTAACATATCTCGACCAAAAACGACACCATCCTCCATACGTCGCTTCTGACCCCATTTCACGCGTTCCGAGGTTCTTCGGCTTTCGTCTTGAGCAAGAGATGCCATTATAGTTAATCTTAACTCTGCATCGGGATCACGAGTATCAAGATTATCAAGTACAAAAATCACACCGACACCATATCTTTTCAGCTCTCTTGTGAAGCTTATGCTATCAAGGGTATTACGGGCAAATCTTGAAATTTCTTTTGTGATGATCAGATCGATCTGCCCATTCTTTGCACATTCGATCATTCTTAAAAACTCCTTGCGGTGTTTGGTGCTTGTTCCCGAAACACCCTTGTCAGCAAATATCTCCGATAGCTCCCAATCGGGATGATTTTCAATGTATTCTTTGAAATACTTTTGCTGACTTTCAAATGAGTTGGCTTGGTCTCTGTTGTCTGTACTAACACGGCAGTAGGCGGCTACCCGTTGTACCTTGTTTTCAAATTTGCGTTCTTGGTTTAAAAGCTCATATTTGTCTAAACTCATAATAAAAACTCCTTAATGTATAATGAAAGCCGAGATGTTACTCTCGGCTGTTATTTTCTTCTCTATATGTTTTCTCGATTCTTTCTATGCAGGTATTCATCTGTTGCGGTGAAAGCAACTTGTTTTCTTTGAGCGACAGCAAAATCGCTGTAGCAATTTTTAGTTCCGCTTCCGGAGTGTTCACCTCCGGAATTACGCCAAGGTCATAATTCTTGTATTTCGTGAAAACACCCCCTACTGCAAATATATGATAAGAGGCTTCTCAATATCATAATATATGCTCATAAAATATGTCATACCGGGGGCAATATTCAGTTTTAGGTCTAAATAGTGCCCGCAAATTTTAATAAAATTTGAGAGCAATGTGGTATAACCACAAGCCGAAGTATGCTTTACACATTCTCATTCCTTCGGTAACTTCCCGACCTCTTTCATCGGGAACTTTAATCGGTAGTTAGATAGCTTTAATCATAACTACTCTTGAACGCAACTCTGGTTTTTTTGCACCGTCTTTTACTTCAAATGCTACTCTTTGACCAATGAGTTCTTCATCATCAAAATTCCCATCATCATCCCTATAGCCAAATGCCAATTCATTAAAAATAGGATTTATAGTAGAAAATGACGTGTTGAAAATCGCATTTTCCGTGCGAATATCAACGGCAAAATAGCCGCGTTCCTCATAGTAATCAATTTTTATGATTTTTCCCGTGTATTCTCCTTCCTCCAAATAATTGGTGTAATGCTGTGGTTTAAAATTATGAATTGCCATATAAATTTCCTCCTTTTTGTTAATCAATAATGGCATTAGTAAACTCCGAAAATATGTCAACGTCCCCAAACTCCGCTTCAATATCTCTTTGCGGTGCTTTGGTGGATTGATTTTGAATTGAGTTTTCGAGCTTGAAGCAATAGCATTTCTGCCGTCCAACCTCTTTTACCAAAGTTACCCTTTTATAAATCCTATCCGGCTCTGTCAGTAAAACATCTTGATCTTTAAGCGTTTTAAGTACGCCTTTCCAATCATTTACGCCGTAGTCTTCCATCATATCCTCAAATACAGTTTGCGATATTTGAATTTCGCTGTACTTGTGTTTAGTTTTGATGGCTCCACAGCAGGATGATGGTACAACGTTGGTATCAATCATATAGCGTGAACTATTTCGGCTGACCTCTTGACGAACGATCTCAAGCAAACGGTCTTCCGGTTTGGCTGCTGTAGTGATTTGCCGTTCTAATTTCAAAAGATAACCAGCAACATCATCCTCATTGATACGCATTTGAAATATGTCATTAACGTAACGTGTCGTAGTAAGTACAGTCGCAAGCTTTGAAAGAATACGTTCGGAAAGTTCTTTCTTATCTGCGCATTTATCGCAAAGATACTTTTTATCCTTTTCGTAATCTTCAAAAACATCGTCACCCTTTTGAAGCAAATACTTTACAAAATGTTCACCTGCAAGGGCATAGTTTTCATAAATGCAAGATTTAATGTTATCACTATTCTCTGCACTATCAGTCAAAGCGTCTTTAATCTCAAACACTCTCGCCTTTATACCATTTGGTGTATCTTCGGTTATCAAGCTAAATTCGGCAGTAGAAATTACAATTCCGTTAAATTCCGTAACATCCTTTTGGGTGGCATCGCCATTCAAGCGCATCTTTGAACGTCCTTGACAGATTGTATACATAACGCGGTTAAACTCTTTACTATTGCTTAATGCGACTTCGTCAATAACAACTGTGTGACCGCCACAGCTTGAAATAAATTGATTCAAAGCGTTCTCTGTGGCGTGAAAATTTATTGCACACCCCCTATTTAGCATAGGGCTAGAAAAAACGCTTGTTGCTAACATTGCCGTTGTGGTCTTTCCCTTAGAGGATCTGTTGCTCAAGTTGAACATTAAACTGCCAATATCCTTCTTTTCATTTAAGAGTGCAACAAGTGCTCCTGCAAAACCAAGAAGCAATATAACAGTCATTGCGATACTTTTCAGCACTTCAGTTTTCACCATATTGAGCCACTTTTCAAGATCTCCGGTCGGCTTTAAATCAAGCTTCCCATTGAATGATAATCCTTTATAAACACCTTCCGCACTTAATGCAGAATGTCCCCTGAACAGTTTTATATCTCCATCCTTGCTCCATCCAAGTTTTGAGTAAGAACGATTTATAGGGGCAATCCTTTCGCTTTTCAAAAGGTATTTTACTACTTTGTAGGCATCATCTTCGGCAAATCGAACGCCGTATTTATAGAGTTCCTTTACTCCAAGTTTGGTTAAAATATCGCAATCAAAAACTCTTTCGACCGCAGTCTTTCCGTCATAATATCGGATTTTTAGTTTTACTACGCCCGTATCAGTATCAACAAGCCTTTCTACCACCTCAATACCGGTAGCAAAAACCGTTATAGAATAATTATCATCTAATTTTGATAATTGACCAACCCAACGGTTGCCGTTAACATACGGAAAAACTGTTGTTTCACACTTTAATCGTTCGTAATCTTCCTTGTCTATTGAGATAGTTCCCAAATGCTTTACATCATCAATATTAAAACTCACTTATAAACCTCCTTATCTTTATTTTCCGGCGTGCTGTTACACACGCCGGAGTTATAAGTATATTTATTATTATCAAAAAAATAATTCCGGATGTCGATACAGCTTTGTATAATACTTGATTTGCTCATCCGATAATGAGTAGAAGTCATCATCGTCGGGAGGCGCAGAACATAAAAAGAACGTTCCGCAAACTATATCGTACACTTTACCATTTTCATCTCGTAATGCGCGGTTTGGTAGAAGTCCAAGGTTTTTTTCTTCTTCGTTATAAATCAACGCTATAGAATCATCAAACGGATAGATGACTTGAAAAAAATCGCCAACCACTTTTTGCATTGATTCTAAAGATGATTCAATCTCTTTAACTTTGGGGGTTTGCATAGGTTTAATAACAAGTATTTTCATTTTGTTCTTCGTGGTTTTCTTTAAATTGTTATCCGTTGTTGGCATATACATTGTAATGCCCTCCTTTTTGTTATATTTTCCTCGTCTGCCAAAAGAAAAAGACCGCCCACATTGGACGGTCGAAAGAGACTTGTCGTATTTACCCCCATATTACTGAATTACCCATCTCGTGATGTAGCAAATAGTTGTGTCCTACCTATACGGATTGGTAAAAGAATATAGCACAGCAAAATACGGCGTCCTCTTTCGACAGCCGAGTATGTAAGATGCCATATTCTTTATCATAGGTTTTTATTTAAAATCAGTTATCATTAATCATAGTCATTCTTGCATCTTCGGTTATATGATAGCACATAGCCTTGAAGAAGTCAAATGGTCGATTTTTAGGCGTTCGTCAAAATTACTAACACCTCCTGTAGCAGTCAATTAGGAAGCGGAGGGGGTGATGAAACTTTTTTGGATAAAAAACATTCTAAAATGTCCTGAAAAATATTTTAGAATTGTAACTTTGACCAAAAGATTTTTATATATTTTATATCAAAAACGGGGATTTTTAGTCTTTCCGGACAGTTTTCGGGGAGCTTTTGACCGCTATTTTCCTTTTCAAAAAAAGATCAACCCGAAAACCCGTTTTCCCGGAGTATGCACAAGCACACTCCGGGAGTCTATGGCTTCAATCAAGAACCAAAGGTTCTATTACAAACTCGTGCGCGAGGGGACTAAGAGGATGTGCAAAAGGGAGACCTTTTCGATCCACAAGAGTAAAAAGCTTCTTTTTGTACGGAGCAAGCTCTGCAATCATTGCCGACTTTTCTTCTTGAAACCCTGTTCCCCGCCCAAAGCAGACCAAAATACAATCCACCTTTTCACACTCTTGCAGAATGATTTCCTTATTCTGTTTCGATGTTTTTTGGTTATCACCGTAAATCGACGAAGTCAGATTGACGATTGACAAACCGCCGAAATCATTTTTCACGGCTCCGTTTCGGCATAACATCGTAGTTTGATCCATTACCAAATGATCCGCAGAAGAGGGAGCTGTCATTAAGATCAAAGCCGACTTTTTTCTATGATCCCATTCAAATTTAAGAAGAAACCGCTCTGTTTCCTTCGAATTAAAAATCGCGGACGTCGTTACTGTAGATATTTTTTCAACTAAATTGTTCATTTTCCAAATCTCCTTTAGTGTTAATTTTCCATATTACAAAAATAATTCTGGGTGTTGATACAGTTTTGAGAAGCACTTGATTTGCTCATCTGATAACGAAGAAAAGTATTCTTCATCGGGCAGTGCAGAGCATAAAAAGAATGTTCCACACATGATGTCATAAATATCTCCATTTCCATCCCGCAATGCACGATTAAGCGGAAGTCCTTGCAATTTTCCTTCCTCATTGCAAATTAAAGCTACCGGCGCCTCAAAGGGAAAGAGAGCTTGTATATAGCCGCCAACGATCTTTTGCATTGATTCCAAAGATGAATCAATCTCCTTTACTACCGGAGTTTGCATCGGTTCAACCACAAGTACTTTCATTTTCAGTCCTCCTTATATTTACTTAAAAATTCAGCCTTTCCAACAATGGAAACTACTTTGGAATTATTAATTGCGATGCACCCGCACAGGTATCCGGAGCCTATATCTGAAATCCACTCAAAACGGTCGGGTGTCAAGGGCATTGACAAACAGAATTCTTGATACATTAACAAATCCGAGTCATCCTCGATGTAAAAGATCGCCCCATACGGCTCAATGTCGTCCACCTCCAAGGTTTTCATTAATTGACTCAACAAATCCCTGACATAGTCAAAAACGTGAGGATCCTTGATTAACTCAAGATCTTTCATTTCTTTAATTTTCTTCATTTCTTTTTCTCCTTGAAAAATTTTAGAGGAGTTTTCCCCGTATAGATTGCGATAGCACAGCTACATCCCATTGCAAAGGATGAAATAGCCGCACGGCTAATAAGATACATCCACATAATCACCCCTCCTTTAATTTTCGTTTCCTGTCAAAAACCAATAGAAGTCCTAAAGTAATCCCAAAGCCTAGCAAGAATTCTTTCAACTCACATCACCCTCCTTTCCTTTGTAATACTTTTCCAAGGTGTCTTTTAAATGCTCTTCTTCTGCGAAAATGCTTACGGCATATCCCCCCTTGACAAACAATAAAATTTGAGTAATAAAAATTGGAATGCCTCCATCGAACAGAGTCATTCCAACAACACGGCTTGGAGGATTTTTTTGGAGAAACTCAAAAAGCTTAGCTGCCTCCACCACCTCTTTTGAATCCAAGGCAAATATACAACCGGTTTCACCTAACGATTCATCGGGGCAATCCAACCGTTTCAGCATTCCCTCGAGGTAATCTCGTAAATACCTTTTCATCACCTCCGGAAGGTTCAGTTTTTCCAATCCATCCAAATCGGACTTGGTTACAATTTTGATCATTTTTCTATTTCCTTTCTAAATTTTGAGCGCAAAAAAGGACATCCCCTTTTGAGAGATGCCCTGATTTGAAATTATTATTTTTTGAATTTACTCATAAAATTGCCGAATTTAGAACCGGTGGATACCCCGTTGATTTTGTTTTTCGTATTTGTCAAAAAAGCAACAGCTTCTGTCGCTTGCTCAATTGTTATCCCCAAATTAGGTAACAGAGCAATTAACTCATTTCTTGCTTTTTCGACATCCTCTAAAATATTATATGTTTTAGATTTAACGAATTTTAACGCCCTTTCTTTCGCCGCTTCTTCTCTGGTCGAACAAATTTTGATTAAAGAAACTCGTCTGAATTTTTCATCAAAATCCAAAAGATACTTTTGAACAATTCCCAAATACTTATTTTTAACAGTAGTTTGGAATTTTTCCAATTCGGCTTTGTATGATAAAAGTTTCTGTTCGTAATCCAGTAAAGATTCAGAAGTAGGTGCAACAACCATACTCATAATCTTTTGAATTTCAGAAAATTCATTTTTTGCCAAAGCACACTCTTCGCGCGTTGTGAATACAACGCCATCCACCGTGTTCAAACGCTCCTCTTGTGATTGGATATACTGGGTTGCCGCAAAAGCCTGTGCTAAATCAATTCCGATTTCAGGGAGAAAGGCTTCCAGTTCAGCTTTAGCTCTATCCACATCTGCATAGGAGCACGTGGCTGGCGCAATAGTTTTAACGAGTTTCAACGCTTTTTCTTGTGCTGCAGCTTCTCTCGTTTCCGCTTTTGTAAACATACCAGTCTGCTTAAACAGTATATCAAATTTTTCTAAGTACTGATTTATAATCAAAATGTACTTATTCTTAATATCAGTTTTAAATTGTTGCAGTTGTTGTCGAACGAAAAAGAGATTTTTCTCGTAACTTAACAAACTATCTTTTGTAGGCGGAACAACTCTGCTCATAATAGCACTGATCTCTTCGTACTCTTTTCTGCCGAAATCCGCATCATCTTTCGATGGGAACACGATTCCATCGACGGTATTGTTTATTATATAGCGATCTTGAAGTAATTGGTGTGCAGACACAGCTTCTTCATATTCAATGCCAACAAATGAAACAAAATATTTTAACTGTTCTTTCGCTAAGTCAATATCCTCATATGTTACGGGATTGATTTTTTTGATATATGCGTAGCTTCGATAAATAGCCGCCTCCCTGCGTGTTTCAAACTTATTAAATCCACAAGTTTTAAACAATGTATCGAACGAGGACAAATACCGATCTATTTTTAAAATATACTTTTCTTTTATTGGCGTTTTATACTGTTGAAGTTTTGATTTTTTCTCCAACAAATCTTTTTCATACGGCAATAGAGAATCCGATGTAGGAGCAGTTACACCTTCCATTATAGCGCTAATTTCATTGAACTCTCGCCTTCCATAAGTCGCTTCTTCGCGAGTATTGAACTGCACCCCATCAACCGTGTTCAAAACGACCTCACAACGATTGAAATACTCATTTGCTAAAGTTGCTTGTTCAATTGTTATTCCGACTTCAGGCAAATACGCAATCAATAACTCACGCGCTTTATCCAAATTCTCGTAGCTATCTACGGGAAGCGTTTTAACATACTTCAAAGCTTTTTCATTTCCGGCTTCTTCGCGAGTCATTCCCGAACTGAAAAAATTCTCCCCGCGAAACTTTTTGTCGAAATCCGCTAGGTATTTTTCAATTTTTTCAATGTACTTGTCCTTGACCGCAGTTTGGAACTGTTTGATTTTATCCCGCTTTGCACGCAAATCACTTTCATAGCTAAGTGTAGATTCCTTGGTGGGTGCCACGATTGTGTTCATGATTTCTTGTATTTTTGACAGTTCTTCTTTAGCCAAGTCGGCTTCTTCGCGGGTTTCAAAAACAATATCATCAACCGTTCTGTATAACAGATCCAATTCTTCGAGTTGCTTGGATATAATTGCATATGCTTGAACGATCAGCACGCAATCCAGGCCGATTTTTTGGGCTAGTGCTTCCATTTCTTCTTTACACTTGTAAGCATCCGCTTCGGTTTCACCTAAATGTTGTTCTACAAAATCCACAAGAATTTCATTTTTGATATCATAGGAATTCATTCCGGAAAAGTCTGAGAAAGATTCAAATTCTTTGCTTTCGTCTCCAAACATTTCAATCAGAATTTTATAGTATTCCCTTTCATATGGATCGAGTTGAAAAATATCATTAATCAACTTTGCTTTCTTTTCTTCATCGAGATTCAAAGAAACAAAGTTATTAAACATTGCTCTTGCCTTTTGTGCATCCTGTTGACTTACTGTACCGCCGATATCCATTTGAGAATACTTTTTTACGATGTCGAGCAAAAGGTAATGAAGGTTAAAACACGAATAATAAACACCGTCAATCATATCTTGTCTTAAATGTTTGGACCGAAACAGTTTTTTCAATTCACCATCTGCCCAACTCCTGGTAATAGCGTTACCAATCGCATTGAATGCAGTATGAGCCGCCCCCTCTATCAGATTCATTCCCATAGCATCTAATTGGTGAGACCAAGCACTTATAGCATTTCCCCCAATTGTGGCAGATGTCCAGCGGGGACGGCTTTCCTTTCTAAGCTGTCTCGCATAAGCCTCGTCGTCAACCTCTTGAATTATCTCATTCGCTTTACTGTTAAACACATTGTATGCTTCTGAAAATTCGTCAAAGTATTCACCATTAAATGCCATTTCTAGAACTGCATCTTTATCAACCGTATAGATATCAACACTGATGATATCATGCAAAAGTTCTAAAACAGCATCTTCGATTGCAACAACAAATGCATTCGGAGAATTATCAAGCAAATCGCTGATATCAGAGAGTTCTCCGTCCATCTTTTCAAACTTTTCTCTGGCAGTTATTGCAAGTTTTTTATACTTATTCCGAATTGCATTGTAAACGTTACGCTCTGCGGTAATGTGAAAATCGTACCCTAATAGGCTCGTATCTACGCTATGATTTTCCTTTTCCAAAATTGTCTTCAAATCCATAATCAATAACCCCTTTTTTATTTATTATCATTGTCTATATGTTCTTTCAAGATCTTCTTAACCCATTTTTCTGTGTAACCGTATTTGAGGGCAATTTGTTTGACGTTATAACCGTTGTATTCTTCGATGATTTGTTTCTTAATAAAATCTTTGCTAAACAAATCCACTGGGAAGAATATTTGTTGCCCCCGATATGTAGCGTGAATTTTTAATACAGCATCGATCCCTATTAAATTTGAAAGCTCACTATATGCAGAATTTAAGTATTCACCTTTGATTATTTTAGGATCCATTGCCATTACGTTTTCACCTCTCATTTTTCAACACTCCTTTACAAATTGTACTACTATTCACGGGAACTGTATAGAGCCTCTGTTCCACGAATTGTTTCTTACAAAATTCCCCCATTCTAAAGACAGCAATCCGTTTTTGCGCACAGAAACACGATTGCACGCCCTAAAAAGCGTGTATGATTCGCGTTTCAACAGTTTTAACTGTTGCGCAAATCCAGATTGCCGTCTAAACAAAAAACACGACATTAACTGCCGTGTGCTATCAAGATTATAATATATATTCAAGATTTTCTATGATCCGATGTTTTTTGGACTCAAAAAACTTCGGGAACGGATACAAAAATTCGGATGGTTTTAGCTTTTCCACGCTTTTTGACAGTTGGATGTTCGGTGTATTCCACTTGATTTTCTACACTATAGCGAAGCACCTTGTCACGTGTCTTAATCGTATCTACTAAGAAGCCGAAAAAGCAGAACTTGTCCGTTTTATAAATAGAATGGAACATTTCCGAGCATAAGGTGGGTACCGAGGAACTCGCGCATTTGGAAATCATCGGCGCCATCGTCACCCAGTTGACCAGAAACCTGTCGGTCGATGAAATCATCCGTCAGGGCTTTGACGCCTATTTTGTCGATCACACCTTGGGCGTTTATCCTCAATCGGCGGCAGGCACCCCCTTCACCGCCGCCTATCTCCAATCCAAGGGCGATCCCATCACCGATTTGACCGAAGATATGGCCGCAGATGCCACGACCGCCAAAGAACAACCACCGTTTCGAAAAGCCCGAAAACCCTTGATATGACTGGCTTTTCGGCACATTGAAGGTTTTCACAAAAATGGCATACCTGCAATCATATAAGAACAACTTGACCCCAATTTACACTAATTTTTACAAAATTCACGATAGGACAAGCTGTTTCCAAGGAAAATAAACGTACATAAAACCAGGCACGAGAGGTCAAAATCTCGTGCCTGGTTTTACACATAATATAAGGATTTAGTTTTCACCCTCTTCGGTCACAGAGCGTTCTGCCCTGCGCATAAAACGTTCTGAAAGATGAAGAATGGTAATTTCTTCAGTCTCGCCTTCGGTTCTATGAAAGAGAACGATTTTAGAAAAATATTCTCGTTTGATTCTCAAAGCGTCCTTTCGCTGTTTGCCTACAGAGTGCTCCCAATCGTTGTATAGCTCTTTAGGCAGTTCAAAATAATAAACTGTTCCATGATCATTAAGTACCCAAGTACTATCATTTTCACTATACCAATGAATTGTGCAACCATCATCTTCCACTTCTTCATTTCTTTCTGTATGGTTAAATGATCCTGTCCATACTTGTTGCGCAACGCATCATAATGTGAGAATATCTCATCTAGACCTTGTTTTTCTCTACGCCACATCACCTTGTTTGCAGTCATCTCAGCTTTATTTGCAACATAAATAACAATGTATTCATGTGCTACAGAAATCAATTTAGCGTCTCCCTTTTTTGAACCTTGCCAAACACAAGTTGCGACAAAATTATTCGCACCAAATACTTCATCGCACAGCAATCTCAAGTTGTATAATTCATTGTCATCAATGCTTATAAGGATAACACCATCTTTAGATAATAGTTTTTGAAGTAATTTTAAGCGGGGATACATCATGCACAACCATTTGTCGTGACGAGACAAATCTTCACCCTCCTTACCAACAACTTCACCGAGCCACTTCTTAATATTGGGATCATTGACGTTATCGTTGTATACCCAGTTTTCATTACCAGTATTGTACGGAGGATCTATGTAGATACACTTAATACGACCTTCGTATTGAGGCAACAACGATTTGAGTGCAGAAAGATTATCACCATGAATAATCATGTTTTCACTGCCATTATCCTCGGTATGTTTTCCATTTTCATCATAACTATATTGACGCTCCAAAACACGGTAAGGAACATCCAGATGATGATTGATTACTTTATCTTTTCCAATCCAATCAAGCGTTGGCATAGTTATTTATCCTCCTCGTCTTTCTCGGTGTGTCCATAGGCACTCATCAGTACAAGAACGGTATAGTAGTACATATCTTCTTGTGACTGAATCCGATATTCATCAAATGGAATTCCTCGCCATTCATCATTATTAGGAATGATATTGTGAGCCAACATTGCTATACAACCACTAATTATCATTCTCATTACCCAAAAAGTTACATCACTCTCTTGTCTAGAGTTTGCAATTCTATTCCATACAACATCAATTGGAGCAGGTTGTTTTTTGCCGTTTTCATCATCTTGTTCAAGCACATACAAATACTCATCCATATATAATGTAAGATCATGCTTTGTATTAAAAGACTTTTGTATTGACGTTAATAACGGTGTCTCAAAACAAGATGGATTAATATCATTTATGGGATACTGTGAGTAATATTGAAAACCTCTATGAAAATACTTTGCTCCATCATATAGAAACTCACTTGTTCCTAAACCACAACGCTTTATATCATTACGATATTTTTCCACGAACTCGCCAATCGCACTAAAAGAAATATTACTAACAGAAGCAGTATTCGTGTGCTTAAGGATTTCCTTTTGAAGTTGGGAACTACACATATTGAATCGAGTGTAGATATTCCTCGCGTGTCTGTGATTGGGGTATAGCATAGAAGCTATCTGACAAAGCGGTAAAAAATCCAATTCACTTTCGTTGTCAATAATAAACATTTTTGCTGTATCTCGAACACTTTTTTCTTGCGCTTTTTTCTCATATTCTTCTCTTTCTTTTTCATGATGTCTTTGCATCCAATATATCGCCAGAGAGACAAAAATTGTTGCAATCAAAGAAAGTCCGCCTATAATTATTTGAATGAAATCTGCAATAGGAATTCCCCAGATCATACCATTTTGTCCTTCCTGAATCATAATTCTTCCGTCTTGAAGGTGGTATAACCCTCGTAGTAGTAGCTGTGATCGATGCCCTTCATATAGACCTCGCGGCTATGGATATCGTCGGTCAGGGCATTTTTCAGAATGTGCTTGATCTCGATATCCTTAATTGGGCTGCGCTCCATTGCGAGCAGGTAATCCTCTTTATCGACTTTGCTCCAATCCACCACCTTACCGAGTTCCTTTTTGAAAATGCAATCTAGCCAGATGCGTGTGCTTCTTCCGTTGCCCTCGCGGAAGGGATGGGCGATATTCATTTCCACGTACTTTTCCACGATCTCATCAAAGGTGGACTGAGGCATCCTGTCTATATTGGCAAGTGCCGCTTCCAGATACATAAGCGGTGCGAAACGGAAGTTGCCCTTGGCGATATTCACAGTACGAAGCTCACCGGCAAAGTCGTAGATCTCGTCAAAAAGATATTTATGAATAGCTTTAAGCGAAGCAGTCGTGCCGGGCTCTAAGCGGTCAAGTATACCGTTTTCAAACAGCTCTACCGCTTTCTTCTTGCTGATGCGCTCCTCTGCATCTGCAAGCTCAGGAGAGCTTGTGATGCCAAGTTTATTTTGGGGAGCCATCTTATTTGTCCCCCTTTGCTTCATCGGGGACGAACTCCATAATATCATCCACATTGCAACCAAGGGCAGCACAGACCTTGCCCAGGGTGTCCACCTGAACAGATTCGTTCCTGCCCATCTTCGCCATAGCGTTGGAAGTGATGCCCGACAGCTTTACAAGCTCGGTCTTTTTAAGCCCTTTATCAATAAGTAATTTCCACAATTTATTGTAACTGATAGCCATAGGAAACCTCCGAAGGTTAGTATATACAGATATTTTACCACAATTTGCGGATATTTTCAATAATTTTTCAACAGATTTCAAAATAAAATTGAGTTTTTCAAGTTTTGGTATGTCAAAATGCAAATCCGCACCGTTGTCCATTGATTGATCGGATCGGCTATGGTTAAGATGGCGCTGTTATTCATTCTGCGGCTGCTATATCCCGAGCGTTGCCTGACAATAACATCCCAGTTTTTAATCGAACTCGGCTCAGATACGCTTCTGTGGCGTGAGGGTGTCGTCACAATACTAACGGGAGCATTTCTGAATGATGTGCGCTCCGGTATGATAAGTCCCCTCCTTCTGGAACGATAGTCATCCTCATTTGAAAATGATTGAATGACCGTCATTTGAAAACGCCTTGTAGATTTATCATTGATTTACTTGCGGATTTATCCGCATCATTTCAATATGATAGGCGACCATCCTTTCGGTATGATGGGATGGCCTTCTTTTCGGAATGACGGGGGGCTTTTCGGGATGACTGTCCCTTCTTCCTCATTCCGGAATCAGGGGGGGATTTACCTCTTATCATATCGAAAATTACTATCATTTTATCTATCATAAATTAGGGTAAAATGTGGGGTATATGGAAACGAGAAAAACATCTCAAAATCATTCTGAAATTTTGTAATTCCGAAGAGTAAAATCATCTTCTAAGACTTTAGATAGAAAAGTCA
Organism: Eubacteriales bacterium; assembly: GCA_045536965.1. Classification (GTDB taxonomy): domain Bacteria; phylum Bacillota; class Clostridia; order Oscillospirales; family SIG627; genus UBA5448. Next base: position 78,365 of record JAZSON010000024.1, read on the forward strand.
TAAATCAGTGTAAATCATATGTGATTTTCGTTTTTTCTGGGTGAAATCTCGTTTTTAGAGGGTGTGAACAGGTTTTCAACCCATTGTGAACTCTGTTTTTGATATATAAGAACTATCACGAATCCTAAAGGGGAAGCGTTTTTAAAAACGATTTTGTAAATAAGGGGGATAAGAAAAACGGTGAAAAATCGATGCATATTTGCATCAACTATACCCCTTGTTATACCCCTTATAATGCCCCTTTTTATGCCCCGCTTTTTACCCCTTTATTCCCCCTAAAAAAAGCAAAAGACGCTGCAACGAAGCAACGTCTTTGTTGATTTAATGACAACCGTGAGAACCGCAGTTACTACCACAGCCGTGGTCTCCGCAGGTGTGTCCATCACCATGGTGATGGTCGTGGTGGTCGCACTTGGCTTCGGGGTCATAGTTTAGGTTGTTTGCAAGGAATGCCTCCACTGCCTCGTCCGCATCACCGTTGACACCGCCGAAGAGCTTAATACCTGCCTGTGCCAGAGCCATCTGTGCACCGCCGCCGATGCCGCCGCAAATAAGTATGTCTGCATTCAGCGAAGAAAGAAGTCCCGCCAATGCGCCGTGGCCACTGCCGTTGGTATCCACTACTTCAGTATTTACGATTTTGCCATCCTCTACTTCGTAGAGCTTAAACTGTGCGGTATGACCGAAGTGCTGAAAGATCTGTCCGTTTTCATAAGTTACTGCAATTTTCATTGTATCTTCTCCATTTCTACTTTTTTAAGTGATTTTTTGAATTGAACGGCAAAAAGGATCGCCGTAAAGGATACCGCTATAATATCCGCCACCGGCTCGGCAAGGTAAACGCCCATGGTCTTATCCTGCACAAGATTGGGAATCAGATAAATAAACGGCAGGAGCAGGACAAACTTACGAACGATAGCAACGATGATGGAGCAAGGTGCGTTGCCGGTGGAAACAAAGGTCATCTGGCAAGCGATCTGAATACCGAAAATACACATCACGCCGCAGTATATTCGCAGGGCGTTTGCGGTAAAATCGATCAACTCTTTGTCGGGTGTAAATATGCCCGCAAATACTTGAGGGAACAGCATAATAGCACCCCAGATAACAAAGGAATAGACAACACAGGAGGTCAGAAGCAGTTTGAAGGTATTTTTTACACGGTCGGTATTCTTCGCTCCGTAGTTATAGCTGGAAATTGGCTGTGCACCCTGGGCTATGCCCTGCATCGGAAGCATTGCAAACTGCATCACGCTGGTGAGGATGGTCATTGCACCCACGGCAATGTCGCCGCCGTATTTGAGAAGCGAGGAATTGAAGCAGACCGAGATCACACTTTCACTGCTTTGCATAATAAACGCAGAAAGCCCCAACGCAACACACGGGAAGACAAGCTTTCCGTTAATACGCATATTCTTTCTTTGGAGTTTTAAGTAGGTCTTCTTCCCACGCAGGAAACTGAGCACCCAAACACAGGAGATCGCCTGCGACATGATGGTAGCCAGCGCCGCACCCCTTACACCGAGGTTACAGCCGAAAATGAAAATGGGGTCGAGAATAATATTGCTGACCGCACCGATGAGCACTGTCATCATACCAACCTTGGCAAATCCCTGAGCGGTGATAAACGCACCCATACCGAGGGTAAGCTGAACAAAAATCGTGCCGATGGCGTAAATATTCATATAGCTCGTTGCGTAACTGATGGTATTTTCGCTTGCACCGAACATCAAAAGCAGATCCTCATTCCAGATCAGCAGTACGGCGGTAAGAATTGCAGAGAGAAAGAGCTGAAGCGTAAAGCAGCCGCCCAGAATCTTTTCGGCAGAGTCATTATCGCCCTTGCCCATATAGATGGATGCCCTTGGTGCACCGCCAGAGCTGATGAGAGCCGCAAAAGCGGATATGATCATAATGATAGGCATACATACGCCAACGCCCGTCAGCGCCAGACTGCCGTCACCGGGCATATGACCGATGTAAATGCGGTCAACGATATTGTAAAGCATATTAATAAGCTGAGCCACCACCGTGGGAAGTGCAAGCTTAAACAGCAGTTTTCCGATGAGTGCAGTGCCCAGCATCTCTTTGTTGTCGTTCATAGTATCATTCCTTGCCGCTCGTGTTTCATAATCATTAAGAGATTATAACGCATAATTGTGAACATTTCAATAACTTTTCGGCATCTCTGTGCTAATAGGAAATTACCGACCGAACTTCGAATAAAATGGAAAACCGACTAATTCAAAGCGACACCTTAGATTAGCCGGTTTATGATTTTGGTTCTAAACATTAAGAATTAACCGAGTAATCCTTTTTGAAGCCGTGTGCTCCGAAAATTTGCCATTGTCCAACTCCGAGACGTTGCATCACTGCCTTGCGTTCCTCGGCACACAACTTGGGATCGGTATCGACGGATGTCATCAGAATCGGAGCATACTGATTATATTCAGCTTGCTCTTTCGTTAAACCGTGAACGTTGATATAAATATCTCCCGTCAAAGCAATATGATGGGTATAATCAATCAGAACGATCTCTCCGGGTAAATGACCGCCTCTGCCTTCATACACTTCAAAATGCATTTCACCGAAATCAAAGAAACCGATTTGAGTAAGCGACTCGGACAAATTTTCATAATCAGTCCAAGGAACTGTGATCTTTTCGGGGTTGACCGCTTTGTAAGATGTAAGAATCTTACAGATATTGATATACGGTTTGTGAAGCGGATTTTCTTCGCGGTATCCATCGTTTCCCAAAAATTCGTTTTTTAAACAAAGCGCAGTTTTGCCGCTTGCAATCACTTGGTCAAACAACGACAGCAGACCGCAATGATCAACGTCGGCATGGGTAACAAGAATGGTTTTCTTTACGTTATCAAAATCGGGGACAACCTTTCTGAAAACTTCCAGCATTTCATCCTGATAACAAGCATAACCGCTATCTACAAACAGATAATTGTCCTCACTTTTTATAATGATGGTGTTGCTTCCGCAGGGAGGTTCAATTAAGGTGATCTCGGTGCTTTCGGTTACCTTATGGGTGCTGATTCTCGGCATAAATGCTCTACCTTTAGAAGCACCCAGTAATTCTGCAAATTTACTTATGCTATCAAATGTTCTGTAGGGTGATAACCCTTGCTCGTCCAGCGTCTGCATAGCAAGATTAACATGAACCAAAAGCTCCTGACTGACATCCTCTGAAAGTCCCATTGTCTTGGAAAGGCCCATCACGTAATTGCTGTAAAAAATACTGTTATCATAAACCTTTTCGGAACTGTTATAATCGATCATACGCACGCGGCACAGTTTTTCAGCTTCCTTGAGAAAAGCAGATATTTTATTAATATCTTCAACATACAATCCCATCTTAAAGTATTGATAATCGCTGCCGTTTTCTTGCGAGCTGATATAAGAAATATTAAAATTAAAATCATTGATAAGCGTTAGAACATTTGTGACGCTTCCGGGAACATCTTCAAGGCAAAACTCAATTAAGACAACACTTGTTTTGCCCGCATTGTTTTGCAGATACCCGATTTTTTCAAGTTCTACATCGGCTTTTTTCAATTGTTCTTGAGTACCTTCGGCATCAATAAACA
>JAZSON010000019.1:0-124026 GCA_045536965.1 Eubacteriales bacterium
GAAGGTGCTTCGCACCCCCTCTTGCGGTGCCCGATCTTTTTCTTCGCTTCTGCTCGAAAAAAATCGACCGCTGCGCCCCCATCCGCTCGCTGCTTCTGCCACCGGCAGCGCTTCGCGGATGTCGCCCACGCCGGTCCCCGTTGCTCGGGTTCGAATTTGCTTACTTCAACAAACAAAAAAAACACCCGATTGGGTGTCTTTTTTGTTTGGCGGAAAAGGAGGGATTCGAACCCTCGCGCCGGTTACCCGACCTAACGGTTTAGCAAACCGTCCCCTTCAACCTACTTGGGTACTTCTCCGTGTAGGACGATGGTGTGTGTGAGAGTGTGGCGGAGAGAGTGGGATTCGAACCCACGGCCCGTCGCCGGGTCACTGGTTTTCAAGACCAGCTCCTTAAACCGCTCGGACATCTCTCCGTGTGCGCGATCAATGAACGAGCACATTATACAGTATGAATTTGCATTTGTCAAGAGGGTTGGCAAAATATCCCGCAGACATTTTTTCTTGCGTTTTTTCTATATATATGTTATGATAGTATTTATAATATCAAATGTGTGAAAAATTATGCAAACGGAGGTGAATGCTTTGGCTCTCGATGGTGGTATGCTTGCCTGTGTGGCATGGGAACTGAGAGAAAAACTTCTTGACGGCAGAGTGGAAAAAGTGCTTTTACCCGAACGGGATGAAGTGCATCTGTTGATTCACGCCAACAAACAAAATCACCGCTTAATGCTCTCGGCATCCAGCGGTTCACCCCGTGTTTCCCTTACAAATATTGTCAAAGAAAACCCCGTTACGCCCCCTATGTTTTGCATGCTTCTCCGCAAACATTTAACAGGCGCGCGTCTGCGCGCAATCGATCATCCGTCGTTTGAGCGCATCCTCTCTTTCACCTTTGAAACCAAGGAAGAACTGGGAGAATACGGCACCCGCACCCTTATCATCGAATTGATGGGGCGTTACACCAATTTAATTCTTTTAAACACCGAGGAAAAAGTGCTTGGCGCTTTGCGATATACCGATATTTCCGAATCCACCGCGCGCCCTCTTTTGCCCGGTATCAAATATACACTTCCCCCCGATCAGGGAAAGAAAAACCCTCTTCATGTAACAAAAGAGATTTTCATGTCGGATTTCGCCGCACTTTCCCCCGAAACCCCCGCCGACAAAGCGCTCTTTTCTCTCTATCGCGGTTTTTCCCCCGTCATCACCACTGAAATAGCATTCCGCGCAGGCGCCACCACCGCAGCCGATGCAAAGTGCCTTTGGGATAGCTTTACATCCCTTGTAGACAGATTCCGTACCGAAACCTACAAGCCCGTTTTGCTCTTGCGCGCCGATGACAACGTGCCCTTTGCTTACAGTTATTTCCCCGTCACTCATTTCGGCGACCGTGCCAAATCGGTGTTTTTTGATAGCCCCAGCGCACTTTTGGAAGAATATCACGGCAAACGGGAAACCGAACAGAGAAGAGCCCAGCGCGCTGCAGATTTAACCAAGTTTTTGAAAAATGCCCAAAACCGCTTGCAAAAAAAGATCGCTTTGCAGGAAGAAGAATTGGCCGACACAGCCACGGCAGAAAAGTCCCGCAAAGCAGGGGAACTCATTTTCCAAGAGCTTTACCGTCTAAAAAAAGGCGATGACATACTTGTGGCCACCGACTATGAAACAGGAGAGTCGGTTTCGGTGAAATTGGATCCCCGCTTTCCGCCCGCCGTCAATGCCAACCGCTATTTCAAAGACTACAACCGCAAAAAAACCGCTAAGCTCAAGTTATGCGAACAACTTGAGCAGGCACGCAGGGAACTTGTATATGCAGATACCGTTCTCGATGCTCTTTCGCGTTGCCAAAGCGAATCCGATATTCTGCAAATCCGAGAAGAATTGAGTCATTGGGAATACGGCGGCAAGCGACGCGAACATATTTCCAAGCAAAAACCGCGTCCCCATCCTCCGTTACAACAAAAAACCCCCAACGGATTCACTTTACTGATCGGCAAAAACAATTTGCAAAACGATCTGATCACCACCAAAACAGCCGCTAAAAATGATTGGTGGTTTCATGTCAAAGACTATCCGGGCGCCCATGTCGTCATGCTGACCGACGGCATCGAACCGCCCGCCGAAGATTTCACCTTTGCCGCCCAAACCGCCGCGCAACATTCATCGGCCGATGCGGGGGCAAAAATCGCCGTGGATTACACCCAGATCCGCAACATCAAAAAGCCTGCGGGGGCCCGTCCCGGTTTCGTGACCTACGATCCCTATTGGACGGCCTATGTGAGCAAAGGAGAATGAATCGAATGAAAAAAACACTTTGTTTTCTGCTTCTTTCTTGTCTGATTTTTGTTTTCTGCGGTTGTTCAAACGGATATACGGATTTCACCGATGATATTTACGGCATTTCCATGCAATATCCCGAGGATTGGACAGTTTCCGACGAAGACGAGGATTTGATCGCCAATTTCACCGCCCCCGACGGCAAAACCTCATTGTCGCTTTTTGCCGAAAACCACATGATTTATCAACTCGACCTGACACTCGAGGAATATATGGAAGCCTCCGAAGCCACCCTCACCTTTATCCAAGACTACCGTTTGCTTTATACAAAAGATGTTACGATTGGGGATCTTGTGGGAAAATGCATCTGCTATTCGGGATATTTTAATGACGATGAAAGCAAAACCGTCTATGTTTGGACGCAATTTATTACCATCAAAGAGGGATACGCCTATGTTTTGACCCACACCGCCGAAAAAGCCCTTGCCGATGATGGACAACTTTTTGACACGGTGCTCAACACCCTCGCCATTGCGGACAATCCTCGCTATGCAGACGAATTGAGTTTTTACGAAGCCTATCATGAATCTTTAAATCAAAGCGAGAATACAGAAGGTAACGACCAATGAAACACATCTTTATCTTAAATCCCGTTTCGGGAAACGGCAAGGACAAGGTTGATTTAAAGCAACGCATTGTCACCGCTGCCGCCAATGCGGGTGTGGATTACAAAATATACATAACCAGATCGGTCGGAGATGCCGAAGCCTATACGCGAGCAGTTGCTTCCAAAGGGGGGCACATCCGTTTCTATGCCTGCGGTGGTGACGGTACTTTTAGCGAGGTTGTCAATGGTGCTATGGGGTATCATAACGCCGAAGTCACCATGATTCCCGCCGGTAACGGCAACGATTTCCCCCGCAGCTTTGCAAATCGCGAGGATTTTTTTGATATTGCCAGACAGATCCGCGGCAAGGTTAAGCCCATCGATGCCATTCGCTACAACGATCGCTACTGTGTCAACATGCTCAACATGGGATTCGATTGCGCCGTGGTAGCCAATATGGAAAAATGGCGCGAACACTCCCTCTTTTCCGGTTCATTGTTTTACGGCGTTTCGGTCGGACGCACCCTGTTATCCCTTCCCACCGAAAATTTGACAGTCGAATTGGACAACGGTGAAAAATTTTCGGGAAAATATCTTTTGGTCGCTGTCGGCAACGGCGCTTTTTACGGCGGCGGCTACAACGCCACACCCCTTGCCCGTTTAGATGACGGTTTGATGGAAGTCAATTTAATCTCCACGGTCGGCCGTCTTTCTTTCGTGCGTCTCGTCGGCGACTATAAAGCGGGAAAAATTTACGAAAATCCCGCCATCAAAGACAAATTGGTATATCGCCAATGTAAATCCATGACCATCAAACCCGCACATACCACAAAGCTTTGCGTGGACGGAGAGATTGAAACAGTCAACGATGTCAAAATAGAAATCTGCCCCACAGCGGTACGGTTATCCGTCCCGCAGGAACGGAGTTAATCATGAAAAAACCTTATCTGCCCATCGGACGTGTTACTACCACCCATGGAGTACGCGGAGATGTAAAACTTGAGCATTGGTGCGATTCCCCCGAAGCGCTTCGCAAGGTGCGCACCTTGTATTTGGATGAAAACGGCGCGCGTCCCCTCACGGTTAAAAACATTCGCCAGGCAGGCAAGTTCCTATTGGTTGCTTTTGAAGAGTATGGCAATTTGAATGCTGCCTTGGTTTTGAAAATGAAAACCCTATACGCCGCCAGAGAAGACATTGTCACCGATGAAGACGCGGTATTCATCGCCGACCTCATCGGCCTGCCTCTTGTCCACGATGAAACGGAGGAAAAACTCGGCAAGGTGGTCGATGTGGTCAACTATGGCGCGGGCGATCTGTATGAAGTCAAAACCAACGATGGCAAAATCCGTCTCATTCCCGCCGTCGGTGATTTTATTCGAAAAATTGACACGGAGGAAGCTGTGCGGATACTCCCCATCCCCGGCCTTTTAGATGATGATATTTGACATTCTGACACTCTTTCCCGATATGCTCAAAAACATCTTTTCGGAAAGCATTCTCAAACGTGCGCAGGAGGGCGGACAGGTTGAGTATCACTGCCACAACATCCGCGACTATTCCACCGACAAACATCGCAAGGTAGATGATACGCCCTTTGGCGGCGGTTTCGGTATGCTCATGACGGTGCAACCCATCGTCGACTGCTTTGACGCCGTTACAAAAGATGCTAAGGAAAAACCGCATACCGTATACATGTCTCCCCAAGGCAAGGTTTTGACCCAAGAAAAAGCGATGGAGCTTTCCAAGCTTGACCGTTTGGTCATTTTGTGCGGTCATTACGAAGGGGTGGATCAACGTGCCATCGACACTATCGTCGACGAAGAAATTTCCATCGGCGATTATGTTTTGACGGGCGGAGAACTCCCTGCAGCCGTCTTGGTCGACACAATCACCCGCCTTTTGGACGGTGTTTTGAAAGATAAATCTTGTTACCAAGACGAGAGCCACGCTTCAGGGCTTTTGGAATATCCCCAGTACACCAAACCCGCTGTTTTTCGCGGTATGGAAGTGCCGCACGTCCTTCTTTCGGGGCATCACGCCAACATCGAAGCATGGCGAAGAGAGAAGGCGCTTGAAAAAACCCGCGCCGTCCGTCCCGACATGCTGGAGGACAAAATGTAAGGCATTGACCGATTGAAAAATCTGTGATATACTGCATCTATAACATTTGACTTTTTGGAGAGGAGGAAAAAAATGGCACCGCGAAAGAAAAACACGAAACTGAAAACGCTCATTGCACGCAGTTTGATTTTCGGTTCTCTCCTCTCTCTTTCGGACACCGTTCACCGCGCCGCACATTCTCTGCGAAACAAAAGTTTTTTCGCAGGATACGAGCGGTATGAAAAGGTCGGAAAAACCTCTCTTTGCAGTACCGTAACCTCTTTTATTCGACGAAAATGTAACGCCACGCGCCAATGGAAACTCCGCCTTTCCGCATCCATGGAAAAGGGTTTTTTCCTCCCGAAACTCAAAAGCGCCGTCTCCTCTCTCATGCAACTCCGTATGCGCAGCATCGGTATAACACTGTTTTTATTCGGCTTTTTATCAGCTGCCATGGGTCTTTTCAAGCGCTACACACTCGGCATGGAAGATCTGTCATTTTTACATATTTTCTCGGGTCCCGCCATCATGCTCATGGCCATTCCCGTCATATTAAGCCGCAATGAATTGAACAACAGTCTCTCCGAAAGTCTTATTTTGGGACGGTTTTTGGAAGTGATCGGCGGCGTGCGGCAAGCAGAGCTGGAATTTGAGCCGAAAACGCACAAAAAGAATGAAAGTTTGCTGATCATTCTCGGTATCACACTCGGACTTCTCACTTGGTGGGTTGCCCCCCTAACACTGCTTCTCTTCATCGGAGCTGCCATTCTGAGCGCCTTTATTCTCTACAAACCCGAAGTCGGTATCGTTTCCATCGCTTTTGCACTCCCTCTGCTATCCCACACTTGGCTGATTTTTGCGGTCGTATGGACGGGATTTGCCTATCTTGGAAAACTTATCCGCGGTAAACGTGTTTTCCATATGGAAGCCATCGATTATGTGGCTTTGGCCTTTTTGATTCTCACCCTTTCTTCGGGATTTTTCTCTTTGGCTCCGACGCTTTCTCTCCCCGCCGCACTCAATCGCGTTGTTTTGATCGCCATCTATTTTTTGGCCGTCAATCTCTTGAAAAGTTCTGCGTGGGTAGGCCGCACCGTTTTGATGCTGTTTGCATCCTCAACACTTTGCGCGTTTCTCGGATTAGACCAAACCTTTTTATCCGAATCGGCCGAAGTGTTCACCACCGATGCTCTACGCGCTGTTTCTACCTTTGATACGGGCGCGACTTTCGGCTCTTTTTTGGTTTTGTCTCTCCCGCTTGGCTTTGCTTGTCTTTTCACCGCACGTTATTTTCGCGGAAAACTTTGGTCTTTCATCGCACTGATCACCCTGCTCGGCAGTTTGTTTTTCACCCTTTCCCGCGGCTCTTGGTTCTCGCTTGCCGTAGCTATGTTCCTCTTTTTCTTTATTTACAGTCAAAAAACACTTGTGGTCACGGGAAGCGCCATCCTCTCGCTCCCGCTTTGGTTTGCTCTTTTCCCCTCATTTATGACAAACTTTTTGTTGGATTTCGGGGCCAAAGTCGGCAGTTCCATTGAATACCGTTCCATCGTTTGGCAAAACTCCGTGCAGATATTCAAGGATTTTTGGTATTGCGGAATCGGCACAGGCGACAGCTTATTCACCGCCGTTTATCCCGCCTACGCGACAACGGGTCAGCTTGCCTCAAGCAGTCATCACCTTTTCTTGCAAATTGCCATTGAATACGGTGTGCTCGGTCTCATTGTTTTGCTTGGCTTTTTCCTTGTCTTTGTCCAAAAAATATTCACTTTCATCGCCCATGATCCACCTCGCAATTTAAAATTAACTGCCACCGCCTCTTTGTGCGGCATACTCGCCTTATTGTTAAGAGGTACCACCGATTATGTGTGGCAGGATTCCCGTGTATTTTGCATGTTCTGGCTCATCGCCGCCATTGGTGTTGCCACGGTAAACACCGCTGAAAACGAAAAAACCGGAGGAGAAATCATTCAATGAAAATTACCGGAAAAAAACGAAGTTTTCACGTCATTGACGCGATTTTAATCGTTGTCTTTTTGGCCGTCATCTCGTTTGGCATCGGCTTGGCCCTTCGCACCGTCCACGAAGACAGCGCCGATTTAACTTGTACGGTGGAAATTAAAGATGTCAGAGAAACCTTTGTGGGCAGTTTGCGCGCGGGAACTGTGCTGCGCGATCCCACCAACACGTTTGTTTTGGGGACTGTCACCACCGTGAATACCCCCGCCGTAACCCCCGACGGATTGCATGATGTCGTACTCACCTTTTCGCTCCACGCGACCCTGACCGACGGTACATATCACATCAACGGTCTTCCCATAGCCGTTGGCACAGAGCTTAATTTCCGAACCGCTGAGGTCGCTTTTATCGATGCAGGGGCTACCGTAACCAAAATCGTAGTGGCAGGAGGAAACTGAAATGCACGATCAAGCATCTGTTAAAAGGCACTTTAATATCATCGATTTTTTGGTACTCGTCTTTTTGGCAGCCACTGTGTTGACCCTGATTTTACGCAGCAATCTCTCGGTCGATATATTCTCCACCGACAAAGAAACCACGGTGGAATTACAAATCGAAGTAATCGCCGCCCCCCCTCTCCATGATACACTTACTCCGGGTACCACCATACTTCTTGCAGAAAACGGCAAAACCTTCGCCACCGTCAAGAATGCATCCTCCCGCATTGCGGTATCAACCGAGGAAAACCACGATGAACTTTATAAGGTGGTATATACACTCACCGCTTCGGGTACCGTCGGTACAAAGGGGTATGTAATTTCCGAAAACATCCCCGTTTCCAACAATGAAACATTCACCTGCAAAACCAATTTGGCCGGTTCTTTTGATGCTTTGGTTTTAGCGCTCTCCTCCCTCTCGTAATCAAAATACAGCCCTTGATTTTATCCGATAAGATTCCAAGTAACATAAAGGAGAATTTTTCGATGATAGAATTTCACTTGCAATCCGCTTTGGAAAAAGTTTTTGTGACCAAAAATGAATTCAAATCCGAATACATTGCCGCCACTGCTTTGCGCGGAGAAGAATTTTCTTTTCAAATTGCCTTTAAATCAACTGAAATCCGCCTGCGCGAATGCAAGGTAGAGGTTGTATCCGATCTGAAAAAACATATCTCGCTCTTCCGCGTGGATAACGTACCCGCCCTCAACCCCATCAACACCGATGCGCAAGATGATAATTATTTGACCAAAGAACCCGGATTGATCCCCGATGTTCTTTCTCCCCTCGCGCCCGCCGACCCCATTTTCGCCTACCCCTACGCTTGGTGTTCGCTTTGGGTTACCGTTAAGATTCCAAAAACCGCACGCAAGGGCAAACATAAAATCCGCCTTGTCTTTGAAAACACAGATTTTTCCTACCGCGAAGAAAAAGTGTTTACCTTGACCGTCATTTCTGCGGTCCTGCCCAAACAAAAGACCATTGTGACCCAATGGTTTCACTGCGACGGCATTGCACAGTATTATAATCAAAAAATGTTTTCTCCTCAAAATTGGAAATATATTGAAAACTTTATAAAAACAGCGACCGAGCATGGCATCAACATGATCCTGACCCCTATATTCACTCCAGCATTGGACACAAAAATAGGTCATGAGCGCGCCACTTGCCAGCTTGTGGGCATCACAAAGAACACCGACAACACATATTCTTTTGATTATACACTCCTTGACCGCTGGGTTCGCTTGTGCTTAAAGCACGGGGTCGAATACTTCGAAATGGCCCATCTTTTCTCCCAATGGGGCGCCGCCTGCGCTCCCAAGATCATGGCAACCTATGAAGGGAACTATCAGCGTATTTTCGGTTGGGATACCGCATCGGATTCTGATGAGTACCTCGGATTTTTAGACGCTTTCCTCCCCTCTCTTTGCGATCATCTCAAACAACTCGGTATCGATGAAAAGGTGTATTTCCATTTGTCGGACGAACCCCACATCGAACATTTGGAGCGTTTTTTGCGTCTTAAAAAACACACCTCGCCCCTGCTTGAAGGTTTTAAGACCATGGATGCTTTATCCAACATTGAGTTTTTCAAGGATGGTGTCGTATCCACCCCCGTTCCCGCTCTCAACCATATCGATCCCTTTCTCGAGTCAAAGGTGTCCAATCTTTGGACATATTACTGCTGCAGCCAATCGGTAGATGTATCCAACCGCTTCTTGGCCATGCCGTCTGCCCGCAACCGTGTACTGGGTGCGCAGTTATATAAATTTGACATTGTCGGATTTTTGCAATGGGGCTATAATTTCTACAATTCCCGCCTTTCCGTTCACCCCGTCAATCCCTATCTGGTTACCGACTGCATGGGCGCTTTCCCCGCGGGAGATCCCTTTTCGGTTTACCCCGCCGCCGACGGAACAGCCATCCCCTCCCTTCGCATCAAAGTCTTTTTCTACGGATTACAGGATTTACGCGCCCTTTCTCTGTTAGAGGAATTTGAAGGCAAGGAAGCCGTCATCAAACTTTTGGAAGAATATGGTATCATTTCTTTCACCGACTATCCCAAAACAAGCGAGGCGATTCTCTCCCTGCGAGAAGAAATCAACCGCCGCATCGCCTCTCATATCTGACACTAAACAAATAACCTGCCTCAGAGGCAGGTTTTTTATCATTTATTTGATTTTTTATTGTACGATGTTTTGAATCCATATTCCCGATTTCACAAGACAAAATGCGATGAAAGCCTTGATGACCTCAACCAGCTGCACACAAAGGAAAATCGGAACAATCGGCAACGATGTAAAGGTTGCCAGTAAATAAGCAATGGGAAAAGCCACACACCACACAAACCCCACATCAAACGTAAAAGTAAGCATGGTTTTGCCACCTGAGCGCATGGCAAAATAACTGCCGTGCATCATAGCAATAAAAGGCATCATGCAGGAAACCACATATAAAAGTTTGGTCGCCATGCTTTTTACCTCGTCACTCGTTTCATAAATAAGCGGCACATAGGGGGCAACCAGTGCCATGATCCCGCCCAAAATCGTGCAAAGCGTTACCGAAAGAGTTAACAACCGCCATACCGAAACACGCGCTTCTTGGATTTTATTTGCGCCGAGCAGATGCCCGATAAAGATACCGATAGCACTTCCCATGGAGATCATGACAACATTGAACAGGTTGTTTACCGTACCCGAAATATTGGTCGCCGCAACAACGTCCAAGCCTCGTTTGGCATAACAAAGCATAATGGCCGCCATGCCGCTTGACCACAATATCTCATTGACCATAACCGGTGTCCCTCTTCTGACGATGCCAAGCGCCAACTCTTTGGGAACCTTAATCGATTTATAAGCGCCCTTGATAAAAGGGCATTTGTGTGATTGTGTATGTACATAAGTGATGATGATACCCGCCTCAACAAAACGGGAAACCACCGTAGCAATCGCGGCACCCGCCGTCCCCAAAGGAGCAAACGGCAAGAAGGAGAAGCCTTCGTTACCGAAAATAAAGACATAGTTTAAGAACAAGTTGACCAGAATGGCCGACACACTGGCAATCATGGGCACCTTGGTTTTCCCCATTTCGGAAAGCGTGCTGCCATAGACTTGGGAGAGGGCGAATGCAGGAATACCGATGAGCATGATGTCAAGATACTCGATTGCAAATCCCATCGTGCTTGCCGCATCTTGCGCCGAGGTGTCATCGGCCAAATACATAGAAATAAGAGATTCGGAAAAACCGAGAAACACCACAAAAGCCACCGTCAAGCAGAAAAAGCCAATATAAAGCTTTGCCCTGAAACAGTTCCGAACACCCCGCACATCACCGAGGCCGACATATTGGGCGGAAAAAATGCCTGCGCCCGAATAGCCGCCGAAAATAGCCAGATAAAATACGGTAAGGAGTTGGTTGACAATGGCAACGGCCGACATTTGCAGGGTGCCGATCGTACCGACCATAATATTATCCAGAAGACTGACTATATTGGTAATGGCATTTTGAATGACAAGGGGCAGCAATATGGCAAATACCCGAGCATAAAACGCCTTATCGCCCATGGTATAATATTTCGCCTTTTGTAAAACAGTCATAGTTAAAACCCTTTTTATAATTTTGGAAAAAAGACAGGCGGTTTGCATATTGGTGCAACCCGCCTACACTTTACGTTCATTCGGATTTTTCGGGATGGCGCAGTTTGGCGTAGGTTCCCATCATTTTCTTGGTGCCCACCTTTTCAAAGGTTACTTCATACAAGGTATCACCCGCCAGTTTCTTGACAGACTTGATCACGCCGAGGCCGAAGATATCATGCAGTACCTCTTCGCCCACCTGAAAACCATGCGGGTTGTGTTTGCGCAAAAATTCTTCTTCACGCTCGGCATTTCTCTTTTTGGTGATTTCCTCAATCGCCTTGCTTGCAGCCGCTTGATAATCGGTGCCGCCCAAGCTGATACGCTTATACATACTCGCTGTGGTGCAGTCAATCAATTCCTGCGGCAATTCTTCCACAAAACGAGAAACACGATTGCTGGAAGTGCGTCCGTAAATCAGACGCTCACGGGTATAGGTCAAAATAAGCTGCCGTTTTGCACGGGTCACAGCAACATAGGCAAGCCGTCTTTCCTCTTCGATCTCTTCGTCGCTCAGTTGAGAAAGCACCGAGGGGAAAACATTTTCTTCCATTCCCGGCAAAAAGACCACGGGGAATTCAAGTCCTTTGGAGCTATGCATGGTCATCAAAACCACAGCACCTGCCTCGGGATCATAATTGTCAATATCGGCCACAAGCGCATTTTCTTCCAAATAGTCAGCCAAGGTTGCATCGGGATTGCTTTCCGAAAAGGCCACCGCGTTGGAAACCAACTCGTTGACATTGGCGATGCGGTCTTTTTCATCCTCGGTAGAACGAAGGAGCATATCCATGTAGCCGCTTCTTTCAATCACGGCGGTAAAGAGGGCAGGCAACGCTTCGTTTTTCGCTACCTCCTGCAATTCTGTGATCAATTCATAAAAGGCAACCAGTTTGGATGCCGTTTTGGAAAGTTCCGGATAAGAGGCGGCGTCGCGAATAATATCGAAAGCGGAGGTGTTATTTGTTGCGGCAAGACGCATCACTGTTTCAATCGTCACCGCACCGATATTTCTCTTGGGAAGATTGATAATTCTTTCCAACCGCACCATGTCACGCGGGTTATTTACGACCGCCAAATATGCATGGATGTCTTTAATTTCCCTTCTGTCGTTAAAGCGCGTTCCGCCGAGCAATCGATGGGGCAGAGCACTGCGGGTGAATACGTTTTCGAGTACATTGGACTGGGCGTTGGAACGGTAAAGGACGGCAAAATCGTTGTAGCTATATCCATCATCTCTTACCATACGCTGAATGGTATCGGCCAGATAACGGGCTTCCATTTCCTGATTTTCCAGTTCTCGCAAAACAATTTTATCGCCGTGATCGCCTGCAGTCCAAAGTTTTTTTCCTTTACGCCCTCTGTTGTGGGCAATAAGTCCGTTGGCGGCGTTCAAAATGGTTGCGGTGGAACGATAGTTCTGCTCAAGAAGCACAGTCACGGCATCGGGATACTGCTTGTCAAAGCTCAAAATATTTTCAACCGTTGCGCCGCGGAATTTATAAATACTTTGATCGTCATCTCCCACGACCATAATGTTCTTATATCCGTCGCCCAAAAGGCGCAAGAGAACAAATTGCGCGTAGTTGGTATCCTGATACTCGTCAACCAAAATGTACTGAAATTGCTTGCGGCACATTTCTCTGACCTCATCGCATTCTTGCAAAATCCGAATGGTCAAAACGATGATATCGTCAAAATCAAGCGCATTGGCCTCTGAAAGACGCTTTTGGTACAGACGATAGAGCTGCGCCATTTTCTGTTTTTTGAAATCTTCTCCCGCCTCAGCCTCCATGTCTTCTACGCTGCAAAGACGGTTTTTATATCCCGAAATGACATGCAACACACTGCGAGGCACGAAAACCTTTTGATCCAGCTCCAGATCGCTGATGCAGTCGGTGATCACTTTTTTGCTGTCTTCGGTGTCATAGATGGTGAATTGAGAATCAAAGCCGATACGCTGAATATAACGGTGAAGCAAACGAACGCAGACAGAATGGAAGGTGCCTGACCAAATATCGGCGGCAGATTCTCCCAGCTCCGCTTTCAAGCGTTCTTTCATTTCGTTGGCCGCTTTTTTGGTAAAGGTGATCGACAAAATACCCGAAGGAGGACAGGGATCGACGGCAAATTGCTTGAGTACGGGAAGCAATCCTTCAGGCGGACAATCCTTTGCCGTCTTTGCAAATTGTTCCAGCGCTTCGATCTGCCCCGAAGAAAGGGCAGGAGCCGTCCCGCGCAAAGCATCTCCAAAGCGGATAATATGGGCGATACGCTTGACAAGCACCGTTGTTTTGCCGCTACCTGCACCCGCAAGGACAAGCAACGGACCGCGCACCGTCGTAACCGCTTTGCGCTGCATATCGTTTAAGTTTTTATAATAGGCATCAAATAAAGCCTGCCTTACAGCATCCAATCTCTCCAAAGCCAACCTCCGTCATTTTGGAAACGTTCGTGGTAACAACTACCATTTTCGGCTTATATTATACTCTTTTTTTGTCATTTTGTAAAGAGGGAAGTCGACGGTTTATAGCAATATACATGCATGTTTTTTATCTATCCGACACAATTTGTTTATTTTTTTGATTTCGGCTTGACAGTATATGAAAACAGTGATAAAATTTACTTAAATTATCATTAAAAAAGCATGAAAAGGAGCAAAACCATGAAAAAAATGCGCATTGCCATTATCGGCCAAGGCCGAAGCGGTCGCAACATTCACGGCAAATACTTCCACACCGAACAAGCGAAAGAAAAAATTGAAGTGGTTGCCATCGTTGAAATGAGAGAAGACCGCAGAGAACTCGCCAAAAAAGAATGGGACTGCGATGTCTACGACGATTACCGCAAGTTGTTCGGCAGAACCGACATTGATTTGGTCGTGAACGCCTCTTACAGCCATATGCATGTGCCGATCTCCATTGATTTGATGGAACACGGCTTCAATGTTGTTTCCGAAAAACCGATCACCAACAATCTCAAAGATATGGATGCCGTCATGGAATGCCAGAAGAGAACCGGCAAATACTTCAACATCTTCCAGCAATCCCGTCTTGCTCCTTATTTTACCGAAATTAAAAAAGTGCTCGCATCGGGCGTTCTGGGCGAAATTCAGGACATCCACGCCAACTTCAGCGGTTTTTCCCGTCGTTGGGACTGGCAGACCCTGCAATGCTACTGCGCAGGTAACCTCGTCAACACCGGCCCTCACCCCATGGATCAGGTGCTCAACCTGATGGATGCTTACGACATCATGCCCGCTATCACCTCCCGTCTTGCCGCTGTGAACGTAGCAGGCGACGGTGAAAGCTATTCCAATGTCGTCATCCAAGCTCCCGGCAAACCCTGGATTCAGGTGACCATTTCTACTTGTGACGCTTACTCTGACTACACCTACAAAATCCAAGGTTCCTGCGGTACCCTTTTGGCCACCACCAAAACCGTAAAATACAAATATTTCGATCCCAAAGCAGTTCCCATGCCCGCGCTTGAAAGAGAATCTCTCTCTAAAGACGGCGAACCCTGCTACTGCTCTGAACCCACTCCCCTGCCTTGGGTAGAAAAAGTCATCGAGTGCACCGGCGATGCCTTTAACACGGCTGTCGGCGGCTACTACGATATGACCTACAATGCCATTTTCAATGGTGTTGAGCCCGAAATCCAACCCTATCAAGTTCGTCAGCAGGTTGCCATTGAAGAACAGATCTACAAAGACAACGCCGCTGCTCTTCCCAGAAAATACGAGCTTTAATTTTTCAAAAAATGTCTCCCGTAATTTGCGGGAGACATTTTTGCTTTTACGATCCGATGAAAAGACATCCGATTCACCCTCCAATCGGTTAATTGATCAGACAAATCATCTCATTCATTGTATAACCGACCGTCAAGATGATCGAGCAGTAAAAACCTTATGTGATCAGCTTTTTTATGCAAAAAACACCCCAAATGGTTGACGTAATTTAAATTGCATGATAGAATATATTGATAAGAATAAATCAAGCGGGAGGGAGTGGAAAGATGACAAAACGCGACGATTTTTGGACCGATGACAAGCTCTTGCCTGCCTCTCGCCGCCGCGATCTCTCGAGCACCGAAATCACATCAAATACCACTTTCCCCGCTCTCCCAATCACACCGTCCCGCACCATGTATGAAAACGGTCTGTTCCACCCGCTTGAGATGGGTGAGGGGGAAAGCACCATGCTGAATCAAAACAGCCGTATTCTCATTTCTGCCACCGTAAGCTTTCCGGGATATGAAAAAATGGCTTTTCGCGAGTACCGCAAAAAAGCTTTGACCTCCCACAACACTTCCCCAAAAGCGGCCGCTCCTTACCGCTCCTTTTACACCGTTATGCCGCGGTATGAATCCCTTGGCAAGGAGCAATTCCACTATTATCTCACTTGGCGCGACAAGGTCAGGCAGGGGAAATATATTCAGGTCGATTACGGGTATCTGTACCTGTATATTTATGAACTTCTCAATCTAATCGGTGATCTGCCTCCGCAGGATGTCCTTTCCGCCCTTTTGTCCCTTTGGAAAGCCTATCGCAAGGATTTCCCCATGCTGGATAGGCAACTCGGGGATTGGTTGTTGGATCTGTGCATCCTTTGGAAGCTTCCTCTTCCCGCGGAAGATATTTTGGATATTTATTGTACCGGCGAACAAAAAACGCTGCCCCTCTCGGTCGTTTGCGGCGTGGTAGACGGATTGCTTTGCGGAAAAATCCCCCTTACGCCCCCGCGCAAGGAACTGCTCTTAAAGCATTTTTGTTCCTATCATTTCCGTCAAAGCCGCTACTATCGAGAGAACGGTCGCTTTGCCGAGCGCATGGAAGATCTTATAACAGAGTTGCTTCCCAAAATCATAGCAAGCGGTATTTTGTTGCCGTCTCATTCATCCTCCGCCATGAAACTCACGCGCATCGCTTTTTGGGGCACCGTCATTTCGGCTGAAAAACGGCGCGCCATCAAGCTGGAATATTACACCAATTGGGGTGAAGAAACCCTCTCTTCAGCGCTGGGTGATTGTTTAAAGGTTTTGGATAACGCCCTGCGCACTTCATTCGGCATTCGTTCCCGCCTTTCGGGTATGCATTTGCCCGAAGATATCACCAAAATGATTACAAACACGGTGGCAGATGAAGCACCCGTCAAAATCCCCGTCAAAGTCCCCATAAAGCAAAAGAAAGCCGCGGTAGATTTAAAAATTGCGCGCAACATGGAAGAATCCGCTTGGGAGACAACCAAACTCTTGACCGCTTATTTGACCGAGGATACCCCCGAAGAAGAAATCATACCCACGATACAGGCGGAAAAAAAAGCCACTCCCCCCTCTGCCGACAACCGCTTTGCCGTCCTCGACAAAACAGAAGCCAAGGCGCTTTTGCTTTTGGCAAAAAAAGACATCGCGGCATTGCGACAGCTGGCATTGCAAAATGCACTGTTTCCCGAAGCCCTTGCAGACGCTATCAATGAAAAACTACTCGATTTTTACGGCGAACCCATCTGTGATGCGCAGGGGGTCTACGACGAATATGCCGATGAAATACTATCATCGGCACCCGATTATGAAAGGTAAACCATCATGAGTGCAGAGATTGTCATTCCCAGAAGAACGCTCGGAACCCTCTTAAATGCCACCGCGGCGGGTGTTGTTCCCCGCACGGGACTTGAATACATGGCCATCGGACGGGAAAACGAAGTGCGTGCCATATTAAACGATTTTGAAAATGTTGCCGACGGTATGGGAGCATTCCGTTTTCTCATCGGTCGGTACGGAAGCGGCAAAAGTTTTCTCATCGGCCTAATGCGCTCCAATGCCTTGGAACGCGATTTTGTTACCGCCGACGCCGATCTTTCTCCCGAACGCCGCTTTTCCGGCACCAAGGGACAAGGGGTAGCCACCTACCGCGAATTGATGAAAAACCTCGCCACCAAATCCTCTCCCGACGGAGGCGCGCTTTCGGTGATCCTCTCACGCTGGTTTTCCAAGGTACAGGCAGAGGTGGTCACCACTTGCGGTCTGACCCCGAACGATGAGGCTTTTTCTCTCGAAGTGCAAAAACGCATCACCGAAACGGCAACCTCTCTCCAAAGCCTTGTCAACGGCTTTGATTTTTCCCATGTATTGACCGTTTATTACCGCGCCGTCAGAAACGGCGACGATCATCTCGCCTCGGATGCCATGCGTTGGTTGCGCGGAGAGTTTTCCACCCGTACCGAAGCAAGATCCGCTCTCGCCGTCAGCACCATCATCGACGACTCCAATTGGTACGATTACTTGAAATTGCAAGCGAGTTTTTTCCGCGCCATCGGCTATCGCGGACTCATTGTCTTTTTTGATGAGTGCGTAAATCTATACAAAATTCCCAATCGCATTTCCCGCGAAAACAATTATGAAAAGGTGCTTTCCATGTTCAATGATACACTGCAGGGCAAAGCGGAAGGACTGGGAATTTACATGGGCGGTACCCCGAAATTTTTGGAAGATGAGCGTCGCGGACTTTACAGTTACGAAGCACTCAAGAGCCGCCTTTGCGGCGGTCATTTTGCGGGAGAATACACCGATTGGCTTTCCCCTGTAATTCGCTTGAGCCGTTTGGACGACAGCGCTCTCTTTGCCCTTTTGGTGCGAATGCAAGGATTGTTTTCCCGCTACCACAACATCCCCCCCGCCTTAAACGACCAAGCGCTTCTTCGCTTTTTGCAATTTTGTCTGGATAAAATGGGAAGCGATGAATACCTGACTCCTCGGGAGGTTTTACGGGACTTCCTGCATGTACAAAGCATTTTGATGCAAAACCCCACCCTCTCGGTTGACACGCTTCTCGGAGACGGCGCCGTAACCATGACACGGAGCGGCAAGGAAGAAACCGAAGATGATCCTTTCGGCATGAATGACATTGTGGGGTAAACAATGAAAAAACTTTCGCAAGACGAAATATTTAGACGTTTCTCCCCTTATATTCGGGACTTTATCTATAAAAACGGATGGGAAGAATTACGCGAGGTACAATGCCTTGCGGCAAGCATTCTGTTTGAAAGCGAGGATAACCTTTTAATCACCTCGCCCACCGCTTCCGGTAAAACCGAGGCGGCACTTTTCCCTCTTTTGACCATGCTCGACGGTCAATTTTCAGATTCGGTGGATATTTTATATATCGCTCCCCTCAAATCTCTGATCAACGATCAATTTTCCCGTCTTGATCCTCTCCTTGAGGGAAATATGCCTGTTTTTCATTGGCACGGAGATGTACCAAGTGGGGCGAAGGAAAAATTTATTCGTAGGCCTCGCGGTATTTTGCAAATCACCCCCGAATCACTGGAAAGCATGCTTCTCCACCGTTCTCAAGATATTCCACGCATTTTCGCCCACCTTTCTTATGTTATCATTGATGAGATCCATGCCTTCGCGGGACAGGATCGCGGTGAACAGCTTCGATGTATTTTGGAACGCATTGCACGTTTGATCGGCCACTGTCCCCGTCGCATCGGCCTGTCGGCCTCGGTGGGAGATCCACGCGCCATGGCCGATTGGCTGGGAGCGGGCACCCCGTATGAAAACGCTGTGGCCGAAGTGCAAAACGCTTCTGTCAGATGGCGTCTTGCCATGCAGCATTTCTTTACCGATCAACCCGATTCGGAAGACGGTCTTACCTTGGATGCCGCCTATGCTTTTGTGTATGCCGCCACCGAGCAAAACAAATGCCTCGTTTTCTCCAATTCCCGCGAAGAAACCGAACAGGTCACCGCTTCTCTGCGACAAATTTCCCGCAAAAAGGGGGAGCGCGACCGCTTTATGATCCACCACGGCAATCTTTCTGCGGCCCTCCGAGAAGAAGCAGAGCACTCTTTACGCGAGACCACACATCCCATGACCGTCTGCGCCACCGTTACATTGGAGCTGGGTATAGACATTGGGCAACTTAACCGCATCATCAATATGGGTTCTCCCAACACGGTCGTCAATTTTCTCCAACGCTTGGGTCGCTCGGGCAGACGAAATGTCCCCCCCGAAATGATGATGGTTTTCCGCGAAGAGAAGGCTCTGCCCAACGCGCCTGTGTATCAGGCTGTTCCTTGGGAGCTGATTCGCGGCATCGCCATTGTACAGCTTTATCTTGAAAGCCGCTTTTTAGAAGAGAGCCGTCCGAAAAGCATGCCGATGAGCCTGCTTTTCCATCAAACACTCGCAACCCTTGCATCGGCAGGCGAGTTATCTCCCGCCGCGTTGGCCGATCGCATCTTGTCCCTCTCCCCCTTTGCACAGGTCGATCCGCAAGATTTTAAAGCTTTGCTGATTCACCTTTTGGAAACGGGTATGGTGGAAAAAGGAGAGGAAGGCGGTATCATTACAGGAGTTTCTGCCGAGCGCCTTCTCGGAGATTATCGTTTTTATGCAGTATTTAAGGACAGCGAAGATTATACCGTTCGCGAAAAATCCGAAGAAATCGGCACCATCACCACACCACCTCCCATCGGTGATCGCTTTGCACTCGCGGGCAGGGTGTGGGAGGTAGAGGAAATTGATTTGCCGCGAAAACTCATTTATGCAAAAAAAGTAGATGGCAAAATGGATGTTGCCTGGCCGGGAGACCGCGGAGAAATCCACACCCGTGTTCTTGAACGGATGAAACGCGTTTTAACCGAAGATACCATTTACCCTTATCTCAAGCCATCGGCTGCCGAGAGACTTGCGCAAGCCCGTCTTTTAGCCAAACAAACGGGATTTGCAACCCAACCGCTGATTTGTCTGGGCGGAAACCGATACTGCCTTTTCCCGTGGCTGGGTACCCGCGCCATACGCACCTTAAAACGGCTTTTGGTCTATTTTTCACGCGAACTTGACCTGACCGACGTGCAGTATGACGGTTGTTATTACCTTTCTTTCCGTACGGGATGTACGCAGTTTATGACACGGCTGCTTGCTTGTCTTGCGGATGATCGTTTGCCCGACAGGGAAAAATTGCTCGCCGCATCCGAATATCCCGCGCAGGATAAATATGACAGCTTCATTCCGCCGATGCTTTTGAAAAAAGCGTATGCAAGGGATCGGCTGGACTACACCGATATACGCCGTCGTTTGACGGAATGGAAATAAAAATCAGGAGATCACGCTATGAACGAAATGAAATTACAGCTTGAACTTTCAGCCATCTACGGTTATGCCCTCTCCTACAATCGCTTTCCCGCCATTGAAAGAATTCTGTTGGATACACCCTATGAAGTCACAGGTGATCTTGTACTGACACTGACGGCCAAGCCTGCCTTTTTTCAGTCGAAGATCATTCCGATCCACACACTGACAAAAGGCGGTCATTTTGCCATCTGCGCCCCCCAATTGACCTATCACGCCGATTATCTTGCCTATTTGGAAGAAAATGTTCCTGCCGTTGTGATCGCGAGTTTAACCCAAAATGGTAAGGAGATCGCCTCTGCCAAGCATCCGATCACCCTGCTCCCCGCCAACGTTTGGAGCGGCAGTGAGATTATGCCCGAACTTTTGGCCACGCTGATTTCTCCTGCACAAGAGGAAATCCAAAAAACCGTCGATCAAGTCTGCGCAGAGCTTTCTCCCCGCGATATTTTCCGCCACCGCGATTATAGTGATCACAGCCCAAAAGCCATTTTAACCATGATGGAAACACTGTATCACACACTGCGGAGTTTGCGCTTGTCCTACGCCATGCACACACCTGATGCCAATAAAAAGGGCGTTTCCTTATGCTATCCCGAAGCGGTGTTACAATATCGCAAAGGTAACAGTTTGGAGCTTGCTCTCCTTTTCGCTTCACTGCTCGAAGCATTGGGCATGCATCCCGTTCTCGCGCTTTTCAAGCAACAGACCATCGTTGGTTGTCATTTGCGTAAGACTGCCTTTCCCTCGTCCGCTTTCCATACATATCACACACTCTTTACCCGCGACGGTAAAAACGGAAAAGAAGGCGCTGTCTGTTTTCTGGATATGGCTACCCTTGCTTACGGCACATCATTTTCCTTTGAGGAAGCCATCAAAAGCACCTATTCCGTCATGCGGGAAAATGCCGCCGATTTTGTGGTTGCCATTGACATATATCGCGCCCGCCACAACGGTATTTCTTCTCTCCCCGATCGTGTTCTTTCGGGAGACAATCGGATTTTTGCCAATATTGACGCAGCCTTGGACAAAATGCCCGGATACGATGACCTTGCTGCCCGTTCCATCGGAGATGTCTATGACCGCGCTTCGGCCCTTTTCCGCAACCGTATCATCACACAAGATGATGATATTCTTCTTTCGACCCATGAAAACGGAAACGGTCTGCAATTGATCGATATAGATCCGACCGTCATCGTAAGTAAATTGATGCAAGCGGGCGGGGTGGATATCGCCCCCTCTCCCTTCCGCTTTTCGGGTCAAGATCGGGATGTTGCCGATCTCTGTTTGATTGGCGAACATCTTGCATCTTCTATCCCCCCCGAAGAGGATGACCCCGTTCTCACCTCATTTTTAGAGAAAAAAAGTCTGCAAAAATATTTAAGCCGCTTATCCGACATGGCCGACCGCCGCGCCGACGAATGCGGTTATACGGGACTGTGTGTCGGTATGGGACTGATCCGCTACACCGAGACCCACTCCGATGATATTTCCTATGCGCCCGCTATCCTCTATCCCGTTCGGTTGCTCACAAATACCGAGGACAAAGGATACCGTTTGGTGTCTACCGGCGAAGCGCCTCTTTATCATGAGGCCCTTTTTGAAAAACTCCACCGCATTTTCGGTATTCGTCCCGATGGATTGCCAAGTTTAGCGGGACGTGGTTTTGCCGCACTCATCCCCGGTGTTTTACGCCAAATCAAGTCAGCCTATTCCCTCTGTTCGGGCGTGACCCTTTGCAGCGGAAGCTGTCTGGGTATATTCGCCTGCGACAATGCCCACCTGCTTTCTCTGCTCTCCCCTCACACATTGCGTTCAAATCCCCTTTCTTCCGCTCTCGTTTCGCAAAAATATCCCATGGATGAAGAACCTATTTTCCGCACCCCTACCTCCGCCCTACTTCCCATGGACGATAAGCAATACGCTGCTTTCCACACCGCTCTTGCCCACACGATCTCTCTCACCGAGGGACAAAGCGGAAGCGGGAGAAGCCGTGTGGCCGAAAATTTGATGTTCCATCTTTTAGAAAACGGAAAGCGTGTGCTGTATGTCGCTTCTTCTCAAAGCAGTGTGCAAAATATGTTTAAGCGTTTGAAGGCAAACGGTCTGGAGGAAGCCGCAGTTGCATACGGAGCATCCGCTCCCATTTTGGCCCCTGCCTTCCCCACCGCCTCCCTTACGTTGCCGCCGCCCGAAAGCAGTCTGCCCGTCTTAATGGCACAGATTGCCCATTGTAAAAATGAGATTGATTCTTACTATGCAGCACTGAAAAAAGTGGGACTGTTTGGTTTTTCGTTCACACGCGCCCTCCAACAGTTTGAACGTTACCGTGATGCCGATGCCGTCCCTTTCACCCCGCTTGAACTGACAGGCCTGACAAAAGATGAAATCGCGTTGCGGTTTGACACAGCAGCAACCCTTTTTGCCGCAGGACACGCTTGCGGAGAACCGCACAACCACATTTTACGCGGGGTTACCGTCCACGATTTATCTCCTGTCGAAATGGAAGAAGCAACCCTTTTAACCGCAGAGTTGCCCGCGCTTTATCAGCAATTTATAAAACAGATCACCGCGCTTGCTTCGGCCGTAAAAGTCGATGTTCCGCAAACAAGCGACGCCATCGCTACCCTTTGGGAATCAGCTCGCATATTTGCAGCCGCTCCCATGGGTATGGTCAAAAAACTTTTGGTCAGCGATCTTTTCGAAGAATCCTCTCCCACCGAAATATTAAAATCCGCCGCTTCAGCCATGGACATCCGAGAGCATTTAGATTCCCTTTTTGCCGACGGTGCTTTTTCTCTGCCGGTGGAAGAAATGATCAACGATTTGCAAAATGCGCAAAACCTCTCTTTCTTCAAAAAGAAGACCATTCGAACAGCAACTTTGCATCGATTGAATGAGTATACCAAAAACGGATACACCTGCAAGCTGTCCGAACTTGAGGATATTCTGATACAGTTTAGCTTGTACCGCACTCGTTTAAATGCGGCAGGCGATATTTTCGCAAAGCTTTCCTCCCTCTTTGGATTTGCCGATTGGGCATTGGATACACTGCCTGCGGGAACCATCCGTCAAATGGCCGCCGCCTCGGAGGTGTGCGACAGTCTCCGCAACCGATTTGCCGCCAAGGATTTAAACGACTTGGCCGATTCTCTCCCCGAAAGCACGCAGACGGTTGCAGAAATCCTCCGAGAAGCAGAATCTGCCTACTCGTTATGGAGCCACTCTTTCCGTTCTTGGGCTTCGCTTTTGAAGATCGCCTTACCAAGCGGTCTTACCGTGGAGGGCGCCCCCTTCTCGCTCCTTGCCGAAACGGTTGACACCATAAAGCGCGGCATTGATCGTCTGCCTGCTTGGTGCCATTATTTGGCGGTTAAACAGACCGCTCTCCAAAACGGACTTGAAAAAGTAGTTGCCATGTACGAAAGCAAGCCATTGACTTCCGAAAACATGGAAGCATCGTTCGTCAAAGGTTTCTTTGATGCAGCCTGCCGTTCCATTCTGCTGACAGAAGATGTTTTGCGTACATTCAACCCCGCCGTTTTTGCCGCCAAGATTGCGCATCTGGAAAAATTGGAGGAAACCTTCCGCAAGCAGGCGCTTGAAACCTTCTTAACTTCCCACACCAATCTGTGCAATGCCTATTACACCGATCACCTTCGCAACGCTCCGCAGTATGCCCGTTGCCTTGAAAACAATGAATGCTTAAATGTCGGAAGACTAGATAGTCTTTTGCCCGAAGCGGCCGATGTACGCTTTCCCTGCGTGCTGTCTTGCACCGCGCCCATTCTGCGAAAAATGCGTGAACGCCCTGGATTTGCCGCGTTTGATTGCGTGATCTTCGACGAAGCCGAAAACATTCCGTTTGACCATGCGTTGGCCATCATTGGTTGTGCTCGTCAAATCGCTGTTTTCGCTTCTCCCGCCCTCGGAAGCCGCACATCCCACCGTTTCATCGCAGAAAGCACACCTCTTTGTTCTACAAACCGCGAAGACATGGATAGCCTTTATGAGGTAATTGGCAACAACTGCCCCAACAAAACGGTTTTAACGCAAGGGTATGCCGCCCCCGGTCTTGCTGATATTTTCGCTTCGTTGACAACCAGAAAACCCATTCATCCCACCATGCCAAACGCTTCTCCCGTCCGTTTTGATGACGCCGTTGAGGTAACAGTGATTGACGAAAATATTACCGATTCTTTCAATCCTGAGGATGCGGAAGCCATCGGTATCATTCAAACACTTACAGCCTTGTCCGAACAAACACCCGTTCCCTCTGTCGGAATCATAACCGGTAACCATGAACAAGCAAAACGAATCGAACGTTATTTATCGGCATTTCTCTCCCGTGACGCTTCTCTTGCAAAGAGATTGGCAGAAAGTCAGGAGGCTTTGTATATCACCCCCTTGTCGGATGCCACCGACAGACCACGGGATTACATTCTCTTTTCTCCCGCCATCACCCTCTCAAAACAAGATGCCTCCATCCCCACCGCAGCTACCTTCGCCATTCCCGATTGCCGCGCTCGTTTGGATGCCGCTGTTGGTTCGGCCAAGAAAAAAATGCATGTTGTCTGCGCTTTTTCTCCCGCCGTTGTATCAAAAAAATCGACGCTTGACGATTCTTATAATGCACTTTGCGACTTTTTCCTTGCCCTGAACACAAAGACAATATATACCCCCCTTCCCTCGACCGTCACGAGCCGTTCGGAGGAAACGGTTTGCCAAACCATTTGCACCCGTCTGCACGCTGAAGGATACCTGACCGTTTATCCCATGAGCGAGAGCATTGACATCGCCGTCTCGATGCCCGATGCACCCGATACCTATCTTCTCGGCATCACCCTCGATCAAACCGCTCTTCACGCCGCAAAAGATACTTCGGCGCGAGAATGCATCCTCCCTCGGCATCAAAAAGCCCACGGCTGGCAAATACACCGCATATTGGCGCCCGCATGGTACGCCGACAGAGAGGCCTGCCTAAAAGAAATTTTCTCCAAATTGCCTTGATAACCAAGCATATTCACTCCCCTCCTCGCATACAATGCGGTGTGAGGAGGGGGAAAAATGACAAACACGACACAAAAATCCAATCCCAAAAACACATTAAAAGCCATTATTTTCAGCGCACTCTTTGCTTTAATTTCAGCTTTTGTTCTATTGGCTCTTGGTGTTTGGATTTTGGAAAAAATCCCGAAAAGCGAACGTTTTGAACCAATCTTCGTTCTCTCTGTTCAACTTCTTTGCGGTTTTATCGGCGGCTGGATCTCTTCCCTTTCCAAACAAAATTGTTTTTTGCGCGCCTCGTCTACCGCCGCTTTATTTACGTTTACCATGCTTTTACTGTCTTTTGTCTTTTTATCACCCGCCCCCCTTCCCGCTTTTCTTTCGGCTCTGCCGATCATACCTGCGGGCATAGCGGGAGGATGTCTCAATGCCTTTAGAAAAACCAAGAAAACTCATCGGAAAACAAAACGAAAATAGGATCGAAAGGAAAGGACGTATGAAAAAAAGACTTTTCGTTTGCCTGCTCTGCATTCTTTTTCTATGCAGTTGCGCCGATACTCCTTTTGAGGAATCCATTCGGCAACCGCTTTCCTCAGATACAAACGGTACCGAGCGTTCCTACAATCATTTGATCTTCTTTGCCGATGCGCTGGAATTTCCGAGCGCATCGGGTTTTCGCGTTCTCCGCACCGAAGCCGACATCGAAAACCACCATGAATCCCTTTGTTTTCCCGTACATACCACTACCCGCCTTACCGCCCTCATCAGCGATACCCTGCGGGCACGGTTGGACACCTTGATCCCCGAGGACGCCGATCTCGTAAAACTGGATTTTGACTACTTTTCCGAAGATTCCCGTTATGATTTTTCTTTTGTATTGGATATTTACAAACAGGGAAAACATGCCGACAGCAGTTATTTTGCCCTCTACGTGGACGTGGAAAACAAACGTTTTCTTTCTTTCGGCGAATTGCTCGACAGCCCGAATTATATGCCCTATCTGCAAGCATACATCCAAGATTACCTGCAAACAGAGTACAAAATTGAAGAAAAGGCCGCGAAACAGTATGCAAACACATTGCAGGAACCCAATGATTTCCGCTTAATCGATGATGGAGCAGGCGGCATGGAAGTCTATCTCGATGCTACCTCACTCGGACTTGAAAAGCGCACGCTCATCGAAGTGCCCGAATCGAGGCTATACAGTTTCGGTACAGCCGATGCCACTTATGATCCCGTTGTCGGCAAAGAGCGCGCTGTTGCCCTTACGTTTGACGGCGGTTTATCCGACACCACCTTGAAACTGCTCGATATTTTGCAAAACGCTGATGCGCACGGCACCTTTTTCCTGCTGGGAAAAAGCTTGGAAAACGCCGATTCCACCATCGCCACCCGCACCCTCAACACCATTTTATCCACAGGCAGTGAAATCGGAAATCTATCCTACACGGGGGAAAACTTTTTGCATTTATCCTCCGAAGAAGTCGTGCAATCTATTTACAAAACACAAGAATGGGTGTATAATCTATGTGGTTTATACCCTCGTGTTGTCCGTCCGCCCACAGGGGGGATTCAGGATAACCTCATCAAAAAACTTCCTTTCTTTGTCATCCACTGGTCGGTCAATTTGCAGCATGATAAGACCCTTGGTCTTACAGCAACCGACGGTATGACCCCGCAGGAAATTGCCGATCAATTTATGAAGCGTATTCAAAGCGGTTCTATTGTGGTCATCCATGAAAATCTGCCCGACGAAGTGGAAGCCGTGCCGTTCCTGGTGGAAAAACTGCGCGAAAAAGGATACCGACTGGTTACAGTCAGCGAACTTTTGTCCTTGGCGGAAAGCGAACCCGGGCAAAAGATATATAAAAAACGGTGATAGTATGAAAACAACACTTTTTTCAAAAAAGTTTTTTTCTCTCAAAAGGATCATTTCTTTCATTTTTTGCCTTGCTTTGATCATCATTGTCTTGGCGGTTGTTTTCGGAAACGACAACGAGACAACGTCATCCCCCTCTTCCAAAATCGATCTTTATCCCGTCATCAAAGACGACGATGTTTTTACAGATCCACTCTACTGCCGTCTCCGTTACGAAGAATATGGCTATATCACCTACGAGGGAGAAACCCTTTTTAAGGAAGACGAAACAGGGGATTACACTCTGCAAGATGTTTTTTGCCGTTTTTTCAAGGAGTATTTCGATTCCATTGTCGCGGGTGATGTAAAAGCCTATAAAACTTTCTTTGTATCGCCTCCCAAAAAAGGTGATTTCACCACCCAAAAACTATTAAACATTGAAATCAATCAGTCCAGCCAAGGTGAAACCGAAATCGGCGGAAAAACACAAGCCACCCGCAATTTCATCGTCACCTACAATATCTATCAAAACAACGGAACCTTTCGAAACGATCTTTCTCAAAGTCGATACGATGCGGGTGGGAATTTCCGCCCCATTGCCATTGAAGAAATCTATACCATCACACATATAGACGGTGCTTGGAAGATCGTCCAGATTGCACGTTCAAAAAATTTCTAATAAAGGAATCCGATCAATGAAGTATTTGGTTGTTCTATGTGACGGCATGGCCGACGAACCATTTGCCGCTCTTAATCATCGCACGCCCATGGAATGCGCCCATAAGCCCTGCATGGATAGTTTGTCCAAACTGTCTTGTTGCGGCACCATGGTCACCGTTCCTCCCACCCTCGCGCCCGAAAGCTCCACCGCCAATTTAGCTGTCATGGGATACGATCCCCTGATCTATGCCAAGGGACGTTCCCCCCTCGAAGCCATGAGCATGGGACTTTCCATGTCGGAAACCGATGTAGCTTTCCGTTGTAATCTCGTCACCCTTTCGGACGAGGGAGAATACGAAGACAAAATCATGATCGACCATAGCGCAGGAGAGATTTCCACCGCCGAAGCCGATCAGTTGATCGCCGCATTAAACGATGGCTTATCAACCGATTTTAGACATTTTTATACCGGCATCAGCTACCGCCACTGTCTCATGTGGGACAATCCTCCCGCTGAAAACGAAGGGATTTATGATTTTTCCCGTCCGCACGATCATTTGGGCAAGCCCATTCGCGATCTTCTGCCAAGCGGTGAGATTGGGATTGTTTACAGAGAACTTTATCGCCGTTCATACGATATTTTAAAAGATCATCCCGTCAACGTTGCTCGCCGCAATGCAGGCAAGCGTCCCGCCAACTCCCTTTGGCTTTGGAGTCCGGGTAAAAAGCCTGCACTTCCCTTGTTTTCGGATCTTTTCGGTTTGCGCGGCGCTGTCATATCGGCCGTTGACCTCATCAAGGGCATCGGTATATGCGCCGGCATGAAATCCATTGATGTGGAAGGCGCAACGGGTACCTATGAAACCAACTATGAAGGCAAAATGAAGGCCGCCGTTTCGGCCTTTGAAGAGGGCATTTCATTTGTTTATATTCACCTTGAAGGACCGGATGAATGCGGTCATCAAGGGGATGCCGTTCACAAGGTGGAAGCCATCGAACGCATCGATCGAGAGATTTTGTCTCCCCTCAAAGAATATTTGGATCAAACAGGCGATGCCTACCGCATTCTGGTGTGTCCCGACCATCCCACCCCCCTCTCCATCCGCACCCACAACCGCAACGCGGTGCCTTTTCTCATCTACGACAATCAAAACATTCTCCCCTCTCCCCTCGACCGCTTCACCGAAGCGGAAGCCGAAAAAACGGGTCTACATATTCCCCGCGCTTACACCTTGATGAAAGACCGATTTTTGAAAGTGTAATTCGGCATCCTCGGCCCTGTACCGTAAAATACATACGATGCATACAAAGAAATCAACAGAAAGGATGATCAATATGTCCGCAACCACCTTCAAACAAGATTATGAAAAGCGGCTTGAACTATTCAAAAACAACCGTGTCGTCAACTGGCACGAGCACGTTTGGATGAACGCCGACAAAACGCTCAATCTCACAACCCTCGAAAACTTAAGAGAGAGCGCTGAAAAAACATATACCGACGCTGTTGTTTGTTCTCTGCCCGAAACCAATCCCAACAAACCCTGCACCCCTGACGATTTTCGCCATGTCAACAAAATGCAATACGAAGCCTGCCAAAAGTGGGATAAGCTTTACGGTCTTGCTTTTGTAAACGTTGGCTACACCAAAGAAGCCATCGAAGAAATCGAAAAATGTGTTTATGACTACGGTTTCATCGGCATTAAACTTTACCATCATTATTTCATCGATGATCCGCAACAGTTTGCTGTCATCGAAAAATGTATTGATCTGGATATTCCGATTTTGGTTCACGCCGGCCGTTCTCCCCAATTGAGTCACAGCCAGCCGAAGCTCTCAGGTAGCCAGCACTTTGCCAACATCGCCCGCCTTTACCCCGAAGCCAACATCATTATGGGTCACATCGGTGGCGGCGGCGACTGGCAGTGGCAGATCAAGGGTATCGCCGACTGTCCCTCCATTGTTTGCGACATGAGCGGAAGTGTGGTTGACGCTCCCATCATCGAAGAAGCGGTTGCTACACTGGGTGCCGACCGTATTCTGTTTGCTACCGACGGTTCTTATGAAGCCGGTGTCGGCAAAATGCTCGGCGCAAACATTTCCGAAGAAGACAAGAAAACCATTCTTTCGGGCAAAGCGTATGAAAGATTCTTGAAGAGGAGGGCATAACCATGATGTTGAATGTATCTACTTATATGGGCCATTGGCCTTTCAGACCCCTGACCACCGAAACACTTGACGGTGTTGCCGCTTTGGCAGCAAAAGAGGGTTCGACCCACATCATCACCGCCAACCTTAACGGTTTGTTCTATATGGATTGCCAAAAGGCGAACACCGAGCTGTACGCCCAACTCCAATCCTACAAGGGGGATGTCAAGGTTCTCCCCTTTGCCATGATCAATCCGACCTACATCGGCTGGGAAAAGGATCTGGCCACTTGCTTGGACACTTATGGATTTAAGGGCGTGGAAATTGCACCCGCCTACCATGGTTATGAATGGAATAATCCCGCACTTCTTTCCTTCTACAAAATGTGCGGCGAACAAAACATTCCCGTCCGCATCTCCAACTCCTTTGAAAACCATCGCCAAAGAGTTCACCTTGATGTACAGGGCGAACTTGCTTCCGAAATGCCCAAGGTTTTAAAGGCCGATAAGAGAACCACCGCCATCATTCTCCAAACCTTCCCTGTAAGCATTAAGAATTTGGCTGTTGACTTTGCAGAACACAAAAACCTTTACATCGACATCAGCCGCATCATGGCTATGACCAAAGGCAGCTTTTTAAAACAGCTTTGCAATTATCCAATCGACCGTTTCTGCTACGGTTCTCTCCTTCCCTTCCAGTACGGCGACGTCGGTTTGACTCGTTTGTACTATGCACCTTTGACAGATGCAGAAAAAGAAGGCATTATGTTTGGCAAACTTGCAAAAAAATTAGGTCTTTGATTTTTCTGCCTCGATCTGTATTTTTACAAAATATACATTACAAAAATCAAATGCCCCCATCAAAACAATACAGGACTGTGTTCAAAACACAGTCCTGTGATTTTTATAGGGGTTTTGATTTGATTTTGGCATAGGCGCGAGGGTATTGCGGGGGTGTACTCTTTATTTTTTCGATCACAACGATATAGCGATCGATGGCGAAAAAGGATGAAAGTTCCTCCTGTGCAACACCGTCATCGGCAGGCGAAAACGTCTGCTTGACAGGCATGATCTCCTTAACTCTGCCGCCAAGAAGCGCAATGCCCTTTTGCGCTGCCGCCACCTCCTCCTCGGCTTTCGGCCCTTTCATTGCCAGAAAGACACCGCCGACACGAACGAAGGGTAGGCAAAGTTCATCGAGAATATCCAGCGATGCCACCGCTCTTGCGGTCACAACATCAAATTTTTCCCGCATAGGCTCACCAAGCGCAGACAACACCTCAGCGCGATCGGCTATCGTTTTGACACCCGAAAGCCCCATTTTCTCAGCACACGACGCTACAAAACGCAGTTTTTTCTCGGTGGAATCCACCATGCTGATCTTTAAATGCGGAAGGGCAATCTTCAAAGCAAGACCGGGAAAGCCGCCGCCACAGCCGATATCGGCAACGCTTTTGGCATTTTGAAGGGCAGGCAGAGCGCAAAGAGAAAGAGAGTCGGCGAAATGACGCAATACCACGCCATCTTCACTTTTAACTGCCGTAACATTTAAATGTCCCGCAGTATCGGTCAGACAGTCAAGCAAAAGGGAAAACGACTCAATTTGCTTTTCATCAAGCGGTATCGGGCTGGCATCCCGCAACCACTGTTTATGCAATGGCTTCATTTTGTCTCCTCATCGGTTTAGGTATAGCATCAAAACGGTAATATCAGCAGGTGAAACACCCGAAATACGGGAGGCTTGTCCCAAACTCTCGGGACGGATTTGATCGAGTTTTGCTGCCGCTTCCAACCGAAGCCCCTTGATCTCCTTGTAAGGAATATCTTTGGGAATGGCTCTGTTTTCCATTTTTGCAAAAGCCTCGATCTCTCGCATTTGACGCTTGATATATCCCGCATACTTAATTTCAATCTCGGCACGATGAAGTGTATCTTCGGTATAAACACCGTAATCGGGACGGTGAATATCCACCGCAGAAAGTTCTTTATAACCCAATGCAGGTCTGCGAAGAAGATCACCCAAACGAATACCCGTTACAACAGGAGGATTGCCGCTCTTTTCCAAAATGACATTCAATTCATCGCTCGGCGAAAGATGGGTGTTTTCCGCCCGCTCTACCTCTTGGTCAATACAGGCAAACAACCTTTGTTTATCCTCATA
The DNA here is from genome assembly GCA_045536965.1 of Eubacteriales bacterium. Taxonomy (GTDB): domain Bacteria; phylum Bacillota; class Clostridia; order Oscillospirales; family SIG627; genus UBA5448. Next base: position 32,051 of record JAZSON010000019.1, read on the forward strand.
ATGCTCCTTTGAAACAAGGCCGATCCGCAAGCCGATGTCGATCAATCGACGGTCGGCATTGTCCTGACGAAGAACCAAACGATATTCACAACGGGAAGTCATCATACGGTAAGGCTCATTGGTTCCCTTGGTGACCAAATCATCGATCAATGTACCAATATAAGAGGATGCACGGGTTAAAATCATGCTTTCTTCCCCGCGGATTGCAAGGGCTGCATTGATACCTGCGACGATTCCTTGCGCCGCCGCTTCCTCATAACCCGAAGTGCCGTTAAACTGTCCTGCGCCGTAAAGTCCCGGAAACTCCTTCATTTCCATGGTGGGACGAAGCTGCAAAGGATCAATACAATCATATTCTATGGCATAAGCAGGACGAATAAACACAGCATCCTCCAAGCCTACAATAGAGTGAACAATGTCACGCTGTACATCTTCAGGCAACGAGGAACTAAGCCCCTGCACATAGATCTCCACCGTATCCTCTCCCATTGGCTCTAAAAACAACTGATGGCGTTCTTTATCGGGAAAACGGACAATCTTATCTTCGATACTGGGGCAGTAACGCGGTCCTGTCCCCTTTATCTCACCCGAAAACAGCGGAGAACGATGCAAATTGGCACGAATGATGTCATGTGTTTTTTGATTGGTATAAGTGATATGACACTTTTTTTGCTCCATTGCACGGAAAGCATCTCGATCGGTTCGGGAGGAAAAACACACGGGAGGCACATCCCCCTCTTGGGATTCGGTGCGATCAAAATGAATACTGTCGCGGTGCAAACGCGGGGGAGTTCCTGTTTTAAATCGGAATATACGCAAGCCAAGTTTTTTCAATGCATCGGTTAACCCGACGGCAGGTAAACTATTGTCGGGGCCCGCAGGATGGAAAGATTCGCCCACAATGACCCGCGAGTCGAGATAGGTGCCCGTGGCAATAATCACCGCGCGGCAGTAATATACGCCCCCCAAACGGGTAGCAACCGCCCAACGGTCATTCTCACGCCAAACATCCACTGCCTCGCCTTGAATCAGCGAAAGACACGGGGTGTTCTCCAACACTTTTTTCATATATGTACGATAACGCATACGATCAGACTGCATCCGCAAGGAATGGACGGCAGGACCTTTGGAGGCATTCAGCATGCGGCTTTGCAGACACACATAATCGGCCGCTTTGCCCATTTCACCGCCAAGCGCATCGATCTCATATACAAGTTGTCCTTTGCCCGTTCCGCCGATAGCGGGATTGCAGGGCATATTACCAACCGCATCGGGCTGGAGAGTTAAAAGCACGGTGCTGCATCCCATACGCGCGGCAGCAAGCGCCGCTTCAATACCGGCATGTCCGCCGCCAATGACCAAAACGTCAGGAGTACCAACCGTAAAACGAGATACTGTTTTCATATAAAATACCTTTTATTTTCCCACACAAAAACGGGAAAAAATATTATGTACAATCTCTTCACTAACCTGCCGACCATCGGTTTCCAAAAGAAAAGCAATCGCGCGTTCCAAAATCATGCCCGCAAGCTCATTTTGCCCCGAGGTGACAGTAACAATCATTTCCTCTAATAGCACTTTTGCTTGCTCCAAGCAACCACGCTGCCGCGCGCTGAAGAGTAAGCCGCCATCAGACAAGCAAATATCAGACGAAAGATAGAGCGATTCGATTTTCTCTTTTAGTTTTTCTACACCCTCTCCCGTTTTTACCGAAAGCTGCAAAACAAAACCGAAAGAGCGGGTAAGCAGTTCTGCATCAAATGTTTGCAAAAGATCTGATTTTGTCAAAACGGGAATGACGGTAGCCTCGACTTTACTGAGCCGATCGATCCATTCACAATCCTCTTGGGTGCAGGGACGCGATCCATCAAAAAGCGCCAGAATCAACTGCGTTTCATGAGAAAATATCTTATCCTCTGCGCGTTCAATCCCGATTTTTTCCACCACATCCTCACTATGGCGAAGACCTGCGGTATCTGTTAAATTTAAAAGGACACGACCCACTTTGACGGGAAATTCAAGCAGGTCACGCGTGGTTCCGGGAATTTTTGTGACAATAGCCTTTTCTTCTCCGATCAAACAGTTGAAAAGAGAGGATTTGCCGCTGTTTGGAGTGCCTGCGATTACGGTAGGTACACCCGCTGTCACCGCACGTCCCGCGCGGTAGGTATTGAGCATATCTTTGATAGAATCTATTTCTTTTTCTACGGCTTGGATGAGTGAATCGTCGTCTAAATCTCTCAAATCCTCATCGGGATAATCAATGTAGGCGTAAAGGGTGGCCGTTAAAGCAATTAAACGGTCGGCAACACCGCGAATACCATTTGCCAAAATGCCGTCTCGCTGCGCGGATAAAAGATAAACCGCCGCTTCGCTTTTGGCTTCAAGCAGTTCTGCCGTCGCCTCTGCTTCAGAAAGAGACATTTTCCCGTTGATAAAAGCGCGTCGGGAAAATTCTCCTGCAGTTGCATAGCGCGCGCCTGCAGAAACGATTCTTTTCAACACCAGAGAGGTAACGACCACGCCGCCGTGACAAGAAATCTCGGCCATCTCGTCCCCCGTAAAGGATTTTCCTTTTTCATACCGCACGGCAAGCCCGGTGTCGATACGATTTCCATTTTCGTCTACAATATCACCGTAAATTGCATAACGATAAGGGTAGCCCGAAAGTTGTCCTTTCATGGGACGAAAGACCTTTTGAAGAATTTCTCCCGTATCTTCCCCTGAAATGCGCAAAACGGCGATACCGCCCGTGCCCGTCGGTGTGGATACCGCGGCAATGGTATCATCTAATTTCATGACTGTTTGCCTTTCATGAATAAGCGCGAAGAATCCCTTCTTCGCGCCCTAAATACTCAATCGTTGAATGTGCTGGTTTCTTCCACGTCGGGAAGGATGTCGTCGATGCTCTTGGCCTTAACAATGACCTGCGCAGGACGCTCGGGAATAATGTACTTCTTTTCAAACACCGGCTTCTCGGTTTCTTGCTTTTTAGCCGTTGATTGGGAAGCAGAATCGTTTTTCGGTTGACGTTTCACTTGATTTTCGGGGGAAACCACGATCTTACGGTTATCCTCACTGCCTACCGAGAAGGTGGTAACGCCTTCAATGTCCTGCACGGTTGCATGAATGATGCGGCGCTCATACGCACTCATAGGCTCAAGAGAAATGTTTCTTCCAATCTTTTTGGCGCGATTGGCAGTGCGGCGCGCTAAGTTTTGCAGAGTTATCTCGCGTTTTTCACGGTAATTTTCAGCATCCAATGTGATGTGGAAATTTCCGTCGCAAACCTTGCCGACAGCCAAATTTGTCAAATACTGCAAAGCATCCAAAACTTCACCATGGTGACCGATCAAAGTGCCGATCTCATCACCTGCGAGCACCAAACGAATATCTCTGCCACCGTCGGTTGCTGTAATGGTAATATCGGAAAGCCCCATATCCGCAAAAACGGATTGCAAAAATTCCTTGGCCGCTTCCACAGGAGTCGGTGCAAAAGATACTTCAATCTTGGCATCGGTCGCGCCCATGCCTAAAAAGCCTTTTTTGGCTTGCTCTAAAACGACATATTCCAGAGAATCGATATCTCTTCCGAGCGTTTCTGCCGCTAAAGCAAGACATTCATCCACCGATTTTGCGGTAAAAATTTTCTTTTTCAAGATATTTCCTCCCATGCATCAAGTGTCGCTTTCATCCTTCATGGGCGCTTTGTCGATAGGCCCTTTGGAAGGAGTCTTTTTGCTCTCTGCCTCTCCGTCGTCATCAAGCAGAGACTTACCACTCTTCTTGGGTGCAGGTGCGGCAGGAATGTCATCATCGTCGTCATAGACGAGCGAATTTCTCTTTTTCGGGGGCAGTTTCCCTGAACCGCCTGTCTTTTGTTTTGCCGCGGCGGCATACTGCTTTTCAGCTGCGCGCAACTCTTCTTCGGTAAAGACAGGTGTGGGATACATTTTCTTCAAAATATACTGTTGAACAACGCTTAAAATGTTGGTATAGATCCAGTAAAGGCCCAGAGCGGCAGGAACCTGGAAAGCAATGTATGTGGAGAATAAGGGCATCATAATGTTCATCATCTTGGGTGAACAACCGCCCGCATTTTCCTGTGTCAAAGGCTGATAGGACATCTTGCGAATCATCATTTGGCCGAAATAGGATGCAAACAAGTTGAGGATCGGAATGATTACCAACCACGATGCGATCACCGGAGTGGCGGTCAAATCCATGCCAAAGAGCGAAAGGTCGGGGAGCTTCTGCATCAAGGCGGCTGCTTCACCCGACAAAAAGCTGCTGTTTTCCTGGAGAGTTGCAATGGCAGCGATTTCGTTGGTGGTATCGATGGAATAGGTGGAAACGTTGAACAGAGGTGCGAGGGCATCTCCGAGCACGTTCAGCTCTGCCTGCGTAAACTGGGCGATATAGGTCAAAGGACCGCGCACCACGTTATACAGCATGATCAAAAGGGGTAATTGAATCAAAAGCGGGAGACAACCGGAAGCAGGATTGAATTTCTCCTCCCTATACATCTCCATAACTTCGTTTTGCATTTTTTGTTTGGTCGCCTGATCTTCGCGACCTGCATACTTTTTGCGGATCGCCATTTCCTTGGGACGCAATTTTGCCTGCCGCTGCATATTTTTCTGTTGCTTAATAGCCAGCGGGAACAAAACCACCTTAATGATGAGCGCAAACATAAAGAGCGCTACTGCGTAGGCGATACCTGTGCTGCTGAGCAGATTATAAAAACTGCGAATCAGCCAGCCGAAAAAATCATAAATAAAGTCAAACAATGGTACTACACTCCAAAATCTTTCTCCCGCTTAAGGTACGGGGTCATAACCGCCCTTGCAAAACGGGTTGCAGCGCAGAATGCGCCAAATTGTTAAAATGAGCGCATAAAGAAAAAAATGCTTTTGAAAAGCTTCGATCGCATATTGCGAACAGGTGGGTGTAAAGCGACAACAAGGCCGATGAAGCGGCGAAATGAATTTTTGATACCCGCGGATCAACCAAATAAAAAACTTTCCGATCATGACACCAACCCCAAATTATTCAGCGCACACACAAGCGACACCGACAAATCTTCGGTCTTCACGCCGCGATCAAAAGCGGCTGTACGGGCAACGATCACCAGTGAAACCTCACTTTTGCGCAACGCAGGAAAATCAACCAAGGCAGATCTGACCGCCTCCCGCAACATGCGACGAACGCGGTTGCGAGCAACGGCTCCCCCTTGCTTTTTGCTGACGGTAAAACCGACGCGGAAAGTTGCATTTTTTCGATAATCTTTCAGTGCGTAAACAACAAGGTTTTTCTGCACCGAAGATTTGCCCTTTTTATATGCACGGGCAAACAAATGGTTTTCTCGGATTGTTTCAATTTTCATACTATCATCGCTTTTGCATGGATACATTCACAAAAAGAAAACCCCCGCGTGTCAAACAGCCAATCATCGGCAGGTACGCCTGCCCGCAAACCAAGCTTTTCGGCAAACGGCGGTTTTTATGAGAATGTTCAGTGGGTAAGTCTTGCTCTGCCCTTAGCTCTGCGTCTCTTCAGAACCAAACGTCCGCTGGCGGTTTTCATTCTCTTGCGGAAGCCGTGCTCGACCTTTCTCTGACGCTTTTTCGGTTGATACGTTCTTAACACTGTCAACTACCTCCTCTTCAAACTATTATTGACAGCCGCCTTTCCTATGGGTGACGGTCACAATTTTCGATCAAGTAGCATTATACACGAAGAAATCAATAAATGTCAAGCGTTTTTTTCTTCATTCCGTTCTTTTTTCAAAAAAATAAGTAAATTCTTTGCGAAGAAGGGTCAAATCCATACCGTTTTTCATTTCAGTCGGCACGGCACCTTGCCGATTTCACATTTTTCCATCCAGCATGGTAAGCTCGATGGTATAGCATATCTTTTCACCCGGCGCCAAAATATCCAACTCTTTCCGTTCGATGGCATTCTTGCGTCCGTCGATGGTGCAGTTTGATGGTTCCAAGCCCAAAACATACTCCCGCTGTCCCATCATCTTCCACTGCACAAAACGCGGAAGATCAAAAGATAGGCGCACCCCTTTGCCGAGCATCGGATTGAAAAGGGTTGCTTGCCGCATTCCTCTTTCGTCGGTCTTCAAGATGTGGTAGAAGCACATTTCCTCAAAATCCTTCGTCGGCTTTTCCATTTTCAAAAAGTTTTCAAGGCCGCTTGCCGCATGATCGTTGCGCGGTCGCGTCTCGACTGCATCCAATGAAAGCAAGGCATTTTCACTCAAAAGCGGGTATCCCATATTAAAATGGTATAAAAGCATAACAGGCTCATCGACCGTCCCGTCGTTTTTCACGGTATCCTGCAAACGAATGCGATTTTCTCCCGTAAAGACCTCTACCTTGCGGTGAAGAGACAGCTTTTCACCGCCCAATCGAGCTTCCCGCATACATCCCTCGACAGAAATCACATCATCGCCCTCATCCACTTCATCGATATGAAGCGACCAGGATTCGGCAGGCGTGTGGCCGATGCGGCCATGCAAGCCAAAGATCTCCCCATCTGTTTCGGAGGGATTTCCTGCGTTTCTAAGACCGCAGGTGGTCAAAAAGCCGGCGGTAAAACTACGCAAAAAACCAATGTCGCGGTCATCGTAATAAGCGGGCGCGACATAACCGCTCGGTGAAAAATACCCAAAATTATCCCCTTTAAAGGAAAGCCGGGTGATGTCCAGACAGCGGTCGGGACACAGCGTAAGATGGATGCCTTTGCCATTATCAATATCGACAAGTCGCATACCCGCACCCCGTCCGTCAGCCAGAACATGGGTCTCAGCATGATATTTTTGCGCGGGATGTCCCATATACAACAATTCTTCCCGTTTCATTTAAAACACTTCCTTTCGAGATCATGTTTTTTTCATTATATCATACTTTTCCTCACTTGACAAGAAAAGAAGCATATTCTGCCCAACGGTTTTTCCGTATCGGCATCACACGATCCGTAAAAACAAGCACAAGCGCCGGCCGAATCCCCCGATAATCGTTGGTATAGTAAAAATCGAGCAATTTCCCCTCTCGAATTCTTTTTTTAGCCTGCGCGTGGTAATTGTAATACACCACTTATCCTCTCATCCTCCCCGGCATTTGCGCCGTTTCATTTGGATTTAAGTTGCCCAATTCCCGTTCTTCCAATACCCGCGCCCGTGTTAAAACATCGGTACCGAATTTTTGACGCAAACGGTCAGCCACCGCATCCAAGCTTTCCCGCCGCTGAATTGCCGCAACCGTTTCATCCAAAGAAAGCTGCTCATATCGTCCGTCGGTCAGGTTGCATCCTCGGATACCAATGCTTCGAAGCGGAGTTTTTCCGCCGTTGTGCCGAACATAAAGCGCCATGCCCGCCTCAAAAAGCCCTCTCACCGTACGATTGGGGTAAATCAGTTTTTTCTGTCTTTCACACCACACCAAATTGGTATCCCGCATGGAAAGCTGTACGACAGAACACATCTTTCCATGTTCCCGCAACCGCGCCGACACCATTTCGCAAAGTCCCAAAAGAACAATCTTGACATCCTCTTCATTTTTCAGATCCCGTCGGCAGGTCACACCATGCCCCACCGATTGAATAGGCTCCTCTTCTCCGCACATCCCCACCGGAGTATCATCCATACCATTGGCAAAATACCATAAGGCCATCCCATTTTTCCCCAAAGAAGACCGCAGAAGTTCCCGCGGCGCCTTGGCTATATCCCCGATACGATACATGCCGTAACGGCGCAACTTTTCTCCCGATGCACGTCCGACATACAGCATTTTTTCCGCCTCCAACGGCCACACCTTTTCCCGAAAATCCGATCGTGTGATCACAGTGGTCGCATCGGGCTTTTTCATATCGCTCCCAAGTTTGGAAAATACCTTGTTGAAGCTCACCCCCACCGATACCGTCAGCCCGATTTCCTTTTTTAAACGCTGCCGCAGAGCATCGGCAATCTGTTTTCCATCACCAAACAGAGAAAAAGAGTCGGTCACATCGAGCCAACATTCATCCGGACCATACGGTTCTACCCGATCGGTGTACTCACCGTAAATTTTCTGCACGATTTGAGAGTATTCCCGATAAAGAGAAAAATGCGGCTCGACAAAAATGATCTCGGAGCACTTTTGCCGCGCCGACCAAAGGGGTTCTCCCGTAACCACACCACATTTTTTCGCAATTTCATTTTTGGCCAACACAATGCCATGACGCATCTGTTCACTCCCCGCTACCGCCACGGGACGATCGCGCAACGATGGATTCAACAGGCACTCCACCGAAGCATAAAAATTATTCAAATCACTGTGCAGCACCATTCGATCCACACTATCTCCTCCATTCTGTTGTATATGATAACTCATTTTCGTATATTTGTCAATCATTTATTACTATATTTCGTAATCTAATAAAAAGGATGTAACGGGATATACTATCCTGCGAGGTGAAAAAACATGGAAAGAGATCTCTTGCAAGACGGGTTACCTCTGGGGTTTGGACTGGCGTTGGCACAAAACACAAAAGCATTGATGTGTTTTACCGCGCTGTCGGATGAAGAAAAGAAAAAGGTGGTTGACGGCACGAAAACGGTGCAGTCCAAACAAGAAATGCGCGACTATGTCAACCGCTTGATCACCATGTAAACACACGAAAAAGAGAAAAGTTGCGGTCAATGCACAACTTTTCTCTTTTGCATTTTTGCGTTTTCGGCATAAACTGATATTGCGAAAACAGAAAAAATATGCTATAATACGGCCGAATTTCAAATAAAGGAAGAATATATATGGATCGACTGTATTTGGGTGCCGATGTAGGCGGAACAAAAATCGCATTTTTACTGCGGGATGAAAACGAAAAAACAATTTGTGCAAAAACCATCCCCGCACCCCACACGCCCGACGGCTTAAAGGATGCCGTTTGCACCCTCCTTTCCTCCCAAAACATTTCCCCAGAATCCATCGGCGGTTTTGGCATGGGACTCCCCGGGTGTGTCGATAAAAACGGATATTTTGTATATGATGTTCCGATATTCGGTTGGAAAAATATCGATTTGCGCCAAACTCTTTTTTCCTCTTTTGCATTCCCCTGCATCGCGGGAAACGATGTCAATACGGCTTTATTGGGTGAATGTGCCGAGGGCGCGGCCCGCAACACGAGCGATGCTATTTTCATTTCCATCGGAACGGGACTGGGCGGCGCCATTCTTGCCGACGGGCATATCGTCACAGGCTTTGGCGGTCTTGCCGGCGAGATCGGTTATTTTGCCGACGAGACAGATCTTGCGGCAGGCAAAAAATACACCGCCGAATCCTACGGCGCTTTGGAAAGCAAATGCTCGGGAACGGGGCTGGATACCCTCGGAAAGCCATTTGGTCTCTCGGCAAAAACCCTCTTTTCGGAAGCGATCCACCAAAACGAAGATGCCGCGCGTCTGATAGAAGATTTTCTGAATCGTCTCGCGGTCACGGCAGCGAACTGCGCCAGCCTATTAAATCCCGAAAAAATCATTTTCGGCGGCGGGCTTTCCACCGAACTGCCTCCCTATATGTCAAAACTCGAAGAAAAGGTATCCTCTCTTACGCCAACCCCCGTCACCCTCTGCGTCAGCGCTCTGGGCAGAAACGCGGGCGCGGTCGGTGCGTATCATTTGGCAAGAAGCATCGAAACAAAATAAAAAACTTGACAAAGTGTTATTTTTCGGCTATACTATCACGTACTCATTTCTAATTTCACCCGAAAGGATCTATGATCATGCAGTGTAAGGTTGCTAAATTCGGCGGTTCTTCCTTGGCCGATGCAGTACAATTTAAGAAAGTACATGACATCATCAAGGCAGACCCTGCCATTAAATTTGTTGTTCCCTCCGCGCCCGGACGGCGTTTTTCCGAGGACTTTAAAGTCACCGACATGCTTTACCGTTGCTATGAAAAGTGTGTCAAGGGCGAAGACAGCGATGCGGAATTTGCCGCCATCGAAGAAAGATATAACGGTATCATCCGCGATTTGGGATTGTCCGTTTCGCTGCAAGCCGAATACGATGTCATTCGTCAGGCTTTCAAAATGAAGCTTGGCCGCGATTTTGCTGCCAGCCGCGGTGAATATCTGTCGGGCAAGATCCTCGCAGCCTACCTTGACATCCCCTTTATCGATGCAGCCGATGTCATTTTCTTTGATGAAAACGGCAATTACGATGCCGAACGCACCAACGAGGTTCTGGGCGCAAAGCTTGCCACCCTTTCCGGTGCCGTCATTCCCGGTTTCTACGGTTCGATGCCCAACGATACCATCAAAACCTTCTCCCGCGGTGGCAGTGACATCACAGGTTCCATCGTTGCCAGAGCGGCAAACGCCGATATGTATGAAAACTGGACCGATGTTTCCGGATTTTTGATGGCAGATCCCCGCATCATCAAAAATCCCAGAACCATCCCCTATATCACCTATCACGAACTGCGCGAATTGTCCTATATGGGCGCTACCGTATTGCATGAAGATGCGGTTTTCCCTGTCAGAGCGGCAGGCATTCCAATCAACATCCGCAATACCAACGCCCCCGCCGATCCCGGCACCACCATCGTAGCCGAAGTACCCGAGGGTGTAGTTGATGATGTTATCACCGGCATCGCCGGCAAAAAGGGTTTTGCGGTCGTCACCATTGAAAAAGATATGATGAATCGCGAGCTTGGATTTGGCAGACGCGTTCTTTCTGCCTTTGAAAAACACGGTATTTCCTTCGAGCATCTTCCCAGCGGCATCGATACCATGTCGGTCATCGTCGCCGAAAGCAGTCTGGAAAACAAAAAGACCGCCCTGCTTGCCGACATCACCGCTTTGACCAACCCCGATCGTCTGCATGTAGAATACGGCATCGCGCTGGTTGCTGTTGTCGGACGCGGTATGGTGCAAACCAAAGGCACGGCAAGTAAAATTTTCAGCGCCATTTATGAAAGCGATGTCAACATCCGCATGATCGATCAGGGTTCCAGCGAACTCAACATCATCATCGGTGTCAAGAGCGAGGATTTCGAGAAGGTCATGAACGGTATTTACAACGCCTTTGTAACCGAATAAAATGAAAAAGGGGCTGTCTCAAATGCAAAATGCATTTGAGACAGCCTTTTTTACGCCTATGAAACGACGGAAAGAAAAACACCGCTGACAAACAGATAAAACATGATGCCAAACGCACAACCCGCCATAAACCCAATCGCAAAATCCAAAAATACATAGCGCCAATATCCATCTTTTTTCATGGTATTAGATTGCGCCGAATTTGGATGGTTTATGCGCTTTTAATCAAACTTTTTTGAAACCCGTCCACATTGGCGGTCGCAATATCGCCACCGATGACGGTATCGTCGAAAACAAGCAGATTGGCATAAACCGTTCCATCGTAATCATAGTTGGTGACGATATAAGTGTATCGCTTGACGGTTTTGTTTTTATACGCAGACAAATCACAACCCAAAACAGACTGCAATTCATTATAACGGGTATATACACCGTCAAATACAGCGGGAATGGTCACTTCAGTCACCGCAACCGCCTCGGTCTCAATATCCCATCCGCACAGATTCAAAAACCGCACACGGTCCTCCGCACTTTCAATATGTGTAAAATCCTTTTCGGTTAAACTGCCGTTTTCCACCGCAATACTCGTTTGATCGGGCACGAGAAAAACCGCCATGGATAAGGCGAAAACCGACAGAAGCAAAAGACCTGCAAATTTAAGCGTGGATGCTTTGACCGAATAAATAAACATACTTACAATCCCCCTTTTTTCATCCCTAATGTATGCGGGGGATATACGCTTTATGACTGGGATGCCTCCCATTCCTCGTAAAGAGACATCAAAGTATTTTCCATTTCTTCTTTTTGTGCCGAAAGTTCTTCCAGTTTTTTGTAATCGGTGGCGGCTTCTCCCATCATTTTTTCATCAATGGCTTTGATTTCATCCTCCAGCCGCGGGATTTCACTTTCCAAAAAAGCAAGGCGTCGCTGAGCCTTTTTCTCCTCCGAACGTCTTTTTTTCAAATCCCGATAAGCCTCTGCTGCCTCACTCGGTGCTTTCGGTTCTTTTTTCATTTCGATATCATTTTCACTCAACCAACTGCGGTATTCCTCGTATCCCCCCTCGAAGACCATCGTGTTTTCGGCAGAAAAGGCCAAAATACGGGTAGCCATGCGGGTCAACAAATAGCGGTCATGGGATACGGCGATCACGGTGCCGTCAAAGGCAGTTAACGCCCCTTCCAGTGCCTCGCAAGTCGCGGCATCCAAATGGTTGGTCGGTTCATCGAGAATCAGCACATTGCATCGACGGGTCATAAGTTTGGCAAGCGTGATGCGGGCGCGTTCACCGCCGCTTAACACGGCAATCTTTTTTTCAGCATCTTCCCCGCGAAAGAGAAAAAGAGCCAAAAGGCCGCGCAGTTTTTCATTGGAGGTTTCTCCCCCCGCCTCGCGCAGCTCCTCCAAAACGGTATTATCCGGATTCAACCGCTGATTTTCCTGATCGTAATAGCCAATCTTTACGTTGTATCCAAAATTGTAGGTACCGCGATAAGGGGGATAAACGCCGCACAAAATTTTAAGTACCGTTGATTTTCCGCAACCATTCGGACCGACAATAAAAAAGCGATCATCTTTCTTCACTTCAAAAGAAAGTCCTTCAAAGAGCGTTTTTTCTCCAAAACGCATGGACAGATTCGAGACGTTGAGCACATCATTTCCACTTGGCAATGTTCCCTCAAATTGAAATCTCGCTTCCATGGGCGGCGGCATCGGTTTATCCAGTTTGACCATGCGATCGAGTGCCTTTTGACGGCTTTCGGCCGCTATGATATTACGCTGGCGGTTCCATTTACGTTGCAACGCGATATATGCTTCAATGCGGCGAATTTCTTTTTGCTGATCACGATAATGCTTCTCGTAAATCTCGGCATTTTTAACTTTTTCTTCGGTATAATACGAATAGTTTCCCTTATAAAACGTTCCGCGCCCGTTTTCAATTTCGAGGGTTTTATTGGTCACGCTATCCAAAAAATAACGGTCATGAGAAACGGTAATCAACGTAACCTTCATGTTCCGCAGTTGTTCCTCCAACCAAGTTACGGCGCGAATATCCAGATGGTTGGTAGGCTCATCAAGAAACAGAATATCGGGAGTGTTCAACAAAAGTCCCGCCAACGCAAGGGTGGTCTGTTGGCCGCCCGAAAGGGTGTTGACAGGTCTTTGCTGCATTTCTTCCGAAAAGCCCAGTTTTTTCAAAACTCCCGCAATTCGACTTCGGTAACTGTCTCCGCCCAGTTTACGATGCTGTTCGCTCAAACGTTGATAACGATCCAAAAGGGATGTATCCGCATTTTCCGCATGCAATTCTTTTTCAACACGCTCAAGTTCTTCCTCAATACGAATAAGCTCGGTAAAGCCCGAGCGCATTTCTTCAAACAAAGTGAAATTGGAATGGTGCGCACGCACCTGCTGACCAAGATAGCCGATTTTCGCGCCGTTTGCAATGGTGATTACCCCGTCGGTGGCTTCCATTTCACCGAGCAGGACCTTCAAAAGGGTGGTTTTTCCTGCGCCGTTGACACCGACAAGACCGAGCTTATCGCCTGCTTCCAAAGAAAACCCGACGCCTGCAAATAGCGTTCTGTCTCCAAAAGCAACCGAAACGTCCTTACATTGTATCACTGCCATAATCCGACTATCCTCCGTCCTTTTCTTTCTGTCAAAAGAAAGAATGCATGGGTAGTATACCACATTTTCTACCTACTTGCAACAAAAACAAATACAAAAAGAAAGCCTAAAACACTTGACATTCGCCGAAAAACTATATATAATATGGTAACTTATAATATAGTCTTATATTCAGCTTTCTCGGCAAACAGAACGCACGAAAGGATGTGTTATTTTGAACACAAAACAAAACAACGCAGCAGGTATCTCGCTTTTGATTGCGGTTACGGTTGCTCTGCAATTTCTCTCCTCTTTTCTCTCGGTTTTTTTGCAATTTTCTCTCTCTCTGGTTATGGTGCCCATTGTCATTGCCGCTGTGTATTTCGGCATCAAAGGCAGCATAGCAACAGGGGTTGCGTTTGGAACAACCGTATTTATCCAGTGTCTTGCAGGTTTGGATGTAGGCGGTGCTACTTTACTCGGCATTGCTCCATTCTTTACCTTCCTTGCTACCGTCGGACGCGGTCTGCTGGTTGGTTGCATCACAGGATTGATTCCTGTTTTGATGCGTAAATGCACACATCGACTTTGGCTCATCACGGGTATAACCGCCATTTTTGCCGTTGTGTCCAATACGGGTATTTTCGTTTTTCTCTTTGCCACCTTATTCAATCAAACATTGCATGAATGGGCAGGCAGTGAGTCAACCATCAATTTTATCGTTTTTTCTTTGGTCGGCATCAATTTCATCATCGAACTCTCGTCGACCGTTTTACTATCTCCTCCCATCGTCAAAGCAATCGGCTATGTGAAAAAACTGTTCTAATTTCATTGATAAGGAAAGAGTTATGGGAATTGTCATCGGTGTGGATATCGGCGGCAGCACCACCAAGATCTGCGGCTTCGATACCCGTGAAAAACTCATAGAGCCTTTAATTGTCAAATCGGGCGACCCTTTGGCATCCTTTTATGGCGCCTTCGGAAAATTCACCCAATTAAATCACATTGCCATGTCCGCCATTGAAGCGATTATGGTGACAGGTGCCGGTTCCACGTTTATCACCGAAGACCCCTATGGACTCCCCACCTACCATGTACCCGAATTCGATTCTGTCGGTTTAGGCGGACAATATCTGTCTAAATTACAAAATGCCATCGTTGTCAGCATGGGCACCGGTACGGCGCTCGTTTTGGCCGAAGGTAAAAAGTTAACTTATTTGGGCGGTACGGGTGTCGGCGGCGGCACTGTGATTGGTCTGTCCAAATTGATTCTCGACATGCATTCTATTGAACATATTGCTGCACTTGCCGAAAACAGCGACTTGACAAAAGTCAATCTTTTGCTTAAAGACATTTCCAACAAAAACATCATTGAAACATTCCCGCCCGAAACCACCGCATCAAACTTCGGCAAAATAAGCGACATCGCCTCCCGTGAAGATATTGCAGGCGGTATTTTCAGCATGGTCTACGAGTCCATTGGTATGCTCTCGGTCTTTGCTGCACGCGCTTACAATCTCAGAGATGTTGTACTGATCGGCAATTTGGCTACCCTTCCGAAATCCAAGGATACTTTTGACCAACTCAGCACCATGTTCAATATGCGCTTCACCATCCCCGAATCTGCCCAATTCGGCACCGTTATCGGCGCCGCTTTGACATATTTTATCACCCATTAGACATATTGTGGTGGGCTTTTTTGCCTGCCACTGTTTTTTACAGAAAGGTTGTGTTTATGTTATGCTCGCAAACAATGTAAGGGAAGGTTTAACCTTTGACGACGTTCTCTTAATCCCCGCAAAAAGCGAAGTTTTGCCCTACCAAGTGGATCTTTCCACCCGCCTTACCAATTCCATCCGTTTAAACATTCCTCTAATGACAGCCGCCATGGATACCGTTACCGAATCGAACATGGCGATCGCCATTGCCCGTGAAGGCGGCATCGGCGTCATTCACAAAAACATGCCCATCGAAAAGCAGACCGATGAGGTTGACCGTGTTAAAAGAAGCGAAAACGGCGTTATCGTCAATCCCTTCTTCCTCACCCCCGATCACTATGTGTATGAGGCCGATGAATTGATGGCCAAATACAAAATTTCGGGTGTGCCTGTTTGTGAAAACGGCAAGTTGGTCGGTATTATCACCAACCGCGATATACGCTTCCTGACCGATCACAACATTCACATCAAAGAGGTCATGACCACGCAAGATAAACTTATTACTGCGCCCGTCGGCACCACTTTGGAGGAAGCCAAAGAAATTCTGTGTCAGCACCGCATTGAAAAACTCCCCCTCGTTGACGAGAATTTTGCGCTCAAAGGTCTTATCACCATCAAGGATATTGAAAAGGCCATCCGTTATCCCAACGCCGCAAAAGATAAAAACGGTCGTCTCCTCTGCGCCGCCGCCATTGGCGTAACTGCCGATGTGCTTGATCGTGCCGCCGCCCTCCTTGGCGCAGGTGCCGATGCTCTCGTTCTCGACTCTGCACACGGTCACTCTGCCAACATTATCAGCTGTGTCCGCAAGATCAAAGAAGCTTTCCCCGATGCCCAATTGATCGCAGGTAACATTGCCACCGCGCAAGCCGCTGAAGATCTTATCGCAGCAGGCGCAGATTGCCTCAAGGTTGGTATCGGCCCCGGTTCTATCTGCACTACCCGTGTCGTATCGGGTATTGGCGTTCCCCAAATCACTGCAATCGGTGACGTTGCGGCCGTTGCCCGCAAACACAACATCCCCATCATCGCCGACGGCGGTATCAAGTACAGCGGCGATATTCCCAAAGCCATTGCCGCGGGCGCAAGCGTTGTTATGGTCGGCTCTCTGGTTGCAGGTTGCGAAGAAAGCCCCGGCGATACCGAAATCTACCAAGGCAGACAGTTCAAAGTCTACCGCGGCATGGGTTCTCTTGCCGCCATGCAAAAAGGTTCCAAAGACCGTTACTTCCAAGAAAACGCACAAAAACTTGTTCCCGAAGGCGTTGAAGGTCGCGTACCTTACAAGGGCTCTCTCGCCGACAGCGTCTATCAACTGATGGGCGGTCTCCGTTCGGGTATGGGCTATTGCGGTACCAGAACAGTGGACGAGCTGATTGAAAACGGTCAGTTCATCCGTATCACCGGCGCAGGTTTGAAAGAATCTCATCCCCACGATATTTATATCACCAAAGAGGCTCCCAACTATAGCGTCAATCCTTAACACAACCAAACGCCGACCGAAAATTCGGTCGGCGTTTTAATTGCAAAAGAAAAGGCAGAGAATTTCTCTGCCTTTTTGTGTTATTTATACCCTTTGTCTCTTATGTCTTTTTCCGAGAACAATCAGCGCACTACCCAAAATCAGGGTCACAACGAGAACCGATGCCCAAATGATCAGTGCACCGCTGTCGCCTGTTGCTACAACACGGTCAACCATACGAATGTTGGTGAAGTTTGTAGCGCTTCTTGCCTTGAGCGCGTAGTCCACGGTATAACGAAGGGTTCTGCTTCCGCTCACATTGCCGCCTGTCTTGGCGTAACCATCCAAAAGTCCTGTTATCTCACCACCGCCGAGCGAAACGACCACTTTGCCGTTAAGGGTGCTGTCGACTACACTGCCGCCGTTCACTCTGCCGATTCTGCCGCCAACGACCGTAATTTTAACATTACCGTTGTGTGTGCCCGAACCTGTCCAGGTACCGCCGTATACAGCTGAAACCATACCGCCGAGGATCTCAATAAGAATGTCAAAGTTGCTCGGTGTGTAGGCGCCCGATACATGTCCGCTGATTTTCGTAGCATCACCACCGACAATCAATTCGGCGTATCCATTCAATCCTGCGCACACATATGAGAAAGTGCCACCGAAAACATTCATCTTCGTGCCGACACCGCCCGCATGTCTGACATAGATAGAGGAAGCGGTAGAAGTAAAGGTGGAAGTAAAGTAAGTGCTGTAACCCGCGGGAGGATAATAACTAAAGCGGTTGCAACTGTTATCCCAATGCACGTTCTTATAAATGAAGTTAACACTCGGGCTATACGTTCTACGTTCAATATCACACTTGACAACAGAAGAATCGGCCATTTCGTACTTGGTTAACGCATCCGTTGCCAAAACGCCGCGACTTGAACCGATCACCGTAACCGGTTTGGATACTTGCGGAGTCGTAATGGTGCTGTTGAGGGTGACTTGACCCGTGGTAGCATTGGTGGAAACCTTTACAGTCACCTTGCCCTTTACATTATCATTCAATTTATTGAGTCGGATTTCTGCCATCTCGGTTCTGCCCGTCAGATGGATATTGGTACCGCTGTAAAGGGAACTTGCGCTCTTTTCATAGTTGCTGATATAGTCAAGCGCATTCAAAATACTGCTGAAAGGTTTTGCTTTAGTGCCGTCGCCATTGGTAATTTTGGTGCTGCCGTTTACATAGACATCCAACTGTGTGGTAGTTACAATTTTAGTGATGCCAAGTACATACGCATCGGCGGGAATCTTAGAAGCTCCAAGCTTTGCAAGTTCCGTCGAGGTGACAACGCCATTTGTCTCTCCATCAAGAAGTTTCGCCGACAAAAGATCGGTGACAACAGCATTTTTATTTCTCAAAAGAATGGTAGAAGAAAAAGTAGTGCCTCCGCTAATGTTACCTGCAAATAGGTTTTCGACAGTACCTTTTTCAATGACAATGTTCGCAGAACCGCCAACATCACCTATCGAACCACCGCCGACAAGAATGCTCACATTCGCGCCATTTAGCAAAATAGAGGTGTTACCGCTCACTGTACCCATTATACCGCCACCGATGATACCGACATAACTACCCGACAAAACGGTAAGCGAAGTAGAATCCACTTCATCACTCATAGCGCCGCCGACCAACATGGTAGGAGCGGCCAATGTGCATCCTGCTCCCATGGTCAAAGCGTTTCCGTTTGCTAAGATAGCCAATTCAGGTTTGCTTTCATCATTTTCAGATGACACTGTATCCAAAGTGATATTTTTGAATTCCACAGGGCCATTGAGCGAAAGAATCACAGCATCGCCTTCGCCTTCAACAATCAAAGATGCTTTTTTATTGCCCGTGATGGTAACATTGCCGTCAAATGAATAGGTGTTATAAATAGCGCTATCGTCTGTTGAAACGGTCGCATCGGCAAGAAGTACAATGGTTCCGCCCTCACCGAGTTTATTGAAATTCAGGAATGCATCGTCCATGGTGGTAAAGGGTTTGGCCTTGGTACCATCGCTCTCACCAACAAAAGTAGGATCAACGTAGACCGTTTCCTGGAGGTTTTCGATATATCCAATAACCTCATAGGAATCAAAGTCAATAGCCGCCGATTCCTTCGGGGCATATTTTACGCCGAGGTTACCCTCAACAATCACTTTACTGATAGTTGTTTCGCCGCTGGCTGAACCCTCGTTACGGTAATAGGCATCGCCTTTACCTTCCAAGCTTCCGCTATGAGATCCACCCGCAAAAATTACAGTATACTCTTCCACATAAGAATTGGTAGTGCCGCCGCTGGAGTAGGAAGCACGGCTGTATCCCGTAACATCACTCCCCTTTTCCAAGCGAAGGGTGATTTTGTTGGCAGTACGCTTGTAGGCACCAAATGCTACGTTGGTAATAGAGTTTCTCAAAACGATATTGACTTCATCCACGCCTACACCATAGGGTGCATTTGCGGTAAACCAGTTGGTAACCTTCGTATTGGTCAAATACAGGTTTTTACCGCCCATGATATTCTGAACGGTGGTATTTTTTACATACAGATCCGCATTGCGTCCGCCGTAAATATACACGATATCATTGGAGAACGAAGCGCCATCCACCGTCATTTCAAAGGCATCGTCAAAAGGCGATGCGGTCATATCGTCATGATACTTTTGCGCAAAAAGAACAATCGCACGATAGTTAGGCGCTGAAAAAGCCACGTTTTGCCAGACAATCGGGCCCTGCATAATAAAATCAAATCCGGTACTCGATCCGGCGTAGTGGTGTTTTACGGTGCTATTAGAATTGGTGACGATGGTACCGCCGCGCACCTTTAAAGAGAATGAATATTCAGGAGACACATAGTTTGTCTTTTTGCTGTCTAACACAACCGTTCCGACTATTTGGATAGTTACAGAGGATGCAATGCCGCGCTTATAAAGACTTATTGCTCGGTTGACCGCTTTTTCAAAGGTTTTCATGCGGAGCGCTTCGGTCAAGCCGCTGTTCGCATCATTTCCGCCTTCACCAACGAACAGAATAACGGGTTTACCGCCTTCTTCGGGAGGATCTGCACGGTGTTCATTGCGGTTGTCATAGCCGGGAAGTGCACTCTCGGTGATGGCATACTCATAACCGTCATACGCATTGACTGTTTTATTACCAGTGCAAGCGGTCGAGGCATCGCCTGTACCACCTGTTACCGAACTGAGTCCAAGTTCTCCCCCCGACAAGTTGAGGGTGTAGTTGGCAGTTGAAATAGAATTGGAGCCGTTTTCTGCAAAAGCACCTAAATAAAATTCATCAATCGTACCACCCGAAATATTGATTTCACGATTACCGATGGCGCCCTGCACCTTGCCTGCCACATACATTTCACCAATATAACCGCCGGTAATATTCAAAACGGCACTTTCGGTTTTGGCGCAGCCGATGAAAGTATATACCTGCGCATTGGAGCCAATGTTGACAACGGTGGAAGAACCGGAAGATTCTGCGGTTGCCATATCCATTACAACCGTGCTGAATGTACCGCCGTTCAAGTGCAAGGTGTTACTGAGTTTGGAAAATTCAAGATTAAAATTCGCAGCATTCACACCGCTCGTTTCAAAGTCATCTTCAAAAGTAACGGTCGTAGCATTGACACATTTGAGGGTGATTTTATCGTACACAGCATCGATGCGGATGTTATCAAAAATGAGTTCGCTTTTGATATTGACAATCAAATGGGCTTCTTTCAATTGAGTAATGTTGTTACTTGCGAGAAGCGCGGGATCTGCCAAATCGGTGGGAGATTCAACCTTTTGGGTCAAATTACCACCCGTTCCGCGAATGATCACGGGGAATGACAACGCAGGGAGCTGCAACATATTGGTCATCTTTTTGCCGCCTGACATGCTGGCAAAACTCTGCAAAAAATATCTCGCAGAGCCGCCAAGTTCTGCTTTAGCGCGCACAGTTTCAGCAAGAGGTGTATCTCCTGCAACCAAAATGACCGCTTCATCCACTCCGCTCACCGTGGAAAGATAATAAAACGCAGTATTCAGATTCAAAAACGGTTTTTCAGCCGATCCGTCGCTATCGTCGCCGGTATACTGACCGTTGACGTAGACAGTTTTCACAACAAGTTCCTCTGCAGCAACGATCAAACTCACAAGCGATGCGGGCACGAGGGACACCAGCATAAGAAGTGATAAAACGAGTGCTAAAAATCTTTTCATTTTCATCCTCCGCGATGCTCGAGTACAAACTTAAAATATTTTTCCATTCTATCATAATTTCAAAATCAAGTCAAGGCGCACAAGTACATTTTCAAGAAAAACCCATATATTACAACGAAAAAACCGCGATGAAATCGCGGTTTTTCACTTCAATGCAAAATATAGCGGTTGATGACTTTTTGCAGAGGGAGATAAAGCAAAAGGGAGATAACGACATTCAAGCTCGCTTTAATAAGATTGAACGATCCAATATACGGCAAGAGGTCTATCACCACAGCGCGGGGGACGCCCATGTGCAAGGGTGTGATGAAAATATTCAAAACGATCATCACTGCCGTCATGGTAAAAATGCCCGCAAGTCCCGCAATATACAAGGACCAGTTATGTTTTTTCAAGCATAAGTTTATATATCCGACCGCAAGTACCATCGAACCCGTCGCAAGAATGTGCATCAGAATTCCGATCACACCCGAAGCAGAAGATACGGTCAAACCCTGCACGATGCTGACGATCACTGTCATTACCAAGCCTACAATCGGACCGAAAAGAAAGGTGCCGAAAAGGATGGGCATATCCGCAGGATCGTATTCCAAAAAAGAGACGGCGGGGAAAATTGGGAAATGCAATAAAAATACAAGCGCAACGCCAAGGGCGGAAAGCATGGAAATGGCTGTCAGTTTTTTTGTATGGATACTCATAATATACTCCTAAAAATAAAAAAACCCGCAAAAAGCGGGGAAGATCATGGCTGTCAGTAAAACAGCCTGTCTCTCTTCTCTCATCCGGACTTTAACCGTCGGTATAGGAATTTCACCTATTCGGCGCAAATAATGCGTTCGCGGACTGTCACCGCCGGTATGGATTTTCACCATCCCCGAAGATTCTTTATGCAATTTAGGTAATCCTGCCGGACGCAAATGCGTCCGGCAGGAAAAACAGTTCAATTAGTTTGCGCTGTAACGTTTTTTGCGACGGAGGAGCATCAAAGATGCAAATCCCGCAAGAGCCATCAAGAAAGCGCCGCTCCAAATCAAGATGGAGCCGTCATCACCGGTTGCAACAATGCGATCAACCATCTTCATGGAATCGAAGTTGGTTGCGGTTCTTGCTTTAACAGCAAATTCAACCGTATAACGGAGGGTACGTTTACCCGAAACGTGTTTTGCACCACTCTTGAAGTCGCCGTCCAACACACCGGAAACGGTACCGCCGCCGAGGTTGACGCGAACATTACCGGCAAGGTCACCTGCCATACCGCCCGCGTACATAGTACCAACGTTACCACCAACAACAGTAATAGTAACATCGCCGTTCATACCACCCGAAGAAGGACCGCCGTAGAGCTGAGAAACAACGCCGCCGAGAATTTCAATCTTGTTGTTCAAGCCGCCGTTATAGCCAGCGAGATAACCAGTAATACGAGTTGCATCGCCACCGACAATGACTTCGCCATCGCCGTAACGGTTAGTCCAAATGTAGTTAAAGGTTCCGCCGAAGACCATCATCTTAACACCTTTTCCGCCGGGATTGATAACGTAAAGTGCCACACCGCCAACACGGTTAAAGGTGCTGGTAAAGTAGGTGCTGTAACCGGCCGTCGGGTAAAGGTGCTGACGTGCATTGGAAATTTCCAAAGTGATGTTCTTATAAGTGATGCTTGCAGAAGGAGCGAAAGTACGGTAGTCGTTATCAAACGTATAGGTCGAGTTGTCTGCAAGGGTATATTTTGTAGCAGCTGCAGCAATCAATTTACCACTGCCTGTACCACGAATGGTCACAGGTGTAGACATTACAGGAGTGCTAACCGTGGTGTTGTTGATCTTCAAACCGGTTGTAGCGTTGGTCGACAGAGAAACTTTGAGATACTTTCTTGCCGATTCACTGAGCTTGCTGAGAAGGTTTTCGTTCAATTCGGTTGCGCCGGTTACGATGATCTCAATGGATTCGAGGAATTTACCTGCATTTGCTTCAGCAGCATCAGCCGCAATGAAAGCATCAATCAGGTTGTTGTACGGTTTCGTCTTGGAACCGTCTGCTTGTGCATAAGGCACCTTGGTTTTACCGTTTACATAGATAGAAGTAGATGTCGAGGTGTCGCGATCAGCAAAACCTACAACGAATTCTTCTGCGGGAAGTTTAGCCGAACCAAGTTTCTTCAAAATTGTATCGCCGCCTTCGGTTACACCGGAGGTCTCGCCGTCAGAAAGCATGGTAGTAAGAAGAGTGGTGATCTTGGCATTTTTATTTCTGACCAAAACGCCAGTGCTTTGAACAGTACCGGAAGTATAGTTCGCTGCATACAAGGTGTTGACAACACCTTTTTCGACCCAAATATAAACGCCGCCGAATACAGTGTCGTTTTCGTTGCCGCCGATCAGAAGATCAACGTTTGCGCCTTCAACAATGATTTCAATATCACCCGAAACATCGCCGGAAGCGTTACCACCGACCACTTTCTTATAGTCGCCCGAATTCAAGGTGATCTTGGAAGACTTAACAGTTCTGCCATCACGGGAACCGCCATAAACATTCAAATCGAAATCAGCAACGGTTACACCGCTTCCGAAAACGATATCATTGCCATTGGCGTAGATGGTTGCTTCAGCGGGTGCAGAAGCATTGACTGCAAGGGTAATATTCTTAAATATAATAGAACTTTCAAATTCTTGGATGTTTTCTGCATCGCTTCCCAAGAAAAGTTTTGCTTTCTTATTGGAAGTGATGGTGACAACACCCTCAAATGCGGGAATGCCGGAACCATTGGGAAGCTCGGTGTCTTTTAACAGAATGATCGTGCCGTCATCAGCCGAATCAATGAAGTTTTGGAAAGCATCGCTAAGATTGGTAAAGGGTTTGGCTTTGCTACCATCGCTCTCGAGGCCGGTATAAGTAGGATCTACATACACAGTCTCTTTTACATTGGGGTTGAAGTTGATTACTTCATAAGAATCAAAGTCAACACAAGCGGATTCAGCGGGAGCATATTTCAAACCGATGTTGCCATCGACAATGATCTTACTGACGCCCGTTTCACCGGTTTCAGCTTGGTTGAAGCGATAATAGTTATCGCCCTTTCCTTGCGGTTTCACAGCGGTACCGCCGGCGAAAATAACCGTCATTTCTTCGACGTAGCATTTAGCAGCTGCGCCACCGCCACCGTAAGAAGCGCGGATGTAGCTGGTGACCGAGGAGCCTTTTTCCAAACGGAGAACGGCTTTATTGGTTTCGATAGAGTAACCACCGGGGAATACGACAGGCGTGGTGGAGTTGCGCATGGTAATGTAGGTGTCGGAGCCTGCAATGTCACCGGAGTAAAGACCTGCAATGTATCCGGTAACCGTAGAATCTTCTACATAAATGGTTTTACCGCCTAAAAGTCTTTCGACTTTCGAGCCATTCAAAAGCTTAATATCTGCGCTGCTGCGGCCAACCAAAACCGAATAACCGGCGGTGCTGAAAACACAGCCATCCAATGTGATCGGATAAGCGGCTTCGGGGCTGATAGGTGTATAGGAAGCGTTGACCTGTTGGCCATAGATATACACCCATGTGATGTTGGGGAAGCTCATGTCAATATCTTTGAGAATGATAGGTCCTTGGAAAATAAGGTTGAAGTTGTTGCCGCTCCAGTTATTGACAATGGAACCGCCTTTAATGGTTAGCGGGAAATCGAATTTGGGAGTTACATATCTGGTAGCAACAGACATTTCGACCTTGCCGACAACATTGATAACCACGGACAAAGCAAGACCGCGGTTATAAACGCCGATGGCTTTGGAAATAGCCGCATCCAAAGATTCCAACTTGGTAGCAGGAGTCTTACCGTTGTTGGCATCATTGCCGCCTTCGCCTACATACACCGTATAGGAAGGAGCAGGACCCGCGGGAGGATTGGTGCGGTATTCATTGCGAACGGTCATACCGGGCAATGCACTCTCATCAATCGCATACTCATAGCCTTCATAGGCGTTAACGGTTTTGCTGCCGCTGCATTCAGCACCTTCAGCACCCGTAGCGTAGAACATGTTGATCTCGCCGCCATATAAATTCAAAATAAAATCTGCAGAAGAGGCCGCCGTACTGGACGAAGAACCGAGGTAAAGATTAGAAATAGAAGCATCGCCGCGCAGATTAAGGACACGGGTTCCCGTAGCACCCGTTCTGTAACCGGCCATGTACATATTCATAACGACACCGGAAACGTCGTAGGTAGCCTTTTCGGTTTTACCGCAGCCATAGAAATCGTAAACAATGACGCCCGCGCCAATCTTTACGTTGGACTCGGAGCCGGAAACGGCGGTGGTGGTAGTATCCATGGTCACCGAGCTGAAGGAGCCGCCCATAAGGTTAACGGTGTTGCCGAGTTTCTGTAAAGTAATGGTGAAGTTTTCTTTGTTGACACCATTGATCTTGACATCATCTTCAAAAGTCAAAGATACACTCTTCGAGCAAGTGAAAGAAATATTGTCAGCATAAGCATCAATTTCGATGTTATCAAAGGAAAGATCGCTCTTTACATAGAAAATGAGTTCCAGACCCACCAACTTATCAGGGTTAGAGGTGGAAGGATCGGCAATATCCTTAACCGATTCATAGCTTTGGGTCAACTTACCGCCCGCGCCACGAATGGTTACAGGGAAAGAAAGCTCTTCGGATTTAAACTGCACTTTCAAATGATTACCGCCGCTACCTGCAACGATGGCAACAGTCGATTGGTACAGCTTGTTTTGAGCGCGCGACTTGATCGTTTCGACCAAGGGGGTGTCGCCCGAAACCAAAATAACCGCTTCATCGGGAGCAGTAGACATATTGGCCAAATAATTATAGGCCGTATTAAAGTTTAAAAAGGGTTTTTCCTGAGAACCGTCACTGTCGGTACCGGTATAGGCACCGTTGACATAGACAGTCTCAACGACTGCTTCTTCAGCGTTTACAAACAAACCCGAAACCATCGGGATGGTTGAAAACACCATCAGCAGCGCAAGGATGAGTGCTGTTAATCTTTTCATTTCTAATTTCTCCTTCAGTCTTAGCCTCTTTGCAATACTATATTCCACAATTACACATATGGATACTATTGCACATTGCTATTTTAACATGAGCAGAGCAAATTGTCAAGATTCAATCTGCACATTGGAAATAATTTTTTGGTCAAATGTAAAATTTCAGCACTTATTTTTAAGCAATATATACAAAAGCACCCCCGAAAAACGGGGGTGCTTGAGAACAGAAAACTGTTATTAAGCGTTGATTTCGATAACAACACCGGAACCGACGGTTCTGCCGCCTTCGCGAATAGCGAAACGGAGACCTTTTTCGATAGCGATGGGGGTGATGAGTTCAACGATCATATCAACGTTGTCGCCCGGTTTGCACATTTCAACGCCATCGGGAAGGGTGATAACACCGGTAACGTCAGTGGTTCTGAAATAGAACTGGGGACGATAGTTGTTGAAGAAGGGTTTGTGACGGCCGCCTTCTTTTTCGGTCAAAACGTAAACCTGACCAACAAACTTGGTGTGGGGGTTGATGGAGCCGGGTTTTGCAAGAACCTGACCTCTTTCGATACCGTTTTTAGCGATACCGCGGAGCAGACAACCGATGTTGTCGCCGGCCTGAGCTTCGGTCATTTCTTTTCTGAACATTTCGATACCGGTAATGGTGGTCTTCTTGATTTCGTCTTCCAAACCAACGATATCAACTTCTTCGTACATCTTGATGGTACCTCTCTCTACTCTACCGGTAGCAACAGTGCCACGTCCGGGGATAGAGAAGACGTCTTCAACGGGCATCAAGAAGGGAAGGTCGGATTGACGATCGGGGGTGGGGATGAATTCGTCAACAGCGTTCATCAGTTCAACGATGGAAGCATACTCGGGAGCGTTCACATCGGTGCTAGAGCATTCGAGAGCAGAACGGGCAGAACCGCGAATGATGGGGGTGTCATCGCCGGGGAAGTCGTACTGGGAAAGAAGGTCACGAATGTCCATTTCAACCAGTTCGAGAAGTTCTTCGTCATCAACGAGGTCGCATTTGTTCATATAAACAACGATCGAGGGAACGCCAACCTGACGAGCGAGCAGGATGTGCTCACGGGTCTGCTGCATGGGACCGTCGGAAGCGGCAACAACAAGGATAGCACCGTCCATCTGAGCGGCACCGGTGATCATGTTTTTAACATAGTCAGCGTGGCCCGGGCAGTCAACGTGAGCATAGTGTCTTGCTTCGGTCTGATATTCAACGTGACGGGTGTTGATTGTGATACCTCTGGCTCTTTCTTCAGGAGCGTTATCGATTTGGTCGTATGCCAAGAATTCGATATTGTTGTCTCTCAAAGCCAAGGTTTTGGTGATTGCAGCGGTCAAAGTGGTCTTACCATGGTCAACGTGACCGATGGTACCGATATTGACGTGGGGTTTGCTTCTTTCAAATTTTGCCTTTGCCATTGTAATTTCCTCCTTAAAACTTGTTTTGTGTTAAATTTATACGTTTCTTGTAGCCAACGCTTCTTGCGTAGCTTTGGGTACTTCGGTATAGTGGCTGGGTTCCATTGTGTAGACGCCACGGCCTTGGGTTCTGGAACGAAGGTCGGTTGCATAACCGAACATTTCCGCCAAAGGCACAAAGGCATTTACTTGCTGGACACCGTCTCCGTTTTGCTCCATGCCGGAAATCTGACCGCGGCGACTGGAAAGGTCACCAATGACATCACCCAGATAATCATCGGGAACAACAACGGTTACTTTCATGATGGGTTCCATCAACACGGGATCGGCCTTTCTCATAGCCTCTTTAAATGCCATGGAAGCGGCAATCTTAAAGGCCATTTCAGAAGAGTCGACTTCGTGGTAAGAACCATCGTAGAGAGTGACTTTGCAGTCAACGACTTGGTAACCGGCTACAACACCCGTCTGCATAGCGCCGCGAATACCGGCATCAACAGCAGGAATGTATTCCTTGGGTACGGCACCGCCAACAACTTTATTGATGAACTCGTATCCTTTGCCGGATTCGTTGGGTTCAAGAATAATTTTGACGTGGCCGTATTGACCTTTACCACCCGACTGCTTGGCATACTTGTGATCCACATCGGCAGACTTGCGGATGGTTTCCTTGTAAGAAACCTGCGGTTTACCCACATTGGCTTCTACGCGGAATTCTCTGAGAAGTCGATCGACGATGATTTCAAGATGCAATTCGCCCATACCGGCGATAATAGTTTGGCTGGTATCCTCATCGGTGTAGGTTTTGAACGTCGGATCTTCTTCGGCCAATTTTGCCAAGGCAATGCCCATCTTTTCTTGACCTGCTTTGGTCTTCGGCTCAATCGCAACACGGATAACCGGCTCGGGGAATTCCATAGATTCCAAGATGATAGGATGTTTTTCATCACAGAGTGTGTCACCCGTCGTAGTGTTTCTGACACCAACGACAGCGGCAATATCACCTGCATAAATCTCCTCAACATCCTGACGGTGGTTGGAGTGCATTTGAACGATACGACCAAGACGTTCGCGGCCATCTTTGGTGGCGTTGTAAACGGTGGAACCTACCTTGACAGAGCCGGAATAAACACGGACAAAGCAAATACGTCCCACAAAGGGATCGGTCGCAATCTTAAATGCGAGCGCGGAAAACGGCTCTTCGTCGCTGGCGTGACGAACATCCTCTTCACCTGAATCCTGAGATACACCGCGGATAGCGGGAATGTCGGTCGGCGCGGGCATGTAGGCCACAACAGCATCAAGCAGTTTCTGGACACCTTTGTTTCTATAAGAGGTACCGCAGATAACAGGTACCATTTTTCCGTCAATGGTTGCTTTGCGGATCGCCGCTTGCATTTCTTCAAAAGTGAATTCTTCACCTTCGAGATATTTTTCCATCAACTCATCGCTGGTATCTGCAATGGCCTCCAACAGATTGTTGTGATATTCTTCTGCCTTTTCCTTCATGTCGGCGGGGATATCCTGTTCAAGGATATCGGTACCCAAGTTGTTGGTGTAAATATACGCCTTCATCTTGAGCAAGTCGATGATACCGACAAACTGATCTTCAGCACCGATGGGCAACTGAATCGGAACGGCATTCGCCTTCAAACGATCGCGGATCTGGCTGACAACACGGTAGAAGTTGGCACCGGAAATATCCATTTTATTTACGTATGCCATGCGAGGAACACCATACTTATCAGCTTGTCTCCAAACTGTTTCGGACTGGGGTTCAACACCGCCTTTTGCACAAAAAACCGTGACCGAGCCATCGAGAACTCGCAGAGATCTCTCTACTTCCACGGTAAAGTCAACGTGTCCGGGAGTGTCTATCAAGTTAATGCGGTGACCTTGCCAGTAGCAGGTGGTAGCAGCAGAAGTAATGGTAATACCTCTCTCCTGTTCTTGCTCCATCCAGTCCATTGTGGCACCGCCTTCGTGGACTTCTCCTAACTTATGGGTCTTACCGGTGTAGAAAAGGATTCTTTCGGATGTAGTTGTTTTACCGGCATCAATGTGTGCCATGATTCCGATGTTTCTAATCCGCTCCAGGGGATATTCTCGAGGCATGAAAGCGCTCTCCTTTCAAAGAGATGGAATAAATAATTAATATCTGTAGTGAGCAAACGCCTTGTTTGCTTCTGCCATTTTGTGCGTGTCGTCTCTCTTTTTGACGGCAGCACCAAGATTGTTAACTGCATCCATGATTTCACCTGCGAGACGTTCGGACATCTTTCTCTCGCTGCGTGCTCTGGAATAGTTAATCAGCCAACGCAAACCTAAAGTCTGCTTTCTTTCCGGCCGCACTTCCATAGGAACTTGATAAGTAGAGCCACCTACACGGCGAGCTTTTACTTCCAAGGTAGGCATAATGTTGTTGAGAGCCTTTTGGAACACGTCCAAAGGATTCTCACCGGTCTTTGCCTGAACAATTTCGAAAGCATCGTACACGATTCCTTGCGCAACACCTTTTTTACCATCATACATGATGTTATTGATGAGCTTGGTAACGAGCTTGGAATTGTAAAGCGGGTCGGGCATAATATCACGTTTGGATATCTGACCTCTTCTCGGCACAGTACTTCCCTCCTTCATAATATTTAATGATATCAGCGGTACTCGGACTTTTCGTCCGTTTGTGCGCAACAAATGAAGCCGAAAATATATTCAATTTGCATAAATGCAACATACATATTCAAGTTTCAGATGATTCGCACGGTTTTTGGGTTCTTACTTTTTGGGTCTCTTTGCACCGTACTTGGATCTTGCTTGGTTTCTTCCGGCTACGCCCTGGGTATCCAATGTGCCGCGAATGATATGGTAGCGGACACCCGGAAGGTCCTTGACCTTGCCACCGCGAATCATAACCACCGAGTGCTCTTGCAGGTTGTGACCAATACCGGGAATGTAGGCGGTCACTTCGTATCCGTTGGTCAATCTGACACGGGCGATTTTACGCAACGCAGAGTTCGGTTTTTTGGGGGTCTTGGTGGAAACCTTGGTGCAGACACCGCGCTTTTGGGGAGAAGCAAGTTCAACTTCCTTCTTCTTCAGGGTATTGACCGTGAATTGAAGCGCAGGGGCCTTGGACTTGTAGGTCACTTTCTGACGACCATTGCGAACCAACTGGTTAAATGTGGGCATAAGACAACTCCTTTCTTCGAAAAATATTATAGCAGCGCACAGCGCAAACTATCCGTTTTTCCCTGTTTTTATCTGCTTTTTTTCACTACAAAGAAAGCAAATACCCGCAAAGGGGCAACAACAATAAGCAGTTTACCATATATCACTCGTATCTGTCAAGTGATTTTTTTGTTTTTTCGGCCATTTTTACAAAAAAATAAAAAAATCTTTAAACAACTTGCCGAAAAAGAATCATCTCGCAAAAAAACCATCCCACACCGAAACGCAACGCATTTCGATGTGGGATGCATCAGACGGGTTAAATCAAAAGATCAGTCCTGTGCCTCTTCTTCAGCATTTTCGAAAATGGTATCTTTATATTCCACTTTCAGATCGCGGTAGATCGGCATACCTGTACCTGCGGGAATCAATTTACCGATAATAACATTTTCTTTCAAGCCGAGCAGGGGATCTTCTTTACCTTTGATCGCAGCTTCGGTCAACACCTTGGTGGTTTCTTGGAACGAAGCAGCCGACAAGAAGGAGTCGGTAGACAATGCAGCCTTGGTGATACCAAGCAGAACGGGGCTGCCCGTTGCTTCTCTGAGAGTCATCTCACCTGCTGCAATGCGTTGTGCAATTTCTTCGTTTTCTTGCACAAACTCATTCACCTCTACCAAAGAACCGAGAAGCAATTTGGTATCGCCTGCATCTTCGATGCGGACTTTTCTGGTCATCTGGCGAGCAATGACTTCCACGTGCTTATCATTGATATCAACCGCTTGCAACTTGTACACGCGTTGGATTTCGCGAACGATATAATCGTAAACCGCATCCAAACCTTCAACACGGAGAATATCTGCCGGAATCTTGAAGCCCTCGGTCAACGACTGGCCCTTCACAACGAAGCTGCCTTCTTCGACCTTGAGCGGCAGATTGTAAACGGGATAAACCTTGATTTCACCGCTATCGGGATTGGTAAGCACAAACGAACGGATATTCTTGACCTTTTCAACCGTAACCACACCATCGAATTCAGCAATAATAGCAGGATTCTTGGGACGGCGTGCTTCAAAGATTTCTTCAACACGCGGCAAACCTTGTGTAATATCTCCGCCTGCAACACCACCTGTGTGGAAGGTTCTCATGGTCAACTGGGTACCCGGTTCACCGATGGACTGGGCGGCGATAATACCAACCGCTTCACCAATGTTGACCGGTTTGCCGGATGCAAGGTCGGCACCGTAGCAATGTGCGCAAACGCCGTATTTGCTCTTACATTTGAGGATGGAACGCACTTTAACTTCTTCGATACCTGCAGAGACGATCTTCTTGACATCCTCGTCGTCCAGCATCACGTTGCGTTCGACCAACACTTCGCCGCTCTTGGGATCCACCACATCTTCGGCGGTATAACGACCGACGATACGTTCGCCCAACTCTTCAATTTTTTCCTTGCCGCTGTAAATCTTGGTCATGACGATACCGTCTTCGGTACCGCAATCCTCTTCGCGAACGATAACATCTTGCGAAACGTCAACCAAACGACGAGTCAAATAACCCGAGTCGGCAGTACGGAGAGCCGTATCGGCGAGACCTTTACGAGCACCACGGGCCGCGATGAAGTATTCCAAGATATTCAAACCCTCACGGAAGTTTGCTTTGATCGGGAGTTCCAGCGTTTTACCGGTAGCAGTGGCCATCAAACCACGCATACCTGCAAGCTGACGGATCTGCTTGATAGAACCACGGGCACCGGAGACTGCCATCATATTGATGGGGTTATCCTGCGCAAGGTTCTTATTCAAAGCATCGGTCACGGCATCGGTGGCATCTTCCCAAATCTTGATAACGCTCTTATAGCGCTCATCATCCGAAATGATACCTTCGGCAAACATTTCGAAGACCGCATCCACCTTTTTGTCGGCTTCGGCCAAAATGGTCTTCTTTTGGGGCGGTACGGTCATATCGGAAACCGAAATGGTAATGGCACCGCGAGTAGAATACTTAAAGCCCATCGCTTTGATTTCGTCCAAAACCTCGGCGGTCTTGGTGGCGCCCGCATACTTAATGCAGCGGTCGATAATGTCGCCGAGCTTGCCTTTAGTAACAGCAAAATTGATTTCAGGAACCAACGCATTCTCGCGTTTGCTTCTGTCAATGTAATGGAGGTTTTGCGGCACTTTTTGGTTGAAGATCAAACGACCAAGGGTGGATACAACCAAACTGGTGATCGGCTCACCTTTAAATTCGCCCGTCATTCTCACCTTGATGCGCTCATGCAGCGTCAATTCACCGTTTTCATACGCCATATTGGCTTCGTTGAAGTCACGGTAAATCTTGGTGATCTGATCATCGGGGATAATATCAGACTCTTTTTCGTAGGTCAAATAGTAGGAACCGAGAACCATGTCCTGCGTCGGAACTGTTACAGCCTTACCGTTAACAGGTTTTAACAGGTTGTTGGCCGAAAGCATCAGGAAACGCGCTTCGGCTTGGGCTTCGGCGGACAAAGGAACGTGAACAGGCATCTGGTCACCGTCGAAGTCGGCGTTAAATGCCGAACATACGAGGGGATGCAGTTTGATGGCTCTGCCTTCGACCAATACGGGTTCGAATGCCTGAATGGACAGACGGTGGAGGGTCGGTGCACGGTTTAACAGAACGGGACGTTCTTTGATGACACATTCAAGGGCATCCCAGACTTCGTCGTATACACGCTCAACCTTCTTCTTTGCATCCTTAATATTAGATGCTTTGCCGGTCTCGCACAAACGCTTCATAACGAAGGGTTTGAAGAGTTCAAGCGCCATTTCTTTCGGCAGACCGCACTGATAAAGTTTCAGGTCGGGGCCGACAACGATAACCGAACGGCCCGAGTAGTCGACACGTTTACCGAGCAAGTTCTGACGGAAACGGCCTTGTTTACCGCGGAGCATTTCGGAGAGAGATTTGAGAGGACGGTTGTTCGGACCTGTAACGGCACGACCACGGCGACCGTTGTCAATGAGAGCATCGACCGCTTCCTGCAACATTCTCTTTTCATTGCGAATAATGATTTGGGGCGCCTTCAACTCCATCAATCTCTTCAAACGGTTGTTGCGGTTGATGACGCGGCGGTACAAATCATTCAAGTCAGAGGTGGCGAATCTGCCGCCGTCGAGCTGAACCATCGGACGAATTTCGGGCGGAATGACGGGGATAACATCCAAAATCATCCACTCGGGACGGTTGCCCGAAAGACGGAATGCTTCAACCACTTCAAGACGTTTGACGATCTTGATTTTTTTCTGTCCGCTGGCGGTGGCAAGTTCTGCCTTCAACTGCGCAGACAGTTCTTCCAAATTCAAATTGCAAAGCAGTTTTTTAATGGCTTCTGCACCCATATCGGCTTCAAAATCGCCTTCAAAACGCTCGCGCGCCTGACGATATTCGCTCTCGGTCAGAACCTGATTGAGGTGAAGATCGCTCGAACCGGGATCTGTAACGATATACTGAGCAAAATAAAGCACTTTTTCCAACAACTTGGGAGAAAGATCCAAAAGGAGACCCATTCTGGAGGGAATTGCGCGGAAATACCAAATATGGGAAACAGGGGCGGCCAACTCAATGTGGCCCATGCGCTCACGACGCACTTTGTTTGTGGTGATTTCTACACCGCATTTTTCACAAATTTTTCCAACGTAGCGAACCTTTTTGTACTTACCGCAATGACATTCCCAATCCTTCATCGGACCGAAAACGCGTTCGCAGAAAAGGCCGTCACGTTCGGGTTTTAACGTACGATAGTTGATCGTTTCGGGTTTTTTGACCTCGCCGTAGGACCACTCGCGGATCATTTCGGGAGATGCAAGACCGATTCGGATGCGGTCAAAATCGATATCGTTGCTCTGTGTATCAGGTTTCACATATGCCATGCTATCTTTCCTCCCTCATCATTCATCATCGGATGCATCATCCGATTCATCGTAGACGGAATCATCATCGTAATCCTCGTCATCATCGCAATCTTCGTCATCGTCATGCACGACGCCTTCTTCGTCGTCATACATGGGATTTTCGGCATCATACTCACCGTGCGCGTTGCCAAGTTCTTCCATATTGAATTCTTTGGCACCGTAGGTTTCTTCTTCCGAGGTTTTCTTGAGTTGAATTTCGTTTCCGTTGGCATCCAAGACCTGCATATTCAAGCCGAGAGACTGCAATTCTTTGATAAGCACCTTGAAAGATTCGGGAACACCCGGTGTCGGGATATTCTGACCCTTCACGATGGCTTCGAAGGTCTTAACACGACCGATAACGTCGTCCGACTTGACAGTCAAGATTTCCTGCAACGTATAAGCAGCACCATAAGCCTCGAGCGCCCAAACTTCCATTTCGCCGAAGCGCTGTCCACCAAATTGCGCTTTACCGCCCAAAGGTTGCTGGGTGACCAGCGAGTAAGGACCGGTAGAACGGGCATGAATCTTATCGTCAACCAAGTGGTGCAATTTCAAGAAGTACATGATACCAACGGTAACGGGGTTGTCAAACGGAACGCCTGTGCGGCCATCGTACAAAACGGTCTTACCGTCTCTGCGAAGTCCCGCCTGCTCCAAACAGTTGGCAATATCATCTTCATTGGCGCCGTCAAATACAGGCGTCATGATCTTGATGCCCATTTTCTTAGCAGCAATACCCAAGTGTACTTCAAGAACCTGTCCGATGTTCATACGGGAAGGAACGCCCAACGGGTTCAAAACGATGTCAAGGGGTGTGCCATCGGGCAAGAAAGGCATATCTTCAGGGGGCAAAATACGAGAAATAACACCCTTGTTACCGTGACGACCTGCCATTTTATCGCCGACAGAGATCTTACGCTTCTGCGCCACATACACACTGACCACGCGATTGACTCCCGGAGGAAGCTCGTCGCCGTTTTCACGCGAGAAGTTGCGGACATCGACAACGATACCGCTTTCGCCGTGAGGCAAACGCAGAGAGGTATCGCGGACTTCGCGGGCTTTTTCACCGAAAATGGCGCGGAGAAGTCTTTCTTCTGCAGTCAGTTCGGTTTCACCCTTCGGGGTGACCTTACCGACAAGAATATCACCTGCACGGACTTCTGCACCCTTGCGGATGATACCGTCCATGGTCAGATCCTTCAAAGCATCGTCGCCGACACCGGGGATCTCACGGGTAATCTCTTCGGGCCCGAGTTTGGTATCTCTGGCTTCGTGGGAATATTCTTCGATGTGAATCGAAGTGTAAACGTCCTCGCGGACAAGACGCTCGTTGATCAAAACAGCGTCTTCATAGTTATAACCTTCCCAGGTCATGAAGCCGATCAATACATTCTTACCGAGCGCCATCTCACCGTTGGAAGTAGAAGGACCGTCGGCAATCACTTGACCCTCGGTGACTCTTTCGCCAACCGATACGATGGGTCTTTGGTTGATACAAGTACCTTGGTTGGTACGTTTGAACTTAATAAGATGATAGGTTTCCTTGCGACCGTCATCGGCGGCAATGGTGATGTAATCGGCGCAAACGGTTTCAACAACACCGTTCAAGCGGCTGAGAACACAAACACCCGAGTCAACGGCAACCTTGTATTCCATACCCGTACCGACAATCGGAGAATCGGTAGTCATCAGCGGCACTGCCTGCTTCTGCATGTTCGAACCCATCAGAGCACGGGAGTTATCGTCGTTTTCAAGGAAGGGGATAAGAGCGGTGGCAACCGACACAACCATCTTGGGCGAAACGTCCATGTAGTCGATATCTTTGCGCTCAACTTCAAGGATTTCTTCGCGGCGGCGGGCGGTAACCTTGGCATTGACGAAACGGTTGTTTTCATCCAAGGGTTCGTTTGCCTGCGCAACGGTATATTCGTCTTCAACATCGGCGGTCATGTACTCAATAACATCGGTAACAACACCCGTTTCCTTGTCCACCTTGCGGTAAGGCGCTTCGATAAAGCCGAAGGGCGAAATGCGCGCATAAGTAGAAAGATAGGAAATCAAACCGATGTTTGGTCCTTCAGGGGTTTCGATGGGACACATTCTGCCGTACTGGGTGTAGTGAACGTCACGCACCTCGAAAGATGCACGGTCACGCGACAAACCGCCGGGGCCGAGAGCCGACAGACGGCGTTTGTGGGTCAGTTCGGACAGGGGGTTGTTTTGGTCCATGAATTGAGATAAAGGCGAAGAACCAAAGAACTCCTTGACGGCCGAAACGATGGGACGGATGTTGATAAGTGCTTGCGGAGTGACCGAGTCAATGTCTTGAATGGTCATGCGCTCCTTGACAATCTTGTCCATACGGAGGAAACCGATGCGGAGCTGGTTTTGCAAAAGCTCGCCCACCGAACGCAAACGGCGGTTGCCGAGATGGTCGATGTCATCCTCCACGCCGATGCCATCGGCGAGACAGACAAAATAGTTAATCGAAGCAAAAATATCTTCTTCGGTGATATGCTTGGGAATCAGGTCGTTCTTTCTTTCCTTCATGGCTTCAAGCATGGCCTCACGGTTCTCGCAGGAGGCGATCAACTCACGAAGCACTTTGCCCGATACCATTTCGGTGATACCCGCATCTGCTACATCGTAGCCAAGGATAAGATCGGCATGAACCATGCCGTTGGAGAAGACTTTACGAACCTTGCCGCTCTCACCGTACACAGAGACAATGTCGATACCCGCTTCTTCAATGGCCGTAGCCAAATCGCGGCTCAAAATCTGACCCGCTTCAGCAATCAATTCGCCGGTGAAAGTGGAGATGGCATCCTCGGCCAACTTCTTGCCCGCAATGCGGCGAGAAAGGGCCAATTTCTTGTTAAATTTATATCTGCCGACGGCCGAAATGTCGTAACGGCGCGCATCAAAAAAGAGATTGTTCAAAAGTTGCTTGGCAGATTCCACCAAAGGAGGATCGCCGGGACGCAACTTACAATAGATTTCTTTGAGAGCTTCCTCGTAAAGAGTAGAACGATTCTTTTCAGCAAGCTCCGCCATGGCATCCTTGCCCATGGTGTTGGTCAGCATTTCGCAATCGCCGAACATTTTGACAATTTCGGCATCCTCAGATACACCGAGAGCACGAATCAGAACCGTTACGGGGATCTTTCTGTTTTTATCAATACGCACATACAGGACATCGTTGATATCCGACTCATACTCAAGCCACGCGCCGCGGAAAGGAATAACGGTAGCCGAATACAGCTTTTTACCTGTCTTGTCAATTTCCGATTCGTAATAGATACCGGGGGAACGAACGATCTGGGAAACAATGACACGTTCGGCACCGTTGATCACAAAGGTACCGTTTTCGGTCATCATGGGGAAGTCACCCATGAAAATTTCCTGTTCTTTGATCTCACCCGTCAGACGATTGGTCAGACGGACGCGCACTTTCAAAGGAACCGCATAGTTCACGTCACGCTCTTTGCACTCCTCCACAGGGTACTTGGGCGTGTTCTCCACCTTGTAATCCACGAAATCGATCGACAAATTACCCGAATAGTCCACGATGGGCGAAACGTCGTCCAACACTTCCTTCAGACCTTCGGTCAAAAACCACTCGAAGGATTTCTTCTGAACCTCGATCAGGTTTGGCATTTCCAGCATTTCGTTGATCTTCGAAAAGCTCATGCGAACGTTCTTGCCAAGCGTTTGAGGCTTCATCATAGATATTTCAACTCCATTCCTTTTTTGCGTAGTCAATTTGAATTTTCCCTTGATTCTCCCGTTTTTTCGCGTTTTTTATAACAAAAAATCTTCTTTATTTTTGGAAAAAACTTCCAAAAAAATAGGATATAAGGGCAAGTTTAACCATTATGATGCAGTTTATTATAATATCACGGTTGTCAAGGCTTGTCAAGAGTGTTTTGACATATTTTTTATAAATTTCGCATTTTTCTTTTGGAATACTTTCAAGGTATCCGCGCACCCGAGTTTTTACAGCGAAAAAAGAACAAGAAAAACGACGGAAAAATCCGTCGTTTTATATTCCATATTGTATTTACAGGGTTTAAACACCTGTTTGATAGAGAACGTTGTCGGGGATGGTCACCGCTTTGATGTCGGCACCAACCGCCTGCAATTTTTCCACGATGCCCTCGTATCCGCGGTAAATGTGATACACCTCGTGGATCTCACTTCTGCCCTCTGCGGCAAGAGCAGCAATGATCATGGCGGCGCCTGCCCGCAAATCCACCGCGCGCACGGGAGCGGGAGAATAGGCATCGACACCCTCTACAATGGCAACTCTGCCATCCACTTTAATACGGGCGCCCATTCGCTTCAATTCCTCTACATAGCGGAAACGGCTGTCCCAAACTCCTTCGGTCATGGTGCTTGTTCCCTGCGCCAAGGCAAGAAGAACACACATTTGAGGGTTCATATCGGTGGGAAACCCCGGATACGGCAGGGTATGTACATGAATATTCTGCAAGGGCTTTTCGCGGCTGACCACAACCGCCTCATCCTCTTCCTCAACCGTTACGCCCATTTCAACCAGCTTGGCGGTCACGGAATCCAAATGCTTGGGAATGACGTTGCTCACTCGAATACGGCTCCCGGGAATAGCGGCGGCAAGGCACATATATGTACCCGCTTCGATCATATCGGGAATAATGGCGTAGGTAACACCGTGCAGTCTTTTGACACCGCGGATCTTAATAACATCGGTACCCGCGCCCGAAATATCGGCGCCGCAGGCATTGAGGAAATTGGCGGTGTCGACGATATGGGGTTCGTGGGCGGCGTTTTCAATCACCGTCAGCCCCTCCGCCTTAACAGCGGCCAGCATCACGTTGATGGTAGCACCGACCGAAACCTTATCCATATATATGGATGCGCCCTTCAGTCCGCCTTCGGCAATCGCTTCAATGTTACCGCACTCAACCGAAACCTTGGCGCCCAAGGACTCAAAGCCCTTGATGTGCTGGTCGATGGGTCTGACGCCGAAATCACATCCGCCCGGACACCCGACAACAGCGCGGCCGAAACGACCGAGGGTGGCACCCAAACAATAATAGGAAGCGCGCATTCTGCGCACACCCTCTTCGGGGGCAATATATGTATCCATAAAAGTGGAATCTATTTCAACGGTATTCCTGTTCAAATAACGAATTTGGACATTCATCGCCTTTAAAATATCGAAAGTGATGGAAATATCACTAATCGCAGGAACATTCTCAATCACACATTTATCTTCGGCCAGAATGGTGGCAAACAAAATACCGAGTGCCGCATTCTTCATGCCGGAAACGGGCAGTTCACCCTGCAAAGGTCTTCCGCCGTTTACGATAATTTTATCCATCGGATTGACTCATCCTTTCTGATTTTACCCATTATGTACACTACACGCAACATAATACAGGGTATATTATAACACAATAAAACGGAAAAGAAAAGAGTTTTTTTGAAAAAACTTCCTTTCCTCTTTCCAGTATATGCACACGCCGCCGCCTTGTCACAGTATAGGAATCGATAAAAGTGCTGTATATCCACCGTTTTTCAACCTTCCGCACCAAAATTCCCCGCCGTTTTCCCGACAAATTTTTCTTACTGTCACAAGACCGCTCGCATCCCCTTTTCGGCCATTTTCTATGCGATTGTAAAATAAA
The DNA here is from genome assembly GCA_045536965.1 of Eubacteriales bacterium. Classification (GTDB taxonomy): domain Bacteria; phylum Bacillota; class Clostridia; order Oscillospirales; family SIG627; genus UBA5448. Next base: position 72,395 of record JAZSON010000019.1, read on the forward strand.
AATACCGCTTTTCCGTCTTTGGAAAAAATACAAAGAAGCGTTTTGCTCTGCTTCGGTGAATGGCGCAGGGCATTTTGCTGTAAATTCAAAATCGCCGCACGCCATGCCCTCTCATCTCCTACACCACGGCCCGATGGTATCCTGCATAGAAAAATCGTTTCCCGCTTCTCTTTTTTTGCCATGCCACGGCAAAGCGAGACAGCCGCCGAACACAAATCCGAAAGCCTGCAAACTTTCTTTCTCTTTTTTTCGGATCCGCCCCCCGTGCCTGCAAGCACGGTTTCTTCCATACGGTCACTTTCCTGCATCAAAATGTGCGCCAGATCGCTGCCCGTTTCTTCCCACATGCTTTCAGCCGCTCCGCGCAAGGCTGCAAGAGGGTTTAAAAGCTCGTGGCGCATTTGTCTCGCGGATACCCGCCGCCTTTCCTCCATCATTCCCAATGACTCGGCAATGCTTTTCCCCGCCCGCCCGATCTCATCCTCGCAATAAATTTCAATTTCGGGCATCTCTCCCCCTTGCCATGCCGTCATCCCCTGCACAATGGCCAACAGCGGCTTTTGCAAAGCGATATAAATTCCGCGCGAAAAGAAACATGAAGATAAAAGGGATACAATCATCCAAACCGAAAAAAGAGGCAGCATTCCATCTGCCCACACCGCAAGCGCGGAACTTTTCCCTGCCACCCACACTCGTTTCCCCCCGACCGTCACCATGGCGCGCAGGGTAGAAAACCGACCATCGTCCTCGCAAAAGATCGGCGCATCTCCCTCGCCGTCAAAATACCTTTGGGCTTTTTTCCCAAACCCTTCTTCGGCGCTTTCCACGGTATAATGCAAATATAAAAGTTGCCCCAATAAAGTCAACACAAACTGAAAGAATAAAAAACTCACGGTCAGTTTCTTGTACATCCCATCTTCTCCCCGTTCCATCGATAACCTTTCCCCCACACCGTTTCTATATACTGCCCGCCGTCCGACCGCAAGCCTATTTTCTTGCGAAGCCGCACCACAGCAGCATCCACACTCCGTGAATCCACATCGCCCCCCTGACACCCCCATACCTCTCTGTAAAGTGTCCGGCGATCGAGCGTTTCCCCTGCCGCATGCATAAGAATCTGCAAAAGTCTCTGCTCCAAGCAGGTCAACGTTTCGGAAAAACCACACATTTCCCCGCCCAATCTTCGGTAAGCCACACCCACGCGCGCCACAAGCTCCTGCATGGAAAAGGGTTTGCGTATATAATCATCTCCCCCTTTTTCCAGCCCCTCCGTCACCTCGGTTTCTCCCGTAAGCGAAGACATAATCAAAACTTCCCCTCCACCAATCCGACGAAATTCGGACACATACGAAAGCCCGTTTCCATCAGGAAGAAGCACATCCAAAAGGATGACTCCGCACCCTTTGGCTTTTAAAAGTCCTTCTCGGAGGCCGGCGGCAGCGCGTGTCGCATATCCCGCGCGCTTCAATGCCCTCTGCATCAAATCGGAGAGTGCCCGATTATCTTCCACAATCAAAACACACAGCACGCGACAGCACCTCCCGTTTTTTGAAAATAGTATCCCACCATTTTTGAAAAAAAACCATTTTCGCTTGCAAGATACAAAAACGGCTGTGAAACGATCGTTTCACAGCCGTTTTTGTTATGATTTCACCGTATATACGTCTGATAATACAAGCAAATAAGACGCGCATCCATTTGGTAGGATAAAACGCCCTCGTCCTGTCCTTGCAATTTCAAATAATTGTCGTTCAACGTCTCCGCCATGTCTGCCATTGTATTGTCGGCATATTTTTCAAAATACGCACTGTAAGCCCTGTATTCTCGGCGAACAAACGCGGGAAGATCCGAATAAATCTCTCTGTACCGTTCGGCATCCACCGATGATGCCACACGCGCAAGGGAAGAAAAAGCGTTGGCCAACGCAGAGTAGCGCAAATAATCTTCTTCCGAAGAATAATTCACCGCAAAAGCCAAAAAGTTGCAGGCATCCTCGGGGGCAACCCCTCGTTGGTGGGAATACTCATGGGCGAGCGTATCGGCAACGATATAATCGGGATATGCGGTATTGACATTGGCCTCTCCCGTATAGGGACAATAAATGCCTGAAATATGGGTATAAATCATATATTCCGAAGTGAGCACCTCTTTTGCATCAAAGCCGACTCCTTGTAAATAGGGCTTCTCCTCTGCAAAAATATCATACGCCGCATTGACCTTTTTGCTAAGCAAATCAAAATCATACGGACAAACCGACATACCGTTTTCATCAAAATCGATCTTGCCATCGTAATTTTTCAATTCTTCCTTGATCCAAAACAGGGTATCAAAAACTGCTTCTTTATCCGTCTGTCCCTCGAGCGACATCCATTCTTCAAGCGATGGGCGGAAATAATTGATGCCGTGATTGATATAGAAAAAGGAAAGTCCGATCATCACGGCCGCCAAAAATGTTTTCACAAGACCGAAAAAAAGCTTTTTTGTTTTCACGCTCTTTTTTCTCCGAAAACGCAAAACCAAACAAACCGTCCCCAAAACCAAACAGAGAACAATCGCCACGGGAATGGCAAAAACCGAAAGCTCCATAAGCGAAAAGGGAATCCAAGATGTCAAAAAACCAAGGAGAATTCTGGAAGCGGCGCCGAGGCTGAGGGCAAAAAACTCGGCAAATGTCGGAGAAACCGATGCTACAAGATATAAGTCAAATGCCAAAAACAACAGCAAGGTCAAAATGGTAAAAAACAGATGTTTTCTGATAAAAATTAAACATTTACGCATAAAAATCCACCTCTGCAATCCTTTCGCCTCGCAGACCGCAACGGTCGATGGCTGTCAAAAAATCCTCTCCGGGCGCAGCGGTCAAGGTCAGCATTTTGCCGCTTTCGGGATGCAAAAACCTTAACTTCAAGGCGTGGAGTGCCTGCCGATCGATCAAGTAAGAAGAACTCCCGTACAGATCATCACCTAAAATAGGATACCCCGCTGTGGCGAAATGTACACGCAACTGATGGGTACGCCCCGTCAACGGATAGGCCGCCACCAAAGAATAGGCATCGTTATGATCCAAAACAACGTAACGGGTGACGGCGGTGGCGCCGAGGGGCGAATTTTCTCCTTCATCCTCGGCGGGAGCGGTTGCCTCTCGGGTAATGATACTGCCGTTTTGACGGCGGATATTGTAATCGATCACACCATTGTTACCGCTTCTTTGGGTCAGATCACCGCAAAGGATGGTTATATACGCCTTATCTACTTTTCTATCGGAAAAGAGTTTGGCCATTTTCGCGGCCATCAGCTTATCTTTTGAAATGACCGCTACCCCCGATGTGTTACGATCCAGTCGGGTGGATACACGAAAAACAAAAGGGTTGCCCATATAAGCGACAACCCTTGCTGCTAACGTATCAGCCGAAAGACCGCGGGAGGGGTGCATGGGAAGAAAGGGCGGCTTGTTGACACATAAAAGGCCGCCATCTTCATACACAATATCAATCGGAGCATCAAACGGATCTGTGTTGGCGGTTCCATCGGTATCTTCATAAAAAAGCCCGAGTGTATCCCCTTCCTGCAACACATAACGCACGGTGCGGTGTTCTCCGTTGACCGTGATGCCGTCTTCCCGATATTTCAAAAGACAGATCGCCCGCCGTGAAAGTCCGAGCGTTTTCGTCAAGTATACCTTGATGGTCTGTCCTGCCGCAGTCGCATCGATCAAATAATTCATTGAACCGGAACAATCCAACCCTTGGTATCGGGAATTCTGCCCCATTGAATACCCGTTAGGGTATCGTAGAGCATTTGTGTGACCTCACCGATCTGTCCGTTGTTCACGCTGTATTTCTTGCCCTTGTAGCAAAGTTCGCCAATGGGAGAAACAACAGCAGCCGTGCCGCAACCCCACGCCTCTTCCAAGGTGCCGTTTTCCATAGCCGCATTCAACTCATCAATGCTCAAAAGACGCTCGGAAACCTTGTAGCCTTTATCTTTCAAAACCTCGATGCAGGATTTTCTGGTTACACCGGGAAGAATCGAGCCGGAAAGCATAGGCGTGATGACTTCGCCTGCGATTTTAAACATAACGTTCATAGCGCCGACTTCCTCGATATATTTACGCTCTACACCATCCAACCACAAGACCTGCGAATAGCCCTGTTTCTCGGCTCTTTCACCTGCGCGGTTGCTGGCAGCATAGTTACCGCCGCATTTGGCGTAACCCGTACCGCCGCGAACAGCACGGACATCTTCATCTTCAATCATAATCTTGACGGGGTTGATGCCCTCTTTATAGTAGCTGCCGACAGGGGAGGCGATGATCATGAAGGTTGCGTTGTGCACAGCATGCACGCCCAGCGTTTCATCGTTACCAAACATAAACGGACGCAGATACAGAGAAGTACCTGCCGAATGAGGCGCCCAATCCTGCTCAAAGGAAACAAACTTGGTCAGGATTTCCATGGCCATATCTTCGGGAATAGAGGGGAGGCACAAACGATCGGCCGAGTTGTTCATACGGCGAATGTTTTCAATGGGGCGGAAGAGCTGAACCTTGCCGTCGGCGCGTCTGTATGCCTTCAAGCCTTCAAAAATTTCAGAGCCGTAATGCAAAACAGTGGAAGCGGGATGCAGACTGATTCTTTCAAAAGGAACAATTCTCGCATCGTGCCAACCTTCTTCGCGGTTATACTCCATAATAAACATGTGGTCGCTGAAATAGCGGCCGAAACCAAGGGTAGAATCCTCGGGCTTTGTTTTTGGGGAAAGGGTTTTTGTTACGGTGATATTCATAATTCTTCTTCTCCGTTTCTATGCAAATTTATCTAATTACCTATTATACACGCTTTTTTTCGCATTGCAACACTTTTGAAAAAAAACAGAGATATAAAGACAAAAAAACGCTATTTTCATCCCTTTGAAAAATTATCATCACCCGTCTTTGCCCCCTGTGTAATCACATTGTACAAAAAAGGGTTGCTTTTTAGGGCAATTTGTGTTATAATGCTTTTGAATGAGCTTTGAAAGGAGGTGACCGCATGTATCACCCAACCCTAAAAAAAGACACTGCCGACAACGAAAAAAGCAGTGAAAATTCCACCCGAAAATCCCATGGCAAAAACTTCTTTTCTCCCCCGAAAAGTAAATGTATGCGGGTAATCGCCCCCTACATTCTCCCCATCGTGGTCACCCTTTTGGTTGCCGTCATTTTGGTCTTTTCGCTCACAGGCGACAAATTGTACGCCGCCGCCATCGACGGACAAATCGTTGGTTATGTGACCGAAGAAGCGGTCATGAACAACGCCATCAGCCAACTCGAAAGCACCATGTCCGAGCTTCTTGACGAGGACTATACTTTTTCCTACGAAGTCTCCTATATTTCGGCAACCGCCACCAACGACAAGTTGATTTTGACCGAAGACACCGTTTACCAAGCGCTTGTGCCCTTCGCTGCCGATCAGGTCTCAGCCTGCTATTATTTGTATGTCAACGGCGAGCGTATTGCCGCAGCAGCTACCAAAGATACCCTCTTTACCGCCATACAAAATCTCATCGCCGCCATTCGGGAAAAAACGCCCGATTGTACACGCGTCACGGTGGAGGATGAGATCAAAATATCCGCAGGTCTTGCTGCCCACGCAGAACTGTCCTCGGTAGAACAACTTGAAAAATTGCTTTGCGGTGAAGACACCGCTCCCCTTTTGAGATTCCGCACCGAACAAACCCGCACCTACATCGAAGATCTGATCTTCAACACCCAATACACTCCCGATGCCAAACGATACATCGGCGACGACGCTATTATTTGCGAAGGGAAAAACGGCAAGCAATCGGTCACCGCCACCATCGTCACGGTGGACGGCAAAGAAATCGAACGGGTCATTACCAATCGCGAGATCATCACGCCCGCGGTGGATCGCGAGATTATACAAGGCACAAAACTCTTACCCGAATTGCTGAAAGCATCGGGTATCATTACAAACAACACTTATTTTATCTATCCCACCGCCAATCCCATTATCTCCTCCGGATTCGGTTACCGCTATTTGGCAGTCAGCAGCACATCTTTCCACAGCGGCATGGACATTGCAGGGCTTGGCAATTACCGCGGCGAATACAATGTCAAAGCAGGCGTTGTCGGCACGGTTATAGAGGCAACTGTCCGAGAGGGTGACAAGGATTACACCATTGTCATCGAAAAAGAAGACAAAACAAAGATTTGTTTTGACAAAATGAAATCTCTCGCCGTTAAGGTTGGTCAAAAAGTCGGGGAAAAAACCACTCTCGGCAAACGGCGCATCAGCATTTTGGCCGCCGCTTCGGGAAAAGTCATTTTTGCCGAATACAACGATGCATACGGCAATCAGATCCTCATTGACCACGGAAACGGCCTTGTTACTTGTTACGCCCACCTTTCCCAGATCGACGTAACGGTCGGTCAAACGGTCACCCAAGGCGAAGAAATCGGCATGATGGGTTGCACAGGCGTGGTCACCGGCCTGCATGTACATTTTGAAGTGCGAAAAGACGGCACGCGCGTGGACCCCGCGCCCTATCTCTACAATTAAAAGATCAAAACGGCGTTGTGTTTTATCGGCACAACGCCTTCTTTTACCGCTTCAATCCCCCTGAACAAGGTGGTATACCGTAAAGTTTCGTGGTGCAAAAGGTAGACAAACACATTTTTTTATTTCGGAACAGTTGTATATCGCAAGTACATCTTGACATTAGGTTATAAATGTGGTACGATACTGAAAAATAATGATGATGCAGAGATTTGGAGACGCATCAAAACAAGGGCATAACCCTTGTTTTGATGCGTCTTTTTTTCTTGAAAGGAGAAAGTATGTATAATGCGGCTATCATTGGCGCCGGCGTTATTGGCGGAATGATTGCAAGAGAACTCACCAAATGCGGTTTAAGTGTTTGTATTCTCGAAAAAGAAAATGATGTTGCAATGGGTGCAACAAAAGCAAACTCGGCAATTGTTCATGCAGGTTTTGATGCGGCAGAAGGCAGTTTAAAGGCCCTCTTGAATGTTAAAGGTTCACAAATGATGCCAACCATCACAAAAGAACTCGGTGTTAAATACCAAAACAACGGAGCGCTTGTTATCGGTTTTAATGCGTCTGATAAAAACATTATTAAACGCCTTTTTGAAAGAGGAATTAAAAACGGAGTAAAAGATCTTGCATTATTGGATTCAGACGCTTTGAAAGAAAAAGAACCCAATATATCATCCGATACAATCTGTGCACTTTGGGCGCCCACAAGTGCCATCGTTTGTCCTTATGAACTCACGATTGCGGCCATTGGCAACGCGATGGATAACGGAGCGGAGCTTAAACTCAATTTTCGCGTTTCGAAGATTGAAAAAAACGAGAACGGATATTTAATCAAATCCGACAGTGATGAAATCGAGACCGAATGGGTTATAAATGCCGCGGGAATATATGCAGACAATATAGCGAAATTGGTTGGTGACAACAGCTTTGATATTCACCCGCGAAAAGGCGAGTATATTCTTCTTGATAAAGAATGTGAAGGTTTGGTAAGACACACCATATTCAGAACACCGGGTAAAATGGGCAAAGGAATTCTTATTTCTCCAACGGTGGATAACAACATTTTGTTAGGACCTACATCCATGGACGAAACCGACAAGGAGGATGCATCAACCACGCAAGCAGGTTTTGCCGTTTCTACAAGTAAAAAGGCTTTTTGGAAATGACATGTAAATCCCGTCAACTGCTTTTAGATTCTCCTAAAGATTTTAAAATGCGCCTTGCGATTTCCCTGCTTGCTATGGTATGAGACAACACAAAAAGCTGTGTGGAAAATTACACAGCTTTTATACTTTTTTATCGGCACAACCTATATCCCCGTTATTTTTATTTTGACTTTCCTTGCGATGTGTTGTATAATAAAAATGTTGATAATCGCTATGCCCACACAAAAAGGAGAAAACAAATGTTTGAGAAAGAAAAGGCCGATGTGGTCAGAATCGCACAAAAAATGTATCACAGCGGCATGACCAACATGTTTGAAGGCAATGTATCGGTGAGAAGCGGTAACACCATTCTTTTGACCCCCTCGCAACAAGATAAAGATACCCTCACAATAGAAAAAATCATCGAAATGGATATGGACGGAAGGGTGAAAAATCCTGAGTGCGGCTTAAAACCCTCGGTAGAATACCGTATGCACGCAAAGCTTTATTCTCTCCGTCCCGACATTCGGGCAGTGGTACACAACCACAGCGCTTACGCGACGGCGTTTGCCATGGCGGGCAGGGAAATTGTGAGCGATGCACATTTAGAACTTAATCTCTTGTTCGGCAAAATCCCCGTCGTGCCATACGGCATGCTCGGCACCGAGGATATTTACCGCGGCATCGAACCTCTCGTTTCGGATTACAATGCCTTCTTATTGGAAAATCACGGCGTACTTGCCGTCGGTCCCGATGCCACCACGGCTTTCTCCCGCATCGAAGCGGTCGAAAAAATTGCAAAAACCCTTATTTTGACCCAATGGGTCGGCGGAGAAAAAAGTCTGCCCGCCGAAGAACTGGTCCGCGTACGGCTGCAAGGTCAACAAAATCGTCACAAAGAAATGGGAAAATGAGCACCTACCCCCGCTCTGCAACGGCAGGGGTATTTTATTTACAAACAAACATAAAAAAACAAAAAAATCTCTTCAAAACTATTCAAAAACAAAAATGAATATGTTATAATTATATAAAGTGGGTAAAAGTATCAATTTCAATGAGGACGAGAAGTATGGGCGAACAGATAAAAATCTTTTTCGAGACAATCATGTCATTTTTCAAAGCCATTCGTTTCGTGGATGTGCTGGATATTATTCTGGTATCTGCCATCCTCTATTATCTGTTTATATTCATCAAAGAACGCCGCGCGGGAAAGCTGGCCGCGGGTGTTTTCGCGTTGCTGATCGGACTGATGGTCAGCGACTTTTTGGGTATGAAGGTCTTGAATTTCATCATCAGCAGCATCGTACAGGTCGGTCTCATCGCCCTCGTGATCATTTTCCAACCTGAACTTCGCAGTATGCTTGAAAAGGTAGGCGGTAACTCCATCAAAGGACTCGGCCGATTCGTCGATACCAAAACCCAACAGGAATCCATTGAAAAAGCCATCGATGCCATCTGCACGGCAGCCGCCGAGCTTTCCGAGTCCCATACAGGCGCTCTGCTTGCCATCGAGCAGGATACCAAGCTGGGTGATGAAATCAAAACAGGTGTCAGCATCGATGCCTCGGTAAACAGTTTTCTCATTCGCAACATATTCTTCGATAAAGCCCCCTTACATGATGGCGCTATGATCATCCGTGGCGATCGCATCGTGGCCTGCGGTTGTTTTTTACCTCTTTCTTCCACCCAAGACATCATGCAGGATTTGGGTACCCGTCACCGCGCGGCGTTGGGGCTTAGCGAAAACTCGGATGCCATCATAATCGTGGTTTCCGAGGAAACAGGTGTCATCTCGGTTGCAAACGAGGGGCATCTTCTCCGTAGTTTCGATCGGTACAGCCTGAAAGAATATCTCTTGTCCCGCATGATAGAAAAAAACAATGCGGGCGGCGGCGTTATGAAAAAAATCATGCACAAATGAAAGGCGGCAAACGTATGCTCTGGTTTAAAAAGAATGATACGCAAACCAATACGCAGACCGGCAATGCAGAAACCACCAAAACAGCCACTTGGGTCTTTCGTATCCTATCAGTTTTGGTGGCTATCATCTTGTGGTTTTACGTCATGACGCTGGAAAGCAACAACTTTGAAAAAACTTATTCGGGCCTCACGCCCGACATTCAAGGCATCGAGGGACAGTCTCTCTCTGCTCTGACATCCTCCACGGTGGAAATTTCCATCACAGGAGAAAAAACACAACTGGACGGCATGGGAAGTGAATCGGTCAAGCCTTATGTGCTCCTGCCTGAAAACGCCAAAAAAGGCGAATATATTCTGCCCGTTTTGGTGGACGATATTCCCGACAACATGACCGTATCGGTCAAACCCGAAAAGGTGACGGTTTTGGTGGAAAGCACCGAAAGCCGCACAATTCCTCTTACGCGGGTAGCAGGCAATCTCGACGACTCTCTTTTGCTGTATGACTTTTCGGTCAAAGAAATCAAAGTCACAGGTTCCGTCTCTTTGCTGGAACGTTTGGATCACGCTGAGCTTGCTCTCTCATCCCAAGGAAGTGAAACAAACGCCAACACTTCCTATTTCGGCACCATTGTTTTGATGGACGCAAACGGCCAAATCATCTCGGATGCCTATTTGAAGAAAAGCAACGATTTTGCAACCGTAGAAATCAAGGTCATGCAAAGCAAGGAACTGTCTCTTTGCATTTTGGGCAAGGAGGGTGAAGCTCCCGAAATCACCTACGATGTCGGTTCTGCTCAAAAGATTACACTCCGAGGCGAGCCATCGATCATTGCCGCACTCCCCGACTACCTTTCGCTCTCACTGGTCAACCTTTCCGACATAGTTGCGGGAAGCCAAGAGGAGCGGCATTTCACTTTCACCTATGAAAACATCCTCTCGGCCGTTCCCGAAAACACAACACTCATTGCAATAGACGGAATCAAGCTTGCCGATTTGAAAAAAGATGCGCTTCCCACGGTCGGGATGACCGTTTCCATGAAAAACTTCATCACCGAAACCTCTTTAACAGTGCCGTTGAGTCTCGCAACGCATACCGCGCTCACCTCTTCCCTATCCGTAACCGTTGACCCCAAAGACACCGTGGAGATCACCCTGCGCGGACAAGAAGATAAACTCAGCGCCATCACCGCCAAAGATTTGCAGTTGGTTCTCGATATGAGCGGCAAGACCGCCAAGGGTTGGACCAACGTTCCCTTGCTCGTATCTTTGAAAGCAGGCAACGAAGATCTTGAAGTCATCAGCACCGAGCACATTGTTCGAGTTTTTATGTACGCCAAATGAAACTGATCATCCGTAATATTCGTTACCCTTTTTTCGCCCAGGAAGAAGACATCATCCATAAGGTCCTGCACAAAAAAGGAATTCTGCCCGTTGCACCGCCCGTTGTCTGCAAAAGGTCGGTAGATGCCCGTCACAAGCCTGAAATCGATTTTGTTTGCACCCTTTTGGTGGAAAGCGAGTCTTTTCCTCAAAATGATCCCGACGTCTCTCTTTTTGCCGAGAACGATTATCCCCGCTCCATTCTTCGCGCAACCACCCCTGCCGCCGCGCGACCGATTATCATCGGATTCGGCCCTTGCGGGATGTTTTGCGCCCTGCTTCTCGCCCGCGAGGGATACCGTCCCATCGTCTTTGAACAGGGAGAGGCAGTAGAAAAGCGGCGCGTCAGTGTGGAAAAATATTTTTCGGGCGGCGCATTAAACCCCTCCTCCAACGTTGGTTTCGGTGAGGGAGGCGCCGGCACATTTTCAGACGGAAAGCTCATCACCCGTATCAATGACAGCCGTACTTCCTTTGTTCTGTCCGAACTGGTTGCGCATGGGGCACCGCAATCCATTTTAACCGATGCGCGCCCTCACATCGGCACCGATTATTTGGTGCAGGTAGTAAAAAACATCCGCGAAGAGATCCTCTCTCTCGGCGGCGAAATCCATTTTGAAACCGCAATGACCGACCTTGTTCCTCAAAACAACGGTTGTCTTCTCACCTTTTCCGATCACACCAATCTATGGTCGGACGGTGTCTTTTTGGCCATAGGGCATAGCGCCCACGATACCTACCGCCGTCTGTTCCAACGTGGATTTGAAATGAACGGCAAGGACTTTTCGGTCGGCATGCGCATCGAACATCTCCAAGCCCAAGTCGACCATTCTCTTTACGGCCAAGCACTCAACCACAAAAAGGCCGCACTTCTGCCTAAAGGAGAATATACCGTCTCTCACCGAAAAGGAAATCGCGGTGTATACTCTTTCTGTATGTGCCCCGGCGGCGTGGTGGTGCCTGCAGCTTGTCATGATGGCGCCTATGTGACCAACGGCATGTCCTATCATGCCCGAGACGGCAAAAATGCCAATGCGGCCATTGCCATATCTGTACTCAAAGAGGATTATGGCGGCTCTCCCATGGAGGCGATTGCCTTTCAGGAAAGATTGGAAAGGTTGGCTTTTGCCTTAGGCGGCGGTGTCGCCCCTTGCCAAACCCTCGGAGATTTTCTCGAAGGCAAAAAAGGCACAGCCTTTTCCGATATTCTTCCCACTTCTCCCCGCGGACATCGCTTATGCGACTTAACATCCGCTTTATCCAATACACAGATCTCTCTTTTCAGAGAAGGTTTTTCAAAATTCGCCCGACAGTTTGCATTTTTCTCAAACAAAAATGCTCCGCTGAGCGGCTATGAAACAAAAACCTCTGCCCCTCTACGCATTGAACGGGGCGCGGATGGCGTGGCTCTCGGCAAAAACGGCATCTATCCCTGCGGAGAAGGCGCGGGATACGCGGGTGGTATCACCAGTGCCGCAACCGACGGCCTGCGTGTCGCCGAATATTACGTTGCAAAACATTCCCCAAAAAATTAAAAAACACTTGACAATTGCTCTTACAAGGTGTAAAATGCGCTCAACACTAAGAGGCGGAGATAACGTCGTGCATGACCGTACAGAGAGTGGGGGTGGATGAGAACCCCGCGGGAATACAGTGCGACAAATGGACCGCTGAGTGTCCGCAGGAAAGGGATTTCCCCGTATGGCGGAACGGGTTGTCGCCGTTATCCGACAGGAAATGTGATGGCATTTTCTCCCTATTTCGGGAAACAGGGTGGCTTTTTATTCGTCCTTGTTATGCGCATATAACAAGGACGATTTTGTTTTTTATTTCTATGCCGTTTTCGGCGGAAAGGAACACATTATGGATACAAAAATCGATTTTTCAACCTACCCCAAGGGGTATCCCGACAAAAACGGTTATTTCGGTGCTTACGGCGGTCAGTTCATGCCCGACGAACTCCTCCCTGCATTGCGAGAAATTGACGAAGCTTACGAGCGTATCTGTCATTCGGCACAATTTATCAACGAATTGCGGCGCATCCGCAAAGAATTCCAAGGCAGACCGACACCCGTCTATCATTGTGAGCGTCTCTCCAATCTTTTCGGCGCTTGCCAAATCTACTTAAAGCGTGAGGACTTGAATCACACGGGCGCCCACAAACTCAATCACTGCATGGGCGAGGGTCTTTTGGCAAAAACACTCGGAAAGAAAAAACTCATCGCCGAAACCGGTGCGGGACAGCACGGTGTGGCGCTGGCAACAGCCGCCGCCTATTTCGGCCTTGAATGTGATATTTACATGGGAGAAGTCGACATCGCAAAACAGGCTCCCAATGTCACCCGCATGAAAATGCTCGGTACCCGTGTCATACCCGTAAGCCACGGTCTGAAAACTTTGAAAGAAGCGGTCGATGCGGCGCTCGATGCCTACAGCCGTGAGTACAAAGATGCTATTTATTGCATCGGATCGGTGCTCGGTCCCCATCCTTTCCCCAAAATGGTCAGAGATTTCCAACTTGTAGTGGGCATCGAAGCCAAAGAACAATTCAAAGAAATGACCGGCAATCTCCCCGATACCGTCTGCGCGGCGGTTGGAGGCGGTTCCAACTCTGCCGGTATGTTTATCCCCTTCGTTCCCGACCCCGTCAACATTGTGGGCATTGAGCCTTTGGGGCGCGGAAGCAACATCGGCGATCACGCCGCCAGCATTACCTACGGAAAGAAAGGCATTTTGCACGGCTTTGAAAGCTATTTGCTGCAGGATGAAAACGGCGAACCTCTCCCCGTCTATTCCAACGCTTCGGGTCTTGACTATCCTGCCGTCGGTCCGGAACACGCCTTTTTACACGACAGCGGCCGTGTGCAATACACAACCGTCGATGATCGGGAAGCGGCCGAAGCATTCTTCCTCCTCTGCCGCAACGAAGGTATCATCCCCGCACTTGAAAGCTCGCATGCCGTCGCATACGCCATCCGCTACGCCAAAGAGAAAAAGAGCGGCTCTATCTTGGCATGTCTTTCGGGTCGCGGCGACAAGGACGTTGATTATATCGCCGAACATTACGGTTACGGAGACGAATTTTTCAAGTAATTTGATTTTAAAAAATCCGATGCTTTAGGGTCGTACCCTAAAGGACAGTTTTGCAAGAATACGGTATATCTCGAAAGAGGTATGCCGTATTTTTGCCTTTGTGGACACAAATGCAGTGCTTGTCAGGAAAATTGACGAAGTATAGATGAACATAAAAAAGGCTCCCTTGTGTAAAGGGAGCTGACGCCGAAGGCGGCTGAGGGATTGTTTTGCGATACGTTTTGCTTTTTTACAATCCCTCCGTCACGGCAAGCCGTGCCACCTCCCTTTACACAAGGGAGGCTTTCTGCATCTCGGAAGGTAATTGGATAAATTTTCACCAAATATATTTACAAACCTCAAAAAATGTGATATAATAATTCTGCCAAACAAAACTTAATATTGAAGCATTAAAAGAAAGCTCTCTATTTTTATATAGGGGGTCTTATACCCTTTTCTTGTTTACTGCCATTTTTGAATTTGGTAAAAACGCAAATTCCGCTTTGGTGGTGACAAGGAGTTTTCTTTGTGCTTCTTAAGTTTTGTTTGGCGACAATTGGAGTTTGCGTTTTTCGGTGCGCTGACTTCGGTTGGCGCACTTTTTGTTTATAAGAAAGGATTAACAAAACATGAGAACAGCACAAGAAATGAGAGATTTTGCAGAACAATATAAGCCTGACAGGCTTATTACTGAAAATCCAAAAAAAGTTTCATTTGAGACTATAGTTGAAAATCTAAACGAAAATGAAGAGATTTTATTTGCTTTTGTGGCTTCTGCGGGTTCAGTAAGCAGATATGCAGTCTGTCATGTTGGTGTTGCGATTTCCAAAGATAGATTGCTTGTTGTTTACAAGCCTAATTCCCCAGCTTCTTTGTTTATGGGAGCGAATTGCAAAACATACAACTTAAAAGAAGTTAATTCGGTTGGTCCCGAAGGAGTAAGCATCAACATTTCAATCAGAGCTGAAGGAAATATAATTTTGGGTAACTGGTCACCTGAAAGACGAAATTTAATCTCGAATGAAATCAGAAAAATTGTTGATGCAAACCAGAACACCAAAGAAGGCGGAACAATCGTAAATGCTGTATCTCCCGCTGAAGAACTAAAAAAATTCAAAGAACTTCTTGATGCAGGTATTATCACCCAAGAAGAATTTGATGCAAAGAAAAAGCAGTTGCTTGGTCTTTAATTACATACGTCTTCCGTAGACCGAAATATCGGAGGACAAAAATCAGCGAGCCGTTTTTGCGGCTCGCTTTTGCATATTGTAAAAAACTGTCCTTAAGAATACGCACCATTCTGCATCGGATTTTTTTGTAAACATCGGACACACAACTTGTTTTTTTTCCAAAAATATGATATAATGATAGCCGTTTTTTGAAAGTAGGTGTTTATTCTGAGCAAATTTGAAAATGACCTTTCCAAAGGAAGCGTCGTCAAACAACTTTTTACCTTTTCTATGCCGTTTTTGCTTTCCAATCTGATTCAGGCGCTTTATAACACGGCAGATATGATCATTGTCGGGCAAACCAA
The DNA here is from genome assembly GCA_045536965.1 of Eubacteriales bacterium. Taxonomy (GTDB): domain Bacteria; phylum Bacillota; class Clostridia; order Oscillospirales; family SIG627; genus UBA5448. The sequence goes on from JAZSON010000019.1 coordinate 88,003, forward strand.
CGGCACCACCGGCATCGCAGGTGTCAACATCGGCGGACAGATCACCTTCATCATCACCAACATCGTCATTGGACTTTCCATGGGCGCCACAGTGCTTATCGGACAATACAAGGGACGCAATGACCGCGAGGGTATGCGCGAAACCATCTCCACCCTTTTTTCAACCCTCGGATTTTTGGCAATCATCCTAACCACCGCCATGATTCTGCTCAAAGACCCATTGCTCTCCCTCATCGGCACACCCAAAACCGCCGAAAAAGCTGCGAGCGACTATCTCCTTATCACTTCACTTGGTACCATCTTCATTTTCGGGTACAACGCGCTTTCGGCCGTCATGCGGGGTATGGGCGACAGCAAACGACCGCTTGTTTTCGTCGGCATCTCCTGCGCAGCAAACATCGCGCTCGACCTTATTTTGGTATGGGGTTTTGAAATGGGCGCTGCAGGTGCCGCCATCGCCACCGTTTTTTCTCAAGCATTGAGCATGATTCTGTGCATTCTTTATTTAAAGAGAAATGACTTTATTTTCTCATTTGACCGCACGTCTTTCCGTTTCTATAAACGAAGACTGCGCCTTTTACTTAAAATCGGCATTCCCTCCTCAATTCAAAACGTCACGGTCAGCCTTTCCTTCCTTTTCCTGACCGCCCTTGCCAACAACATCGGCGAGGAAGCCTCCGCCGCCCTCGGCGCCGCAGGAAAATACAACGGTTTCGGTATCCTGCCCGCCATTGCCATGTCAGCGGCAATTTCCGCTATGGTGGCACAGAACATCGGCGCAGGTGAACAAAAGCGCGCGGTCAAAACCATGTGGATCGGCTTTGCCATTTCGGGCACCATCAGCATTGCGGTTTTCGTTCTCACCCAGCTTTTCCCCCGCGAGATTTTGATGCTCTTCGACGACAACGAAACCATGTTGGCGGAAGGTGTACCTTATCTTCGCCGCTTCAGTCTTGAATATCTGATCCTGCCGTTGCAATTTTCTCTCACGGGACTTTTCATCGGCGCAGGTCACTCCATCTATTCCTTTATCGCCAGCATCGTTTCCTCCGTCCTTGCCCGCGTACCCATTTCCTATGTTCTCGCAGTCGGGCTTGATATGGGTATGGAGGGAGTCGGCTGGGCAGCCCCCGCCGCCTCATTCACCTCCTGCGCCATCTCGCTTATCATCTATCTGAGCGGTGTCTGGAAAAAACAAGTGATCCACGACTGAAAATTCAAAAGACGATATGTTTACCTGCACACCACCTTGTTTTTTGAACAAAAAAGGAGATTACAATGAACAAAATCCAAAGAAAGCTCGGTCTTTCCTCTTGTTGCAAACCTCTGACCCTTGATTTATTCCGTTCATACGCCGAGAGCGGTCTTGATTACATAGAACTCTCCCCTCGCATCCGCGAAATCCCCACCCTTCCTTGGGATATGCTCCCCATTTGGTCCGAAGAAACAGGGGTGAAGCTTTGGTCTTTCCACCTCCCTTTTTCTTCGCCAAACACCTGCGATATTTCCCTAAGCGACGAAGAATTGCGCATCGGCGCGGTAGAGAATCACAAAAACCTCATCGATAAGGCCACCGCCATCGGCATAAAACTTTTTATTATCCACGCATCCTCCGGCCTGCCCATCCCCGACGAAGAACGCCCTGCACGCATCGACCAAGCGAAACGCTCTTTAAAAGCGCTTGCCGACCATGCCGAAACAAAAGGCGCAACCATCGCGGTGGAAGATCTGCCCCGCCACTGTTTAGGGCGAACCTCGGATGAACTTTTAGAGCTTGTAGAGGACCCTCGACTGAAAATCTGCTTTGATACCAACCACATTTTATTTGAAGACCTTGGCGACTTTATGAAAAAAACCGTGCATCGCTATGTCACCACCCACTTTGCCGATTATGATTTAAAAAACGAGCGGCATTGGATGCCCGGTGAAGGTGTCACCGATTGGATTGAACTGGTTTCCATTTTAGATGAGTACGGATACACTGGCCCCTTTGTATACGAGTTAAACTTTGAAGCCCCCGATTCCATCGACCGCCCCCGCGATCTCACCACGGCGGATTTCAAAGAAAACTTCGATGATCTTTCGGCCCTCCGCGCCCCCAAAGTGCTCGGCATTCCCCACAAGGATCTCCCCCACTGGAAAGATTTATAAAAATACGGAAGGCACCTCGCCAAAGGTGCCTTCCGTTTGTTTTTGCAGATCAACCAATCATCTTCTTCAAATTGTCGCAACCAATCCGAATACTTTCATCCATCGACATTTTAAAGGCTTCCTGCTCTACCACGATCCAATCGAGTTTTTGGATACTCGAAATAACGGCAGGAAAATCCACTCTGCCGCAACCAACTTCGATGTCTTCGTCTGCATCGTCGATGTCCTTGGCATGGAATATTTCCATTCTGTCGGCATACTTTTTGGCATATGCAACGGGATCTTCTTTGCCGCGGATAACCCAAAACGTATCCATTTCAAACTGAACGTTCGATGAGGTGTTTTTGAAAATATAGTCAATGATATACTCGTCACCTATTTTCCCAAATTCATTGGCATGGTTATGGTACCCGAAACGGATGCCTTTTTTCGCAAACATTTCCCCGAATCTCTCCATATTACGGCAAAATTCCGCCCATCCAGCTTCGTCCTCGGCGTTGTAATAAGGCACCACCACGCTGTAAAGCCCGATTGTCTCGGCATCCGCCAAAATCTTTTCGGGATTCTCGCAAAGCAATTTGTAACCAACGTGTGCACCGGCGCCTTTCAAACCGTACTTATTAAGCAAACTTTTTACCGCTTCGGCACTGTGGTCATAAAAGCCCGCGAATTCCACACCGTCATAACCCGATTTTTTGGCTTCGGCCAAAAGACGTTCCAAACCGCCCTCTTTGGCCATTTCACGAATAGAATATAACTGCAACGCAATTTTCATACGCATACCTCCTCGATGGTCATACTATCATTATACAACATTTATAAGGCAAGTCAATATTTATAAGGCAAGTCAATAATATTACGAAAAATATCCGACAATCACCGTTTTGAGCCGATAATTTGCCTCTTGCAAACAAGATTTCGCTTGACAAATGCCCACATTATTGTTAAAATGTTTTATAATTGTAATGCACAATCAGGTAGACCGTATTTTATAATGATAAAAAGGAGCGCAATTATGAAAACACTTACAGTGAAAGCCAAAGAAGTCATCTGCCGTAAAGGCGACAGTTCCAACTCCATGTTCCTGATCAAATCGGGCAAGGTGGGCATTTTCTCCGGATACGGTTGCGCCGATGAAGCACAAATCGCCGTTCTCGGAGCAGGCAAATATTTCGGTGAAATGGGTATCGTTGAAAAACAACCCAGAAGTGCCGATGTTGTTGCTCTTGCAAAAAGCGAATTGGTCGAAATCAGCGCTGATGATTTCTCCTCTTTCGTTGCTAACAATCCTTCCGACATCGTTTCCATCATGAAGAACATGTCCAAACGTCTTCGTGATACCACCGGCATGTTCAAAAAAGCATCCAAGACCGTTTCTATGTATGTAGATTCGGGTGAAAATACCGAAACCAAATACAAAAGCAAACTCGAAGAAATCGCTGAATATCACAAGGCATTGTTTGCCGGCTTCAAGCGTAACGCTACCGCCGCCAAAACCGAATATGCCGCGGGTGAAATTCTTTTCAGACAAGGTGAACCCGGTGCCTGCATGTTCCAGGTTCTTGAAGGCGAGGCCGTCTTCTATCTCAACTACGGCAAACCCTCTCGTCAAGAAATCGCCACCGCATGCAAAGGTGACATTTTTGGTGAAATGGCCGTCATCGAAGCCGAGAAGCGCAGTGCAACCGTAGTGGCCAAAACCGCTCTCAAAGTTCGCACCGTTGCCAATGGCCAACTTGAAGAATTCCTCACCTCCCATCCCGAAGATGCCATTCGCATTTTGAAGAACATTTCGGCCAAACTCAGAGATACCACGGAAAAATACATCGGCGTTCTCGCCACCATCGCGCAGTTTGTTGCCGAAGAAAAAGAAATCCTCCGCAACATGACCTCTGCCGATCAGTTTGTAGAGTTTGCCGATCGCTACAATGCCTACGCTTCTGCCGGCAACTACATCCCCTTCCTTTTCTATTGATGCGGGTTTAGAAGATGATACTGCTTCAGCCGCGTCAAGTTGAATACGAAGAATATCTCTCCTATGTGCGGGAAAACGGTTTTGGTTTTGAATTGACCGATTTCATGTTTTCTCCCGTTCTTGACGACAGCAAAACAAAAAAGAAGCTTTTGAAACGCTTTGACGGTGCACCCGTCAAAGCGTTTCATGGTCCTTTTGCCGATTTAAACTTTTCGGGCGGCGATCATGCGATTTACAAAATCACCGAAAAGCGTATCGTGCAATGCTGTGAATGTGCTATAAAACTCGGCGTACATAAAATGATCCTACACTCCTGCTTTTTCCCCGTTATGCCAAAAGACGATGTGCTGTACAAGATTTGGAGCGAACAAAGTGTCTATTTGCTTGCCACCCTCTCGGATAAGTACGACATGCTTTTTTGCATCGAAAATCTCCTTGACATCAATCCCGACATTATCGTAGACATGATGCAGGCAGCCAAAGGTCACAAAGGTATCCGCGTTTGTTTGGATGCGGGGCACGCCAATTTGACCCGCACTCCCATCAAAATTTGGAACGAGGCATTCTCTCCGTGGCTTTCTCATGTTCATTTGAGTGATAACCACGGAATCTATGATGATCACATTTCCGTCGGCAACGGAACAGTCGATTGGTCCTCTTTTTTTGCAACGCTCGATCCGAGGGGCGGAAACATGGACTACACCATTGAAGTGAAAAACTTGGATTTTATCAAAAAATCGGTGGAATATTTACAAAAAACAGGACATTTGGAGAAACTGCAATGATGAGCGAAAAAGAACTGCTTATTTACAAAATGATCGTCCGCGACATGAAGGAAGGCGTCTTGACCATTGGTATGAACGGGCGCATCACCTCCATCAATCCCGCCGCACAAGAGATTTTGGCATTGGATGAATCCATTATTGGCCAAACCTTCGCGGCCGCTTTCTTTTCGGACAGTGACAACGATGCTTTCAACCAAGCTATACTGGATGCCATTTACCAGGATACTGTCACCCACAACGAAGTGGTGGACTATACAACCGACGGGAGAGTGCGTCAGCTTTTCATGAGCACCTCCTACTTAAAAGACGGCGACACCAAAATCGGTGTTACGGCGGTGTTTAACGACATCACCGAGTTGGCAGAGCTGCGCAATGCAGTAAAAGCCATGGAAAAAATCAAGGCACTGAACGCCGAACTGGAAAAACGCAACGAATTCATCAAAAAAACCTTCGGTCGCTATCTGTCGGATGATATTGTCAACACCATTTTGGAAACCGAAGAGGGTATGGTCATTGGAGGAAAAAAACAGGTCGTAACCGTCATGTTTACCGATTTGCGCGGATTCACCGCCATGTCGGAAAGAATGGAGCCGCATGATCTGATCGCCATGCTCAACGCATACCTTGCGCGCATGATCGAAATTATTCTCCGTCATCGCGGTACCATCCTCGAATTTATCGGCGATGCCATTGTGGTAGTATTCGGCGCCCCCCTTGAAAGCAACACCCGCGATTTCGACGCCGTTTCTTGCGCCATCGCCATGCAGAATGACATGGAAAACGTCAATGCTTTCAATGCCAAACACGGCTATCCGCCCCTTGAAATGGGTATCGGTATCCATACAGGCGAGGTCGTTTTGGGCAATATCGGCTCGGATAAAAAAACAAAGTATGATATCATCGGCAAAAACGTTAACCTCGCTTCCCGCATAGAAACTTATACGGTAGGCGGACAGGTTTTAGTTTCCCCCGTTGTGCGAGAAAACCTTGCCGAAAAAATCAAAACGGGCGCTGAAACCGAGATCATGCCCAAAGGGGTCAAGACTCCCATCACCATTTACGAGGTGCTGGCTCTCGACGGACAGGAAATGCCCTCCAAGGAACAGCATTTTGCTTATCTTTCCTCCCCGCTCACCATCACCTATTATCTTTTAGAGGGAAAGCACGCGGGCAAAGAGGGATTTGCAGGCACTATTTTTGAGGTGTCGGAAAAGGAATGTACCCTTTCTGCCGAAAACCTCCCCGAAAAGGGTACCACACTTCGTTTCCTTGTCGGCAAAGACGAGCTCTACGCAAAGGTAACGGGCAAACGAAATGATTGCGCCTTGCTCCATCTCACCGCAGGCAGCACCGCTTCATTGCAACCCTCACAAAGAAAATAACTTGATAATCCGGAGGTTATTATGAAAAAGTATGATATAGGCGCCTACATTTGGCCCGCTTATTCGGGGGACGATCCCCGCAGCCGTCTGTTCTGGCCCGAAGGCATGGGCGAATGGCAATCGGTAAGAAATGCAGTCACAAAATGTGATCGCCACGATTGGCCCCGCCGTCCCGTTTGGGGATATGTCAACGAGGGTGATCCTTATGTTATGGAAATGGAAATCAACGCCGCCACCGATCACGGCATCAACGTTTTCGTTTATGACTGGTATTGGTACGACAACCGCCCCTTCTTTGAAAATTGCTTAAACGACGGCTTTTTGAAAGCGCGCAACAATGAGAAGATGCGCTTTTATCTCATGTGGGCAAACCACGGTATCCGTTACAACTGGGACAAACGCAATGCCACTATGGAAGCCCGCGATAATCCCATTTGCAGCGGTATGGTCTCTCCCGAGCAGTTTGTTCCCATGACCGACCGTCTGATCGAAATGTATTTTAAGCGTCCCAATTATTACAAGATCAACGGCTGTCCCGTCTTTTCCATCTACGATCTGAAAAATCTTCTCGATTCGCTCGGCGGTCTTGAAAAAACCCGCGCCGCTCTCGACGGATTTCGTGAAAGATGCATCAAGGCAGGCTTTCCAAACCTCCATTTGCAGATCGTTTCGGGTCAGGAATCTCCCACCGAAATGCCCGAATTTAAGATTTCTATGCCCCACGCCGAATTCATGACCCGTTTGGGTGCAGACAGCATCACGGGATACGGCAGCGGCGCTTTCACCGGCGTCAACATCCCCTTTGAAGACTGCTATAAGCGTCTTGAGGAGCATTTTGCCTTCCGTGAAACCTATCCGATGCCCTTTTTCCCCAGCATCTCGCTCGGCTGGGACAATAACCCCCGCTACCCCGACAACGTCCTGACCCCCGATATTATGACGGGTCGCACCCCCGAAAAGTTTGCCCATGCACTCACAATCATGAAAAAATGTATTGATTCCCATCCCGACCGTCCCCCGCTTGGCATCATCAACGCCTGGAACGAGTGGACCGAGGACAACTATCTCCAACCCGACGACAAGTTCGGGTACGGCATGCTCGAAGCCGTCAAAAGCGTCTTTGTGGACGGAAAAGAGTATTAAAAAGAGTGTAAAACGAAAGAGCCGAACAGACATTTGATATGCACCCCCAAAGTTAGACACTTTGGAGGTGCATATTTTTATGGCAAAGAAAGGGCAAATTTTCAAAAGATACTCGGCAGAATTCAAAATAAGTGTTATACTGGATATGCGAGAACACCATTTAGGCTTGACATTTTATAGAATAAATGTTAATCTATCTCCATAGCACTACAATTGAAAGTCGCTTCTAGCGTTGGTTGCAGCAGGGCCTCATGCGAGTCCATGTTCAACAGTCGATTAGTGCTACACTAATTGAAGGTGTTTCGTGAAATGTTGTCGTGGGTGTCCCACGGGTGGCAACATCTTTCGACACGCCTTCTCTCCAAGGCTTCGCTTGTGGTATCGGCAAGAGACTCATTTTTTGAGCACTCCCTGATGCATTCCCTGCGAAGTCTTTTTTCATTCAGATATCACTCGACAAGTGAAAGACATGATAGATAACAACAGATAATAGGCGTTATTTCTCTAACAGCCGAAATTTTGATAAAATTGGCAGATTACTATGATGTAAGCATCGATTATCTTCTTGATAGAACAAACAATCCCAATTTAAAAAAATAAGTGCCGCAGTTTGTCGATCACAGAACCATCCCCATTTTGGCGGACACCAAATAAAAACATCCCCGCATACCATGTGTACGCGGGGATGTTTTATCAGACCATTTTTTCCTGTTTGACTTTTTTGTCGATGACGTGGCGGGAGGCAAGCTCTGCGCGGATCTCGTCAAGTGAAATGCCCATCTGCACCATCAGCACCATCACATGATAGGCCAGATCGGCAATTTCGTAGATCGTTTCTCTTTTATCATCTCCCTTGGCGGCAAGCACCACCTCGGTAGATTCTTCTCCGACTTTTTTGAGAATCTTATCAATACCCTTTTCAAACAGATATGTGGTATAAGATCCCTCGGTCTTGACTTCCTTGCGGCCGCGGATGAGCGCCATCAAGCCCTCGTAAGAAAAGGGGTGCAACTCATCATTTTCAAACACGGTATTGAAAAAGCAGGTATCGTTACCCGTGTGGCAGGCGGGACCGTCCTTCATTACCTCTACCACCAAGGCATCGTTATCGCAGTCGGCCGTGATGCTGACGATATGCTGATAATTTCCGGAGGTTTCTCCTTTCAGCCAAAGTTCTTGTCTCGAGCGGCTGTAAAAACAAGTGAGCTTCTTTTCGAGGGAAATTTTAAGACTTTCTTCGTTCATGTAGGCCAAGGTCAATACCTTTTTGGTTTCGGCATCCACTACAATGGCGGGGATGAGACCATTTGCATCCCATTTTAATTTTTCCATATCCATAATCGTTTCTCCTTATCGTCTGACCAATATTCCCTGTTGATACAGGTTTTCTTTTAACTCGGGGATCTTTACCTCACCGAAGTGGAAAATAGAAGCGGCAAGCCCCGCATCCACTTTGGGCAAGGTTTTAAACAGTTTTACAAAATCTTCAGCACATCCCGCACCGCCCGAGGCAATGACGGGCACGTTGACTACATCACAAACCGCTTCAAGCATAGGCAGATCAAATCCGCCCTTGACACCGTCAGTATCAATGGAATTGACCACGATCTCACCCGCGCCCATCTCGACGCCACGGCGAATCCACTCGATTGCTTCAAGCCCCGTGTTTTCCCGTCCGCCCTTGGCAAACACACGAAATACACCGTCCACTCTTTTGACATCCACACTCAACACAACACATTGGTTGCCGTATCTGCGGGCAGCCTCCTCGATGAGGGAGGGATTGGCAATTGCTCCCGAATTGACGCTGACTTTATCGGCACCGCATTTGAGCACGCGGTCAAAATCATCAACCGTGCGGATGCCACCGCCTACCGTAAGCGGGATAAAAATAGTGCTTGCCACTTCCCGCAAAATATCGGTAAACAACGAACGATCCTCGCTGGATGCGGTTATATCGTAAAACACAAGCTCATCGGCACCGCACTCACTGTAAAACTTTCCAAGTTCAACGGGTGAGGACACATCGGAAAGCCCTGTGAAATTCACGCCTTTTACCACCCGTCCGTTTTTTACATCCAAACAGGGAATAATTCTTTTTGTTATCATTTTGTTTGATCCCCCGCAATTTGAATGGCCTGTCTTAAATCAATAGCACCCGTATAATAAGCCTTGCCGATTATGGCGCCATACAGTCCCATTTTTGTGAGATTTTCAACGTCCGAAAGGCTTGACACGCCACCCGATGCAATCAACTGCATAGAATAGGTATCGGACATAGATTTATACAAAGATAAATTGGTGCCCTTCATGGCGCCGTCACGGGAAATGTCTGTTACAATGAGGGTCTTAACCCCGATCTTTTGCAGTTCTTCGCAAAAGGTTTCATAGCGAACACCCGAATTCTTTTGCCATCCGCGGGTTGCGACGAATCCGTCGGCAATATCAACCCCAACGGCAATTTTGTCGCCGTGTTCCGCAACAGCTTTTTCCACAAAGCCCTTTTCTTCTACCGCCGCCGTTCCGAGAATAACACAGCTGACTCCGTTTTCAAGATAACATTTGACAGTATCCATATTTCGAATACCGCCTCCAACCTGCACAAAGCAAGAGGAATTTGATGCGATTTTGCAAATAAGATCGCGGTTGGGTCCTTCACCGCTCCGCGCCCCCTCCAGATCCACCATGTGAATATGGGTAGCTCCGAAGGATGCAAACGCATCGGCAACTTCTTCGGGGTGCTCACTATAAACGGTCATCTGCTGATAATCACCTTTTAAAAGACGCACCGCCTGCCCGCCGAAAAGATCAATGGCCGGAAACAAAATCATTTATTTTCCCCCCAGTCGCAAAATGAACGTAATATCCGCAACCCGACTTCGCCGCTCTTCTCGGGATGGAACTGGCATCCCATCACATTATCTTTAGCAACGGCGGCAACCAAATCCTTACCGTAAGAAGCGGTTGCAATGACATGGTCACAGGAAAATGCGGCGTAAGAGTGAACAAAATATACACAATCGCCCTCTTTTACATTGGAAAACAGCGGGTGTTTATCGGTGGAAAACGACAATCCGTTCCAACCAATGTGGGGAATCTTCAAATCTTGGGGAATATATCCTTCTATGGGGCGCACCTCACCCGGAATGAGCCCCAATCCTCGATGCTCACCGTATTCAAAGCTGACATCCAGCAAAAGTTGCATACCCAAGCAGACGCCCAGCAAGGGTTTTCCCGATTCTGCTTCGCGACAAAGCGCTTTATCCAACCCATTTTTTCTTAACAAACGCGCGGCATCTTCAAAAGCACCGACGCCGGGTAAAACAATTTTATCGGCTTCTTTAAGTTCTTTTTCTGTTTTTGCAATCGTAATATCGGCGCCGATGGCACGAAATGAACTCATAAGCGAAAAGAGGTTGCCGACTCCGTAATCAATAATAGCAATCATTAAAGTACCCCTTTAGAGGATGGAATTTCAGTGTTTCCCGGTATGCAAGTCGCACCGCTTTTCAAGACACGCCCCACCGCTTTGAAGCAGCCCTCGGCAACATGGTGGGAATTGGTTCCCGCAAGTTTCTTCAGGTGCAGGGTGATGCCTGCATTTTGAACAAAAGCATCGAAAAACACATACACAAGCTGGGTGTCAAAATTACCGATCTTCTCGGTAAAAAATCCAACATCCCATGCCAAATAGCTTCTGCCCGAAATATCGAGCGCCGCCAAGATCAAGGCTTCATCCATAGGAAGCATCATATTTGCATAGCGCGTGATGCCTCTTTTATCTCCCAACGCTGCACAAAATGCTTTACCAAGACAGATACCGATGTCCTCAACACTGTGGTGATCATCCACCTCGGTATCCCCTTTGCAACGCAGGGTCAAATCAAATCCGCTGTGACGGGTAAAAAGGGTAAGCATGTGATCTAAAAAACCCACACCGCTTTGAATATCGGCAATACCGCTTCCGTCCAGATTCAAAGACAGTTCAATATCCGTTTCGGCGGTTTTCCTTTTTACACTTTCACTTCTCATAACAATTCCTCCGTTATTTCCTTGGCCGCTTTGAGAAATTCTTCCATTTCTTCAGGCGTTCCGATCGTCACACGGTTAAAGTCGCAAATACGCGGCTTATCAAAGTGACGTACCAAAATACCCTTTTCTCTCAAGGCGCGGTAAAATGTTAAGCCGTCTATCCCTTCCTTTTTGACAAAAATAAAATTCGTCTTGGAATCGGTCAGGGTAAAGCCCCATTCTTTTAAGCGGGCAGCGGTTTCTTCTCGCGTCTTAACAATTTTCTTGCAATTTTCGCGGTAATATTCATCCGAGTCCACCGCCGCTTTACCCGCAGCAAGCGTCATGCGGTTGACGGCATAGGGATTGGTAGAATATTTGATCTTTTCAAGATCCTCGATCAAAGCGGGATTTCCGACGGCATAGCCGAGTCGTGCCCCCGCCATACTGCGCGACTTGGAAAAAGTGCCGCACACCAAAAGATTTTCATACTTTTCAGTCAAAGCAACCGAGGAGGTTGCACCAAAATCAACGTATGCTTCATCTACAACAACCACATGATCGGTGTTGCTTTCAATGATCCGAACAATCTGTTCTCTCTCCAATGCAATTCCCGTAGGCGCATTGGGATTGGCCAAAAACACCGTTTTTCCCACGCCGAGATACGGTGTAATGTCGATGGTAAAATCGTCATTCAAGGGAAACTGTACCGACGGAATGGCATGCAGTTCGGACAACACCGAATAAAATCCGTAGGTTATATCGGGGAATGCCGCACCATCATCACAAAAGGCCAAAAATGCAAATTGCAAAATATCATCCGAGCCGTTTGATAAAAACACATTTTCGGCTTTCACCCCCAAAAGGGATGCCATTTTATTTTTTAAAACACTGCAAACCGGATCGGGATAAAGCCTTAAATCGGACAAAACGGCTTGATCCACCGCCTGAATCACTTGGGGTGACGGCGGATAGGGTGATTCATTGGTATTGAGTTTGATATACCGACGATCCTGCGGTTGTTCACCGGGAACATAGGCAGCAAAATCTTTTAAGCGTGCACGGAAAAATTGGCTCATAACTGCATATCCTCCAAGCGCACCCGCACACTTTGTCCATGCGCATTCAGACCTTCACGATCGGCAAAGGCGGCAACATCGTTACCAATCTTGCCAAGCGCTCGCGGGGTGTAGTAGGTAAACTGCATTTTTTTAATAAAATCATCCACCGAAAGAGGGCTGGAAAAACGAGCCGCACCGCTTGTCGGTAATGTGTGGTTGGGGCCCGCCATATAATCGCCCAATGCTTCGGGACAAAATCTTCCCAAAAAGACCGAACCTGCATGACGAACTGCATCCAGATAGTCAAACGGATTGTCAAGACAAAGTTCCAAATGCTCGGGAGCCAGTTGATTGGAAAGAGCGATGGCTTCATCGATAGAATCGGTCAAAATAATCTTACCGTTATGATCAATGGAAAGACGAGCAATGCTTTCTCTCGGAAGAGTGCCAAGTTGTTTTTCAATTTCCTCGGTAACAGCCGCCGCCAATGCAGAACTATCTGTAATCAGGATGGCAGAGGCGTTCTTATCATGTTCAGCTTGAGAAAGAAGATCGGCTGCTACATAGTGAGGATTACTCTTTTCATCGGCCACTATGAGAATCTCACTCGGCCCTGCAATCATATCAATGGCAACCTGACCAAACACCTGTCGCTTGGCTTCGGCAACATAGGCATTACCCGGTCCGACAATCTTATCCACACGAGGCATGGTTTCGGTGCCGTATGCCAATGCAGCCACCGCTTGTGCGCCGCCCACACGGAAAATGCGGTCAACACCTGCAAGTCTGGCGGCCGCTAAAATTGCAGGCGGAACACCCTCTTTTCCCGGCGGGGTGATCATGACCACTTCACCAACACCCGCAAGTTTGGCAGGAATGCAGTTCATCAGAACCGAGGAAGGATAGGCGGCAGTGCCACCGGGGACATAAATTCCTACCCGATCCAAAGGCAGAACACGCTGTCCCATGACGATTCCATCGGGGGCAGTGATGGCAAAACCGTTTCTTATTTGATTGCGATGAAAGGTTTCGATGTTGGTTTTGGCCTTTTTTAAAATGTCCAAAAACGCAGGCTCAAGCTTTTCCATCGCCTCATCTATTTCATTTTCCGACACTTCCAAAGAAGAAAGGCGGACACCATCGAACTTTTCGGTGTAATTGCGAACAGCCGCATCCCCGTTTTTCTTAACATCTTCAATTATGGCGGCTACACTTTCCTCTACACCGCCCGCAAAGACCGCTCTGGAAAGCACATCCTCGGCGGACATATCACGAAAAGAAAAAGTTTTGATCATATTTTCACGCTTTCACCTGAGCACCAAGCGCCTCGGTCAACGCTTCGATTTCAGCATTTTTAAACTTATTGCTTGTTTTATTGGCAATCAAACGAGCACTGATGGGCACGATGGTTTCCATTGGCTCAAGATTGTTCTCTTTCAAGGTGGCCCCCGTTTCCACAATGTCAACGATGACATCCGAAAGACCCAAAATAGGGGCCAGCTCCACCGATCCATTGATGTTGATAATGTCAATATCGCGGCTTTGCTTACGGTAATAATTTCCCGCAATATGAGGGAATTTTGTGGCAACACGCAAAGTACGCTCAAGCGGATCGCGGAAATTTTTCATGGCTGCCACCGCCATGCGACATTTACCGAGATTCAAATCGAGCAGTTCATAGACATCGGGTTCATATTCGAGCAAAATATCCTTTCCTGCCACCCCGATATCGGCCGCGCCTCGCTCGACATAGATCGATACATCGGAGGGTTTCACCCAAAAATAGCAAACGCCTGCTTCTTTGTTTTCAAATATCAATTTACGGTTTTGTTCCAAAATAGACGGACATTCATATCCCGCCGCGGCAAAAAGTCCGTAAACCTTCTCGCCCAATCTACCCTTGGGCAGTGCAATCTTAAGCATTTGTTTTTCCCTCCCCATTCATATAAATGGTCTTGCGGCAACGAAGTTTTTCGGGAATACACCGCTGCGCAATGACGCGCATTCCACATTCTACCCATCCGCTGACAGCCGATGCAAGCTCGTTGCGATCGGTGTTCTCGTCGTACAAAAGAAGAATGTCGGCATCGTATTCGTCACCCTGCAATTTTTGGTGCAACAAATCAAGATATACGGCAAAACCGACAGCGCCTGCCTTTTTTCCCATCTTTGCCATCAAAAGGTCATATTGACCGCCGCTCAAAATACCACTGGATATACCGCTGACATAGCCTCGAAATACCATACCGCTGTAATATGCCATATCATTGACAACCGAAAAGTCAATGCGAACCGAGTCGATTAGGCCCGCCGATTGCAATATAGCGGCCACCGTTTTCAGCTCATACAAAGCCGCATTTGTTTTTTCACAAACATTCATGCTTTCAAGACGGGGCAACACATCCGCCAAGGGACCTGAAATCGAAACAAGTGAAGCAAGAAGCGCCGTTTCTTTTTCTTGCAGATTCGCAGATGCGCAAATGGCCTCCACAGCCGAACGGTTTTTTTGACCAAGCGCCACCATCAAATCGGCTCTTTTTTCCGCGGGAAGCGAAACGGTGTCCAAAATGCCCGCAACCAATCCCATGTGTGAAATGTCCAAAATGTATTCATCACTGATGGTCTTTAAGCTCTTTACGGCAAGTAAGACCACTTCAGACAGATCGTATACATCGATATCGCCAAGACACTCAAGGCCCGCCTGCATGATTTCACAAAATCCGTATCCACCGCGAGGCACGCGATAAACATTCTCATCATAACAAAGTTTTTTGACCACCCCGTCCGTTTCGGTGAAATTTTTAATGATGGAAAGGGTGACGTCAGGTTTAAGCGCCATCAAACGTCCATTCGTATCGGTAAATGTGATCACGCGATCGCTGACCAAAAAATCTTTATTGCGAGCATATAAATCGTATTCTTCAAACTTGCTCATTTTATATTGCGCATACCCATACCGACGGTACAATGAGCGCAGGGCAAAAACGGCGCGCTCTCCGGGCTGCAAAATGTGTTCAAAGTTTTCCATGACATACCTCTCACGCTTCGGTTTATTTGTTTATCATTTTATCACTTTATCGCACTAAAGTCAAGGGGGAGTGAATAATTTTTTCAAGAAATTTATATTATGGCGAACAACACATACCGTTAGTGGTAACGTATATGTAAAATGGCTGAAACTTCCGCATTTTTCATAAAACAACGGATTACAAAAACCGGAAAAACCGCCGATTCCTCATGATCGAGATTTATAACGCCGTTTCGGAATGGGGTTATGTTTCCCCCCAAAAAGCTATAACAATCGAGTTGTTCTGCTCCTACGGTAGCACAAAAACTCTTGCGGTAACAAGAGTTTTTGTGAGCATTCTGCTTATTTTTCGTATAAAGAAACGCTGATTTTCTCTTCAAACGGCGGAAAAGATACCACAATCAGCTCATTTTTCGAGGTGGGCACATTTTTCCCCACAAAATCGGCACGGATAGGCATTTCGCGGTGTCCGCGATCCACCAGCACCGCCAGACGGATGCAGGCAGGACGGCCGAAGGTAAACAGCCCCTCGATGGCGGCACGCACGGTACGCCCCGTAAACAAAACGTCATCCACCAGCACGACCACCTTCCCGTTCACATCGACGGGAATATGGCTTTCTCCGACGTGAGGCAGGGACGAAAAGGCAGACAGATCATCGCGATGGAGGGTGATGTCCAGATAGCCCACAGGCACCTGCACACCTTCAATACGGGCAATGTTGTCGCGGATCCACTCGGCCAACGGCACACCGCGGCGGCGAATGCCGACCAGGATCACATTTTCGATCCCCTTCCCCGACTCTATAATTTCGTGGGTGATACGCATCAGAGTTCTTTGTATGGATGCTTCATCCATCAGCTCGGCCTTCCATCTCACAGCCCTGCCCCCCCTTTCGATCCATGAAAAAAACCGTCCCGATCGAAACCGGGACGGCGAAATATCTTTACAGAGCCGCTTTGGCTTTTTCGACCAGCGAAGCGAAGGCTTCTTTGTCCGAAACGGCGATCTCGGCAAGCATCTTGCGGTTGAGCGCGATGCCGGCCTTGGTCAGACCGTGCATAAAACGGGAGTAGTTGATGCCGTTAACCTTTGCCTGCGCCGAAATACGGGCAATCCAAAGGGAACGAAAATCTCTCTTTTTCAGTTTTCTGCCGATAAATGCATAGTTACCGCTCTTCATGACGGCCTGTTTCGCCATCTTAAAGTGCTTGCTTTTTGCACCCCAGTAACCTTTTGCGAGTTTTAATACACTTTTTCTTCTTTTGCGCGTAGAGAGCGCGCCTTTCACTCTTGCCATGTTATTTTACCTCCAAATAGCGGGGAAACGCTTCCTACGATCCCCTCTCGTTGATTTTCTTTTATGCGTAGGGGATCAGTTTCTTGATAGCGGCGACGTTTGCATCACTCAAGTATGCAGTTTTACGCAACGCTCTCTTGCGCTTGGTATTTTTCAGTCCCAATTTGTGACGTCTGTTTTGATGTGCGAATTTGACCTTACCGCTCTTCGTGAGGGAAAAGCGTTTTGCGGTCGCCTTGTGCGATTTGATTTTTCCCATGGTTATACTCCTTTTAATAATTTACACTTATTTTGCTTGCTTCGGTGCCAAAATCATCGTCATGTACCGACCGTCCAGCGAGGGACGCTTTTCCACAACGGCTTGCTCTTCACACGCACCTGCAATCTTACTCATCAGCTCGTAGCCGATGTTGGTATGATTCATCTCTCTGCCCGAAAATACAATGGTGATCTTGACTTTGTTGCTTTCTTTCAGGAAACGGTGCGCATGACCAATCTTGGTTTCAAAATCGTGGGTATCGATGCGGCAGGAAAATTTGATTTCCTTCAGCTCAACGATGACCTGCTTTTTGCGCATCTCTTTTTCTTTCTTTTCCCGTTCAAAACGGTATTTACCGAAATCCATGATGCGGCATACGGGAGGATTGTTGGCTCCACCCATCATAACCAGATCTAACCCTTTGTCATACGCCTTGTTGAGAGCGTCGATCGTGTCAACAACACCACATTGGGAGCCGTCGCTGTCAATCAGTCGCACCTGCGGTACTCTGATCTGTTCGTTGATCAACTGCTGTTGCGTGTTTTTTGCGCTAATTTTCAAGCACCTCCGTTAAACAGAAAAAAATTGCGTTGAACATAAGTTCCACGCAACAAACACGGCACCTGATTCGGGTGCACCTACTTGTATGAACCCCTTGAAATCTCGCGAATGCGGACGAGGGTGGAACAAACGTTCTCTTGATTGTGGAAACAAGTCTACCACAATCAGATTCATTTGTCAAGTATTTTTTTGAACATACAAAAACTTTTTTAGTTCAGGGGCAATATGGGTTCGATCGGCTTGTTTCCCGCGGCAAAACTTGCCAAATCTTCTTCGGGAAGTCGTTCGGGCAACACCGACATGGCCTGCAGCACACCGCTTGCATCCTGATCGGCAAGGGCGCGCGAGAGTATGTGATTTTGTAAAATTCGACTTGCAAGCACAGCTTGGATATACGAAGGAATGTTTGCAAGTTCAGGTCTTACAATCTTTCCGTTCTTCACTTCACAGTGAAGCTGAAGCATTACATCGCGCGGATATTCCTTCCACGCACCCTCATTGAGCACCAACAGCGGCAAAGTCTTATCGAGTTTACCGTTGAGCGCCAGTATCACTTCAGCAATGTACACAGGGAAATGGGCAGCGCAACTACGGCTGATCTTCAATATCTCTTCATTGGAAGTATAACCGAGAAGTTTTTCAAAATCTTCGGCTTTGGGACGGAAAGCGATCTTCCACATTTCGGCTCTGTCCAGCGGAAGGGCGGTATAGCGGTTGGAGCCGCCGACGGGGCCGGACAGATACCCGCACCGCTCCAACAGATACGCATTATTGATAAACCCAAGCCCCCATTCGGGAAAATCGGCATGGAATCCTCCCGCGATCCGCTCGCGAGAATACTCTTTCATTTCAAGACGCAAACGATCATAGACCGACTCTCCGTTGAGACGGATGTCGTAATACCAATATTCATGGTTGATACCAACCGCCTTGGCCTCCAGTGCTTTCTCTTCGCAGCCAAGCCATGTGCACAACACCTTTTCGTTGAAAAGGGGAGCGTTACACAAACCGACCACACGATCGGAACCAAAACGCATATTGACTGCCGCAAGAGGAATGTCAGGCGGATTGGTAGCTACAAGGAACCACGCATCGGGACAAAGACGCTGCATTCTTTCGGCAATATCTAAAATGAAAGCGCCGTTTGTCACACCGAGGGAGCGGTATTGACCGCAATCATCTTGTCCGTTGGTCGCACAGAAAAAGACAGTATCGGCATCCTGCAAAGCCGCATCGAGATCTTCCGCACGGTAAATATTTGCGCCGCAATAATTGAATCGATCGCAAAGAGTGAGGGTTTGCTCGATTTTGGCATCATTGCGACCGAAAAGCGCGACCTCCATCTTCGCATCGGCAAGCAAAAGTTCAAACAGGGTAGCGGTGGAAATTTTTCCGCCGCCCCCAATCACTGCAAGCTTCATTTCGTGTCCCCCGTTTTACCCGGAACGGTAATTTCGCCCGCTTTTTCAAGACAGAACTTGGAAATACCGGGGCCGACCAATTCATACACAAGCGTGCTGCACAAAATAATGGCGCGGATCTGTTCCGCCATTTCGGGAGGTAAAATCGATCCCGCAACCAGCGAAAGACCGATGGCAACACCCGCCTGCGGAATCAGGGCAGGGCCGAGATATTTGACAATGGCGGGCGGACATTTGCAAAGCTTTGCACCCAGCGATGCACCGAGCAACTTACCGACCACGCGGAAGAGTATGTAGCAAACGCCGATGATGCCGACCTTCGGCAGAACCGAAAGCTGCAGTCCCGCCCCCGAATCGACAAAGAAGAGCATGAAGATGGGCGGAGTAATGCTGTCGACAACGTCCATCACGGCAACGACGTCCTTGGAAAGGTTTGCAAAGGCAGCACCCAGAGCCATGCAAAGAAGCAGGGCTGAAAGTCCCGTCATCGAGGCAATGCCCGCGCCCGCAAAAACAAAGCCGAGGGCGAGGGAAAGACGGTTGCCCGATTTCTTAAACCAACGGAGACAGAAGGCAAGAATGATACCCATCACAAAGCCGACGACAAGCGAGCCGACAATTTCGAGGATGGGCTTGAGAAGCATGGAAACGATGGAGCCGGCATCATCCGAGATCATGGTCTTGGCGATGGAGGAGGCCAAACCGAAGAAGATGAGCGCGGTGGCATCGTCGATGGCGACGACCGAAAGCAGCGTCTCGGTCACGGGACCCTTGGCCTTGTACTGCTTGATGACCATGACGGTGGCGGCAGGTGCCGTTGCGGCGGCAATGGCGCCGAGAGACAGGGCAAAGGGAACGTCGGTTCCGATGGCAATGAGGGCAAGCACCACGAACACGACGGCCAGCAGAGATTCAAAGGTCGCAATGACAAGGGGAGAAATACCCACCTTGCGGAAATACGAAATGCGGAATTCGTTACCGATGGTGAAGGCGATGATGCCCAGCGCAATATCCGACACGATGGCCGAATCGGTGACGAAGCTTTCGGGGATCATGTTTAACACCTGGGGACCGAACAAAAGGCCCGCCACCAGATAACCCGTTACGTTAGGAAGCTTACAAAGCTTTGCCAGCCGCCCGAATGCCATGCCCGCAAAGATCATCAGGCCAAGGCAGACGAGCGGGTTAAACCCGAAGTCAAAATCTATCATTTCAGCAACTCAATCCTTCCGTGTATGCAACGGGAACGGCAAACAGGATACCCGTATCGGGTTGATCGAGGCCGCCCGTGACTTCATTGACAATTTTTGAAATCAGTTCCAATCTTTCTTCTTTGATAACCAAAAAGATGGTTTTGCTGTTTTCTCTTTGGGGATCCAAAAGAAGTCTTAGAGATGTGATCATACGAAGATCGCTCTCGTCGTGCAAAGCGTGTGCCATGCCGGTGCTGTCGAGAATGGTCGCGCCGATGACTCCGTTTTGCGTGAACTGATGAAGGAGCTCGTCCAGACACTCGGTTTTGTTCAGTACGATAAAAGTCAATAACATAGAAAAAATACCTCCTTATTTTATCGTTTTTGGATTATATCACTTTTTATAGTATATTTCAACCCCCTCTTTTATTTTCCATCCTTATCACTAAAAACTTGACAAAAAAAACGAAATTTGTATAATACGCAACGGAGGGATGAACATGCAGATCGAACCTTATAAAACACCAAAACCTTCGTTTGAGGGATGCACCTGCTGGATTTGTAAAAACACGGCTGAACAATGTGATGCCCAGTGTTTGATGCTCGGCTATCTTATCACCTCTTGTACCTTCTGTGAAAAATACAACGAATTTCACCGATGCGGCTTCTGCCGTTTCTTTGACGGCAAATGTCATTACCCCCACATTCCCGATTGATCCCAACACACCCGAAAAAACAGCGAAAACATTTTTTTGGTGTTCTTTTTGCATACAATACTATCGAGCGGAGGTCAAAAAATGAACAACCCCTTGATTCCCATGGGTGCCATAACCGGAAAACCGAAGAAAGAACAAATTGCGCGCGCTTTGCACAGTTATGCCCAATGCGGCATGGATCAATTTTTGATCTATCCCCGTTCGGGCTGCGAGCTTTCCTACATGAGCCAAGAATGGCTGGATACCATCCGCGCAATCCTCGATGCCGCAAAAAATGAGGGAATGAAGATTTGGTTGTATGATGAATTCAACTGGCCCTCCGGCAGTTGCGGCGGCAAAGTCATGCAGACAAACCCTGATTTTTATGCTCGCGGCGTTTTCATCGAAAATGAAAAATGCGAGGTAAAAATTTACGATAGCTACGCCGATATTTTAAACCCCGATGCCGTCGATTGTTTTATCGAAAACACCCACGAGGTCTATCACCGTCATTTCGGGGAATATTTCGGAAGCGTAATCCAAGGCATTTTTACCGATGAACCTGAAATTTTCCGCTCCGTCCGCGGCGGCGCAACCTACCCTTACACAAAAAATATTGAGGTCTTTTACCACGATGTCTGCGGCAGAAATTTGTGGACCGATATGCTTGAAAATCCCAACCACCCCGTTTTCTTGGACACCTTTTGGTCTCTCTTGAAAAAGATGTTCCGCGAAAATTTCATCGACCGCATCAATCATTGGTGTGTTGACCATGGTATTCTGCTGACCGGTCATTTGTTCCATGAACACGATATACGTTTTGCTTCCCAAACATCAGGCAGCACCATCTATGCCTTGCGAGGATTTACACTTCCCGGCATGGATGAAATCCATACCAAAACCTCGATCGATACCGCCGAATGGTTGACCCTCGGATCGGTAGAAGCGGCAGCGCGTGTTACGCGACGGGGTGCGCTGGGCGAGCTTTTCGCCTACGGCCCAAGCGATATACCGCCCGCTCGCATGGAACAAATGCTCTTTTTGGAAGCAGCATTCAAAATAGACCATTATGTCATGGCTGTTTCAGCATTCGATGCAAAAGGAAACACAAAAAAATATTCCTGGTATCATCCCACCAATTACACAAGCCCCTGGTTTGAAGGATATACAGAACTTGGAAAATCTGCCAAACGCGCGGCGCAATGGGCCAAAAAAGACATCGCCTCCGAGGTCTTCGTTCGTTTGCCCATCCGCGATGCCATCCGCACAAAAAACACCCCCTTCAATCTCCACGAGCGCTTAAATGAATTGCTCAAAGCCCTCGTGCGCAACCAGTACCAATGGCAACTTTTGGATGAGGAGGAAGAAGCGCCCGAAAACGCATACACCATTACCGTCCCCGCCGACGATTCATATTCTCTCGACAGCGTTTTGGAAAAGCTTTTTTCCTCTCTCCCCCGCACCTTTGCGGTGTATGAGGGTGAACAACTCGCCGAAGAGATTTTCGTCCGCAGATATACAGACGGCACTTATATGCTTCTCGACCTGCGCGATACCCCCGATATGCGGCATTTGACGGTGGTTGACAAGGACAGCAAAACCCACATAGATTTAAATGGCCGCGGTCATTATCTCTCGAGCGATCCCCTGCCTCCCCGCTTTGATGTGATCTCGTCGGAATCGCCCACTTTCTCCTTTTCCCTTTTATCCGAAAACACCCTCCGATGCAATCTGCACCCCGAAAAAGACACCTTTTCGTTCTTTGTGAAGGACACCCTTGCGGGTATATCGGTATCGGTCCGCGATCACGAATACGACGGACAGGTTTATTTAGACGAAAAGCTTCTTTCGCCAACCAAAGAATGCACCTGCATGACCCGAGGACTCAACGAGCTTTATCGCACGAGTGCATCTTTCACCCTTTCACCCGGCATGCACACAATCCGAGTCACCGATCCGCCGAAATACAGTTATTTCTTGCCTGTGTGTATTATCAGCGGTTCTTTTGCCGCCACACCCGATCACACCCTCCGCGCCTTACCGACACATGCAAAAACGGGATATCTTCACCAAACAACCCTGCCGCAATACGCGGGGCATATTGTGTATGAGACCGATATTTCCATCCCGTCCGATGCTGAGGCTGTATTTTTGGATTCTGCCGAGCTTTACACCCGCCTTCGGGTGGACGGCGAATCACTGGGTGCAAAAATTTCCGATTATGTTTGGTCATTGCCGCCCCAAATGCGCGGTAAAAAATGCCGCTTTACAATACGGCAATACACCTCTATTGCTCCCTTGTTCGGCGATTATAAAGAAGCGTTGAGCCTCCCCGAGCAAACCCCCGGAAGATACGAGCTTCCTTATAAAAAATGCGGTATTGCTAAAATAAACTTTTTGAAAGAAATGAAATAAAATCATGTATGATTTTTGGACACAAGCTGCCGGATACGGCGGTATTCTTCTCAACTGCCTGATTTATTTGCAAAAAGATCGAAAAAAGCTCGTCTTTACAAAACTTTTGTCCGATGTTATATGGGCGGTACATTATTTTATGCTGGCTGCCTACGCAGGCTTTTCCATTGCCGCCATCGGCATCGTGCGGGAAATTATTTTCTATAACAAAAATCGAAAATGGGCGTCCTCCGTGGCATGGCCGATCCTTTTCATTCTCATCGGAGCCGGCGGCGCTATTTTGAGTGAGCGCTCTTGGTACAGTCTCCTGCCCGCTTTCGCATCTTCTCTTGCAGTAATCTGCTTTTGGCAAAACAAGACATCCAAATCCCGCGCGCTGGGAATTCTCATTTCGGCGTGCATGACGATATACGATGTTTTCAAACATTCCACAGCAGGCATTGTCAACGAAGCACTCACCGTATTTTCCATCTTTCTCGGTATGTTCTTGCACGATAGAAAGAAACAAAAACAGTCCAGCCTTCCACAATGACACAAGCCGCCTTCAAACCAAGAAGGCGGCTTATTTTATTAGCAAGGATTCATCTCCCGCAAACTTAATACAAATAAAAACAAGATTTTTTCGGTTTCTATTTGCTGTTTTTTATCGATCACATTGTCTTTTTCCGTGCACCCTCCTACCTTTCACGAAACTCTTTTCCGGTGATGAGATAATTGATCGACACATTAAAATAGCTTGACATTTGTACCAAAAGCTGAAACACCTCGCTTTTTTGTATAATCCACAACAAAAAATCCGCCGTCCTAAACGGACGGCGAACCTTGTTTCATTTCGTGCCGAAAAGTCTGTCGCCGGCATCGCCGAGACCGGGTAAAATGTACCCGT
Organism: Eubacteriales bacterium; assembly: GCA_045536965.1. Taxonomy (GTDB): domain Bacteria; phylum Bacillota; class Clostridia; order Oscillospirales; family SIG627; genus UBA5448. The sequence goes on from JAZSON010000019.1 coordinate 112,269, forward strand.
TTTCATTGAGTTGACGATCCAAAGTAGAAACGTAAACAGGAATATCGGGATGATCTTTTGCCAATTTTTGAACCCCTTCGGGAGCGCCGATGATGGCCATGAACTTGATTTTCTTGCATCCTTTTTTCTTCAAAGCCGTCAATGCATCCGATGCAGAACCGCCTGTTGCAAGCATGGGATCAACTAAAAAGACCGTCTTATCTTCAATGCCGACGGGCAATTTGCAATAATATTCACAAGGAAGCAAAGTTTCCTCATCACGATACATACCGATGTGACCGACCTTGGCAGTAGGAAAGAGAGTGTGGATGCCGTTAACCATACCAAGACCTGCGCGGAGAATGGGAACGATGACCACGCTTTGATCGGGAATCTTCCGCTGGATGGTGGTCTCAAGGGGTGTCTTTACCTCCACGGGAACCGTTTCCACGTCTCGCATACACTCATAGGTCATCAACGTGGTAATCTCCTCGATCAATTCGCGGAATTCTTTCATTGATGTTTTTTCATCTCGTAAAATCGCCACTTTATGGGCAATCAAAGGATGATCAAAAACAAATACATTTTCAGGCACTTTGAAGTTTTCCATATTCGTCCACACTTTCTTTTAAAATATACGTTTTTTCAAGGTTACAGTCCAAGTTTTTCGTTTGCAAATGCAGCAATGCGTGCATAAACATCTTGAAGGATGGTGCCGATTTTATCCACCGCCGCCTCCACGCAAATCACGTTGAACAAAATACGGCGGAGCATATCGACGATAAAGCAAACCGCGAAAACACAAACGGCATACAGCAGGGTCAACAGAAGGGCCAAAATGGGATGGGTGATGGCCAACGGAGAGAAGAGGGGCAAAAACCATCCGCTCAAAACATAGGTATTGGCGACAAACAAATAAATGGGAAGAACCGAGGGAGCAACCAATTTGATCCACAACATGTTCTTTTGCGAAACCCTGCATTCAGAGAAAAGACAGACAAGTGAAATAGCAGCCAAAAGAATCGTAGGTGACAGGGAGGAAGTGAAAATATACCCAAAACGAGTCAAGGAAAAACTAAATATCGACACATCCAATTTACCGAAGATCAGCACGAAAAGGTAGGTCAAAAGATAACAACCGCCGAGCAAAACCAACCAATTTTTACGGGAGAATTTTTGGGGCAGATTGATTTTCTTGATAAAAGCGCCCAAGAGGTACAAAACGAAGAACCACAATGCACCAACGCCGTCGTTTAAGCCAAGAACATCACCGAACAACGAGGGGAAAAGGCCATACACCGAGAAAACGGAAAGAAAAACAAGAAGCACGAAGAATAAGTTTTTGTTGCTCACGCTCGACACAAAGCGATTCAAAACAGGCATGAAAAGGCAAAGGAGCAGATAAGCGCTCAAAAACCAATATTGACCCGAAGTGAAAGGCAGGAACGCCTTGACAATGGCCAAGCCGCCAATCCAAGTAGGATGAATGATCTTGAAAAGAATGCAAAGGATCACGCTGTAAAACAAGGCAACAAAAAGCATACGCAAAATACTTTTCGTCTTGGGGTAGGATTTTTCACTGCGATAGCCAACAAATCCCGCGATTAAAACAAAAACATTTAACACGGGCAAAAGCAACACCTCAACCAACCACGACAGAGAAAAATGACCGAAAGAGAGGCCTGCGCCGAGTTTGGAACCGGATGCATTGATATAAAGAATGATCACGCCGAAAATTGCCAAAATACGCAACAAGTCAATGCCGACATTACGAGATTTGGTGGTCATAAGCTCACTCCCAAATTATTTTTTTCTATTTTATCATACTTTTCAACAAAATTCAACAGCGATGGACAAAAAAAACAAAACCCTGCCTTTTTCACAATGCATAATAGGTTTTGCAAACAAAAAACATCCCCCGCCACGATGTGGCGGAGGATGCTCTTGTTATTTTTTCAGAATATTTTTCAAAACGCCTTCCAATGCTTTTGCCATGGAGAAAAAGCCTAAATCGTTGGGATGGCAGTCGTCCACGGTGCCGTTGTTTTCGGCAATGGCCATAAGCGTTCTTCCTTCCACCAAATACACATTGCGATCACCTGCATCCAATGCATTTTGATAGGTTCGACGAATAACATCCAACCGTTTTCCCTCAATCAACAAGAGCTCATATTTGGGTCTTGACATCATTACGATGGGGAGATCGGGTTGCGCCTCCCGCACGGTACGGAACATTTTTTCATGGGTTGCTTCCAAATGCTCGAGCGTGGGGGCATTGTGATCGTAATCGTACACAAAAATCGACATCTTCAAATTTTTCACATATTCAGCCATGGCATCTTCCGCTTTACCGCTTCCCGAAAAACCGAGATTGACATGGTCAACATTCAACCAACAGGAAAGCATGGCCTGATAGCTGTTACCGGGTCTGGAAGCACACCCGCCCTGTGTGATGGAAGAGCCGTAATACACGATGGGTAAATCATAATCGTAATCGGTAGCGGGCCAAACGTTTGCTGTTTTTTGCAAGCCGATATGCAGGGAAGATACATCGTTATACAACGGAAAATGAATGGTAATCTCCCTTTTTTCGGCACTGGGGAAGGTCACGCTCGATTCATATCCCATCTTCATATCAAACGGAGGCACGAAAGTTTTATAATAGGTATCGACTCCGTCTTTTTTTACATAAATATCAAATCCCGATGTACTCGTCATGGGATTGTGGGGCAAACGAACAACATAGGGCATCTTCACTTGGATGGCTACATATTTGCTATCGGTAACAAAACGCACCCTGCCGCCCGCAGTATTGGTGTGGAGTCGCACGACCCCCTCATTGACCCTATTGGCAACTTCTTCGGGAATTCTTCTGAAAAGCCCGTTTTCTTTAAAGATACCATGGATCCTAAAGGGTGATGATTCGGCGTTATAAAACACGATGTCATCAAAAGGCAATTTGGTTTCTACTTTAAAGTTTTTATCTATCTCGGCAATGTTCATGTAAATCCCTCCATTCATTTGCAGTATTCTACCACAAAAACAAAACGCGGTCAAGCAAAAAAATGAGAAAGCATGCGCCGTGATTGACAGAAAGGATGTAACATGCTACAATGTGTATACTATCATTGGGTAAACCTTTTTCACCATGAGGTTTTTATGAAAATACTGTTTATATCCGGTACATTTCCTCCCGATACATCGGCTACCGCCATAGTATTGGATAAAATATTACATGTTTTTGAAAATCGTGGTATTGTGGTGGATGCTTTGACCCTGAAAGCCACCTTTAAACAAAAGGATTTTCAGGTATACCGAAACGCAAATATATACAGAACCGATGCCGTTAAATTCATCAGTCACCCCATTCGATGCTTCAAAGACTTTACGCAAGGTATAAAAAACAAGCTGCGCCTTTTTTTGAAAATCCGCGACGGAAACCTATTATACCGCGAAAGCATTGTGAAAAAGTTGGGCAAAAAGCTTTCCATCCTGCCCCTTGATTCATACGATGCCGTCATAGCAGTATGCGCCTATTACGAAGCGGCGGAAGTGATCAAACGTTACCGCAAGCTGTTTCCTTCACACACAAAAGTATTGTTTTATCAATTAGACCCGCTCTCCACCCAAGCACTGCGCGAGGCTATCGGAGAAGAATACCTTTCCAATTTCGAAAAAGAATTATACGCAGCATGCGACTGCATTCTCACCACCCCGAACATATATCACGAACAACAAATAAAAGGTTCGCCGCTCGACAAACTCATTCCCCTTGAGCAGCCTTTGGGCGAAAAACATATGTATCTGCCAATCGAAAAATCACCCGATGAGATCCGCTGTGTTTTTTCGGGAGAATTTTACGGCAATATACGCGATGCATCTTTCATGTTGGAAGTGTTTTCTCGCTGCAAATCCCCCAATCTCCATCTCTATGTCATCGGCGGCGGCCAAGAAAAACTAATGCAAAAATATGCCCAAACTTCTTTAAACGGAAGACTGCATCTTCTCGGACGTCTGCCGTCAAGCGTATGCAATCAATGGCTGGCATCGGCCGACATTTTAGTCAACATCGGAAACCGTGAAATCATTTATGTCCCCAGCAAACTCTTCCACTATTTAAGTTTTGGCAAACCCATACTGAATTTAATCGAAAACACAAACTGCCCGACAACCAAGTACTTAAAACGTTATCCGCTTGCAAAAACCTTAATAAAAAATATCATTTCCGATTCCGACATCAATGAAACCGAACAATGGATAGCCAAAAGCATTGGCGAAAAGCTCCCCTACGAGCAAGTGGAGATGTTGTATCCCACCTTCACCCCGCAGTATATTGCCAACCAAATAATCCAAGCAATACAAAACACCGATCACAACGAGGACAACGCATGAGCCGCGCAACCAATAAAACCAAAAAAACCGCATTAAACGCTTTTTTTTCAGCCCTCAGCTTGCTGGTATCCAGTATACTCGGGCTGATTGCCACAAGAAGCATTTTGCGATACATCGGTTCAGACTACAACGGACTTAACAGTACCATCTCCAATTTTTTGTCGATTTTAATGATCATCGAAAGCGGCTTTACCCTAGCCGCCCTCGTCAAGCTGTACAAGCCGTATGAAGAGGACGATTTCAACACCATCAACGCCATTATATCCAAAACCAAAGAATCGCTTTTGCGCATTGGCGGATGGATGCTCGCCGTCGGAGTGGCCGGAGCGGCCGTTTATTCCCTTCTCATCAAAACCGATATTTCCTATCTTTCTGTCTTTGTACTTTTTGTATTCTCTGTGCTTTCAACAGCATTTCAGTTCGCCTACGTTTACAAATACCGTCTGCTTTTCCAGGTTTCTCAAAGTGAATATATCATTTATGCGGTAAACATCGTCGCGAACACCATCGGTTATCTCGGCATGATCCTTCTCATTGTGAAAACCGAAAACTTCATTTTGGCGAGAGCCTTTTGGACCTTGTGCAGCATCGGATCGGGATTTGTCATAGCCTATATCGCAAAAAGGAGATTTACATTTGCGCGTTTCGATGAAGACACCCAAAGTGTCCGAATCGACGGCACAAAAGAACTGTTTATCTCCCGCGTGGTGGATCTTTTTTACAGATCTCTCACGGTGTTTTACATTTCCTCCTTCGCAGGAACGGTATATACCAGCGTTTACGCCGTTTACAATCAGGTCATCTCTCTTGTCACCAATTATATGAATATCTTTTTATCCGCTCCCAGAAATTCTTTGGGAATCGTGATAAATACCGAGAAGGAACGTTTTAAAAATATTCTTAGGGAATACGAATATATTGTAATCCTGTCATCCTCTGTGATTTTCTCTGCCGCCGCGGTCATGACCGTCCCATTCGTGCGTATATACACCGCCGACATCCATGATGTCAATTATATCGTCCCCTACATCGGCTTGATTTTAGTTTTCACCGCCATTTTGGAACTCATACACATCCCCAGCGGGCAATGCATTGAATTGATAGGGAGCTTCAAGGTGTCAAGAAACTGTCAAACAGTGGCACTTGTTTGCCTTATAGTCTTTAGCTCAATCGGCGCGGGACTTTGGGGCTTTGTCGGTGTGATGATGGCAAAATTGGCAACCAACATAATTTTAGCGACTACGGAAATTTATTATACCCATACCAAAATTGCTCCGGGCGCATTAAAAAACTTTTTGTGCACTCTTCTCCCCAACTTTATTTTTGCCTTCGGCATTGCAACACCCGAATATATTCATCTGCTCACCACCGAGATGACGCCGATGAGATTTATTTTGTACGGCGGCGGTATTCTTTTTGTCAACACAGCGCTGATCCTCTTGTTCAACCTTCTGTTTTACCGAAAAAATCTTTTTTCTGTTCTTTCAAGAATACAAAACATGATCCGAAAATAAAAGTAAAAGCGGAGTGCATTCAAAATGCACAAGTCCGGTAAAAACGGACAATAGAAAAACAGACCCCCTATGGTAGAATAAAATAAACTACCATAGGGGGATTTTGTATGCCAAAAGAATACCAACATATAAAACAATATGAGAAAGAAATACCATAGTGTCTGTTTTTGTACTGTCCGCACAAATTGGGGCAGTTCAAAAATCACTCTGCTTTTTGTTTTTTAGTTGATTCTCTCTCTCAACAGCATTTCCATCATGTCCATGCTCTTTGCCGCGTCGGCAATGGTGCAAAGGGGCTGACGTCCCTCTAAAATGGCGTTTACAAAATCGACGTCCTCGCTCTTGTAGCCGTAATACTGATAGAATTTGTCCTCGCCCGCAACCTCCTTGGCAAGAAGCGTTTCAACCTGAGTCTTGTTGACGCCCGCGGCTGCCGCCGAATAAATGGAGGCGCCGTCGCCGTAAATAATGGTGGCGCTTTCCTCTCTGCCCGCAAAGCCAAGGTTGATAAAGGCGCTCGCCTTCAGTCCGTGGATCTCGAAATCGTGGACGCGGGATGCCGCCTGATAGTTGGAGCGGAGGGTGCCCGTTACCCCGTTTTCAAACATGATGACGCTGTTCCAGGCGTTATCGACGGGAGAATTGTAGCGTCCCACCACCGTTGCCGCATACTTGGGCTCTGCGCCCGCGATGTAACGGACGGCGTCAAGCGCGTGAATAATATCGCAGTTATAAGCACTGGCATAATGCCAACCCTTTGAAATGTCGCTGGTCTTCATAAAGCGGCCGTCCACCTGCACGATGTCGGTCACGGCGCGCAGACGCTTCAAGACCTCCTGCAAAAGAGGAATGTGTCTTCTGTTCATGGCAACGCCCGCCGTTTTGCCCGTTTCGGCAGAAACGCGCTCGAGCGAATGTGCCTGATAAGAATTGATGCCCGCGGGTTTTTCCATCATAACGTGGAAGCCCGCCTTCATGCAGTCGTATGCAACGCGGTAGGTCTTGTCGGGCTGGACAAGCACGAACACCGCATCCATCTCTTCGCTTTCGAGCATTTCGTGGTGGTGGGTGTAGATCTTGGGGATACCGTACTTATCTGCCATCGCTCTTGCCTTTTCCTCGTGGTTGTCGCAGATGGCGACCACCTCGCAGTTTTCGATCTCGGAAAGACTGGGCATATGTACGTTTTTGCAAATGCCGCCGGCACCGATGACGCCGACCTTCAGCTTTTTACTCATAACCGTTCCTCCAAAAATAATTGTGTATCCCTTTGGGACGGTTACAGTATAGCGCGTTTTTTGCCGTTTGTCGTTAGCGCAGATTGTCGTTTATCCCGAAAAAGTTATAAAAAATTGTCTTATATCATCCGCGTTTTAACGCTCTGCGGTACTGCCGCGGGGAAAGCCCCGTTTCACGAAGGAAGACCGCCGAAAAATGCTGGAGCGTCTGAAAGCCGAGCGAAGCGGCGATCTCGGTGATGGGCATATCCGAAAAGGCGACCTGCTCCTTTGCCCGCTCGATCCTCGTTTTCTTTACGTATTCCATGGGAGCAATGCCCATGACCCTCTTAAACTTTTTGGCAAAATATACCCGCTCCAGATGCACGGCGTCGGCAAGATCGTAAAGAGCGATCGGCTCGCCGATATGCGCCTCGATGTAGGAAAGGGCGGGTAAAAGCGCTTTTCTCTCCTCTCCGCCCGCGTCCTTTTCGGCGCACTGCCGCTCCAGAAGACACAAAAGCTGCCAAAGCTGTGCCGCCTGCATTTGCGGATAATAGAGCATTCCCTTCTCTTTTTCCTGCCATATCTCCCATATCAGCGCGCCCGCCGCCCCGCCGTCTGTTTTCGTCGGGAGTGCGCGGATCCTCGCATCCAATTCCTCGTCGGTGATGCGGAATTTTATCTCCACAGCGGACAGAGGCGCCTTGGCGCTGCTTGAAAAGGCGTGGGGCACGTCGGGAGCGGTCAGATAAAAGCTGCCCGCCGAAAAGGGAAAATTTTCCTTTCCGACCGATATTTTTCCCTCACCCTTTAAGACGAAGATATAATGATAGACCCCGTCCGAATGGGTATGCGCAACAAGATGCTGCCCCGCGCCGTATTCGCGGAGGGCGACCCACAGCAGATTGACACCGAATCGCATCATATTCCCGCCTCCTTTTTTCAGATTCTATCACGACTTATATTTTCTTGTCAAGATTTTCGGCACGGCAAGGCATGTAAAAAAACGTTCAGGCATCCGCAAACGAAAGCTTGTTCGGCGTCGTGCCGAAATGCTTATGAAAGGCGGCGTAAAAGCCGCTGACGCTGTCGTAGCCGCATTCGAGCGCAACGTCGAGCATTTTCAGATCGGTGTTTTTGAGCAGATGCAGCGCGCGCTGCATCTTTTTTTCGACCACGTACTGCTTGAAGGAAACTCGGTTGACGGCATAAAAACGGCGGGAAAGGGCACTTTCCGACATACCGAATTCTTTTGCCGCAAGAGACAGAACGGGACCGCCAAACAAATTTTCGTCGATATAATCCATGATCCCGGAAATATCAAAGCCGTTTACCGTTTCACTTTCCCCGCGGTATCCCGCTTCCCGCTCCGCCTTGATGAAAAATTCACTCATCTTTGCGGAGGCAAGGTCGTACCGATCGGGCAGTCGGCTTTCCCGCTCCTCCCAAATCTCCAAAAGCAGACCGAAAAGAGCGCTTTTTTTCATCACACCGCCCTGCTTTTTGATACATTCCCTGAAAAACAAAAAATGGCGCAGATCGGCAAAGGCATCCCGCGAAAAAGTAAACACGCAAAGCAAAAGCCCCGCCTTGCCGAAGGAAACGAATCGGCGGCGCTGACCGATTTGCAAAAACACGATATCCCCCTCGCTCACCTCCGAGACGCGCTCCCCGATCTCCCATACCGCCTCGCCCCTTAATACAAGACAGATGCGGAAATCGGCGTAATAGGTGTCCTTGGGTGCCGCGGCGGCGTTATATTCCTTGTGCAGCGTATGAATCGAAAAATTGCGTTCGTTCAAAACGATCACGGTATCACCCCCGCTCTCATTCTACCACATCCGTCTCGAGATTGCAAGAAATCGAAATAAATAAACGGCATTTCGGTAGAATATTCGGGGAAATGATGGTACCATTTGAATGAAATCGAAATTTCGGAGGCAAAAATGTTTGACGTGATCGTTCTCGGCGCCACCTACGCCGCCGCCGGTATTGCGGAGCAATATCAAAAAAGCTGTCTGATCCTCGAGCGCAGAGCGGAGGGAGGGTACGAGTTTTTTCATCCTCGGCAAAATGCCGACCCCGCCGCCCTCTATAAAAGCTTGGGGAAAGCAGAGATCTTATTTTGCACCGAGACCGTTTGCGTGGAAAAAAAGAACGGTGCCTTTTTATGCAAAAGCTACGGCGTTGAGGGCTTTCGCACCCACGCGGCAAGGCAGGTGGTTGACACCCGCTGTGATGAAAAAATGAGCGTATCCAAAACGCTCGGTCTGCTCGTCGAAAGCAAAACGCCGCCCCGCCTTACAGGCATCGACTGCGAAAAGACCGATATGGAAGATCTGTATATACTCCGCCATCCCGTTCCCCTCTCCTGCGGCTTTTCCGAGGCAAGAGGGCTTATAAAACGGACGGTGGAGAGCTTTCCCCCGGATCAAAGACTCATTTTGTCGGCAAACGAATTTGACTTTTGCGTCAGGGAGGGGTATCCCAAAGTCGAGGAGGGGATCGTCCGTCTGCCCTCCAAGGCATACCGTGATCCCGCGGCTGCATTCGAGGCGGGCTTCGGATGGAGAAAGGAGAAAGAGCAATGATCCGGCTTTGTGAAATGACCGAAGGGAAAATCACCTGTCGCGCGGTGCCAAGACCCGCGTTTGAAGAGGAATACGACGTCATCGTCTGCGGGTTGGGTACGGCGGGAAGCTGTGCCGCTCTTTTCTCGGCGCAAAACGGGCTTCGCGTTTTGGGTGTCGAGCCATTCACCTGCGTGGGCGGTACCCATACCGTCGGCGGTGTTGCGGCGCACTATTTCGGCTGTCCGGGCGGACGGCACGAGGCGCTCGATCAAAGGGTCTTGGATTTCACCGCGCGCTTCACCGGAAGACCCTGCGAAAGCAGAAAGCTTTTGTCGGAGGAGGCGATTCTGGCGGCGGGGAGCGATATTCTTTACGAGGCGGTGGTCTGCGGCGTTTACCTGGAGGATAACGCCGTGATCGGTCTGCGCGTTCTGCGGCGGGAGCGCATCGGCGAATACGGTGCAAAGATCGTTATGGACTGCACGGGAGATGCCCACGTTGCCGCCCTTGCGGGCTGTCAGACCGCATACGGACGGGAAAGCGACCGACAGACGCAGCCCTATTCCCTCGTATCCCTCACCTTTGACGGAGAGATGTTCTTCTTTTCAAACGTGGACTTCGGACGGGTCGATCAGCTTGACTCGGCGGCACTTTCCGATGCCATCCTGTATGCGCGGTCCTACAAAATGGAGGAGGGGCACGCGGGGAAAATACCCATTGCCCAGATGCCGATCCTGGGGCTTCGGGAGGGGCGGCGGATCATCGCCGAGGAGACCGTCTCCCTTGCCGACCTGCTTTGTGAGAAAAAGACCGACACCCCCGCCTTTTACTCGTACGCCGATCTGGATAAGCACGGCTGGGACGTTGCCTTTGACGGCGAGGCATTGGGAGATTGGGCGGTCGGTGCCAATCTCGGCGCCCTGAACGTCACCGTTGCCGTTCCCTACAAGGTCATCCTGCCGCGCGGCTTCGACGGTCTTTTGGTGCCCTGCCGCGCCTTAGGGGTGGATCGGGACGTGGCAAGCTGTGTGCGCATGAATCCCGATATGAAAAAGATCGCCGAGGTTGCTGCCGAATGGGCGACCCTCGCGGTCACGCAGAATAAAAAATTACGCGAGATCCCGTATGAAAGTTTGCGGGAAAAGCTTTTGGAAAGCGGCTGCTTAAAGCCGAGCGACGACCGCGGCTGCCGCATAGACGGCAAAAGGGATTGGGACGGCACACCCCTTATTCCAAAAGACGTTTGCTGGATCACCGATCCGTCGGCGCTCGGCAACGCTTTGAAAACCGAAAAGCCGGGTATCGCCATCCACTCGGCAATGCGTATGGGAGAAAAGGCAGTCCCGACCTTACTTTCGCTGCTTGCAAAAACGGATGAAAACACCGTAAAGCACGTCGCCTTTGCGCTGGCGGCACTCGGAAGAGACGAGGGGATCGGGGTGCTGCGAAGCATGCTTTCGGAGCGGGACGGCGTCATGCTCAAGGACTGCCGCAAGCACAACAATCTACGCGGCTGTATGGCGATCTATTGGCTGGGCAGATTGGGGGATGCGGGGAGCGTGGAGGCGCTGACCGAGCTCATTTGCGATGAAAAGGAGCTCGAGCGGCCCCTTTACCGTCAAAGCGGATTGCAGACCACGCGGTATAAGATCGCGGATTTTGAGAATATATATTTTCAATTCATGTCTCACGCGGTCATGGCTCTCGTGCGGATCGGCGAAAGGCATCCCGCCCTGCGAAGCAGGATAGGGGATGCGTTTGTCACCGCCTTTTCGTCGGACGATTATTATCGGCGCATCACCAAAAGACCGATACAAACAAGCGAGGGAAACGCAGTACAAAGCATGAAAAAGATCGCCTTTGGCGCGGCAAGCCGATGGAATGGGTAGATATCAAAGCAGCGGATTGGCTCCGCTGCTTTTTGCATAGCGTTTTTGCAAAACCCTCGCGGTGAATATGCAAAACCATTCAGGCAAAAACAAATCCCATGCGCTAAAGAATACCATTTACAACCGAGCCAAGATCGCCATAACCGCAAACCCGCCTACTAAGAAAGAGAAAAACCTCCCGCCGTTTGCCT
>JAZSON010000013.1:0-19667 GCA_045536965.1 Eubacteriales bacterium
TAAACTCGTGGAAATGGCTGCAGGCCTTGGTAAACAGGTAAGACCTGACATAAAACTCGGTATCTGCGGAGAACACGGCGGAGATCCCTCCAGCGTAGAATTCTGCCATAACGTAGGACTTAACTACGTATCCTGCTCACCTTTCAGAGTACCGATCGCAAGACTCGCCGCAGCCCAGGCAGCAATCAAAGAAAGCAAATAATCGCTGACTTTATAAAACAAAACAATCCGCCCGAATTTCTTCGGGCGGATTGTTTCTAAATATCCTTGCGTTTAAGGAAGAAAAATTGTATAATCTAAAAAAGTAAACTTTGCGAGGGATAAAAAATGAATAATGAGATAATATCAGCACACGCATTTTCCTCAAACAATAAAGCAACGTTAGAGAAAGATACGAAATGTGGTTGTTTTTACTGCTTGAAAATCTTTAATCCTTGTGAAATTACAGAGTGGATATCTGATACACACGGAACTGCAGTTTGTCCCTATTGCGGTGTAGATTCTGTGATTGGAGAAAGTTCAAATTATCCTATAACAACAGAATTTTTGAAAGCAATGCAAGAGCATTGGTTTTAACTAATTTTCCCTCTTTTGGTGATAGCGGCACAGGCTGCTATCAAGGATATGAAATAATTCATAACCAAATAAAACAATTTATCCCTCTGCCGAGAAATTGTCAGAGGGATTTTTTATAAAAATTCTTTTGTTTTTACGATGGGTGTGATATAATGAAACCGACAACCGCCGAGGTATATTTTGCATGAATGAGGAGGGGAATCTTATGTTAAAAGAAAAACCATTGCAAAATTTAGTGGGTGGATACAGCAACACCGCCATTTTCAGGAAAATGGCTTTTATCGGAGACAGTCTTTCTTCGGGTGAGTTTGAAACCAGATACGCTGAAGGAAAACGCGGTTATTACGACTTCTATCCTTATTCCTGGGGACAGTTTATGGCGAGAAAAAACGGTTTTTTTGCCTATAATTTTTCCAGAGGCGGCATGACGGGAAAAGAATATCTTGAATCTTATGCCGACAAACAAGGTCTTTGGGATAAAGAAAAGGCTTGTCAGGCGTATGTCATTGCTTTGGGTGTGAATGATATTTACAATCGGAAAATGCCGATCGGCAGGGCGGAAGATATCACCGCGACCGAATTTGAAGGTGAAAGACCGTTTATCAGCTACTATGCCGAGATTGTGAGAAGATATAAAGAGATCAGCCCCGATGCAAAATTCTTTTTTGTCACGGTTCCAAACGGAGACGATCGGAGAGATCAGGAAAAGACGGTGGGCATGGTCGAGGCAATCTATGCGTTGGCGGATCATTTTGAAAACGCTTATGTGATTGACCTTTATACCTACGGCCCTCCTTATGATAAGGAGTTCAGAGAGAAATATTTTTTGAACGGACACATGAATCCGATGGGATATATTTTTACGGCAAATCTGATAGATTCTTATATCGACTATATCATTCGGAAAAATCCCGAGGATTTTAAAAATGTTGGATTTATAGGCACGGATATTCCGTTTAAGTTTTGATAAAAAGGAGCGGGAGTCATGAAAAACAAGAAAAAAATCTTCAAAATCACACTCTTTGTGCTACTCGGCCTGTTTGTGCTGGGAATGGTGAGTGCTCTGACGATCAATTTTTATGTAAAATCGGTGGCAGATGATCACATCATGAGTGTTGCCGATGCGACCAAGCTTGAAGATGTGGATTGCATCATCGTGCTTGGTTGTAAAGTGGAGTCGGATGGGCGTTTGAGTGATATACTGCATGACCGTCTGCTTCGCGCGCTGGAACTTTATAACGGCGGCGCCGCACCGAAGATCTTGATGAGCGGCGATCACGGAAGAGCGGGTTATAATGAAGTGGGCGCCATGAAGGATTTTGCGGTAGAAAACGGCGTGCCCTCTGAGAATGTTTTTATGGACCACGCAGGGTTTTCGACCTATGAGACGGTGTATCGCGCCAAAGAAATTTTCGGCGCGGATAAGGTTATCATCGTTACGCAGGAATATCACCTGTACCGCGCGCTGTATATCGCCGATTGCTTTGACATGGATGCCTACGGCGTGTCCTCCGATTTGGATGTATATGAAGCCGAACTGATGCGGGAAGTCAGGGAGATCTTGGCCAGATGTAAGGATTTTGCCATGTGTATCTTTAAGCCCGAGCCGACCTATGGCGGTGAGTCTATTCCGATCAGCGGGAACGGAGATCTGACCAACGACTGACAAAAAGGCGGGAGCGGTGAACGTACCGATGGTGTCGAATTGCTTTGCGTATGCGATGATATAAACAAATCGAGGTATAACTTTTTCGGTACAAAGAGGTTATTATGAACATTTTATCGATTGGAAACAGTTTTTCGCAAAATGCCCACAGATACCTGCATGAAATCGCAAAAGCCGATGATTGTGCATTGAATACATACAATCTCTATATCGGCGGATGTCCTCTTGCAAGACATTTTCGCAATATGATGAGTGAGGAGAGGGCATACACCTTGGAGATGAACGGGGATAACACCTTCTTTCGGGTGGGTATCAAAGAAGCGCTGCTGACTCTGGATTGGGACGTTGTGACTCTTCAGCAGGCCAGCAATCTGTCGGTTTGCTATGACACGTATCAGCCCTATTTGAACAAATTGGCGGAATACGTAAGGACGTATGCGCCTAAAGCAAAGCTTGTTATTCATCAGACGTGGGCGTATGAGCAGGGCAGTGCGCGATTAAACGAGTTGATGAGGTATGCCGAGCGGAAGGATATGTTTTCCGATCTGAAGGCGGCATACCAAAAAGCTGCCGAGGATATTGGTGCGGCGTATATCATTCCGTCGGGGGAAGCTTTTGAAAAAATGGCCGATAACGGTTTTGGAAAGCTTTATAGCGATACGGCACATGCGGGTCACGGACTCGGTGAGTACGTGCTCGGTCTGACCTGGTACGCGGCTTTGACAGGAAAAAAGCTTGATCAAAATACTTTTGCCGATTTTGATGAGGAAATTTCGCCCGAAGAAATGGAAGCGGCGAAAAAATACGCATACGAAACGGCTTTGGAATATCGCAACAGATGAAATTTTGAGAGGAAAGTATGATCATTCTGATAGCGGGTGCATCCCACACGGGGAAAACGGCACTTGCACAAAAAATGCTTGAAAAATATAAATATCCCTATTTGTCGATAGACCATTTGAAGATGGGCTTGATCCGAAGCGGTTATACCTCGTTGACACCTTTAAGCGACGACGGGGAGCTGACGGCGTATTTGTGGCCTGTTGTGCGCGAGATCATCAAAACCGCGATCGAAAATAAGCAAAACCTGATCGTCGAAGGGTGCTATATTCCTTTTGATTGGGAAAAGGATTTTGAAAAAGAATATCTTGCAAGCATTCGATATTTTTGTCTTGTAATGAGTGAGCGGTATATCAAGGAGCATTTTGACGATATTCGAAAATATGCAAACGTTATTGAAGACCGCTTGGATGACGGCGGATGCACCTTGGAAAGCGTATTAAATGAGAACGCGCATTTTCTTTCTCTTGTAAAAAAGTGCGGTCTTTCATACATTCTGATCGACGGGGATTATCAAAACGATATTGCAAAGCATTTCTGAAACGTAGCGGAGGAGGAGATATATATGCGGCTTTTGATCGGAGCGGTCGGTAAATTTCTGCTTGGACTTTTGTCGGTCGGACTGCTTGTCTTTTTGCCCGCCGGCACCCTTTCCTTTTCAAACGGATGGCTGCTGATCCTGATCTTATTTATCCCCATGCTTGTGGTGGGTGCCGTTCTGATGGTCAAAAATCCTGCCCTCCTAAAAAGCAGATTGGATGCGAAGGAAAAGCAAAAGGAGCAGGATACCGTCGTGAAATTAAGCGGTCTTATGTTTTTGGCGGGCTTTGTTACGGCGGGTGTTGGATTTCGTTTCGGTTGGTATATGCTGCCGAAGTGGGCGGTTGCTGTCGGGGCGGTGTTGTTTTTGACGGGATATGCGCTTTATGCCGAGGTCTTGCGGGAAAACACCTATTTAAGCCGCACCATCGGGGTGCAGGAAGGACAAAGGGTCATTGACACGGGGTTGTACGGTGTTGTCAGACATCCCATGTACAGCGCGACGGTGCTGATGTTTTTGTCGATACCCATCGTTTTGGGATCGCTCTGGTCATTATTGATCTTTTCCTTCTATCTCCCGATCATTGCAAGACGAATTCACAAGGAAGAGGCATTTTTGGAAAAAGAGCTGGTCGGTTATACCGACTATAAGAAAAAAGTCAAATATCGCCTGATACCTTTTATCTGGTGATGCGAAAACGGAGGAAACAGTATGGATTTTCTTGCAATTGCAAGGGCACGGTATTCGTGCAGAAAATACGACAGCCAAAGGGCAGTGGAGGAGGAAAAGCTACAGGCGGTTTTAGAGGCGGCGCGTCTTTCTCCGTCTGCCTGCAACGGTCAGCCCTATCATATTACCGTTTGCAGAGGGGAGAAGGCAAAAGCGGTTGCCAAGGAAACGAAGGACGTGGGCATCAACACCTTCGTTGATGATGCGCCCGTTTTGCTGGTCATTTCGGAAGAGCCCTACTGTGCCAAGGCGGCGCTCGGTGCAAAACTAAAGAAAAACGATTACCGTTCCATTGATATAGGCATTCTCTCCGCTTATATTACGGCAGAGGCGGCGGCACAGGGGCTTGGAAGCTGTATCCTCGGCTGGCTGGACAGCGACAAAATTCAAAAGGTGTGCGGTCTTGACGGTGTCGTGCGGTTGGTCATTACCCTCGGCTATGCCTTGGATACGCCGCGCGAAAAGAAGCGCAAGGACATGGATGCCTTGGTGACGTTTCTGTAAGAAAAATGGACAGAGAAGCATTGTTTAAGCTCTGTCTCGAGCGGTACGGCACAGAGCCGGACTATCCGTTTCGGGATGATTTATGCACGGCGGTCTTGCGGCATCACGTTTCGCGCAAGTGGTACGCCATCGTGATGAACCTGCCACTGTCGGTTTTCGGCAAAGCATCAAAGAGGCGGGCGGACGTGATGAATGTCAAGGTCGATCCGCTTTTGATGGGCTCTCTCCTTGTAAAAAAGGGGATATATCCTGCCTATCACATGAATAAAACCACTTGGATCTCGGTGGTTTTGGATGAGATCGAAGATGACGGAACGGTTTTACTTTTAGTGGATATGAGCTTTTGCGAAACCGATAAGAAAAAACAGAAATAACAAATGGCTGTGAACGGTGGTTCACAGCCATTTTTGGTAGGTTTTTAAGCGGTGGCGCCGAATAATTTTGCGGCGTTATCATAGAAGAGCTTTTCAAGCTCCTTCTCGGTAAAGCCCGCGTTATATACGGCGGTGGCTTCGGTCATGGTGGAAGAGAGGGGGTAATCGCAGCCGAACAGGATGCGGTCGATGCCGTGGGCACGGCACATATCCACAAGCTCCGAGGCGCTCATGCTGTGCTGCCATTCGGACGAATCAAAATAAATGGGCAGACCGACTAAAAGGCGGTCGGCTTCTTTTTTCTGAAGATACCCGCCCATGTGAGCAGCGATGACGGTGAGATCGGGATGGCGGTCGATGACGGCGCGCAGGCGGGCGGGGGTGGTCAGATCAGTATTGGGGTCGCCCAAATGAAAAAGCACGGGGAGGGAAAGCGCGGCGGCTTTTTTATAAACCACGTCCATGCGGCTGTCGTCGATGGGAAAGCCCTGAAAATCGCAGTGAAGCTTGATGCCGAAAAGTCCAAGCTCTGCAATGCGCTCGACCTCTTCTTCCCGCTTTTCAAAGGCGGCATGAACCGAGCCGAAGGGGATGAGCGATTTGTCGGCAAGTTGGGAGGCCATGAAATCGTTGCCGATTTCTACGTTTTTAACGTTGGTTGCCGCCGAGGAAATAAGATAGGCGCGCACGTCGAGGCCGCCCGAAAGCTTTTTGAGCATGTCAAGCGTGCCGTTTCCCTCGCGGGGGAGGGTATAATAGGTGCTGATGTTTTCGGCGGCGCGCTCGGCGATCTTTTCTGGGAAAATATGGGTGTGTACGTCAATGATGGGGAAGGTTTCTAAGCTGCGCAATTTTTACATCTCCTTGATCTTTTTGAGTGCGTACATGATGGCAAGCTTGCCGCTTTCATAGGTCAAGCCGCCCTGCATGAAAGCAATATAGGGGGGGCGCATGGGGGCATCGGCAGAGAGTTCGATGGACGAGCCTTGTGTGAAGGCGCCCGCTGCCATAATAACGGGATCGGTATATCCCGGCATATCCCACGGTTCGGGGACAACGTGACTGTCTACGGGAGAACCCGCCTGAATACCTTGGCAGAAGGCGATGAGCGGTTTTGGATCACCGAAACGAATGGATTGAATGATGTCGTAGCGGGGGACAAGGGGAGCAGGAGAAACGTCAAATCCCGCATCCTCCAACATCGCGGCGGCGAAGATGGCGGTTTTCAGGGCTTGTGCGGTGACATGGGGGGCAAAAAACAGACCCTTGATCATGGATTTTGTCAAGCCGAGACCTGCACCCACTTCACTGCCGAGGCCCGGACAGGTCATACGGTAACTGCAAAGGGTGATGGCTTCATGGGTACCTGCAAGATAGCCGCCTGATTCGGCGATACCGCCGCCCGGGTTTTTAATGAGGGAGCCGATCATCAAATCGGCGCCGATGCCTGCGGGCTCTTCGCGGCAGACGAATTCGCCGTAACAGTTATCGACCACCACATAAGCATTGCTTCTTGCCTTGACAAAGGCGGCGAGGGTGCGGATGCGGTCGGGGGAGATGGTGGGGCGGTCGGCATAACCGCGGGAGCGTTGGAGATAGACCATTTTAGGCTGATCTTTCAGGGCCGCTTCGATGGAGGGGTAGTCAAATTCCCCGTCTTCCAAAAGGTCGATCTGGCGGTAATGAATGCCGTAATCGCGCAAAGAGCCCATATTTTTGCTTTCTCCCAAACCGATGACATCGGCAAGGGTATCATAGGGGCGACCGCTGACCACCAGCATGGTATCATTCGGACGGAGAAGCCCGAACAGCCCGATGGTTAGAGCATGGGTGCCCGAAACGATCTGGTGACGAACCAGTGCGGCTTCACAGTTGAAAACGCGCGCATAAATACGCTCAAGTTTATCTCTGCCGCGATCATCGTATCCATAGCCTGTTCCCGGCGCAAAGTCAGCATCCGAAAGGTTTTCTTCGGCAAAGGCATCGAGTACCTTTTTTTGGTTAAAAAATGCGACATCGTCGATTTCCGCGAATCGGTCTGCAAGTTTTTTTTCGATTTCTTTTGCGTGAGCAAGGTAACTTTCAAGGTTATTCAAGGGGAGGGCCTGCCTTTCTGTTTGTAAATTTATAAATCCATGACCGCTTCGACGAAGTGTTTGCCGCGTTCTTCGAAGTTTTTAAAAGCATCGAAACTGGCGCAGGCGGGGGAGAGCACCACAATGTCGCCTTTTTCGGCCAAAACTTGGGCTTTCTTGACCGCGTCCGAAAGATTTTCGACACGGCAAACGGGATAATCTATTTTATCGGGGGTGTTTTCAAGTGTAGTTTGAATGGCTTTGGCGGTGGCACCGCAAAGAACAACGCCTTTGGCACAATCGGCAAAGAGGGGAACGAGGGGAGCAAAAGAAAGCTGTTTATCGTAGCCTCCGCAGATGACGATGACCTTTTGGGTGAAGGCGCGCAGACATGCGGTGGTTCTTGCGGGGGTGGAGTCAATGGAGGAGTTGTAGTATTTGACACCGTCTTTTTCCCGAATGAATTGACAGCGGTGAGCGACACCGGGGAAGGTTGTGGCGACGGCACGGATTTGGTCATCTGTAACCAAACCGTCGGTCAGGGCGATGGCTGCCATGAAATTTTCCACGTTGTGCAAACCCGGAATGCGGATGTCGGCGCGGTTTAAGATGGGATGGGTTTTACCGTTTTGACTGCGATAAACGGTATCCCCGTCCAGATAAACGCCGCAGGATACTTTTTCTGCGCGGGAAAAGGTAAGGAGCTTTCCTTTTTCCTGTCCGATGATGGCGCACGTTGCGGGATTGTCCTTGTTCAGAACAAGAAGGTCGCTTGATGTCTGATGTTTGAAAATATTTTTCTTGGCATCCAGATACTCATCCATATCGGTGTGCCAATCGAGGTGATTTTCGGTGAGATTTGTGATGATCGCACGGGTGGGGGATTGTTGCAAGGTCATGAGCTGGAAGCTTGAAAGTTCTAAAACAACCGTGTCTTCGGGATTCATGTTGGGAACTTCTGCGATCAGAGGCGTGCCGATGTTGCCGCCAAGCCAAACCTTTCGTCCCGATTCCTTTAAGAGAAGGGAGGTGATGGTGGTTGTGGTGGTTTTGCCGTCGCTTCCCGTGATGGCGAAAATCGGGCAGGGGCAGAGGTCGAAAAGAAGTTCGATTTCACTGGTTAGGTGAGCGCCGTGCTGTACGGCGGATATCAAAGCGGGGTGGTCGGGTCTCATGCCCGGTGTGCGGAAGATGATGTCTTCTTCAAGATCGTCTAAATAATGTTCTCCCAAACAAAGCTTTACGCCGCGGGAAATCAGCGCATCCGCTCCGTCAATGGCGCTTTTTTCTTTTTTATCGCGCGCAACCACCGAAAGACCGTTATCCAGCAAAAAGGAAATGAGGGGGCGGTTGCTGATGCCGATGCCGATGACCGATGCAGTTTTCCCTGCAAAACGGCGGCGGAAGGAAAGTAATTTGTCGTTTGTATCCATGGCGCACCTCCATAATATATCATTATACACCTTTTGGGCCGATGATTCAAGCGGTTTTTATAAGTGTGGGAATATGTTTTACAGTTTTTTGAAAATGCCCAAAGGTTGACAAACGGTATGCGGTTTGGTAAAATAAAGTGTGTCAATCAAGCAAAACAAAGGATTGCTTGCGCCGACAAAGTCGGATTTTTTAAGGGGAAATGAGAATATGCGGGATATTATCTATCGGGAATCTTTAAAAAGAGCCAAGCATAAGGTATGGATCTTTTCCGACCTGCAACAGTCAAATCCCGCCTATGCCAAAGAATGTCTGGATATTTGCATGGAAGACTTTGATTTGATTGATGCCCCCGCGGATATGATATGGTTTTTGGGCGATTGTGTTGAAGGCGGCGATCGGGAACGGTTGGAAAAAATGTGTGATATGCAGGAAAATGCTTTTGTAAAAACCGCTCTTCCGCTCTGCTTTGTTGCGGGAAATCACGATCTGGATTATATTCGGTATAACGGTAGAAAAAAAGAAAACATTTTCGTTCCCTTTTATGAAATGGCGAAAAAACACAAAAATTGGTATACGGCGTCAAGTTATTCCGAGCCGTATTTTAAGGTGCCGGTCGGCGATTTTCAAATTTATTTTTTCACCGATCATATTGCGGAAGATGGGTCTTGGTACACCTCGCACGGCATTGTGCACGGCGATGCGGACGCCTATCCCCATAAAGAACGGATGAAAGGGATCGTCGATGAAATGCGCTCTGACGGCTGTCCCGTCATTACGGCATCGCATTACGCTTTTCCGGGCGGAAGCAGACCGTCGGCGCTTTTGGAAAACATTTTGCCACTGCCGCAAAATGTCAAACTTCATTTTTACGGACACGCGCACATCGGTGATTTTGTACACGCGGGAGATCGGCCCTATCAGCGCATTTCCTGGATGAATTTTCATGATATTGCGCAAATCAACGTATCCAGTTTCGAGCATATCCGCGGCACGAAATGCCGCAGTGTCTTTTTACATATTTATGAAGATCATTCCTGCGGTGTTTTCTTCCGCAATCACGATGACCATGTTTTTACCGAATGTTATTTTCCGAGTAGTGTGATCGATCTTCCCGCGCCAAGCGCTTGAATCGGCGGTTTTGGGGGAAAAAGTATAAGCTTTGCATTTTTTGAAGTGATGTAAAAGGCAACAACGGCACGAAGAATGAAAGCGGTGGTGATATTTTGATGAAGCTTAGTCATGTTTTGAAAAAACGCAGTGTCAGGATCACGGTGACCATCTTGCTTTGTATTGCGGTTTTGGGTGGCGCTTTCGCTGTTTGGCGGCATTGTGATGCCGAGGACCGAGAGCTTCTCGTTCCTTTGGAAAATATTGCCGACACAAACTACAACAACTACGTAAATGGGACCACCATGGATTATCATGACGGTCGGTTTGCGTGGATAGACTATGGGCTGTTTTCCAATACCTTGACCGTTGTGGACGAAAAAGGGAATTATAGCAGATTCAGCGGGATTGATTCGCCTTTTCAGCTTATCGGTGATTCCGTGGTTTATATCGATCGGTCTGAGAGTAACGGCCTTCTGTGTATTCTGAATATCGATACCGAGCAAATTACAGATGTTGCGGGAGATGTTGGTTCTTTCATTGTTTTTGAAAAGTGGATTATATTTGAAACTGCCGCCGCTGACGGATCGTTGTTTGCCTATGACATTGAAACACAAACAAGCAAAGCCCTCCTCGAAAGCGGCGGGGTGGATGTGTATTATATACATCAAGAAGAGCTGTATGTTCTGAATGAGGATCAAATTCTCATCAAAATGGATTTGCAGGATGCTTCAGTCACAACGCTTTTTCAAAACAAGGATTTTCGTATGCCGATGTATAAGATGATGCCGTCCGGAAAATATCTGTTGTATCGGGATAAGGGAGATCTGTGTATCTACAACAGGGATACCGACCAAGAAACAATCTTGGTTTTCAATGAGATCGGTGATAATAACAGCGGGGTAACATATATCGCCGATGATGAAAATATATTCGCATCGGTACAAAGGAATGAAACAGACGGGTCGATTTCGTACAACGTTGACCACGAGGATAACGGTCTGTGGCGGGTCGATCCCGAAACGTTAGAGTATGAAAAGGTGCTTTCGGACGTTTTTGGGGAGCTTTATCTGGTCGACGGTATGCTTTTCGGTCGGAAGGATGATCAGATTTACAGAATAGACACAAAAACCTTCGAGATGAAAGCGTTGCTTGGATGAGAAGGGGTGCCTTTATTTATCCTTTTTGGCGGTTTGACAAAGAAATGAAAATATGTTATAATGCCTTTTGTGACTAAGCCGGACGGTCGCGTACGGAACCGAAAGGAACCGCTATGAGGAAAGTCCGGGCTTCATATGGCAAGGATAGCGGGTAACGCCCGCCGAAGGCGACTTTAGGGACAGTGCAACAGAGAGATACCGCCTGTTTTACAGGTAAGGGTGGAAAGGCGAGGTAAGAGCTCACCGGCATGCGGGAGACCGTGTGGCCATGTAAACCCTATCCGAAGCAACACCGTATATGGGGCAGGGGAGACCCAAGATTAGCCAGATCGCTCCGAAGGTGGCTTGAGGCGCACGGCAACGTGCGTCCCAGATAGATGATCGTCGGCGATTTTTTCGCAACAGAACCCGGCTTACAGGCTTAGTCACTTATTTTTTATAAAAGTGCGGTAAGTTTTGAAATTTCTATTGCATTATCCGCATGAAAAGGTTATAATAAGTTTTAGAGAAAGTTAAAACACAAAGGGGGGGTATCTGTGGCAGAATTCGATGCCAACAAGACAATCCGTTACGCATTCGACGGAATGGAGCGCTCAGAGCTGAAAGAAATTTTGGGTGATGTGTATGATGCGCTTTGCGTGAAGGGGTACAACCCTGTTAACCAGATTGTCGGTTATATTCTTTCGGAGGATCCGACATACATCACAAACTACAACAATGCCCGTACCAAGATCAGCAAGATCGACCGTGAAAGATTGCTCAAAGAATTGGTTGCAAGCTTTCTTGATTTGAAATAACGAAAGAGAGGATTACTCCATGGAAAATGCGATTACCAAGGCGCAATATTTCAGAGGCTATCCCATGGTGAAGAGCGGCGGTATCATCTGCGTTGGTGACCCTGCCGACGGTGCCGTTCTCATTTTGACCGTTTTGACCACCAAAACCGTGATGGGGGAAGAAATCCCCGACCTCATTTTTCTCCAAATTCAGAATACCGACAAAAATTCGCCCGACTGCGGCGCGATTATCAAGCAAACCGATAAAACGGGTCTTTACGCCGCGCTGGATATCGGACTTATTTGGCTCAGCCGGGAACTGAAAAAATAAGGAATGAAGAAAACCCGCACAGTGTTCATGGCTGCGTGGGTTTCTTTTTACGGAGGCGGGTTTTATGATCATTAAATTACAGGACAAATTGGAAATGAAAAAGCCGCATCCTTGCGGTGGCAAGATTTTGACCGTCTTGCGGCTTGGCAGTGATCTGAAGGTCAGATGTGATACCTGCGGCCACGAAATGTCGGTGGCGCGGGTTAAACTTGAAAAGAAAATCAAATCCATTCATACAACGGAGTAAACCATGCATAACAAATTGCAACAGACCGCCGAAAAATTCGACGAAATTTCCCGTCAGCTCACATTGCCCGAGGTGGTGGGGGATACCGAGCTTTATAAAAAGTATATGCGGGAGTACAAGGTGCTGGAACCCATCGTGGAAAAATACCGCGCCTTGCGCGTCTGTATGGACGATATTGCCGATGCCGAGGCGGTTTTATCCGATAAGCCCGATGCTGAAATGAAGCTGCTTGCCGAGGAACAACTTGCCGATGGGAAGCAAAAGATGGCATTGCTGGAAGAAGAAATTAAAATACTTTTGTTGCCTCGAGATCCGGACGATGATAAAAACGTCATTGTGGAAATTCGCGGCGGTGCGGGCGGCGAAGAAGCGGCGCTCTTCTCGGCTGTTTTATACCGTATGTATACCATGTATGCCGAGGCGATGGGGTGGAAGTGTGAGTGTATCAACGCCAACGAAACCGAGCTTGGCGGATACAAAGAAATTTCATTCATGGTTATTGGCGACGGCGCTTTTTCCAAACTGAAATTTGAAAGCGGCGTGCATCGGGTGCAACGCGTGCCCGAAACCGAGGCCTCGGGGCGTATTCACACTTCGACGGTAACGGTGGCCGTTTTGCCTGAGGCGGAGGATGTTGAGGTTGAAATCAATCCGAGTGATTTGCAGATTGAGGCCCACCGCGCTTCGGGTGCAGGCGGACAGCATGTCAATAAAACCGACTCGGCTATTCGTATTCTGCACATTCCCACGGGGATTGTTGTCGAGTGCCAAGACGAGAGAAGCCAATACAAAAACCGTGATAAGGCGATGAAAGTGCTTCGTTCGAAGCTGTATGAAGCACAGCTTCGCGAGAGAAACGACGAACTGGCCAATCGGCGCAAGAGTCAGGTGGGAACGGGAGATCGCAGTGAGCGGATCCGTACCTATAACTACCCGCAGGGGCGTGTGACCGATCACCGTATCGGCATGACTATTTATTCGCTGGAAAACTTCTTAAACGGCAAGATCGACGAAATGGTCAGTGCACTTGCTGCCGCCGAACGCGCCGAAATGCTGAGTCAGGGGATGGTTTGATGGATACAAAGATCATTCGTTGGCGTAGCCATGCAGATGATGATGCGCTTATTGAAGCGGCTGAAGCTCTTAAAAACGGGGCACTGGTGGCCTTTCCTACCGAGA
Source organism: Eubacteriales bacterium (assembly GCA_045536965.1). Taxonomy (GTDB): domain Bacteria; phylum Bacillota; class Clostridia; order Oscillospirales; family SIG627; genus UBA5448. Next base: position 13,540 of record JAZSON010000013.1, read on the forward strand.
CGGTTTATGGTCTTGGCGCCAATGCTCTTAATCCCGATGCCTGCCGCGCTATCTACGAAGCGAAGGGTAGGCCCTCCGACAATCCTTTGATTGTGCATGTGGATTCCCCTTCCAAAATGCTTCAATATGCAGAACCTGAAAACCCTGCTCTGTTTGATCGGTTGGCTGCTGCTTTTATGCCCGGTCCGCTGACAGTGGTTTTGAAGAAAAAGAAAATCGTGCCCGATGCTGTGACGGCATCTCTTCCGACGGTCGCCCTTCGTTGTCCGATTCATCCTGCGGCGCATACCTTGTTGCGTTTGGCCGATGTGCCTGTTGCGGCGCCGTCAGCCAATACATCGGGAAGACCCAGTCCGACTGCGGCGGAGCATGTTTTGGAGGATCTGTACGGCAAGGTGCCTTATATCATTGATGGCGGCAGTTGTGATGTGGGTTTGGAATCGACCATTGTATTGCCCCACGCAAACCGCAATACACTTACTCTTTTGCGTCCCGGTGGAGTGACCCCCGAGGAGCTTTTGACGGTTTGCGACCATCTGGAGTTTGACAAGGCTTTGACGGGCGTTTTAAAAGAGGGGGAGCAACCCCTTGCTCCCGGCATGAAATACCGCCATTATGCACCCAAAGCACCTGTGACGGGCGTGGTGGGAAGCGATGAAAATGTCCTTGCGTTTTTGGCGGAAAGGTTGGCCGAGGGATGCGGCGTTTTGTGTTTTGACGAGGATGTAAAAATCCTCGGGGCATCAAAACGATTGGCCGTGCTTGGCGGACGTTGGGATTATGCGATGCAGGCGAGGGAGCTTTTTTCCAAACTGCGTTTTTTCGATTCTTCCGATGTAACAGCCATTTTCACACGTCTTCCCGAAGACGATCTTTTGGGGTTGGCGGTTAAAAATCGGCTTTTGAAGGCCTGTGGTTTTTCGGTGCTGGAGGTATAACAAATGTTGGTAGTGGGAATTTGCGGTCAGACCGGCGCGGGGAAAACAACGGTATGTTCCATGTTTTCTGCGGGTGGTTGGGCCTGTCTTGACACCGATCGCGTGGCGCGGCGGGTGGTGCGCAAAGGAAAACCCTGTCTTGCTGCGTTGACCGAACGGTTTGGTCGGGAGATTTTAAACCGTCGGGGCGGTCTGAATCGCCGTCGTTTGGCTGAAATGGTTTTTTCTTCTCCCGCGGCACACAGCGATTTGAATAAAATCACCCACCCGTATATCATGGATGATATTAAAAGCTGGCTTGCCGTTCAAGAGAAAAAGGGGTTTCGTGTTGCGGTGATCGATGCGCCTTTGCTTTTTGAATCGGGCGCGGATCGCTTGTGTCATCGCACCCTTGCGGTCGTGTCTTCTCCTGCGCTTTGTTGTGAACGGGCTTCACAGCGGGATCGCATTACAAAAGAGAGGGTGCAGGCGCGACTTGACCATCAAAAAAGCGCAGAGACACTTTGTGCCCTTTGTGACGATGTTTTGCAAAATAGCTCAGGTTTGGAAGATTTGCAAAAAGCGGTTATTTCCTATATGCGATCTGTTGAGGGTGGACTTTCATGAAGAACCGTTCAAAGTTCGCTTTGGTTTTGACAGCGCTTTTACTGCTGTCTGTGATCGGTCATTTTGTGATTCCTCCCGTTTATACTGCCTACACTCACCCCGTTGCGTATCTTGATGAGGTGAAGTCGGCATCTGAGACCCACGGTGTGCCGATCGAGGTGATTTTGGCGGTCATTAAAAATGAAAGCGGTTTTCGGGCAGACGCCGTTTCAGGCGCGGGCGCTATCGGATTGATGCAAATGATGCCGCGTACTTTTTCGGATCTTTGCAGTAAACGAGGCGTGGACGATGATACACCCGAGCTTTTAACGGTGCCGAAAATCAGTATTGATTTCGGAACATATTATTTGGCGCGTTTGTATAAACGGTTCGGCGATTGGGAAACTGTTTTTGCTGCCTACAATGCAGGGCAGGGGAAGGTTGCCGCGTGGCTTAAAAATGAAGAATATGCCAAGGACGGAAAACTTTATTATATTCCCATTGATGAGACCCGTGATTTCGTTGCAAGGGTAAAAAAATCGGTATTTATATATGAAGAACGGCTGGAAAGCAGTCGTGTTGAAGGAGCGTAAAACATGGAAGAAAAGAATCAATATGCATATCAAAGAAAATCGGGATATACCGCAAAGAATTTTGACGATGCGGCGGTATCTTCGTTTGCCGACGGATACAAAACGTTTTTAAACCAAGGAAAAACCGAGCGTGAATGTGTCAATGTTGCGGTTGCTATGGCAAAAGAAAAGGGATATGTTCCGTTTGAATACGGAAGTTGTTATCGTCCCGGAGATAAGGTGTATTACCTTAATCGCGGCAAAGCGTTGGTTTTGGTGCAGGTGGGAAGCCATCCTATCGATGACGGTTTGCGTGTTTGCGCCGCTCATATCGATTCGCCCCGTATTGACCTGAAGGCACAGCCGATGGTGGAAGAGGGGGGCATGGTATATTTCAAGACCCATTATTACGGCGGAATTAAAAAATTTCAGTGGTTGACCATTCCGCTGGCTCTGCACGGTACGGTGATTCGCGCCGATGGCAGCAGTGTGGATATTTCGGTTGGAGAGGATGAGTCGGAGCCTGCCTTCTGCATCACCGATCTGCCGCCCCATCTTTCCAAAGATCAGAATAACAAAACCTTATCCGAGGGTGTTCCCGGAGAGTCTCTCATGCCTGTGGTTGCAAGCAGACCCGAGGTAGTGGATGGGGTTGCTTTGTCGGTAAAATCCTCGCTTTTGACCCTGCTCCATGACCGATACGGTATCTGCGAAGAGGATTTTTTGTCGGCTGAGCTTTGTTTTGTTCCCGCAACGCGTGCCAGAGATATTGGTTTTGATGCTTCAATGATCGGCGGATACGGTCAAGATGACCGTGTGTGTGCCTATCCTGCCCTTCGCGCCCTTTTGGACAGAAAAGAGATTCCTGCATTTACCTCTTGTGTCATTCTTGCCGACAAAGAAGAAATCGGCAGTGTGGGCAACACGGGGTTGGACGGCAGCTTCTTTTTCGATATGATGGAAGATATGGCCCTTGCACTCGGCGCCAATCCCCGAAAGATGTTTGCGATGTCCAAATGCCTTTCCTCTGATGTCAGCGGCTGCTTTGATCCTCGGTATGCCGAGGCCTACGATAAATTGAATGCTTGCCGTATCAATCACGGCGCTTCGATGAGTAAATACGGCGGCGCAAGGGGTAAAAGCACCAGCTCGGATGCATCGGCAGAGTTGGTTGGATGGTACAGACAGCTCTTCGCCGAATACGGTGTCAACTGGCAGACCTCCGAACTTGGCAAGGTTGATCAGGGTGGTGGCGGAACGGTGGCCAAATTCCTGGCAGGGCACAATATGGATATTGTGGATTTCGGTGTACCTGTGCTTTCCATGCATGCTCCGTTTGAGTTGATCGGGAAAGTCGATCTGTATCACACCTATTTGGGAATTTCGGCTTTGTTTGATTCCAAAAAAAAATAAAAAAATTCAATTTACCTCTTGCAAATTCATAACGGCTGTGTTATAATATCGTCCGTCGGTGAAAGAAACGATATGGAGGCATAGCCCAGTTGGTTAGAGCGCTTGCTTGACATGCAAGAGGTCACAAGTTCGAATCTTGTTGTCTCCACCAAAAAGTCTTCGGACTCATAATAAAAGAAATGTCGCTACGGCGACATTTCTCATATGGGGGTATGGCTCAGTTGGTTAGAGCGTTCGCTTCACATGCGAGAGGCCGTGGGTTCGAATCCCTCTACCCCCACCAAAAAAGAAGTAACTTTTGTCTACCAAAAGTTACTTCTTTTTTTATCCAAGCCGCAGGCTTGGTATATCATCACCGCGCGAAGTGCGGTGCATATCATCAGCCCCTTTGGGGCTGTATCTCATCACGCGATAGCGTGTATTCTCCTGCGGCTTGATGAGATACAACACTTTGTGTTGATGATATCCAATTCCTACGGAATTGATGATATACAAGGCTTCGCCTTGATTTGTTTACGGAAAAGTAGTATAATTCTCTTGAAAGGAGTGGTTGTATGCCGAAAAATTATTTGCTGATATATTCCGGGCAGCTTGCAACAGAAATTGAATTGCTTTGTCAAAGTATTAAAGCACCCTCTAACACTCTTTTCCAGATCCGTAAATGTTCAAGCAGTGTTTATGCAAACATTCGTGAAGCAAATTACGGGCAAAGCAAAGCGGACATGCTTTCAAAATTTGAAATTGCTCTTAAGGAATGCAGTGAAACCGAAGGGTGGTTGCAATTGCTATTCAATACGAACAGTATTAACGAGGATGCCTATAAAAAATATAGAAATCTCTGCGGTCGAATCAGAAGAATGTTGATAGCAAGTTGCAAAACCCTAAAGGAGAATATGAAATGAAGAAAACCCTTCAATGTGACATTCCATTGCTTACCCCTGTCGGCAAAGTAATGGTACCTATCAAAATCACTTATGATGACAAGGAAGTCATAATCGACCCTAAATCAGAAATCACCTTGTTGTATAACGGAATGGAATACAAAGGATGTGGCGATGATTATCTTTGGACAGATACGCTTGCTGATTTACAAACGAAACTGCCCAAAGATGTTACGCTGGCTTGTTGTATGACCTGCCGTCACGGCAACATGTGTCCTTACGGGAATGAAGAGAATCAGCTCATTTGCACAAAAGATATAACAATAACGAGCAAAGAGGATATGCTTGACCTGTTTGATCAAACGGATCCCTTTGAAGAACGAGCGGTTGCTTCTCTCGATTTTTGTGAAGATTTTGTTTGTCAAAGCGATGACTACTACACATATAATGATTATTTTTATCAGTTAAGCCGAAAGATGGCAGACAAATAGTAAATTCATACTACTTTTGGTCTTTCTTACCCCTTCTTATACTACTTTTCGTCGCTCTTTCGCAAAGAAGAAGTAACTTTTGTTTACCAAAAGTTACTTCTTTTTTTATCCAAGCCGCAGGCTTGGTATATCATCACGCTTTAGCGTGTATATCATCGCCGTAGGCGCATATCATCAGCCGAAGGCTGTATTACCTGCGGCTTGATGAGATGCAACACTTTGTGTTGATGATATACAATTCCTTCGGAATTGATGATATACAAGGCTTCGCCTTGATTACATTGCAAAATCATGGTATAATCTATTATACAAACTTGAATTTGGCGGCGAGTCGCCGCTGACAATGCGTCACGGACTGCGGAGGTCAAAGGGGATTCCTTCTTGACCGATCGCTAGCTTCCGCTCTGCGTATGGAATTTGACAAACTTGAATTTGACGAGGAGAATATTCAATGAAAATCTATGATATTTCTCAAGAGGTTTTCAGTTGTGAAGTATATCCTGGTGACCCTGTACCAGAGAAAACAGCACTGAAATCAATGCAAGAAGGTGAAGTATATAATTTAACTGCTTTTAGTATGTGTGCACATAACGGCACACATATAGATGCACCAATTCATTTTATTAAAGATGGAAAAACGGTTGATGAGATATGTTTAGAGGCATTTGTAGGAATGGCTTATGTGGCAAAGCATCATGGGATTGTCACGGGTGATAATGCTTCACAGATACTTGAAAAAGCAAAAGAACAGAACCCGGAAGCAGCAAAGAGAATTCTAATTAAAGGAGATGTTGAAGTGTCATTAGAGGCTGCAAAGGTATTTGCCTCTTCAAATATTTTACTTCTGGGAAACGAGCCTCAGATAATCGGACCACAAAGTGCCCCAATGGCAGTCCATCTTGCACTATTATCTGCAGATGTTGTCTTACTTGAGGGGATTCGTTTGGCAGATGTGTCCGAAGGTATATATTTCTTAAATGCGGCTCCGCTAAATCTGGGGGGTGCAGACGGTTCACCGTGCAGTGCGGTGTTGATAGATACTGAGAGATAAATTCCAATTTGAAAGAGGTATTATATAGATGAACGATAGTAAAAAGTTGTCAAAACATACTTTTAATCTGCAGGCAACAACATATGATATAGATAAAAACGGAGCACACGCAAGAACACTATATCCGCACATTATAGATAAATTATCAGATATATCGTTTGATAATGTGCTTGATGTGGGCTGTGGTACAGGTGAAA
>JAZSON010000011.1:0-54351 GCA_045536965.1 Eubacteriales bacterium
AATGCGCCGCTGTATGCTTTGCTTGTCACTGTCAAAGAATTGCAAACAGTTTTGACATCTGCGGTATATTCTTTTGGAAATGCTTTTATAAGCTTTGATAAAAGTTTATTTCTTTTTGTGGGAAAGAAGAAAAGCATTATATAATCACTCCAATCATAATTTCGTTTGATTCCGCTATCATTCATGCAAAAGCAGCGGCTGAAAATTTGAGTGCCTCCTGCATAGTGCGGAAAGAAATCTTTTGGCACTGTTTGGGATAACACGGTATCCATTCTCAGGCAAGGCTTGCTTTTGCATTGCTCTGCGAGATGTACCGAAGCACTCTCGCTTTGCCGAATGATAACGAATGTCTGAATAAAAACGTTCTCGCACACGATCAAGCTGGGCTTGTGTGTACCGTTCTTTTTGCGTCCCGAGGGACAAAATTTTCCAAGCCAACTGGCGATACGTTTTGCAACGCACGGTGGGATTCGAACCCACGAATAACGAGCTTGACAGGCTCAAGGAGCAAGAATTCTTCTGGCATACACTTTGGAATATCCTCGTGCACCGCTGTGAAGGATTGACTCAAACACTCGCTTGAAGTAACCTTGCAAGCATATTTTACCATTCTGTTCACCGTTTTTCACGGAAAAAAAGCTGCGAAAATAACAAAAAAGCCCTCGAATGAGAGCTTTTTCGCTATTTTAATCCACAGTTTAACTGTTTTTTCAGTTTTTCGATGTTCAATCGCTTGAAGGATTCCGATCCGATAACCTCTGCCATCGGTCCGAAGGAAAGGATTCTTATCACCATTTCGGGTTCATCATCGTGAGCATATTTGATTTTCACGAGGTAATTCTTTCGGTCAAGCTTCTCGGCTTGCTTTTCAAAGTGAGCAAAATGGAGCATAAAGCGTTCCATCGCGTTTCGTTCGTCGCGTATCTTTACGGTAATCGTGTCGTATATCACCGCTTTTTCCTCGCCGACGGACTGTCTTTCTCCAGTGTAATGTTCGCAAGATCTGATCTTGGCAAGGTTGACGGTTGAAACAGCGCGCCATCCTGCCGTGATCAATCGGAACTTGTCATCCTTTTCGGAATATTCGAGTCTTACAGGGCGGCATCGGCCAAACATGGTGTTGCCCTTGCGATTGACCATTTCGAACTTGATCTGCGAATCCTTCCGTATTGCCTCTAAAATGATTCGGAATTGTCTTATGTATTCTTCATCCTCAAAGGGATCTCCGTCGCCGTATTTATCGTAGACGTGATAATCCGCAGAGGTGAAAAGAGGTTCTACATTCTCAAGGTCTGGAAATTCCACGCCGAATAATTTAACACGCGTGTCAAGTGAAATCGCCTTCAACCATTGCTTTTGAAGTGTGGTCAGCGGCATGGTCGGCTTGTGTTCAAGTGAGGTGGTCATATCGGAATGCACGAGCTGCCATTTCTCGTTTTTGAGTGAGGGAAGGATCGTTAGCACACTCTCACCGAAGGCACGGTCAGCTACTATTTTTTGCAATTCCTTTTCGGAATGCTCGCCATCAAGGATACCCGATATCATGGCGGCAACCGTATTGTAATAGGCAGAGTAAAGCTCGCTGAATATCATTCGCTCACCTCCGCTTTGACATCGTACATCAGGTACATAGCTTCCAAGTCTTTTTTGAATTGATTCTCAACACTACGATTGGAGAAGTTCATTTTCACGATACGGCAGATAAAGGTTCTGATCCAAGGGATAATTTCACTCGAATCATAAATATCCGCAGAGAAACGATAAGTGTGTTCGTCAAGCTTTTCAACCGTTCCGACACGCTTTTCGCGTTCAAGACGCTTGATAATATATTCCTCATTATCTTCTACCTTGACCGTAAATTCTACGTGCTCAAGGTGCTCCACACCCCATTTATTCCGCTTAACGCTGACACCCCACATCTTGCTCTGCATTCTGTCAAGCTCTGCGCGAAGCTCGTCAAAGCGAGGAGTAGGATCTTCAAGCTTTACGTTGGATAAGTAATCCACGCGGTAGGAATGGAACGAATTGTATTCGGGCAGATATGCAAGCAGATGCTGTCTGCCGCTTTGCACGCTAATAAACACACGAAGTGGAACAATACGATTGCGCCTTGGCATATCTTTGCGACGGCTCATGTTCGATATCGTGACGGCACGTTTTTCTCTCATTGCCGTGAAAAGGGAAGCAAGAACGCCGCTGTCGATGGCACCGGTTATGTAGTGATGCTTGAAGGTAAAGGCATCGGTGTCCGCTTCTTCCTTGTCGAGAATAAACGATCCGACCACTCCGCAGGGAGCAACCTCCGAGAAGTAATGAAGAACATCGTTAAGGTCAGAGATGTCGGTGCTGTCTGTTCGACGGTAATACATCTTCCGTCCTTCTTTTTCTGCCACGATAATTCCGGCTTCGCAGTATTCCTTGAGCTTTTTGCGAATGGTGGACTCATCGAACATCATGGGGCTTTCAAAGCCGGACAGATATTTCTCATCAATCTCCGCAAGCAACTCGGAAATCGTACGCTTGACAGACGGATCATGGAGAATGTCAAATATGATGAAATGCAACGTGATGTCGCCGTCGGTAAAGCTCTTTGCTTTCCAAGCGTTGTATAGCGGATTATGCCTGATCGTTCGGCTATCGATGGAAATAAACACGTTTTTACCTTCGGGAGTGCGAACAAAGCTCATATGGTCGCCAAGCCAGCTTTCCAGACGGCGACGCTCGTCATCGTAAGAACGGGCGCTTTTGCTTTGATAGTCATCACGGCTCTTGAATCCATAAACGTAGAAATCACGCATATATGCTCTGATCTTTTCAAAGTTTTTTATCAGCTCACTGTATGAGGACATCTTTCACACTCCTTTCTTGTTTTTTCTGCATTTTTCATTATCATTATACAACAAATTCTTGTTCCGGTCAATCCAATCATGCTGAGAATCATCGTATTTCTGCAATCTTTTTACGTTATAAAGAGATATGTCTATTCTGCCTCTCAGTTTCCTAACATTATTCCAAAATAGCCTCATTTTTAGCTTGTTTTGCCCTTTTTTAAGGATAGGTAAGGACGGCGAAGGATGGCAAATAACTGATTATAAGTGACACTAGATAAAACCACCTTAGGGTTCGAATTGTGACGGCTTTTTAACACTTTTTTGCTCACTTGAAAAAGCATTTGAACTGTGATATAATAGTTTTGGAACAAATTTACGGTCTGCGGATCAAAATAGTGCCCGCCCGTCCCTTTGGCCTTGCATTAGCCGTGCATTTTTCTCGGAAGGGGTAAGAAAGCAGTCACTAATTCGGTAAAATTTGCGGAAATTAGGAATAGTGAGGGACAGAAAGAGCCTGCTTTACAGCTGCTCGAAATCAGGTGACGGGAAACCGTCCGTGGGTTCGAATCCCACCCTATCCGCCAAGGACAACCGTAATCTTAGGATTGCGGCTGTTTTCTTTTGTTATGGATTGTTTCTTGCTTTTTGTGTCCGGCTGTGTTACAATGAAGGTGGGATATGAAAGAAATTTCAAAGAACTACAAAACAACTTTTAAGACGGAGGAAAACGGTATGAGCAGTCCTATGATGAGTTATCCTTTTTTGCGCTTTCCCGGATTTAAAGACAAGGCAGTCACCCTCAGCTACGATGACGGGGTGGTTTATGACAAAAAGCTCATTGAGATCATGCAGAAAAATGGTTTGAAGGGCACATTTAATGTCAACGCGGGTTTGTTTGCAGAAAAAACCGGCGAACGGAAGCTTACCAAAGATGAGGCGTATGAACTGTATACCACCAGCGGCAACGAAGTTGCGATCCACGGATACAAACACATGTCCTTGGCATTGGTTCCTTCTACCATGGTCATCAAAGATGTGATGGATGATCGGATTGCGCTGGAAAAATTATTCGGCACTGTCATCAACGGTATGGCGTACGCCAACGGTTCGTTCAACGATGAGGTTGTGGAGATTTTAAAGCAGTGCGGTGTCGCGTATGCCAGAACTGTGGTTTCCACGGGAGAATTTCAAATTCCGGGGGATTGGCTGCGTTGGCCCGCAACCTGTCATCACACCAATCCGAAGCTTATGGAGCTTGCTCATAGGTTTATTGAAGAAGAAGGTCGCAATTTTTACAGAAAAGGTCCGCGGCTTTTCTATCTGTGGGGACACAGCTACGAATTTAATGATAACGACAACTGGTATATCATCGAGGAATTTGCCGAGTATATCGGAAACCGCGAGGATGTTTGGTACGCAACCAATATGGAAATTTATCGCTACGTCAAGCTGTTTGACAATTTGGTATTTTCTGCCGACGGTACGATGGTATATAACCCGAATGGCGTAGAAATGTATATGAATTATTTCGGCAAGGATGTTCTTTTGCCTGCGGGGGAATCTGTGAAATTGGCTTAATGCCAATGTAAAATCGGGAGAAATGCTATGAAAAATTGCAAAATCACGGTCATGCGGATGGCTGAATACAAGGATCTGATGGAAGAATACGAAAACCCCATTGAGCATGCATGTGACATGAAGGTGGGGCAGGTATTTCTAACCGACGGCGACAAAAAGCCGCAGGGTTTTTGTGACAGTGCATGGGAAAGCATTTCTCGGTTTGTGATGGTACTCGCTTATGGCGGAGAGGATATTTTTTGCGGATGGATGAAAAATAAAAAATCCGTCATGATATCCTGCAACGACGGTTTTCGTCCTGTCAGCTTTTTGATAGAGACGATTGAGGAAAAGTAAAACGTTGAGCGGAATCAGATAGAATCTAAGAGGGTGGAAAATTCCGCCCTCTTTTTTTGCAAAAAAAACATTTTAACATTGTTTTGCGTCAAGTATCGATTTGTTTTCTCAAAACTTGTTGCATTTTGCGACAAATCATGGTAAAATCACCTCACATTCATTTTTATTTTGGGAGGTTTTTATGAAGAAAAAAACACTCTTTAACCTGATTGCCATTTTGGCCATCGTTGCTATCGTGGTCGTTTGTGCAATTTTTGTTGAAGGCCCCTGCGAAAGATGCGGCGAATTCCATGGAGAAGGCGGCGTCGGTTACTATTCGACATTCGTTTCCCTTTTGCCTCCGTTGGTTGCCATTGCGCTTGCATTGATTACCAAAGAGGTGTATTCTTCCCTATTTGTAGGTATTTTGCTTGGCGGTTTGTTTGCCACCAGCTTCCATCCGGTAAAAGCTTTTGATGCCGTGTTAAACGAAGGCATTATCTCTGCGGTTTCGGACACAGCCGGCATTTTTGTATTTCTGGTGATTTTGGGTGTGCTCGTCGCTTTGATCAACAAAGCGGGCGGCTCTGCTGCGTTTGGTCGATGGGCGAAAACCCACATCAAGACCCGCGTCGGCGCAACGATCGCTACCTTTGTTTTGGGTGTTCTGATCTTTATTGACGACTATTTTAACTGCTTGACGGTGGGCAGCGTTATGCGTCCCGTTACCGATCAGCACAAGATTTCCCGTGCTAAATTGGCGTATTTGATTGATGCGACCGCAGCGCCGATTTGTATGATCGCACCCATCTCCTCTTGGGCGGCAGCTGTTTCCAGTTATGCTGAGGGCAGTGAGTATTCGGGCATCGAGTTGTTTGTCCGCGCTATTCCCTACAATTTCTATTCCTTGCTTACCTTTGTGTTCGTCATCGGGCTTGCAGTGATGAAATTTGATTTTGGTCCCATGCGCTTGCATGAATACAATGCAGTTTACAACGACGATCTTTACACCTGTGGCGACAAGGCTGAAGAGGCAGGAAGCAAATCGGTGAATCCTCGTGGCCGCGTGATTGATTTGATCCTGCCCGTGCTTGTTTTGGTTGGTATTTGTGTGATTGGTTTGATCTATGTCGGCGGTTTCTTTTCGGGCGCTGATTTTATCACCGCATTCGGTGACACCGATGCAACGATTGGTCTGCCTTGGGGTGCCTTGATTGCCGTGATTATAACCATTATTTACCTGATTGCCAGAAGAGTCATCACTTTCAAGGATGCCATGGACTGTGTGCCCAAGGGATTTTTCGCCATGGTTCCCGCCATTTTGATTCTCACCTTTGCAACGGCTTTGAAAAACACGACCGGTCTGCTCGGCGTTGATGTGTTTGTTGATGAAGCAATGAAATCTGCTGCTCCCGAGCTTGCCAATTTCTTGCCTGCCATCATTTTCTTGGTTGCTTGTGTCTTAGCGTTTGCCACCGGTACTTCTTGGGGCACCTTCGGTATTTTGATTCCCATTGTTCTGACTGTTTTCGATTCCGGCAGCGAACTGATGATCATTGGTATGTCTGCCTGCTTGGCGGGTGCCGTTTGCGGCGACCACTGCTCGCCCATCTCGGATACCACCATCATGTCTTCTGCGGGCGCACAGTGCAATCACTTGAATCACGTATCCACCCAGTTGCCTTATGTCATTACCGTGGCTGCGATTTCGTTCGTAATGTACTTGCTTGCCGCATTTATCCAAAGCGCTTTGATCCTCCTGCCGATCGGTATAGTTTTGACAATTGCCGTTCTCCTTGTGATCAAGCAAGTCACTAAAAATAAAATGCAATAAAAGTTTGATTCAGAACAAACGGTGAAAATGCAGTAAAAAACACCGAGGAAAACCAAAAGGTTTTTCTCGGTGTTTTTATTATGCTTCGGGAATTTGAATTGACATGTTACATCTTTGGCGGATGTTTGTTTGAGTAAAATAGGTTTGCTCGAGAGGGATCCATTCTTCAAAAAATCTTTTTACTAATTCCGGGGTGTTGCGTTTTCGTATTCGTTTTCGTTGCAGCGCGGGCGATATGTCCAAGAACACCGAAAGATCATAAAATCTTTCGAGCGCGGGGTGCATGGAATAAGCGCCTTCGACGATCACAAGATTTTCGGGAGAGATATGTTCTGGTGGGCGCAATGACATGGAAGAGCAATCGAATTTCCTGAAACGGACGGTTTCGCCGCGGCTGAGCGGTTCCAAAATTTCAGAAAGAAAGCGCTCCCAATCAACATTGCCGCCGATTGTTTTGAATCGTTCGGGCGTTCTTTGCCATGGTTGCAGAAAATAATCATCCATGTGAAATACCGTGCAGGGATAGACAAAGGCAAGCAGATCGCCAAGGGTTGTTTTCCCGCTTGCGCTTCCACCCTCTACGGCGAGGAGCACCTTTTGGTTTGCAAGGCGTTTGTCAAGCGCGGAAAAGAGAGGAAGGAACGGGAGATAACGGTTGGCTATAACACGGTAAGAGGGACGGTAGGTCTTTTTGAAATCGTCCGAATGGTGTATGGCGGCGTATTCGGTTTCTTTCCATTTTTCCAAGGCGGATTCAAAGACTTGTGGAGCAAACGGTAACAAACCGTCTTGTACAAGTTTTTTTGCGACTTCTATTTTTTCAAGCAGCGCAGACAACCCATCCTTTTCGCATTGAGAGGAGGCCAAAAACAGTTTTGCAAATGTGCTTGCGGTCAGTCCGCCACCCATATAGGAAAGGGGCACTCTGCTGTAAGAGCCGTCAAGCGGTTGGATGACAGGGGTGGATGTTTGATGCAGTGGGTCGTATTCGCTTTCAATTCGCGCACTTGCCTGTTCAAGCGAAGAAACCGCATGTTCACACCCGAAGGCGCTTTGGTATAGAAACTTAAAAACATCTTGTACTTGCAGACGGGGATAGGAGTGACAGTGCGCAATCAGTGATTTGCGAGTTCTCTCGCTGTTTTTCATGTAGTCACCTTTTTAATTTTTGGTGTTGATTTTTTTGGGAGAGTCAAGGAGCATAACCAAAATCGGAATTAAAATGATTTGCACGATGATGCCGGGGAGGGCATTGGTAACGGCGCCTGCGAGAAATGCAGCAAAGGTAAAACTGCCGCCATTGATCCCCATGAAAAAAAACATAGCAAGTCCCCAGATTATACGTCCGACGATCATAGCGGTCAACAAAGAGATATAAATAAACGGCTTTTTTCGGGGGAGAAGCTTGTGCATAAGTCCTGTGATAGCCCCGTATGCGGCAAGTTCAAACGCCATACATATCGCCGTGGGAAAAAGAGGGGGCATGCCCAGCGTGAGAGAACGGAACAAGGGGGCGACAAAGCCGATTGCCAATCCCCAAGGCCAACCGCAGATGAAACCGCAGAGGAGGACGGGGATGTGCAAAGGACAAAGCATGGAACCGATTTCGGGAATCTGTCCCGTTAAAAAGGGCAAGGCGTAGGCAAGCGCCAAAAAGAGGGCAGAAAGAACGGTTTTTTGTAAATGGGTGAGAGATTTCATAGTGAAGTTCCCTTTCTTTGTGGACACATAAAAAGGCATCGTTATCTCTTCAGAGATAATGATACCTTTATAGCATCATAATTTTAGAGGAAAATTTACAAAAGAAACTTCTGTTTCTGCACCATTCTTCAGAACGGCAGACACAGTATAACACAAAATAAAAGGTTTTTCAAGCGGTTTCGATGAGATTGGCGATTTTTTTAATGGCATCATCGAGCATGGCCGAGATTGGCAGTTCGCTAACACCCGCAACCAGATGGTTACAACGGTTGGAGGGGATAAGCACCTTTATGGCGTTGCTTTGAGCAACTGCCAGCGCCATGGAGGGTGTAATCTCACCGAGCATGGAGTCGGCAATGACGATGCCGAGGGGGCCGACGATGATGTCTGCGGTGCGACAGCCCACGATGACGGCGTTTTCGCCGGTGGCAGTACGCTTAACACCTGCTTTATGCATGGTTTCGGTGGCGGTGCTGTTGGTGCCTACCGCCGTTAAGATTTGATCGGGGAAACGCGCGAGAATGGCTTCGGACAGTTCTTTCCCCATGCGGCCGCCTTGGCCGTCAATCAACAAAATATGCATTTTATTTCCTTCCTGTATTCAACGTTTTGTGATGATGCCGTACACCGTTTTGGGGAGTGTCGGCTTGGTTTCAGAAAATGTTAAGGCTTCATAAAACAAATTTTTGGCGGCTTCGATGCAGTTGGGTGCGGTGGTATAAAAGGTGGCGATCGGTTGGCCTTCTTTTACCTCGTCCCCTGTTTTTTTATGCAAGTAGATGCCTGCGGTGAGGTCGATCGGATCTTCTTTTGTATTCCTGCCTGCGCCCAAAATGACGGCGGTGCGACCGATCTTTTCGCTATCCATGTGGGAAATGAAGCCGTCCCGGTCGGCCGTCAATATGATCTCAGAAGAGGCATGTGGAAACAGTTCGGGGTTGGTTGCCAGTGACGGATCTCCGCCTTGGGCAAAGATCCATTGACGGAATCGGTCGAATGCAAGGCCCGAGGTAAGGGCTGCGCTTGCTTTTTCAAAACATTCTTCTCGCGGAAGACCGAGGGAAAGGGAGAGCATTTCACTTGCCAAGGTCAGAGAAACTTCCTTTAAATCCGCGATGTCGTCTCCTTGGAGAACGCGGATAGCTTCCTTGATTTCCAAAATATTGCCCACGGCAAAGCCGAGGGGGCGATCCATATCGGTAATGACGGCAGATACGTTTCTGCCGCAATCGTTGCCTAAACCAACCATGGCTTTTGCGAGTTTTTCTGCGGCTTCATAGGTGGGATTGAAGGCGCCGCTTCCCACTTTTACATCCAAAACGATGTTGTGTGCGCCTGAGGCGATTTTTTTGGACATGATGCTGGATGCTATCAGCGGGAGACTTTCCACCGTGCCCGTGACATCGCGGAGAGCATAGAGCTTTTTGTCGGCGGGGGTAAGATTGCCGGATTGTCCGATGATGGCAACACCGATCTTTTCCACTTGCGCTAAAAATTCTTCGGAGGAAAGAGTGGTTCGGAAGCCAGAAAAGGATTCAAGCTTGTCAACGGTGCCGCCCGTGTGACCTAAACCGCGGCCCGACATTTTTGGGACGATGCCGCCCAGAGAAGCAACCAAAGGAGCCACGATGAGAGAGGTTTTGTCTCCCACGCCTCCCGTGCTGTGCTTATCTACCGATTTTTCACCAAAGTGAGAGAGGTCGAGGCGGTCACCTGAATTGACCATAGCCATGGTGAGATCGGCCAGTTCTTTGTTTGTCATACCGACAAAGCATACCGCCATGGCGAAAGCCGACATTTGGTAATCGGGAATGTCTCCTTTTGTATATCCTTCAATCATCCATTGGATTTCTTGGGTTGTGAGGGGGATTCCGTTTCGCTTTTTTGTGATCAGGTCATACATGCGCATGATAAACACATCCTTTCAACAAGGGAGAGGATCAGGAAAGATCGTTTTTTCCAAATCCAAATGGCAATAATTCTTGCAAGGTGTGGCAGGTAAACTCATTTTCACCGACGCATAAAATACGGAAGGTATCGGGGAGACAAAATTCTGCCATAACCTGTCGGCAGACACCGCAGGGTGTGACGGGGGCGGTGATTTTACCATCCTTTCCACCGGCAACGGCGATGGCGACAAATTCCTTTTCGCCCTCACTGATTGCCTTGAAAAACGCGGTGCGCTCGGCACAAACGGTGGCGGAGTAAGCGGCGTTTTCGATATTACAGCCGATGTATACTCTGCCGCTTTTAGAGAGCAGTGCGGCGCCGACGGTGTAGCCGGAATAGGGGGCGTACGCCTTTTGCGCAGCCTCCTGCGCCATGCGGCAAAGCTCGAGGTCGGTCATTGTGCACACTCCTGTTTTTTTATCTTTACAAGGCGGCTGGTGCCAAGGCGATCGGCGCCTGCGTTTATAAATGCTTCGGCATCGGCAAAAGAAGAAATACCGCCCGCGGCTTTGATTTTAAGGTGGGGGGAGACGTGTTCTTTGAACAGCTTCACATCGTCAAGGGTTGCACCGCCGGTTGAAAATCCCGTCGATGTTTTGATATAATCGGCGCCGCTTTCCGATACAATTCGGCACATTTGTATTTTTTCTTCGCGGGTCAAAAGACAGGTTTCGATGATGACTTTTAATATTTTATCGCCGCAAGCTTTTTTAACGGCAGAGATGTCTTGCAAAAGGGTTGTATAGTCACACTCTTTGAGTTTTCCCACGGGGATGACCATATCGATTTCGTCGGCACCGTTTTGAATGGCGTCTGCGGCTTCGAAGCATTTGACGGCGGTGGTAGCATATCCGTTGGGGAAGCCGATGACGGTACAGACAGGGAGCTTGCTGTTTAGATAATTGGCGGCGGCGTTTACGAAAAGGGGCGGAATACAAACCGATGCAACACCGAATTTTACACCGTCATCGCAAAGGGTGAGAATGTCGGCGGTGGTGGCGTTAGTAGCGAGCAAGGTGTGATCGACTCTGGATAAAATTTCATTGTGGTTCATATAAATTCCCCCTGACAGATTGTTTTTTTCAGTATAGCACAGACAAGCAAAATCCGCAAGACGAAAAATGGAGAAGGAAAACGGTTGGAAGGGTAAAAATGTTATATTCATATCGCAAAAACTGTATACAAATGATTTTGAATGTGATAGAATGACGATAGAGCTTGATCTTTTACGAGTCGAGATGAAGGTGGATTTTTATGAAAGTAGCGATTATTGGCTGTGGTTCGATTGCCACAAGAGCGCACATTCCCGCCTACATGGAGAATCCTGAGGTGGAAATTAAGTATTTTTGCGATATTATTCCCGAACGTGCGCAGGAGGCTGTCCAAAAAAACGGTTGCGGTATTGCGGTTACCGATTATCGTGTGATTGTCACCGATCCCGAAGTGGAAGCCGTTTCTATTTGTACGCCGAATGATATGCACGCCACCATTTCCATTGCCATGTTGGAAGCGGGAAAACACGTTTTGTGCGAAAAACCTGCCGCCATTAACTACCAAAGAGCGCTGGAAATGCAAGAGGCGCAGCACAAGTCGGGTAAAGTCCTCAACATCGGTGTGGTCAACCGATTCAACACGGCTGTGAATATGATTAAAGATTATATCACCGAAGGCAAGCTGGGTGAGGTGTACCACGTTTACGTCAGCTTCCGTTCCAAACGCAACATTCCCGGTTTGGGCGGTGCGTTTACCACGAAGGCGATTGCGGGTGGCGGCGCATTGATTGACTGGGGCGTTCATTTCCTTGACATTGTTATGTATTGCTGCGGCGATCCGCAACCCAGAACGGTTACGGGCGAAGCTTTCAGCAAGTTGGGTGTCAAGATGAGAGATTACGTTTATGAAGGCACCATGTGGGCAGGCCCTCCGAACTATGATGGCGTGTATGACGTTGACGATTCGGTAACGGGTGTGGTTCGTACCGACGGTCCTGTCATTACGCTCCATGGAGCATGGGCGCAGAATATTTTTGAAAATGAAATGTATATCGACTTTATGGGTACAAAGGGCGGCATCCGTTTGCGTTACGGCCAAGATTTCACCTACTATACCACCGAAGGGGATAAATTGATATCCGTTACGCCTCCCATCTCTGCCGTTAAGCATTATCAGGCCGAGATCGATGCCTTTATACGTTGTATTCACACGGGAGAAAAATTGCCTTCTCATATCGATACCAATATCATTACCGCGCGCATGATGCAGGCCATCTATGATTCTTCGGAAGCACACCGTGAGATTGTTTTGGATTGAGGCGAAAAAATGAAAATCGGTTTTGTGGATTATTATTTAAATGAGTTCCATTCCAACCGCTATGTCGGATGGCTTAAAGAAGAAGATCCTTCTTTAGAGGTCGCTTACGGGTATGGTATGATTCCCTGCCCGCGAGATGGGATGACCAATGAAAATTGGTGCGAGCAGTACGGTGTTTTGCACTGCAAGACCATCGAAGAGGTGGTGGAGAAAAGCGATGCTTTGGTGGTGTTGTCTCCCGATAACTGTGAAATGCACGAGGAGCTTTGTCGTTTGCCCCTTGCTTCGGGAAAACCGTGTTATATCGATAAAACGTTTGCGCCCGATTTAGAGACGGCAAGAAGAATTTTTGCTGTGGCGGATGCTCACAACACTTCCTGTTACAGCACCTCGGCGCTTCGTTTTTGTGCAGAATATGAGGGTATTGATCGTAATGAGATTACCTCGATTGCCACTTGGGGACCGAATGATTTTAATATTTATTCGATTCATCAGTTGGAGCCGATTGTCATGATGATGGGATGTAATTGCGAAAAAGTCATGTATGTCGGCGGCGAAAACACATATTCCGTTCATATGATCTTTGCTGACGGCCGTCCTGCGGTTATGACCTCTTTCATCGGAGGATCTCCGTTTATTACTAACATTGCCACGAAAACGACAACGCATACAAAGCAGATCGTTGCAGGTGCATATTGGAAGCCGTTCATCCATTCCTTGGCGGAATTTTTCAAGACGGGCGACGAGCCTGTCGCGCGTATTGAAACCCTCCGCATCATGGCGATTCGAACGGCGGTGTTGGAGGCAATGAAAACATCGGGCGTTTGGACAAAGGTTGAACAAGTGTAATAAAAACAAATTGAAATTAAAACGGCTTGCCGCAATTTTTGCGACAAGCCGTTTTGTGTGTAAAAGCGCTGGATCCGCTTTTTAGCGGATAAGGGGAGAGTCGATAACGGTGACTTTTTCAACCACTGTGCGATCGATTGATAAATCGGTGGCAGAAGAAACCGCATTCCGTATTTTTTCATCGGTTAAAAGGGTGAATATCAGTTCGCGCACGGTGGTTCCGCTTTCGGAAACAACCGATGTGTAGGCATCGGGAGCGTTTTGGATGCGCTGTATAATATACACACCATCGGTGTCGGTCAGTTGGGTATATGCACCGATTTCAAGAGAAAGCGCGATGTTTTCATATTCCGAAAAGCCCGTACTGCCTGCATAAAGCAGCATGCCGTTTGGGAAAGAATCGAAAAAGTTATCGTCGGAATAGTTTTTGAAATCTAAAATGTTTTCGCCGTTTTCGAGGGCGTTTTTCACTTGATTTTTTTGTTCTTCCCATCCCGATTCATACGCAAAAAAGATGTGGTAGGTGGTGGCAAAACGGTTGTTAAAATATTGCTTTGCTTCTTCCTCGCTTACGCGCATGGGGCCGCCGTTTCCATATAAATAACTTTGAGCGGCTTGTGCATAGGTTTCTAATGTGTAGTAATCCTCGAGTGAGCTTTTGCTCATTCCGAACGTGGCAAGATAGTCGGAAAAATCATCCTCGTCTTCAAATAGTTTTTTGGTTTGTTCTACGCTGTTCCGTATGGAGGCAAGTTGATTTTTGCTCAGGACAATGCCTTTTTCTTTGGCCAAGGAGGCAAAATAAACGGTGGTTTTTGCCGAGGTGAGAGCGACTTCGAGGATGGTTCCGCCTACGGTGTTCCCTCCTTCGTGTTCCATATCCCAAAGGGCGGGGATATCTTCAAAACGGTCGATTTCGCCCTTCTCTTCGTAATAATCCGAAAGATAACGAGTCTTTAAAGCAGCAACGGTATAACGGAACATTGGAAGCGTATAGGCGACATCCGATCGAGAACAAACGGTTTTGTTTTCTTCGGAGGCGGTGTTGCCGCAACCACACAACATGGAAAGCACAAGGAGAAGCAGAAAGAGTCGGCGCATCATCAGGAGAGAAGCGGGGTGTTATCGACGGTATAATTTTTCATAGCTTCTTCGTCGACTTGGATGGAGGTGGAGCTTTGGACGGTTTGCGCTATCTTTTGTTGCGTAAGGGTGACAAAGGCAACCTGCTGATAGGTGTAGGTTTCTCCATTTTCTCCTTTGGTGGAAAGCTCGGAGGTGAAGAGTTCCTTGGTGTTTTTATAGCGGCGGATGATATAGGTGCCTTTGTAATCACCGCTGTTGACTTCAAGAACGGTATGGTCTCCGACTTTGAGTTTTAATGCGGCCTCTTCAAAGACATCAAATCCCGTGGCGCCTTCATAGATAACCAAGCCGTCGGGCTTGTCGGCCGAAAAGTTATCTTCGGAAATGCTTGAAAAATCGGGAATGTCTTTGCCGTCTTTCAAGCCGTCTACAACCTGAGAAATGAGCAGTTGTTTTTCTTCTTTTTCTTCTTTTGTTAAGGGAACAACCTTTCCCGTTTCGGCTTTTTTGGTAAGATTGTTGATATAGACATACTTGACCACTGCGTAATTATCCAGATAGTACTTCCACATTTCATCCTCGGTAACACGCGAGCCGCCAACCGTCATATTATACATGGTGTTTTGCATTTTGGTGGCAAGATCCTGCATTTCGTAGAGCTTGTACAACTCGTCATAATCCATGCCGACGGCGGCTAAATAATCATTGAGAGCACTTTTGGATCCTTTCAGGTCGATTAAATCTTGCAGATCCTTTTCGATATCATCATAATCCTCTTGATTAAGAGCAACACCCTGCTTGGAGGCCAGATTTGCATAGTAGAGGGTGGCGCGTGCCGAGTCATAGGTATAATTGTAGATATATTCGCGCATGGTTTTGTTTTTGTCGTACTGTGTGTTCCAAAATGCGGGAATGTCAACAAATTCGGTTGCCGACGGGATGTTTTCTTTATAGTATTGAGAGAGATATTGGGTTTTCAAGAGCGCGAGCTGATAACGGAACATTCCTGCGGAATATTCCAGATCGCCGAGGGTGATCAAAGGGAGATCGTCCACCTGCGAACAGGCGGGCAAAAACGCCGCAAACATACACAGGCAGAGCAGAAAAGAGAGAAAACGGATATGTGTTTTTTTCATAATACACCTCTGGAAAATTACGAATTGGCTTGAATGTTTTTGTAGTGGGCCAAAAGTTCATACACCTCGTCGGGAAGAGCGGTTTTGCCTTTGCGGAGAACAAAGCAAGGGCGAGGTGAGAAGGTGAGTTTGACACGGGGAGAGAATACGGCGGCCAAAGCCGATAGGGCTTCAAGCGGAGGGGGAACATTTTCTTCCAAAAGGAAGGTGACTTCATTGCCTTTTTGGGTTATTTTTTCAATGTTGAGTTGTTCGCAAAGGTTTTTAATCTGGGCGATGAGGAAAAGATTTAAAACGGGTTGCGGGATGTCACCGAAGCGGTCAATAAGCTCGTCTGTCAATTCGGCAATATCGTCATCAGAAGCGACCGAGGCAATCTTTTTGTAAATATCGATACGCATTTCGGAGCTTTTTACATATTTTTCCGGGATAAACGCATCCAGAATAAGATCGATGGTCGTATCTTTTTTCATTTCTTGCGGTTTTCCGCCTTGCTCGACCAAAATAGCATCCGAAAGAATACGCAGATATAAGTCGTATCCAACCGTTTCCATGTGTCCATGCTGTTCGCTTCCGAGAATGTTGCCCGCCCCGCGCAGTTCAAGATCGCGCATGGCAATTTTAAAACCGGAGCCAAATTCGGTGTACTCCTGCATGGCAACCAGCCGTTTTTCGGCGATTTCGTTGAGGGTGTGGCCTTTGCGGAAGGTCAGATAGGCATAGGCGCGGCGATTGCTTCTGCCGACGCGTCCGCGAATCTGGTGCAGTTGAGAGAGTCCGAAATGATGGGCATCTTCAATGATGAGGGTGTTGGCGTTGGGAACATCAACGCCTGCTTCGATGATGGTGGTGCACATCAGGATGTCAATTTCACCCTCTACCATCTCCCGCCAAATATCGGACAGGCGGTCTTTATCCATTTGTCCGTGCGCCACGGCAATTCTGGCCTCGGGCAGCGCGCGGTTAATGCGAGCACCGATCTGGGGAAGGCGTTCAATATTATTGACAAGATAAAAGACTTGTCCGCCCCGTCGCAATTCTTTGCGGATGGCTTCCAAGAGCATGTTCTCGTCGTATTCCATGACATAGGTTTGAACGGGGAAACGGTCGCCGGGCGCCTCTTCCAACACAGACATATCACGAATACCGCTCATAGCCATATGCATGGTGCGGGGAATGGGGGTGGCGGTGAGGGTAAGCACGTCTACCAGCTTGGACATTTCCTTGAGTTTTTCTTTGTGGGTCACACCGAACCGCTGTTCTTCGTCCACGACAAGAAGCCCAAGATCTTTAAATTGGATGTCTTTTTGCAGTAAACGATGGGTGCCGACAACGATATCTACTTTGCCAAGACGCATTTTTTCAATGGTGCGCTCCTGCTGTTTGGGTGTGCGGAAGCGAGAAAGTAGTTCGATTTCAAGCGGATACCCGCGGAAGCGAGAAAGTATGGTTTGGTAATGTTGCCAAGCCAAAATGGTGGTGGGCACCAGAATGGCAGCTTGTTTTCCTTCCATGACACATTTAAAGACAGCGCGAAGCGCCACTTCGGTCTTACCAAAACCCACATCTCCGCAAAGCAGTCTGTCCATGGGAATGCTTCGTTCCATGTCGGCTTTGATTTCTTCGGTGGCTTTGAGTTGACCGTCGGTCTCGTTGTATTCAAAGGCGGCTTCAAATTCCTTTTGCCAAGGCGTGTCAGGCGGGAAAGCATACCCTTGGGTGCGTTGTCGCTCGGCGTAAAGGGCAATTAGCTTTGCGGCAATATCGGCGGCGGCTTTTTTAACACGCTGTTTTGTTTTTTCCCATTCGTTTCCACCCAAACGATTGAGTTTTACACCGGTATCGTTTGCGTTACCGATGTATTTGGAGATGGCGTCTAAATTATTGCAGGGAACATACAAAATATCGCCTTGGGCGTATTTGAGTTTGATAAAATCGCGGGTGGTGTTTTCTGCGGTCATTTTGGCAATGCCGTCATAAATGCCGATGCCGTGGTTGACGTGAACCACATAGTCGCCGAGCTTTAAGTCGGCGTAGGATAAGATTTTTTCGCGCGCGGTTTTGGCGGCAAGTCGTTTTTTGGGCAGTGCGCGGGTAACGGCCGCCGATGAGGTAAGAAGCGCGAATTTGATTTTCAGCAACTCGAAACCGCCGGGAAGATTAAAAACACGGGTATCGTCGCGGGTGGAGGATGCAATGCATACCCTTCCGGGTTCGGGCAAAACCGATTCGTTGCCCATGGCACACGGAATGCCGTGGTCTTTTAACAGGTCGGTAAGATTCGCTGCCTCCATCGAGTTTTCGCAGAGCATTAAAACGCGCCATCCGTTGTCGGTATAGACGCGCAGATCTTCTGCTACCGTGTCGGTGCGATTGCCAAAAGCCAAGGATTGGCGAGAGGAAAAGGCGAACATAGCGGCATAGGGGAACAGCGAGGCAGGGGAGACAAAATGATCCATCACCACGGCGGCGGTATGGTCAATGTGCTTTTTAAATTCCTCGAAAGTAAGGCAAAAATGGTCTTCTCCGAAGACAATGGCCTCTCCTTGCTCAATTTCTTGCTTGATCATTTCGCGGCGGAGAGAAACGGCATCCTCCAAACGGTTTTTGAGTTGGGAGGATTCAATTAAAACGGTGCGCGATTTTTGGGTGTAATTAAGCAGAGTTTCGCGATCGCGGAGAAGCGGCCAATAAACATCCGATACAAAATTGCCTTGGTTGACGCGGGCAAGTTCGTCGTACAGACGTTTTTTGCGGGTTGGCGATTTGGTTGATGAAAGCTCGTCGTTTAAAAAGCTTCGCACCGTTTCCATGTCGGAAGCGGTGAAAAAGATTTCGGAGGCAGGAAGAATCTCAATGCCTTCAAGGGGATTAAAGCGGCGTTGCGTGAGAACGTCAAAATGCCCCACCGAATCCACCTCGTCGCCGAAAAATTCCATGCGGACGGGGTGTTCGTATTGGGGAGAAAATATATCGAGAATGCCGCCACGGGCGGCAAATTGCCCTGCGCCTTCAACCTTATCACAACGGGTATACCCCATATCGACCAACCGCGACACGGCGGTGTCAAAAGGGACGGCGTCGCTGCCGACCTTGAACGAAAGAAGATGCTTTTGCAACATTTTCTGAGGAAGCGTTTGTTGGCAAGCGGCTTCTATCGAGGCGAGAACGATGTCAAAATCACCGTCCGATATATGCTTTAAAACTGCCAAACGCTGTCTTTCAAAATCGTGGGATGAGACGGCGGCGCCAAATTGAAAGTCGCGGGCGGGATAAACATAGCAACGCAGAGAAAAGGCGGACAGTGTGGCAGCGAGCGAAAAGGCGTCCTTTTCGTCGGGTGTGATGATCAGCATTGGCTCTTTTGTGTCTTTGAACAGAGCACATAAGAGAACACTGCGCGCCGAATCCGAAAGTCCCGTCACGATGGCGGGAGAACGGGCGGTTTTGCAGGTTTTTAAAAGGGAAAGATATTCGCTGTCAAGCGAAAATATGCGGTCAAGTTTATGGTTATCGTTCATCGGTTATATTGGTTCATGGCGGCATCGAGTTTACCGCTGACAATGATGGGGATGGCCGCGCAGCAGGATTCCAGTGCCTGTTTGACGGCTTTTAAATCGTTTGGTTCGGGAACAGACAATACCCAGTTGATCATATCTCTTTCGGGCGGTTTGGCGCCGACACCGATGCGAATGCGCGGGTAGTTTTGAGAAGAAAGACAAGCTTCGATGGATTTTAAACCGTTGTGCCCGCCGGGAGAGCCGGATTTTCGGATACGGATAGAACCGGGAGCAAGGGCGGTATCGTCCACCAGAATTAAAACATTTTCGGGCGGGATTTTATAAAAAGATGCCGCTTCGCGGATGGCTTGGCCCGAGCTGTTCATAAAGGTTTGTGGTTTCATAAGCAGGACACGTCGTCCCGTGGTTGTCCATTCGCCGCAAAGAGAATGGAATTTGGATTTTTTTATGGTAAGACTTTCTTTTTCGCACAAAAGATCCAGAGCCATAAACCCTGCATTGTGTCGAGTGTTTGTATATTTGTCTCCCGGATTTCCGAGGCCGACCACCAAAAAATCAATCCCTGCGGGGGCGCGGGAAAATTTTGAAAAAACATTGAAACTCATAGGTGTTCTCCCTTGATGTATTCGGATGTAAGCGTTTCAAAGGCCTTGTTTTCCAAAGCGGCAAAATCAAGTTTTTGTTCTTCTGCCAAAATTTGCTCCATTGTGGGGCAGGTTTTCGGGTGGCGGGGGGTAAAGACTGTACAGCAGTCCTCGTAGGGTTGCACCGAGGTGTCAAAAGTGTCGATTTTGCGGGAAATTGTGATGATTTCTTCTTTGTCCATGCCGATACAGGGTCTAAAAACGGGCATTTCCACCGCAGCATCTGTGACACCGAGTGCCATCATGGTTTGGCTGGCAACCTGACCGATGCTTTCACCCGTGATCAAGGCGCGGGAGTGAAAACGGCGGGCGCAACGCTGCGCAAGGCGCATCATAGAGCGGCGGAGCAACAGTGTGAAAAATTCTTCGGCGCAATTTTGTTGGATGGCCAGTTGCAGTTCGGTCAAACAAATGGTATGAAAACGCATTTTTTCGGTGTAGGCACACAGAAGGGTGGCGAGAGATTTTACCTTTTCAAGCGCGCGTTCGGAGGTATAGGGGAAACTGTGGAAATGCAAAGCCTCAATTTCCACACCGCGTTTTGCCAGCATGTAGCCTGCTACGGGACTGTCGATGCCACCGGAAAGGAGCAGGAGACCTCGGCCGTTGGAGGCAAGTGGCATGCCGCCCGCGCCACGCGATTGTCCAGCATGTAAATAGGCGCATTTTTCGCGAATTTCTATCATACAGACAATGTCGGGATTGACGACATCTACCGGGACCTCGGGAACTTCTTCGGATAAGAGACCGCCTATTTCACGCATGATTTGCGGAGAGGTGAGGGGGAAATATTTGTCACTTCGCTTGGCATCCACTTTAAATGAGGTGTGGTTTTGCATGAGCGGAGGGAAAATTTCCAGCGCCGCCTTGGTAATGCTTTCCATGTTCTTTTCGGTCTGGTAGGCAATGCAGAGAGAGGCAACGCCGAACACATGGGTCATAGCATCGTATGCATCTTCGACGGTGTTATCATCTTGCGGCAAAATATAGACGGTCGACTGCCGCGCAAATATTTCAAAAGTACCGATTTTACGCAGACGCCGACGGATTTGCCGCATCATTTGTGCTTCAAAACGGGGACGATTAAGCCCTTTTAAAATGAGCTCACCGTATTTTAATAAAATACAACGAGAATAATTCATGTTTTTCACCCACAGATTTTTTGTATTTGCGCACAAAGCGCATCTATTTCATCGGTTGTGTTCAAATGAGAGAGACTGACACGAATGGCGCTGTCCGCCAAGTCTTTTGACAAACCAAAAGCGGTCAGGACGGGACTGGCGCCTTTTTTTGAGGAGCAGGCCGACCCGCTGGAAACGGCGATGTCAGCCGTTGAGAGGGTGTGCAATACGACCTCGCTTTTGTGGTCCGGCAGAGAAAAATGCAGGATATGACAGGCGGGATTTTTGGGAAGATTCAGATGCACACCTGCGATTGCGGACAGTTTTTTTATAAGGCGATCACGCAAAGAACTGATATGGTCGGTATGTTTTGATAGGTTTTGCTTTTCATATTCAGCGGCAAGTCCGAACACGGTGATTCCAAGGGTGTTTTCGGTTCCGCTGCGCAGATTTTTTTCTTGTCCGCCGCCCAGCGTGTGGGGGAGAATGCGCACGCCCTTTTTGATGTATAGACCACCGCTTCCTTTCAGCGCATGGATTTTGTGGGCACTGATGGTTAAAAGATCGACCCCGAGTGCGCGGGGGGTGAAGGGGAGTTTGCAAAAGCCTTGCACGGCATCGGTGTGCAAAATGGCTTCGGGACAACGGCGGCGCAAAAGAGCGGTTGCTTCAGGGATGTCAAACAGGGCGCCTACTTCGTTGTTAACAAGCATCATGGAGGCGAGAATTACTTCGGGCGTGGCTTCGGCATTCAGTTGCTCCATATCCAATTCGCCGCCTCGTGTGGCAATGCGAACAACACGAAATCCTGCACTTTCGGCCTTTTCAAGGACTCTTGCGACAGAAGGATGTTCGGCATCGGTGGTAAGAATTTTGTTGCCTCGTCTTTTTTTGGCTTCAATGGCACCCGTCAGCGCAAGATTGTTTGCTTCGGTGCCGCCTGATGTGAAAACAAATTCTTCTCTCAAGCATCCGAGTGCGGTTGCAATCCGTCCGCGGGCTTCTTCCATGGTGCGCTCGGCTTCGAAACCCCACAGATGCAGAGAGGATGGGTTGGCGAAGTTGTCTGCAAGCATTGGAAGTTTGTCGCGCAGATCGGGTAAAAGAGGGGTGGTGGCGCTGTTATCTAAATAAATCATATAAACTCTTTTCTTTACACAACATTATGGCATCAATTTTGCAATCGATGCCTCTTTTCCTTATTGTATAGGAAAATGAAGCAGGATGCAACAGAAATTTGAAAAAAACTTGTGTAAACTCAAATGGGGGTGTATAATAGAAGACAGATACTTGGTAGGATGGATAAAAACATGACGGAAAAGATACCGCTATACCTTGGCCCCATGGCAGGATTTACCGATGGCGCCCACCGACTTCTGTGTCGGGAATACGGTGCCGATGTGGTTTGCAGCGAGATGATTTCGGCAAAGGCTGTTTGTTTTGGGGATAAAAAAACCGAAAGCTTGGCTTGTATTGATAGGGATATACGGCCGATAGGATTGCAGATATTCGGTAGCGAACCGCCGTTTTTAGCCAAGGCGGCCGCGACGCTTTGTGAAAAATACAAGCCCGATTTTTTGGATATCAATATGGGATGTCCTGTTCCTAAAATTGTAAAAAGCGGCGACGGAAGCGCCCTTATGCGTCAACCGAAATTGGTGGAGGCGGTGGTGCGCGCCGTTGTTGCGGCGGTGGATGTGCCTGTCAGTGTAAAGATTCGCGCCGGTTGGGACGATGAGCACATCAACGCTCCCGAGGTGGCAAAAGCGGCTGAAGCGGGCGGTGCCTTTCGCATTGCCGTGCACGGAAAGACAAGAGCACAATTTTATGCTCCGTCGGTCAGACCTGCAGTGATTGCCGCGGTCAAAGCGGCTGTTTCGGTTCCCGTTATTGCAAACGGCGATGTGGATTGCGGACAAAAAGCGGTGGAGCTTTTGAAAATGACGGGGTGCGACGGAATCATGGTCGGTCGTGCCGCCATCGGCGCACCGTGGATTTTTCGCCAAGCGCGTGAGGCGTTGAACGGCGAAGAACCAAAAGCCATTTCTTTGGAAGAACGCTTTGCATGTCTTTTCCGACATCTTGCGCTTGCTTGTGAAGAAAAAGGCGAAAAAATGGCGGTTCCTGCCATGCGGGGGCATATGAGTGGGTATTTGCGTGGGTTGTACGGAGCGGCAGCAGTGAGAGACGCTGTCAACCGCGAGGACACATTGGCGGGCACCCTTTCTCGTCTACATGCTTATTATGAATTGTTATTAAAGGAGGATAACCATGGCCGGCAAGAAGAATAAGGAGTTTCGGTTACCGTTTGGCTTGTTTACTGCTTTATCTATTTTAATAATTGCAGCGGTTGTTTTGGTGATCTATTTAAACCAAGATAGAGAAGTGAACCCATCCGACGGCATCAAACCCGACAATGTGGTCGATGATATTAAGGATGCTGATTCCGAGATCAAAAATGATCCGAACGCCAAGGGTGAGCCCGAGCAAGAGGAAGAAAGCGGAGAGGAACTTCCGCCCGAAAACAACCAAGAGGATGAGCCGGAAAACGGAGAAGTCGATGGGGAAACGGTGAAACTGCCACTGGAGATTGAGACGGTTCCCGAGGGATATACTGTTTACTTGGGGCTGGACGTGTCAGAAGAGGCGCTTGAAAGTGAAAACCCCTTTGCTGATCCTTATGTCGAAAAGCAGATTGCCGCGTATTTCGCTTCGTTTGATGGCGTGACAGGGGCAAAAGATGCGAATTTGGTTGTAGTTTACAGCGGAGAAAAACTGTCCGTTCTTTGGGCGCATATTCAAGCGGCAGTGGCTGATACTCCCATGGAAACATACTGTTTCAGCGAAGGGGATTGTATCCGTATATCTGCGGCGGGGTTCGATGGACAGGTTGCCAATGTTTTGGCGACCGAGGGTGTGGCTTGCATTTATCGTGAAAACCGCACCGATGCCACCGAGTGCTTGGTACTGTCGGTGAAGCCGGTGCGGCGTGAAGCGTACGACGAGAGCGAAAATTGAAATTTATTCCATGAGAGCAGATACGGCGGCTTTGTATGCGTTTTTACGCAGCAGAGCCGCTTCTTTGTTTTTGCATGGAATGGCGTAGTAGAATTTAATGAGCGGCTCGGTGCCGGAGGGTCTGACGGTTACGCGGGAGCCGTCTGCCATGCCGAATGCGATGACACGGTCGGATGCCATGGCAATGGGTGTGGTTTTTCCCGTGGCAAGATCGGTGATTTGGCTGTTCAGATAATCGTATATGGTTTCTACTGCAACACCTGCGAGCGAGCGGGGAGGGGCCGAGAAAAAGTCGGTCATAATGGCGGCGGCTTTCGCCATGGGATCTGCGGCTTGGATGGTGATGGCGTCCTGGAAGTTGCCCATGTAGCCGTAGGTGGCGTTGAGAGAATCGACGGCATCGGCGCAGGTCATGCCTCGGGCGGCATAAAAAGCGGCCATTTCGGCAAGCAGGAGAGAAGCCGCAACGCCGTCCTTGTCTCGGCAATAGCTGCCGGGGAGATAACCGTGGCTCTCTTCGTAACCGAGAATGCAAGTTTCATTGCCCAGATCTTCCTTCTCGCGGATCTTTTCGCCGATGTATTTAAAGCCCGTATAGACATGATAAAGTGGAATGTTGTAATGTTTGCAAATGCGATCGGCCAACGGAGAGGTGACAACGGAGTTGATGACGAAGGGGTTTTCGGGGAGTGTGTTGGTGAGTTTTCTTCCTTTTATAATATAGTCAAGCAACAGCAGGCCGATTTGATCGCCGTCGAGGGTTTCGTATTCGCCTTTGGCATTGCGCACTGCAAGACCGACGCGGTCGGCATCGGGGTCGGTGGCAATGATCAAGGATGCGCCAACCTCTTTGGCAAGTTCAATGCCGGGATTGAACACCTCGGGGTATTGCGGGTTGGGTTTGGGTGCTGTTGGAAAGGTGCCGTCAGGGGTTGCTTGCGAGGGGATGGGGGTGACGTTGGTAAAGCCTGCGCGGCGGAGTATCTCGGGAACCAGGCGATAACCTGCTCCGTGGAGAGGGCTATATAATATAGGAAGAGATTTGACATCTTCAGGCAGGTCGGGTGAAACACGCAGATCAAGCAATGCATCTAAATAATATTCGTCGGCTTCTTTGCCGAGGAGGGTGATCTTTGTTTTGGCGGCATCGTCTAATTTGGCAGCGGCATCAAGACCCGCAAAAAAGTCGAGTTCCATCATGCGGGCGGAAATGGTGGATGCTTGTTCGGGGGGGAGCTGTGCGCCGTCCTCCCAGTAGACTTTGTAGCCGTTGTCTTTTTTTGGATTGTGGCTGGCGGTAACATTGATACCGGCCTGGCACCCAAGTCGGCGGAGCGTGAAGGAAAGCTCGGGTGTGGGGCGCAGTTCATCGAAAAGATAGACGCGAATGCCCATAACAGCTAAAACCTCGGCGCACAGACGGGCAAATTCCGCCGAGTGGAGTCGGCTGTCATGCGCGACGATGACGCCGCGGTCGGCGCCGTTTGCATCCAAAACGGTTTGAGCCAATGCCAATGTGGCCAATGAAACGGTGGCGCGGTTCATAGCAGAACAGCCGGGAACCATTTCTCCCCGCAGTCCTGCGGTGCCAAAGGGGAGGAGGGTGGCAAAACGTTGGATAAAATAGTCCTCTTTCTGTTGCAAGGCTGCAACCGCCTCTTCTTCTTCGGGGGTGAGAGGGAAACGGGAACACCAGAGGGCGAGATTGGCTTTAGCGGCACACAACGCCTCTTCGTGAGGCGGTAAATTGCTTTTATAAAATAATTTCATCAAAATGTTCACTCCTTTGTGGATATACTGTATATACTGTCCACATTTGTTCCTAATTATTATAATATACCAAGTATAGGTTGTCAAGACGGAGAAGGGGTTTGTTTAAATTGTAAACAATTTGTAAACTCTAAAAATGTGGGTTGCATTTGCATATATGGTTGTGCTATACTACTCAAGCTTGATATGCGAAGAAGCGGAAGGTTGCTGCGAAAGCAGGTAATTTCCGTGGAGTATGTCCGAAAACCGGGCGATGGCAAAAACTGAGCATCCGCAAGTCGATTACCCGATGCAAAATAAACGAAGGCGGTATTTCCGTCGGAGTTTCATTTTGCTGACGACGTGCGAAACTGCGGCTTTTCCCGGATTTTGAGTTTCTTCTCGAATCCGGTTTTTCCTTGGGTGCAGATGAAACACCCGGGGGCGTGTTCAGATTTTTTCTGTCCCCCTACAAACTGCCGGAAGGCAAATTTTGAAGGAGGAAACCACTCATGGAACAAACCAAAATGCGCATCAGACTGAAGGCCTACGATCACACCCTCATCGATCAAGCTGCGAAGAAGGTTGTTGAAACCGCAAAACGCAACGGTGCAAAGGTGTCCGGCCCCATCCCGCTGCCCACAGACAAGGAAATCGTCACGATTCTTCGTGCGGTTCACAAGTACAAGGACAGCCGCGAACAGTTCGAAATGCGTACCCACAAGAGACTCATCGACGTCATCAATCCCTCAGATGCCGCCATCAAAGCTCTGATGTCTCTGGAGTTCCCTGCCGGTGTTGAAAGCGAACTGAAAGCGCTCTAAGCACTGCCGCCTGCGATGCGGGCACACAATAGTCATGTTGGGCGAAAGCTCAACCAATAACTTAGGAGGAAGACATGAAGAAAGGTATTATCGGCAAAAAACTCGGTATGACCCAAGTGTTCACCGAGAGCGGCGATGTCATTCCCGTCACCGTGATTGAAGCTGGCCCCTGTGTGGTCACGCAGAAGAAAACGATGGACAAGGATGGCTACGAAGCAATCCAGCTTGGTTTCAGAGATATTCCTGAAAGAAAGCTGAACAAGCCCATGAAAGGGCAGTTTGACAAGGAACATATCGTTCCCAAGAAACATTTGAAAGAATTTCGCCTGGACGACACGGCTGCTTACGCAGTTGGTGACACGGTTGGCGCAGACGTATTTGCAGCCGGCGAGCGCATCGATGTCAGCGGTTTGACCAAAGGTCACGGTTATTCCGGCGTTGTGAAAAGATGGGGTTGCCACAAGTTGAGAATGACCCACGGTGTCGGACCTGTGCACAGACAGGCCGGTTCTATGGGTGCAAACTCCAGCCCTTCCCGCATCTTTAAGAACAAGAAAATGGCCGGCCAGTACGGTCACGAAATGGTTACCGTTTTGAATCTTGATGTCGTTAAAGTTGACGCAGAAAAGAACCTGATTGCCGTAAAGGGCGCTGTTCCCGGTCCCCGCGGCGGTATCCTCTTCCTGCGTGATACCGCAAAGGCATAAGGAAGGGAGGAACTGAACAATGGCAGTTGTAAAAGTATTTGATATGACAGGTGCCGTGACCGGCGAAGTTACTTTGTCGGACGCTTTATTTGGTGCCGAAGTCAATGCAACCGCGCTTCATACGGTTGTGAAAGCCTACCTGGCTAACCAGAGACAGGGTACGCAGTCCACTTTGACCCGTGCAGAAGTTTCCGGCGGCGGCAAAAAGCCCTGGAGACAAAAAGGCACCGGCAGAGCAAGACAGGGTTCCACCCGTGCTCCCCAGTGGACACACGGCGGTATCGCCCTCGGTCCCAAACCCAGATGCTACCGCATCACGGTGAACAAGAAAGTTAAGAGAATCGCGCTGATCAGCGCATTGTCCTCCAAGGCCATTGATAACGCCGTCATCATTGTCGACGGAATCAAAGCCACTGAGTACAAGACAAAAGCCATGGTCAACATGCTCAACGCCGTTGGCGTCGAGAAGAAAGCTCTAGTTGTGCTTCCCGAAGTGGATGCCATGACCATCAAGTCTTTCGCCAACATTCCGGGCGTGCTGACAACCCAGGCGAACCTGCTCAACGTTTATGACATCCTCAACCACGGAAGCTTGGTCATTGACAAGAGCGCCCTCGCCATTATGGAGGAGGTATACAGCAAATGATGACAGCCTACGACATTATTTTGAAGCCTATCATCACTGAAGCCAGTATGGATATGCTCGCCTCGAAAAAATACGTTTTCAAGGTTGCTGACACTGCCAACAAGGCAATGGTGAAAAAAGCAGTAGAAGAACTCTTCGGTGTTCAGGTTGCTGCCGTTAACATCATCAACGTAAAGAGCAAACCCAAGAGAGTCGGTTACCACTTTGGTGCGACCAGCGAATGGAAAAAAGCCATCGTTACTTTGAAGGCTGATTCCAAGACCATCGAGTTCTTTGACGGTCTGCAGTAATTTCGGAAGGAGAGATAATAATGGCCATTAAGGTTTACAAAGCTACGACCCCCGGCAGAAGAAACATGACTGTTGCCTCTTTCGAAGAAATTACCAAGAAAACTCCCGAAAAGAGCTTGGTATGTACTCTGAAAAAGAATGCCGGTAGAAACAACACCGGTCGTATCACCGTTCGTCACCATGGCGGCGGCAACAAAAGAAAATACAGAATCATTGATTTCAAGCGTCAAAACAGCGCACAAGCAACCGTTCTCGCAATTGAGTACGATCCCAACAGAAGCGCATACATCGCTTTGATTCAATATGAAGGTGGTTCCAAGGCGTACATCATTGCTCCCCTCGGAATCAAAGTCGGAGATGTTATTTTCTCCGGCGCCGATGCCGATATCAAGCCGGGTAACACCCTCCCGATCGCCAACATTCCCGTCGGTACTTTCATCCACAACATCGAGTTGTATCCGGGTAAAGGTGCTCAGCTGGTTCGCAGCGCCGGTGCGGCTGCACAGTTGATGGCAAAAGAAAACGGCGTCGCCCAAGTTCGTCTTCCCTCCTCCGAGGTTCGCTACATCCGTTTGGACTGCAAAGCAACCATCGGTCAGGTCGGTAATATTGAGTACGAAAACATTAAGATCGGTAAAGCAGGTAAAACCCGTCACATGGGTATTCGTCCTACCGTCCGCGGTTCTGTTATGAACCCTGTGGATCACCCGCACGGCGGTGGCGAAGGCCGCTCTCCCATCGGCAGACCCTCTCCTGTTACTCCTTGGGGTAAACCCACCATGGGTTACAAGACCCGTAACAAGAAGGCTCGTACCAATAACCAGATCGTTAAACGTAGAAACGATAAGTAAGAAGGAGGAGCAAGATGAGCAGAAGCGTAAAGAAAGGCCCTTTTGTAGAAAAGAAGCTGTATGATCGCATCGAAGCGATGAATAAAGCCAACGAAAAAAGAGTCATTAAAACCTGGTCAAGAGCTTCCACGATTTTCCCTGAATTTATCGGACACACCGTTGCGGTGTACGATGGCAGAAAGCACGTTCCCGTATATGTGACCGAAGATATGGTCGGACACAAATTCGGCGAATTTGCTCCTACCAGAACCTTTAGAGGACATTCCGGCTCGAAGACGACCAACTCGAAGTAATAGTTTGACGGCTTTCGCACAGCGAAAGTGAAAGGAGGACTTGTCTGCATGGCAGAAGTTACCGTTGCCAAGGCACATAGAAATGATGTTCGTATTTCGACTCGGAAAGTACAGATTGTTCTGGATCTCATCCGCGGTAAAGAAGCGAATTTGGCCGTTGGCATTTTAAAGAACACAAGAAAAAGCGCAAGCGAATATGCGATCAAAATTCTCAAAGAAGCAATGGCAAATGCTGAAAACAATTTCGGCATGGACAAAGAAAAGCTCTATGTGAGCGAATGCTACGCCACGCCGGGCTCGACCATGAAGAGAATGAGACCGAGAGCGCAGGGTAGAGCGTTCCGCATTTTAAAGAGAACGTGCCACATTACCATTTGCGTTCAAGAAAAAAAGTAAGGAGGTAATCGAAAATGGGTCAGAAGGTAAATCCCCACGGTCTCCGTGTGGGCGTCATCAAAGATTGGGATTCCAGATGGTACGCCAAAGATGAAGATTTCGGCGATGTTTTGGTTTCCGATTATAAACTCAGACAGTATCTGAAGAAGAAACTCCATGAGGCAGGCGTTCCTAAGATCGAAATCGAAAGAGATGCCTCCTCGCGCGTCAAGGTTTTGATTCACTGCGCCAAACCCGGTAAAATTATCGGCAAAGGCGGCGCTGACATCGAAAACTTGCGCCTCGATATTGAAAAATTCTTGGGTGGTAACACCGTTGCCGTTAACGTCAACGAAATCAAAACCCCCGACCTCAACGCACAGCTGGTTTCCGAGAGCATCTGCTCGCAGCTCGAGAGAAGAATTTCTTTCCGTCGCGCCATTAAGCAGAGCATCGGCAGAACCATGAGGCTCGGCGCAAGAGGTATCAAAATTGCAGTCAGCGGCCGTCTTGGCGGTGCTGAAATCGCAAGAAGCGAGCATTACCACGAAGGTACCATTCCTCTGCAGACCATCCGTGCTGACATTGACTACGGTTTCTGGGAAGCACATACCACATACGGTAAGATTGGCGTAAAGGTTTGGATTTACAAAGGCGAAGTGCTCGGCAACGCTGCTCATGCAAGAACCGAAGCACCCCGCAGAGACAGAGATGATCGTCGCGACCGTCGCGACCGCCGTCCCTCCGGCGACCGGAGAGACAGATCCTCTAGAGAAGGAGGAAACAGATAATGTTAATGCCCAAGAGAGTTAAATACAGGAGAGTGCATCGCGGTAGATTGACCGGCCGTGCCAACCGTGGAAACACGCTTGCTTACGGTGATTTCGGTCTTGTAGCCGATCAGCCCGCCTGGATTACCAGCAATCAAATTGAAGCCGCTCGTATTGCTATGACCCGTTATATCAAACGTGGCGGTAACGTTTGGATCAAAATTTTCCCCGATAAGCCCATCACAGAAAAACCTGCTGAAACCCGTATGGGTTCCGGTAAAGGTTCTCCTGAGTACTGGGTAGCAGTTGTGAAACCCGGTAAGGTGCTGTTCGAAATGGGCGGCGTTTCCGAGGAGGTTGCAAAAGAAGCTATGCGTCTTGCATCCCACAAACTGCCTATCAAGTGCAAGTTTATTAAAAAAGAAGCATAAGGAGGTAGCGGAATGAAGATCACTGAAATCAGAGAAAAGAACGCGGCAGAGCTGGAAACAGAACTCCGTGAATTGAAAAGCGAATTGTTCCGTCTGCGCTTTCAACATGCTATCAATCAGCTTGACAATCCTCAAAAGATCGTCGAAACTCGCAAAGACATTGCTCGTGTGATGACCGTGCTGCGTGAAAAAGAAATCGCTGCCGCTCGTCAGAGCAACGCGCAGTAATCGGAAAGGAGTATGGACATGAACGAAGAAAGAACACTCAGAAAGACCCGTACCGGTAAAGTGGTCAGCGATAAAATGGACAAGACCATCGTGGTTGCGGTTGAAGACAATGTAAGACATGCTCTCTACGGTAAGACGGTTAAGCAAACTGTAAAGTTTAAAGCGCACGACGAGGAAAATACCGCGCACACCGGCGACACGGTACTCATTATGGAAACCAGACCTCTTTCCAAAGAGAAAAACTGGCGGCTGGTAAATATCATCGAGAAGGCGAAATAACGGCTTTTCGTTAAAAGGAGGACACATAACGTGATACAGCAACAGAGCTTTATGAAGGTTGCCGATAACACCGGCGCCAAAGAATTGATGTGCATCCGCGTGCTGGGTGGAACCGGCCGCCGTTATGCGAACATCGGTGATGTTGTGGTTGCGACCGTCAAAAAGGCAACGCCCGGTGGAATGGTCAAAAAGGGCGAAGTCGTTAAAGCCGTCATTGTCAGAACCAGAAAGGGCATGCGCCGTAACGATGGATCTTACATTCGCTTTGACGAGAATGCAGCCGTCATCATTAAAGAAGATAAAAACCCCAGGGGCACCCGTATTTTTGGGCCTGTCGCCAGGGAACTCCGTGACAAGGATTATCTGAAGATACTTTCCTTGGCACCCGAAGTACTTTAAGCGGAGGTGAAACAAAATGACAAAGGTACATGTTAAGACGGGCGATACCGTCATCGTGAATTCCGGTAAGGATGCCAACGGCAAAGAGCCGAAGATCGGCAAAGTCATTCAGGTTTCTCCGTCCGAGGGCAAAGTTTTGGTTGAAGGCGTACACATGATTTCCAAACATGTGAAACCCCGCAAACAGGGCGAAGCCGGCGGCATCGTTAACACCGAAGGTGCTATCTATGCTTGCAAGGTTAACCTCTATTGCCCAAAATGCAAAAAGGGCGTGCGTGTAAAGCACACCGTAGTAGACGGCGAAAAAGTCCGTGTATGCGCCAAATGCGGCGAACAATTCTAAGGAAAGAGGAGGAGTAAACGATGTCCAGATTAAAAGAGTTTTACACGCAGGAAATCGCTCCTGCTCTGATGAAGCAGTTTGCCTATAAGAGCCCCATGCAGATCCCCAAGCTCGACAAAGTTGTTGTCAACGTCGGCTGCGGCGATGCTAAGGATAACTCTAAGGTAATTGACAGTGTTATCACTGATTTGACCGCCATCACCGGTCAGAAGCCGGTTGTTACCGTTGCTAAAAAATCGGTCGCAAACTTCAAATTGCGTGCCGGCACCAAAATTGGTGTTAAAGTTACCCTTCGCGGCGAAAGAATGTATGAATTTATCGACAGATTGTTCAACCTTGCTTTGCCCCGCGTTCGTGACTTTAAAGGTATCAACCCCAACGGTTTTGACGGCAGAGGCAACTACACGCTTGGTTTGAAAGAGCAGTTGTTGTTCCCCGAAATCGAGTATGAAAAGGTCGACAAGATCAGAGGTATGGATATTTGCTTCGTTACTACAGCTAAGAATGATGAAGAAGCAAAATTTATGCTGACTATGATGGGCGCGCCCTTCGCAAAGGATTGAGGAGGAGATAACTATGGCTAAAACATCCATGAAAATCAAGCAGCAGAGACCCCAGAAATTCTCTACCAGAGAATACAACAGATGCAAAATTTGCGGCAGACCCCATGCGTATCTCCGCAAATACGGTATTTGCCGTATCTGTTTCAGAGAATTGGCTTACAAAGGTCAGATTCCCGGCGTTAGAAAAGCCAGCTGGTAAAGAACAATTACGCACATAAGTGCAGAAGATGCAAACTAAGTGCAAATAGGAGGAAAACAGTCATGCAAATTACAGATGCAATTGCTGATATGCTGACCAGAATCAGAAACGCAAACTCTGCAAAACATGAGAGCGTTATGATTCCCTGTTCCAACGTTAAGAAGGCCATCGCTGAGATCCTTCTTGCCGAAGGTTATATTAAGAGCTATCAGGTGATTGAAGATAACAAACAGGGTATGATTAAAGTCGCCCTTAAATACGGCCCCGGCAAGACCAGAGTCATTCAAGGTCTCCGCAGAGTGTCTAAACCCGGTCGTCGTATCTATTCCAGCTGTGAGGAAATTCCCAGCGTAATGAGAGGTCTCGGTATTTCTATCGTGTCCACCTCCAAGGGAATTATGACCGGCAAAAATGCAGTGAAAGAGAATGTCGGCGGCGAAGTGCTCGCTTTCATTTGGTAAGGAGGAGAAAAGATGTCAAGAATCGGAAAACTTCCGGTCGTTGTACCGGCGAGTGTGAATGTCACTCTTGACGGATCTTCCCTCACCGTAAAAGGTCCTAAGGGAGAACTGTCCGAGACGTTCCACAAGGATATGATCATTGCATTTGAAAACGGTGCTATTACCGTTTCCCGTCCCACTGACGAAAAAGAACATCGTGCGCTTCATGGTTTGACCCGCGCTTTGATTGCCAACATGGTAAAAGGTGTTGATACCGGTTATACCAAAGAGTTGGAAATCAGCGAAGGCGGTTACCGTGCTGAGAAAGAC
This sequence comes from Eubacteriales bacterium, assembly GCA_045536965.1. Taxonomy (GTDB): domain Bacteria; phylum Bacillota; class Clostridia; order Oscillospirales; family SIG627; genus UBA5448. The sequence continues at coordinate 33,612 of JAZSON010000011.1, forward strand.
GGTAAAAAACTTGTCTTGAAACTCGGTTATTCTCATGATGTTTACTTTGAAGAAGGCGACGGTATTACTTTTGAAGTACCGAGTGCCAACAAAGTGGTTGTTTGCGGTGTTGATAAACAAAAAGTAGGCCAAATTGCTGCCGAAATCCGTGCCAAGAGACCTCCCGAACCCTATCTGGGTAAAGGCGTCCGCTATGCCGGAGAAGTTATCAGACGCAAAGCCGGTAAAGCCGGTAAATAAGGAAGGGAGAGGTAAGAAATGGTTTCTAAAGTTGATAAGAATGCGAAAAGAAAAATTCGCCAAAGAAGAATTCGTGGCAAGATTTCCGGAACCGCTGCTCTTCCCCGTCTGAATGTATTCCGTTCCTCGCTCCACATTTATGCTCAGATCATTGATGATGATAACGGTGTGACTTTGGTCTCCGCTTCCTCGCTCGACAAAGGGTTTGAGGGTGCCGGTTCCAACAAGGAAGCGGCAAAGCAGGTCGGTATCAACGTTGCTAAGAAAGCTCTTGAAAAGGGCATTTCCGAAGTAGTGTTCGACCGCGGCGGCTATATCTATCACGGACGCGTCAAAGAACTGGCTGAAGGTGCCCGCGAAGGCGGACTCAAGTTCTAATTTACAGGAGGAGTATCATGGCTCAAAGAATAGATGCAGCAACACTCGACCTGAGAGAAGTGGTCGTGGATGTGAAAAGCGTTTCCAAGACCGTGAAGGGCGGACGTGTCCGCAAGTTCACTGCTCTTGTCGTCGTCGGTGACGGTCAAGGTCATGTGGGCTGGGGTCTCGGCAAAGCAGCTGAACGTCCCGAAGCAGTTCGCAAGGGTATCGAGGATGCCAAAAAGAATGTGGTAGAAGTTTCTCTCAAGGGCACTACCATTCCCCACGAAGTCATCGGTGTATTCGGTGCAGGCCGCGTGCTTCTTAAGCCCGCCCCCCAAGGTACCGGTGTTATCGCGGGCGGTAAAGTCAGAAGTGTACTCGACATGGTTGGTATTAAGGACGTTCGTACCAAGTGCTTGCGCTCTAACAACCCGACCAACGTCGTAAAAGCGACCTTCGAAGGCTTGAAATCGCTCAGAACCGTTGAACAGGTTGCTAAGATGCGTGACAAGACCCCCGAAGAAATCTTGGGTTGAGGAGGGACAATATGGCTTCCATTAAAATTACGCTCGAAAAGAGTCTGATCGGTAGATTGGACAAACAGCAGAAAACCGCGGCTTCCCTCGGTTTGAGAAAAATCGGGGACAGCACCGTTCAGGAAGACAGTGCGGCTCTCCAAGGAAAAATCTTTGTGATCAAGCATTTGGTCAAGGTTGAAAACGTCTGATTCCATCTGATATCATATCAGAATCTATGAAATGAAGGAGGAATACCAATGAAGCTTTGTGAACTTTCTCCCGCACCCGGTTCGGTCAAGGATGCTTGGCGCAAGGGTAGAGGCCCCGGCTCCGGCAACGGCAAAACCGGCGGTCGCGGACATAAAGGACAGAATGCGCGCTCCGGTGGCGGTGTCAGACCCGGCTTTGAAGGCGGTCAGATTCCTGCATACAGAAGATTGCCGAAACGTGGATTTAACAATGCAAGATTCGCCACGGTTTATGCAACCGTAAACGTTGAGGATCTCAACCGTTACGATGACGGTGCCGTTATCACGCTCGAAACCCTTCTCAGCGACCGTGTGCTGAACAAGTCCTTTGATGGCTTGAAGGTGTTGGGTAACGGAACTTTGAGCAAAAAAGTGACCGTTCGCGCAGCAATCTTCTCGGCATCTGCCAAAGAAAAAATTGAAGCTGCCGGCGGGAAGGCAGAGGTGATTTAATGTTTGCCACCTTTGCTACCGCGTGGAAACTCCCCGATATTCGGAAAAAACTGATTTTTACTTTTTTCATCCTTGTGTTATTCCGTATCGGTTGTGTGATTCCCGTTCCTTTTGTGGATGCAGAAGGATTAAAGTCGGCTTTTACCGAAGCGACCAACGGAACGTTCTTTGAATATATGAACATTTTATCCGGTGACGCTTTTTCCAGAGCAACTTTGTTTGCCCTGTCGGTATCGCCTTATATCACATCATCCATTATCGTTCAGCTTTTGACCATCGCTATTCCCGCTTTGGAACGTCTTTCCAAAGACGAAGATGGCAAGAAGAAGCTCAATCAGATTACCCGTTATGTAACGGTCGGCATTGCGCTTCTCACCAGCTACGGTTACTATGCGTATTTGCGCACTTTAACTGCAGCGAATACAGGTCTTGCCCATGACGTGCTTTACAACAACGGTTGGTTTGTTGCGGTTGTTATCATTTCAAGCCACTGTGCCGGTGCAGCGCTCATCATGTGGATGGCTGAAAAGATCAACGAAAAAGGTCTCGGCAACGGCATTTCCCTTATTTTGTTTGCAAACATCATGGCAACTGCCTACACATTGGTCCAGAGCATCATCGCGAAAGGTGAATCTTCTCTCGGCGATGCACTGATCTACGGTGTTGTTTTGGTTGTTATCCTGGTTGCACTCATTACTTTTGTTATTTTCATTACAAACTCTGAAAGACGGTTGCCCGTGCAATATGCGAAACGGGTGGTCGGAAAGAAAATGTACGGCGGACGCAGCACGTTCCTGCCGATGAAGTTAAATATGTCCGGCGTTATGCCTATCATCTTTGCTTCTTCGATCGTTTCTCTTCCTTCTACCGTTGCGGCACTCTTCGGAAGCACAACCAGTTACACTTGGGCAAGTGCTGAAACATTTGGCCAGAAATTGGTATGGTTCTTCTCTGCCAATTCTCCCTTCTATCCGGTCGTGCTGTTCTTGTTGATCATCGGGTTCTCGTATTTCTACCTTGCTATCTCTTTCAATCCGGTTGAAGTTGCGAACAACCTGAAAAACAACGGTGGTTCGATTCCCGGCATCCGTCCCGGAAAACCGACCAGCGACTATATTTCGAGAATTTTGAGCAGAATCACTTTCCTTGGTTCACTCTTCCTCGGTATTATCGCGGTTTTCCCCTTCATCCTCAACCTGTTCACGACTTTGCCTGCCGGCCTTTCGTTTGGCGGTACGTCCCTCTTGATCGTGGTTGGCGTTGCATTGGAGACGGTGAGAGAACTGGAATCTCAGATTACCATGCGTCATTACAAGGGATTCTTGGAATAAGGAGCGAAAAAGTATGAAGATACTCTTTTTAGGCGCCCCCGGTGCCGGTAAAGGCACGCAGGCGGAGATCGTGTGTCAAAAACTCGGGATCCCCACCATTTCTACGGGTGCTATCATTCGGGAAGCTCTTAAAGAAGGGACCGAAATGGGTCTGGCTGCTAAGTCGTATATCGATGCAGGTAAGCTTGTTCCTGACGAAGTCGTTATCGGCATCGTGAAGGACAGACTGGCGCAGGATGACTGCAAAAACGGTTTCATCTTGGATGGTTTTCCCCGCACGCTTCCCCAAGCGGAGGCGTTGGATAATATGGGCGTTTCTTTGGACGTTGCCCTCAATCTTGCGGTTCCCGATGAAAGAATCGTCGAACGCATGTCGGGCAGACGCGTATGCGAGGTTTGCGGCGCGACTTTCCATGTTATCTACAAACCCACTGCGAAAGAAGGAATCTGTGACAAATGCGGCGGTAAGTTGAAAGTCCGTAGCGACGATCAACCCGAGGTTGTTCTCGATCGCTTGCAGGTGTATCACAAGCAGACCGAGCCGCTTGAGCATTACTATGCGGAGCGCGGCATTCTTGTAACGGTCAACGGTCGTGACTCTGTGGAAGAAACCACAAAGGCAACGCTCGAAGCTTTGCAGATTCATGATTAAGATTCGCAACAAACAACAAATCGAAACGATGTTCCTTGCCTGTCGTATCGCCGCTGAGGCGCGCGCTATGGCGGGCAGGGAAATCAAACCCGGGGTTTCTTTGCTGGCGCTTGACCGAAAGATTCGCCAATACATTGAATCACGGGGTGCACATCCTTCCTTTCTCCATTACAATGGCTTTCCCGCGAGCGCTTGCATCAGTGTAAACGATGAAGTGATCCACGGAATCCCCGATGAGAGGATTCTGCGGGAAGGAGATATTGTCAGCATCGATGTGGGTGCCTTTTATCAAGGGTATCACGGAGATTGCGCAGCTACCTTTGCGGTTGGTCAAATATCGCAGGAGGCGCAGCGGTTGATTGATGTTACCCGCCAAAGCTTCTTTGATGGTATTGCGGTTTACAAACCGGGCATCCGCTTGGGAGATATATCAAGCGCTATACAGAAAACCATTGAAACCGCCGGTTATTCGGTGGTCAGGGAATTTGTAGGGCACGGCATTGGAACCAATTTGCACGAAAGCCCCGATGTTCCCAATTACGGTACTCCCGGTCACGGTGTACGGCTTGGCATCGGAATGACGCTTGCGATCGAACCGATGGTATGTGCAGGTGCCGCCGATGTGGTGGTTACCGACAACGATTGGACGGTTGTAACCGCCGACCATAGTTTGGCGGCTCATTACGAAAACACAGTGGCGATCACCGAAGAAGGCATTCGTATTTTGACGGTGACAGAGGAAGACGTATGAGTTCGGAGATCAAACGCGGAAGCATGGTCAGATCCATTTGCGGTCATGATGCAGGAACACTTTTAGTGGTATCCGAAATCAATGAACCCTATGCGGTTCTGCTTGACGGCAAACGGCGACCGATCACCCGACCGAAACGGAAGAAAATCAAACATACGCAACTGATTTTAGCAGAGAGTCCTTTGACAAGCAGTGATTGTGAATGGACCAATCGAGCGATCAGAAAAGCGATACGGTATGTCGCCGAAGTTGCGAATACCGATTTGATGAAGGAGGATTGGCATGGCAAAAGATGATGTCATGGAGTTTGAAGGCACCGTAATCGAAAGCTTACCTAACGCGACCTTTCGCGTGAAGCTGCCCAACGATGTTGTCATCATGGCTCATATTTCCGGCAAAATGAGACTCAAGTATATCAAGATTATTCCCGGTGATCGCGTGCTCGTGGATGTATCAATTTACGATCCCACCAAAGGCCGTATCACTTGGCGCTTATAATCACACACAAACGCTTACCGACTTTAAGTCGGAACACAAAATTTCATGGTTGGAGGATACTGTCATGAAAGTAAAACCTTCGGTAAAGAAGATATGCGAAAAATGCAAAATCATCCGTCGTAAAGGCATCGTGATGGTTATTTGCGAAAACCCCAAGCACAAACAGAAGCAGGGTTAATTCAGAATAGGAGGAAAAACACATGGCTCGTATAGCAGGCGTGGATGTTCCCAAGGATAAACGAATCGAAATTGGTTTGACCTATATTTTCGGTATCGGCAGAACCTCGGCGAACAAGATTTTGGCAGAGACCGGAATCAATCCGGACACCCGTGTCAGAGATTTGACTGAAGAAGACATCGCAAAACTTCGTGATACCATTGAAAATCATTTCGTGGTAGAAGGCGATCTTCGCAGAAACATTGCTTATGATATTAAGCGTATGACCGATATCGGTTGCTACCGCGGTGTCAGACATCGCAAAGGTTTGCCGGTTCACGGTCAAAGAACCAAGACCAATGCTCGGACTCGCAAGGGCCCGGCGAAAACCATAGCCAATAAGAAGAAGTAAGGAGGTTTGAGCACACATGGCCGCTAAAACAGGTTCCAAAAAGGTCGTCAAAAGACGCAGAGAGCGCAAGAATATCGAAAAAGGTGCTGCTCACATCCGTTCGACCTATAACAATACCATCGTTACCATCACCGATATCAACGGCAACGCTATTTCTTGGGCTTCTGCCGGTGAACTCGGTTTCAAAGGTTCTAAAAAATCCACTCCGTTCGCCGCACAGACTGCCGCAGAAACTGCAGCCAAAGCCGCAATGGAACATGGTTTGAAGACCGTTGAAGTGTATGTCAAAGGCCCCGGTCAAGGCAGAGAATCCGCTATCCGCGCTCTCCAAGTTGCCGGTCTTGACATCAACATGATCAAAGACGTTACACCCATCCCCCACAACGGATGCCGTCCTCCCAAGAGAAGACGCGTCTAATTAGGATAAGAAGGAGGTCCCAATATGGCAAGATATACCGGCCCGTCCTGCCGCCAGTGCCGCAGAGAGGGCGTTAAACTGTTTTTGAAAGGTGACCGCTGCTTCTCCGACAAGTGTGCGATTACCCGTCGCAGCACCATTCCGGGTCAGCATGGCGCCGCTCGCAGAATGATGGCGAAGGAATACGGCATTCAGCTCCGTGAAAAACAGAAAGCTAAGAGATATTACGGTATCTTGGAAAACCAATTCCGTAACTACTTTAAGAAAGCCGATGCCAAGGAAGGCATGACTGGTGAAAACCTGCTCATCCTTATTGAGCGCAGACTTGATAACGTTGTTTACAGAATGGGTTTGGCCGAGAGCCGCGTGGAAGCCAGACAACTGGTTCGTCACGGTCATTTTACTATCAATGACAAGAAAGCCAACATCCCTTCTATGCTTGTTAAACCCGGCGATACCATCGCTGTGAAGAGCACAAGCAAATCCAGCGCCAAATTTAAAGCTTTGGCCGAAAATTTGGAAGGCAAAATCAATCCCAAGTGGTTGACGGTTGACAAAGCCAATTTGACGGCAGTTGTTTCCGCTATGCCCGCAAGAGAAGATGTCGACTTCGAGATCCAGGAGCACTTGATCGTTGAGTTGTACTCCAAATAATGGATTGCCCTCGTCACGCAAACACGATATTACGTCTATCATTTGATACCGTAACACAGAACCAGGAGGGTTACAAATATGATTGAAATTGAAAGACCCACTATTACCACTGTTGAACAAAGCGCAGACGGCTCCTTTGGTTGTTTTGAAATTGAACCTTTGGAAAGAGGTTTCGGTATTACGCTCGGAAACTCTCTGAGAAGAATCCTTCTCAGCTCTCTTCCCGGCGTGGCTGTCACCAATATCAAGATTGATGGTGTATTGCATGAGATTTCCACCATTCCCGGCATCAAAGAAGATGTTACCGAGATTGTGTTGAATGTCAAAGGCATCAACGCCAAACTGTATGATACCTGCCCCAAGACGGTCATCATCGATGTCGAGGGCGAGCGTGAGATTACAGCCGCTGATATTCAGACAGATGCTGATATCGAGATTCTCAATCCCGAGCAACACATTGCAACCGCCTCTGCCGGCGCAAGATTCTACATGGAGCTGACCTTCGACCGCGGACGCGGCTATGTCTCGCAAGAGAAGAACAAGAAGATCGGCAACCCGGTCATCGGGACGATATATACCGACTCGATTTACACCCCTGTGTATAAGGCAAATTACACCGTTCAATCCACCCGTGTGGGTGATGTCACCGACTTTGATAAGTTGAGACTGGAAGTTCTGACCAACGGAACCATCACTGCAAAGGAAGCGGTTTCTATGGCAGCCAAGATTCTCAACGATCATCTCAATCTGTTCGTCGATCTCTCGGATGAGGGCAGAAGAATAGATATTATGGTCGATCGTGAAGAGACTGTCAAAGGTAAAGTTCTTGAGATGACCATTGAGGAACTTGAAATGTCGGTTCGTAGTTTCAACTGCTTGAAGCGTGCCGGTATTGACACGGTCGAAGATTTGACCAAACGCACAGCGGAAGACATGATCAAGGTTAGAAACCTCGGTAAGAAGAGTTTGGACGAAGTGATCCAAAAACTTCACTCCTTGGGTCTCAGCCTGAAAAAAGACGACGAATAATTAAAAAATCTGACTGCCGTTTGGCAGAGTATTGCACCACGATACTGATATGGAGGTAACACGAAATGCCCGGAACCAGAAAACTTGGCAGACCGACCGACCAAAGAATGTCGATGCTGAGAGGCATGGTCACATTCTTGTTGGAAAAAGGCTCTCTTGAAACCACGGTTACCCGCGCCAAAGAAGTGAGAAGCCTGACCGAAAAAATGATCACTTTGGGTAAGGTGAACACCCTTGCCAATAAGAGACGCGCCCTTGCTTTCATTACGAAAGAGGATGTTGTCAAGAAACTGTTTGATGAGATTTCCCCCGCATACGCAGAACGCAACGGTGGTTACACTCGCATTTTGCGCATGGGACCCAGACGCGGCGACGGCGCCGAAATGGCCATCATCGAACTGGTGAAAAACGAAGAACCCGCTAAGAAACCCGAAGCAGAAGAAAAAGCGGCCCAGTAATCACATTTGGATATTTGAAAGCCTGATGCCGCGGTATCGGGCTTTCATTTTATTTGAGAGGTAAATATTATGTGGGAAAAAATTGCAGAACAGGTCAAAACCGCAGCCAATGAATTGATTGCCGTTGCCCATTATCGCAAGGGTGATATTTTTGTCATCGGTTGTTCGTCCAGCGAGATCGTAGGCGAGCGTATCGGCAAGGGGTCAAGCATGGATGCCGCCCAAACTGTTTACAGTGCGCTTGCGCCGATTGTCCGAAAAGCAGGTCTTTACCTGGCTGTACAATGCTGTGAGCACCTTAACCGTTCGGTGATTATCGAACGTGAAGCGGCCGATCTTTACCGATTGGATGAAATCAATGTTGTCCCCCACGCCCACGCGGGAGGCGCTTTTGCCACGACAGCCTATCACAACTTTTCCGATCCTGTAGCGGTGGAGCATGTGCGCGCTGTCATGGGGATGGATATTGGAGATACTCTCATTGGTATGCACTTGAAAGAAGTGGCAGTGCCTGTGCGCACCGCTGTTAAAAAGGTGGGAGAAGCCAACTTAGTTACTGCTCGCACCAGACCGAAGTGTGTCGGTGGTATTCGCGCCCAATATAACGAAAAACTGCAATAATCAAAAATCAAACATCCACCCAAACAGGGTGGATGTTTGATTTTACTGTCATCTGTTCTTTAGCCAAAATAACGGACGGTTTTATCGAGGGCTTCGAGGTTACGATTTAGCTTATCTTCGTCAAAATAATTGTTTTCAAAAGCATCAAACGAGGTTGCCGCAAGCGCCTGTGAAGATTACGGTTTTCCCCTCCATGAAAAAAGGTTGCTGTTCAGAGATTGATATCTCTGAATATTTTGGTCATCTTCCGATTTTTTCCAGTGCAGAACGATATCCGTTACCAAGTATAATAACGTCGGCGGTGATGTTTACCAAGTGATATCCCATTTTGGAGAGATCGTCGATGTTATCCGAAGATCCTACCGTACCCGCAAGCTTGCCGTGGCGGGCGGCACAATCAGCGATTCTCTTGCGGGTCTCGGCGATTTTAGGGTTGCTAAAATCGCAGGGCGTTCCGATGCCTTGCGAAAAGTCTGCGGGGCCAAAGAACAACATATCAATACCCGGGAGAGCGGCAATTTCTTCAAGTTCTTCAAGCGGTTCGGGGTCTTCGATCTGAATGATGACGACTCGTTCGCGGTTGGCGGTTTCCATGTAAACCTTGGGATCGACAAGACAGTATCCGCCGTCGGCATTTCCGCCATCTATCGGGCGGCGTCCAATGGGATGAAACTTGGTGTAATAGACGATTTCTTTTGCATCTGCTAAACTCATAACATGGGGCACCATGATGGCGGTGCTGTCCGCTTCCAAGGGGCGGATATAATTGCTGTAACAACCGCGTGCTGTACGGGTAATCAAATCACAATCGTACGCCTTGCAGGCGAGAACGGCATTTTCTACATCGTGAAAACTGTTGGGCACATGTTCAAGATCGATCCAAACGGCATCAAAACCGCACATGGCGGCCAACTCGATGCCGCGAATATCGGCCAGATTGCATTTGACTGAAACGGCGGTTTTTTCGGATTGAATGGTTTGCAGGATTTTACTTCTTCTCATTTGAAATGACATGTATTTTTCTCCTTCTCAATGAATTATATTGACTGTATTTTTGGTTTTTTGTTATCATTATCATTTTAAACAGCAAACGGTTTTTTTGTCAATAGAACAAAAAGGGCATATTCCCGAAAAGAAGTCGGAATAGGCGCGGTCTTGCCTTTCCGTTGCGTAGAATGCGTATGAAATAATGCTTGACAAAGAGGGAAAAGTGTGATAACATCAAATAAACGCGATGAAAAAGAGTGCTTTTGGCCACACATTCGCATACAGAGAGGATTTCGGTGCTGAGAGAAATCCGCGGACGGACAAGGGCGGTTCACTTTGGAGCGGTTTTGTTGAAATTAAGTAGGCAAAAACGGGAATTCCCGTTACAGAATTGGGAAAATAATGGCTTTCCAAAGTGACAAATCAGGGTGGTACCGCGATTCTTCGCCCCTACGACAGGGGCGATTTTTATTTTCAGAAAGGAAATTGACATGAGAGAGCAATTAGAACAAATTCGAGTGGTTGCCTTGCAGGCGCTCGACGAGGCCTCCTCTCTTGAGGGGCTGGAAAACCTGAAGATCAAATATTTGGGAAAAAAGGGTGAACTGACCGCTATTTTGCGTGGTATGGGTGGATTGTCTGCCGAAGAAAGACCCATTATCGGCCAACTTGCCAACGAAGTGCGTTCTCAAATCGAAGCAAGAATGGAAGAAGTGAAATCAGGTCTTTTGAAAAAAGCCCAGGAAAGCCGTCTTGCCGATGAAAAGATCGATGTCACAATGCCCGGCAAGAAGGTCTCCTTTGGTAAATCCCATCCCATCACAGCCGTAACGGGACAGATCGAAGAAATTTTCTTGGGTATGGGCTTTACGATTGTGGAGGGCCCCGAAGTCGAATATGATTATTATAACTTCGAAGCCTTGAATTTGCCTGCCGACCATCCTGCGCGCGATACGCAGGACACCTTCTATATCAATCCGAAAATTTTGCTTCGCACCCAAACCTCTCCGGTGCAGGTGCGTACCATGGAAAAACAAGCGCCCCCTATCCGCATCATCTCTCCCGGCCGCGTTTATCGTTCGGATGCTGTGGATGCGACCCACTCTCCCATGTTCCATCAAGTAGAGGGACTGGTTGTGGATCGCGGTATCACCATGGGTGATTTGAAAGGAACGCTGGAACTGTTTGCCAAAAATATGTTTGGCGAATCTACCCGTATCCGTTTTCGTCCCCATCACTTCCCCTTCACCGAGCCTTCTGCCGAAGTAGACGTTTCTTGCTTTGTATGCGATGGAAAAGGCTGTTCGCTGTGCAAAGGCGAGGGTTGGATTGAGATTTTGGGCGCGGGCATGGTTCATCCCAACGTGTTGCGCGGCTGCAATATCGATCCTGATGTTTATACCGGTTTTGCTTTCGGTATGGGCATCGAGCGTATTGTTATGCGCAAATATAACATTGATGATATGCGGTTGCTGTATGAAAACGACATTCGTTTTCTGTCGCAGTTTTAAGGTTGGAGGGTATATATGAAATTATCACTCGAATGGCTTAAAGATTATTTAGACATTTCGGCTTTGCCCGATGCAAAGGAATATTCCGAACGTATGACGGCGACCGGTTCCAAGGTGGAAGGTTTTGAACTCGCGGGAGAAGAAATCACCCGTGTGGCTGTCGGTAAAATTCTGTCGACAGAAAAGCATCCGGATGCAGATAAACTCCGTGTTTGTCAAGTGGATGTCGGCGCAGAAAGCCCCATCCAAATCGTGACTGCGGCAACCAATGTTGAAGCGGGCGACCTCGTGCCCGTGGCATTGGACAAATCGACCTTGCACGGCGGTTTGAAAATCAAAGAGGGTAAATTGCGTGGCGTTTTGTCGTCGGGTATGTTTTGCTCTATTGAAGAATTCGGCTTGAATAACAACGATGTGCCCTACGCACCCGAAAACGGCGTGCTTGTGTTTCCCGAGGGGATGTGCAAACCCGGCGACGATGTAAAACAAGTGTTGTCACTGGAAGATACGGTTGTGGAGTTTGAAATCACCTCTAACCGTCCTGACTGCTTCTCGGTGCTTGGTTTGGCAAAGGAAACGGCGGCATCCTTTGATCTGCCCATCTCCATTCCCGCTCCCAAGGTGACCGAAGCGGGTGGCAATATCGCCGATTATGTTTCGGTGGAGGTTAAGAATCAAACCCTTTGTCCCCGTTATTGCGCGCGTGTCATCCGCAATGTTAAGATCGAGCCCTCGCCGCAATGGATGAGAACCCGTTTGCGTCACTTGGGTGTCCGTCCCATCAACAACATTGTGGATATCACAAACTACGTCATGTTGGAGTACGGCCAACCTATGCACGCATTTGATTATCGCCAGCTTGGTGGCGGAAAAATCATTGTCAGAAACGCCGAAGAGGGTGAAAAACTCACCACTCTGGATGGGGTTGAACGTGTATTGACCGAAAAAATGCTGGTGATTTGCGATGCTGATCATCCCGTAGCACTTGCAGGTGTTATGGGCGGTGAAAACAGTGAAATTGCCGCAGATACCACAACGGTTGTGTTTGAATCGGCAAACTTTATGGGCTCTTCGGTTCGTACCACAGCTCGCGATCTCGGCTTGCGTACCGAAAGCTCGGGACGTTTTGAAAAAGGTTTGGATCCCGAAAATACTATGGCGGCGCTCGATCGTGCCTGCGAATTGGTGGCAATGTTGAGTGCAGGTGAGACGGTCAGTGGTGTGATCGATGTGCGTACTTCTGCTGAAGAAGCGGTGGTTCTGCCTCTTTCGACCGATGTGATCAACAAATTCCTCGGAACCGATATTCCTGCCGACGAAATGCGTGAGATTTTGAAGAAACTGCATTTTGTCGTGAATGGCGATCGCGTAACCGTTCCTACTTGGCGTCCCGATGTGCGTACTATGAATGATTTGGCTGAAGAAGTTGCCCGTATCTACGGATATAACAAGATTGTTTCCAGTCATTTCGGCGGAGAGACCTCGGTAGGCAAACGCACACCTATACAAAAATATCGCGCCATGCTGTGCGAATTGTGCCGCGCGGCGGGATTGTACGAAATCATGACCTACTCCTTTGTGAGCCCCAAAACCTTTGACCAACTGCATTTGGCAGAAAACGATCCTCTGCGTAACCCTGTGGTGATTTCCAATCCTCTTGGAGAAAATTCCGCTATCATGAGAACCACTGCGATCGGTTCGATGCTCGAGGTAATTTCCCATAACCGCAGCTTTAGAAATCCGCAGGTTGGACTTTTTGAACTGGCAACCGTCTATTTCCCGACAACTCCCGACACTCTGCCCAATGAAGAACAGCAGCTTGTGATCGGCACTTGTCAAAACGGTGATTTCTACACCTTGAAGGGTGTTTGTGAGTGTCTTTTGGATCGCATTTTGCCTGCGGGCGGCGTTTTACCTATGTATCGTTTCGAAACACAGACAAACGCGCCGACTTTCCATCCCGGTCGTTGCGCCGATATTATGATCGGCGAAGAATTGATTGGCAGAATCGGTCAGGTACATCCGTCGGTCAGCGAGGGATACGGTATTGACGATGCTGCTTACGTTGCAGTGCTGTACGCCGAAAAACTTTTCGATCGCATGGCGGTCGAAAGCCAGTACACCCCCATTCCGAAATATCCCGCTGTTACCCGTGACCTTGCATTTGTCTGTGATGCCGATCTGGAAGTTGGTGTGATTGAGAAAGTTTTGGCAGAAGCGGGTGGCAAAAAACTGGAGTCGGTGACGTTGTTTGATATTTACACCGGCGAGCAGGTGGGCGAAGGAAAGAAGAGTGTGGCCTTTAAATTGACCCTTCGTGACCCCGAACAAACATTAACCGATGAAACTTGCGACAAGATTGTCAAAAAACTTCTCCGTGCCATGGAGGAAAAATGCGGCATTACATTGCGTGCATAAGAAAAAGACAAAAAATCGTTTCAGCCGATCGGCTGAAACGATTTTTTATCTTTCATAAAACAAACATTCTTCGGTGTTGATGTCGGTTCCGTATTTTTTGCTTTGTGTAGACAGGATAGAAAGAATGTTTTTATAACGGGGGGCGCTTGGAGAAAGCAGGGTGGATTGCATGTGGTTGATATAAACGGGGGTGAATTCACCCTTTACAAGGCCATCAGCATCAAAGGTAAGGGTGAAAAAGGCGGTTTCTCCCGCATCGTCATTCTTTTTATAAAAGAGGAAGTTGCCACAACTGTATAGAATGGGGCGATCGCGATACATTTCGATGCCCTGCAACACATGGGGATGGTGGCCGTAAATGACATCAGCGCCCGCATCGACAAGTTTGTGCGCCAGAGTACGCTCCCAATCAGAAGCGACATGGGTGTATTCGGTGCCCCAATGGAGCGAAACAATCAGCCAATCACAGGTTGCCGATACCTCTTCCACGCGAGAGAGAAGAAAATCGGCGTCGTTTCGCGTGAAAGTTGCCACCCCGAGCTTGTCTTCGGTGGCGCTCCATGCTTTCCAAGGAATACATTGGTCGAATGCAAGAAAACCGATCTTATGCCCTTTGACCGAAAAATAAACCGCTTTTGCGGCATCGTCTTGATCGGTGCCCGCGCCCGTATAAGGAATGTTGGCATTTTCGAGGGCTTCAAAGGTGTCGGTCAGACCGATCTCGTCGTAATCAAAGACGTGGTTGTTGGCAATGCTGACCGCATCGATGCCTGCATCGGTCAGCACCGAGAGGGTGGAAGCGGGGGTGCGAAATGCAAAGCCTGCGCGTTTTTTTGTAGTGCCGCGCTCGGTAACCGAGGTCTCCAAGTTGACAAAGGTTAAATCGCTTGCCTGAAAATAAGGGGCCACCTGTTTAAATCCGTAACCTTTTCCGTATCTTTCTTCGGCATCGGCAAATTCTTTGCCGATGAACACATCACCGCACAATGTCAGGGTAAACGTGCCTTTTTCTTCGGGGAGCGGATCGAGTGGTTGTTCATTGTCACAAGCAGGATCGCTTGAGACGGTTGGCGATTGTGCCAATAAGTCATTGGGGAGCGGTGGCGCGGTGGTTTGGCAACCAAGCAGGGATACCAAACATAAAAGGGTTAAAAACAAACGTTTCATTTTATTTCATCTTTCATTGCGCGGACATATACTTTAAAGGCGGAGGGGATTGCATAATCCGCGAGAATGTTTTGGGGCGTTTCCCAAACGAAGGTGGAGGGCGCATCCGACACCTCGGCAAAATACCCTTTCATATGCCACTCCAAGTGGGTGAAAATATGCTGTGCGTCGGGGAGCGGGCGCAAAGAAAGGGGTGCCATGCCCCAATCGGCGAGGGTGGAGAGCAAAGAGGTTTCATCTTGATGACCGAACAATGTGGGATATTGCCATAAGGAGGCAAGGAGTCCTGAACTCGGACGCTTTTGCAGGGCGAATTTTCCGCCGTGGAATAAAAGCAATACGGTGAAATCTTGTATGGCGCGCGGTTTCTTTTTTTGTTTTACGGGAAGAAGTGCCGCGGTGTCTCTCTCTTTGGCAAGACAAAGATATGCAAGGGGGCAAAGGTTGCATTTGGGAGGCTGTTGTCCCGGCACACAAACGATCGCGCCGAGCTCCATGAGGGCTTGGGTCATATCTCCTGGGTTGTCTTGAGGGTAAACCGATTGCAGCAGTTTGGAAAAAGCGCGTTTGGTTTGAGGCAAATCAATTTTGTCATGGCAATCAAGAAGACGCGACATGACCCTCAGAACATTGCCGTCAATAGCGGGGACGGGCTTTTGAAATGCGATGGATGCAATGGCTCCCGCTGTGTATTCTCCAATGCCGGGAAGGCGCAGGAGAGAGGGTACATCGCTCGGAATGTTTCCGTCATATTCCTGCATAATAAGTTGCGCCGCCTTTTGCAGATTGCGTGCGCGGGAGTAGTAACCTAACCCCTCCCATAGCTTCATGACCTGCTCGGACGGCGCCTCGGCAAGATGGCGAACGGTGGGCAACGCGGTGATGAAGGCGTCAAAATAAGGTTTGACCGCTTCCACACGCGTTTGCTGCAACATGATTTCGGAAATCCATACACGGTAGGCGGTCGGCTCGGAACGCCAAGGAAGAATGCGCGCGTTCTTTGAAAACCATTCGATCAAGGGCTCTGCGATTAAAAGCTTGGATTTCATGCAACGACCAACCAGTCGGTAAAGAGTGACACACCGATCAGACCGAGGACGAACAGCAAAAAGATCACGGTGGGCAGTGTGCCGAATTTTTTGATGCGGAAATTGCCTATAAAGGCGGCGCCGACGGCGGCGTAGACAACCGCGAAGACAACTTGAGAAAGTGTGTCGTTTTTGATGAAGTGGTTGGTGATCAAAAGGGCGGGCACCATGATGCAGGCGGCAGGAACGGGAAGACCGGTGAAATGGTGCATTTCCATGTTGTCGGTCTTTTCAATGGCTTCGGTGTTGAAATAAGCCAAACGAATGGCCGCGGCGGCGACAAAGAACAAAAAGGCGATCAAAAGATAGAAGGAAGGCTTTTCAAACGAAGAAAAGCCGATGATCACGGGAGTGAAACCGAAAGAAACCATGTCGCACACGGTATCAATTTGCACACCGAAAGTTTTTTCTTCGCGGGTGCGTTTGCAGGCGCGGGCAATTCTTCCGTCGAATACATCGCAAAAACAAGCGCACAGGAATAAAACAACGGCGAATTTGAAATTGTGAGAAAGGGCGTAAAAACCGGCTCCTGCCGAGAATAACAAACCGGCAAGCGTGACGATATTGGCAAGGTTGTAGTAACCGATAAACATAGTTGTCCTCTTTCCACGGACAAAAAACGTCCGAAAATATCATGCATGCAACGGATGCACGTTAGTTATACCTATTATATCATAGTTGTTTTGTATTTACAAGTTGTTTATCATGATTTGTGCGATAAAAAAGATAAGTTTTAGCATCAAAAATCCCTTGCATTTTAATAACGGGTGTGCTATACTTTGTTTGCGCTTGGTTTGTATGAACATTATTAAGGAGGGTAACCATTATGAAGAAATTACTTGCGCTTTTACTGGTACTTATGATGATGTTTTCTATGTTTGCTTGTGGGGAAAAGGCAAAACCCAACGATGATTCCGATGGTAAAACAGATAACGATTCTGCGGGCGATGTTGTGGAGGCCGACCCTCTGTTTTTGAAAAACATTGAAGCGGCAGCGAAAAAGATGGGGGATGCCAAAGCATTCGATATGTCGGCTATGATGACATTGGATGCGGCAGCAAGCGGTATAACGATTAACTTGCCGATCAAAATGGCTTTGCAATACAAGTACACGGGAGATATACCCGAAAAATTTGAAACGCTCGACCAACTGGAAACGATGGGTCTTTTTTTGAAAATGTCCGTCGAGGCTACCATTCCCGGTGTGTTTAGTCCCGAAGAGGCGAGTGTAAAAGCTGAGTTGTATTTTGCCGATGGCATCTTTTACATCAATGCCAACGATGAAAAAGTGAAGTTTTCTATCGATGAAGCGATGCTTGAAGAAGACGATGAGCAACCGCAGATCAGCGGAGAGCAGATTGTTGCTTTTATGCAAGCGGTTTTAAAAGGTGTTAAAGCGCCTTCGAGTGATATTGTTTCCGTTTCCAAGTCGGATGTTGACGGTGGCACAAACTTAAGCTATACCGTCAAAGGAACTGCGTTGTACGATTATGTGAAGTCTGCGTTGCAGATTATTTGCACCAACATTGACTCGGAAGAAGTGCGGGCGATGGCCGAAGCGCTTGAAGGCGACACATCCGAAGACGAGTCGTTATATAGCCAAGTATATGATTTTGACAACATCGACTGGGTCGAATTCTTCCGCAATGAAATGGATTCGACGGTAGACGAAGTAAAAGATATGTATATCGATGTTGACGCCGAAAGAGAAAGCTGGACGGATGCTGAATGGGAGACCTTCTTCCATGAGCAGTTCGATCCCGATTTTTACATAAACAACAGCGGCGAGGAACTGTATGATACGCTCTATGGCGACGAATTCACTTTCACATTTAAAGATACGGTTGTTTCTGTCTTTTTGAAAAATGATATGATCGCTTCGATGAGCGCAAGCTTCGGTCTTGCGTTGACCATGAGCGGTGACGCCGATTATGAAGTTTCGCAGGTTGATTTGAGCGCGAGCGCAAGCTTGACCTACAATGCAATCGGAGAAGCCGTAAGCATTTTGGCGCCTGACGATTTGGACGAATATATCAGCTATTTCGAGGAATTGGATTCTTCGATCGATCTTGATGATGAAATCAGCGTTCTGTAACACACGATAATATACGAAAAAACGACCCGAGAATTTCCTCGGGTCGTTTTTCGTGTTATTGTGCGGCATTTGCAAGTTTGTCCCACAACTCTGTGGTGACGATTCCATCGGCTCTTACACCCAAACGGCGTTGAAATCGTTGCACGGCGTGCTTGGTAGACAGACCGAAGAACATGTTTTCACCCATAAGAAAAGGATTTTCCCCTGCCGCTTTTTGTAGGAGTGTTTTTAAGTTGCGGACGTCTTCTCCGAAACTGCCGATTTTGAGAATGCGGGCGGGACGCGCATAAACGGCAAAGAGCTCTCTTTCGGGAAGCCCCTGTCCTTCCGAGCGGATAGCCTCCTCCGTGTCATCAAGTGCTTCGACGTCGGAATAGGGGCTCCAATCGGAGAGACAGCCGTTGGAAACGGCGGTTGAAAAATCGTTGAGTCGGTTCCACGTGTTCCTGCCGACGATGCCGTCAACCGTCAGTCCTGCGATCCGCTGGAAGGCTTGTACTGCCGAGAGGGTTTGTCCGCCGAACCTGCCGTCGACGCTTAAACGGGGGATCTGGGGGAAAACGGTGCGGATGATGTTGAGCGTGTTTTGGATATAGCGGACGTTATCTCCCGACTGTCCCTGACGCACGGGTGTACTGGGATATGCTTCATCCCCCGCGCCCGAGGTGGGAATACAACCGGAGGAGATGGTGGAATAGATGTCGTTGAGTCGATTCCAGGTCATCATACCGACGATGCCGTCGGGACTTAACCCGAATAAGCGTTGGAAGGCGACGACCGCTTCTTCGGTGGCACTTCCGAATCTACCGTCAACATTGATGGCGGGGACGGTCGGGAATTGAGTTGAGGTGCGGCGGAGGAGCAGTTGAATATAGACCACATCGGTACCGTTTGCACCCGAGCGGATGGTGTAGCCGGGATATTCTTTGAGCGGAATGACCACCGGCGGAACGAGGACGTTTTCCTGAATACCGCGGAAAACATTGAGAAGCTGATTCCACGTGTTTTGCCCGATAATGCCGTCGGGTGTAAGGTAAAACAAGCGTTGGAAGGCGATGGTGGCATTTTCGGTTTGGGGGCCGAAGTTTCCGTCGATGGCAAGCGGCGGCACCAGATCGTAATATTTATCAACAAGAGAAAGGTAGTACTGGGCTTG
The DNA here is from genome assembly GCA_045536965.1 of Eubacteriales bacterium. Classification (GTDB taxonomy): domain Bacteria; phylum Bacillota; class Clostridia; order Oscillospirales; family SIG627; genus UBA5448. Next base: position 52,837 of record JAZSON010000011.1, read on the forward strand.
GCTGACCGAATCGCCCGTGCTGCCGATTCTGAGAGGATAACCGGGGTAAGCGCCCTCGGTGATAATGGGGTTAAAGGATTCGCTTTCAAGCTCGGCAAGCTTTGTGACGGCGACGAAGATATAAGAAATGCGGTACCACGTGGATTTACCTACAACACCGTCGGGAGTCAGAGAGAAAATGCCTTGAAAAGCGCGGACTGCCGCTGCGGTATCTTCACCGAAAATGCCGTCTATCGGTTCAATGCGAGGGATGGCGGGATAATTAAGAGCGATGCGGTTGAGTGCGAATTGGATGGCGCGCACAGCATTGCCCGAAGAGCCGATGGTGAGGGGGCTGCCGGGATAGGAGCCGCTGATCTCACGGACGTCGTCGGTGGTGATCAGCTGGATGGGACCGTAATAGTATTCTAAGATGCCTTGCGGGCTGTACCCTTGCTCGGCAAGGGAAACACTTCCCCATTGCGACATACCGGGACAGCTGACGGTGGTGCCGTTGCAATATTCGGCGTAAAAGGGATATTGTTGGTTGGGCTTAGTGATATAAACATTGAATATTTCGTCTACCAATTGGCTGATGTTTTCAAAAATATCCCGTCCGCGTACAAAGTATTGATCGTAGGCGGTGGAGTTGGTGATGTCAAAAGAATAGCCGCGGCTGCGGTACCATTCAGTGTAGATGCGGTTGAGTGCGAGTGAAATCTGCGCGTGAATGTTGGCGCGGAGAGCGTTTTCGGGCCAGGTGGGATAGACCTCTGAGGAGGCGACGTTTTTAATATAGTTCGGAAAGGTGACCGTGACGTTGGAGGCTTCGGCGTCGGGCGGGCCGAGGTGAACGGTTATATTATAAGGAATAAAGACCTCCTCCAGCACACGGGAGGTATCATAGACCTGCTCGCGGGGAGCGGGCGGTTGGGTCAAGGCGTGGCGGGGGATGTCGAATTCGAGGCCCGCATCGCGTGAGGTTTCTTCGGGGAGCGGAACCAGGGCGGCCTCTTGGATAGCCACCGTATCGGGAAATACCTGTACACCGTTGTAGAAATTGGTGTAAAAGCCGTTGGTCGCAACCTGCACGTTTACGGTTGCGTAAGGAGATCTGTCTGTGTCGGGGGATAGCGACTCCTCTACCTCGGGGGTTTCGATGGCGAGGTTTTCGCTGAGACCTTCGGTCTCTGGCGGTAGGAAAAGAGAATAAAGAGTTTCTCCTGTGGGTGAGGATACCGTAACGGTGGCGCCTGTGACGGGCAAAGCCTGATTTCCGGTGTCGACTTTGATTTTCAGATAACCAGTAGCCATAAGATCGTGCTTCCTTTCATACTGTTTGATTATAAAGAGCCGAATAAAAAAGCAAGTTCTGTACAGTATATTAAAAAAGTTAAAAAAGTTTCAAAAAGGTATTGACAAGAGAGGGAGAGATGTGGTAGGATAGTCGAGCGCCGCAAAAGGGAGCCTGATGAAGAGGCCTTGGGAAAAAACTTTTAAAAAAAGTTTCAAAAAGGTATTGACAAAGGCGAGAAG
>JAZSON010000009.1:0-100339 GCA_045536965.1 Eubacteriales bacterium
CAGATATCATAGCGTCAGCTATATCACCCGTTCCGCAAGGAACGGATATCATTATAAAAAACCTCTTTTGTCAGGTAGACAAAAGAGGTTTTTTACATGGTGCCGGTGGCGGGGGTCGAACCCGCACGGTATCGCTACCACTGGATTTTGAGTCCAGCACGTCTGCCAATTCCATCACACCGGCGAACAACGTATTGGATTATAACACATACATCTGATTTTTGCAATAGGAATTTTAAACTTTTTTAAAAAATGTGAAAACAATCTAATCTTTCTGTGAATTTTTAAAATGGCATTCCATTTTTATCAAAATTATGGTATGATAATAATAATATAAAAGAAAGGGTTACTCTTATGAAAAGACTGATCGCGCTATTTCTCATTTTACTCACTGCTCTCCCCCTTTTTATTTCGTGCGAAGATGCCGATGATAAAGAAAACAAAAATGATTCCACTGCCAATATTTCCGATTACGGTACCAATTTGGTCGAGGTAGATATTTTAAATTTCAAACTGACCGATTACGTTACACTCGGGCAGTATAAAGGTATCACATATAAACCCAAATCAACTGAATTGACCGAAAAAGAAATCAATACAGCACTCGATGAATTCCGCAACGTCCCTGTTGCTGATATCGAGCACGAAGTAAAAGACGGCGACGTTTTAGTGCTTGACTATATCGGCACGATTGACGGTGTCGCTTTTGAGGGCGGTACGGCAGAGGGCACCAAATTACAAATTGGTAGCGGTGCTTATATTGACGGATTTGAAACAGGTCTGATTGGTCATAAAGTCGGTGAAAAGGTTGTATTGAAATTAAAATTCCCCGATAATTATGGCAGAACTGATTTAAATGGTAAAAATTGCCAATTTGATGTTACCATTCAAAAGGTATATAAACTCCAACAAATGACCGATGAATTTGTAAAAGCAAATTCCGATTATACAACGGTCGAAGAATACATGGATAACCTCAAAAAGACATTACAAGAACAAAAAAACGCAGAAGCGGAATCCGAAGATTTCAGCTCGGTTTGGAATGTGATCAAAGAAAGCACGACCCTTAAAACCCTCCCCGAACAACCCATCAAGAATTATTACAACGTGCAACTCAATTATTTTGAACGCATGGCGCAAAGTGCAGGCTATACAGCAGAACAATTTGCCCCCTTATATACGCAATATTATCTCGGCGAACAGATGACCTTAGATGGCTATAAAACCTATCTTTACGACGCCTCGAAAAGCTACATGAAAGAAATATTCATTCTCTACGCTATCGCCGCCAAAGAAAATCTGCTTACTTCACGCGATGATTATTTTGCATATCTCCAACAACAAATTGACAGCTCCTCCCCTTCAGGGAATGCACCGACAGTTATTGATTACGATGCGCAACTCTCTGTCGCTGACCGCTCTTATCTTGTAACGTCCGCTATTTTGACACCGCGCGTGGTCGACTTCATCATGAAAAACGCTGTGAAAGTCAGCCAATAATATAGACCCACTCACCATAAATCAATATCACGTAAAAAACCGATATGTGCATTGCACATATCGGTTTTTAACATCAATCTTGCTTTTTGAGTTTTGCTGTATTTTTAGCACGCAATTCAGTGTTTAAAATGCGCTTGCGAAGACGAAGATTCTTGGGAGTAACCTCCAAAAGTTCATCATCGGCAATAAATTCAAGACATTTTTCTAAGCTCATTTGACGAGGCGGTACCAAACGAAGAGCTTCATCGGCTCCGTCCGATCGAATAGCGGTCAAATGCTTCTTTTTGCATACGTTGAGCGTCAGATCGTTGCCATCATTAGATTCCCCCACCACTTGACCCTCATATACAGGTGTAGAAGCACCGATAAACAGGGTTCCGCGTTCCTGCGAGTTATAGAGTCCGTAAGAGGTGGTAATACCATTTTCCCAAGCAATGAGAGAACCACGCGTACGAGGATTGATTTTGCCTTTTTGCGGGAAATATCCTTCAAACACCGTACTGATGATAGCATTACCCTTAGTGGAGGTCATCAATTCACTGCGGCAGCCAATCAATGCGCGGGAAGCAATTAAAAACTCCATGCGGATAAAATTACCGGGAATGGGGTTCATCTGTTGCAAATCACCCTTGCGGCGTGTAATGCTCTCGATGACTGTACCGCTAAACTCCTCGGGAGAATCCACAAGCAATCTTTCATAAGGTTCACACAACTCACCGTCAACCAACTTGGTGATAACCGTCGGGTTGGATACCTGGAATTCGTAACCTTCGCGACGCATATTTTCAATCAAAACCGACAGATGCAATTCTCCTCTGCCGGAAATCTTTAGAGTGTCGGTAGTATCTGTATCTTCCACTTTGAGAGAAATATTCTTTTCAAGCTCGCGATACAAACGTTCGCGAAGATGTCTGGAAGTAACATATTGACCGTCTTCACCTGCAAAAGGAGAAGTATTCACAGAGAAAAACATCGAAAGAACTGGCTGGTCAATTTCAACAAACGGCAAAGGATCGGGGTGATCCAGCGCGCAAATTGTATCGCCAATATTGATATCAGCAATTCCCGAAAGGGAAACAATCTCTCCGGCCTCGGCATAAACAACCGGGGTTCGTTTGAGTGCATCGAAGGTGTAGATGGTACCCACCTTCATATTTTCAACCTTGCCTTCACGGCGACAGACTGTAACGGGAGTTTTTTCTCCGATAGAACCGCGACAAATTTTACCGACGGCAATTCGGCCGGTATATTCATTAAAATCAATATTAGAAACCATCATTTGAAAAGGTGCATCCAGCTCAACTTCCGGTGCGGGAATTCTCTCAAGAATGGAATCGAAAAGGGGTTTTAAATCATTGGTGCGAACACCCGCTTCCAGCGAAGCGTATCCATCACGGCCCGAAGCATACAAAATAGGCGCATCCAACTGCTCCTCCGAAGCGCCAAGATCGATCATCAGATCGTAAATCTCGTTAAGAACCTCTTGAGCGCGGGCATTGGGGCGATCGATCTTATTAATAACAACAATGGGGTACAACCCAAGAGCCAGCGCTTTTTTTAAAACCGTACGGGTCTGCGGCATACACCCCTCAAAGGCATCGACCAGCAAAATAACACCATCGACCATGGAAAGACTGCGTTCTACTTCACCGCCAAAATCGACGTGACCGGGGGTGTCAACAATGTTGATTTTATGATCCTTATAAACAAGGGATGTGTTTTTAGCTAAAATAGTAATGCCACGCTCTTTTTCAAGCTGATCAGAGTCCATCACACGTTCTGCAACTTGTTCGTTTTCACGAAATACACCACTTTGGTGGAGCATCGCATCCACAAGTGTCGTTTTACCGTGGTCAACGTGAGCAACAATGGCAATATTTCTCAATCTCTCGTTTTTCATAAATCAGAGCAATCCTTTCGCTTGGAATGTTTGTCAAAATTATCGACAACTTAAAACATAATACAGATGAAATATTATAACACTATTCGTTTGATTTTGCAATTATTTTTATATATAAAATCAAATAAACTTGACTTTTTTTCGCTGTTTTGTTATTATTTTTATAAGAAATTTCAAACAAAACTTCGAAAGGAATTATGACCATGAGAGATACCATTGCCATCGGCGGCAACCTGATAGTTGATAGTGTAAAAACCATTGATCTTTACCCCAAAGCGGGTATGCTCGTCAATATACATTCAGTAAGCCAGTGTATCGGCGGATGCGCAGGCAACACCCTTACCGATATTGCCATCATTGATCCCTCCCTCTCCCTCAAATGCTTTGGTCGTGTCGGAAATGATGCGTGCGGAAAATATGTTTTGGATCTCATGGGTTCAAAAGGGATCGATATGTCTGCCGTCGTAACCGACGAAAGCGAACCCACTTCCTTCACCGACGTCATGACCACCCCTAAGGAAAGGACCTTTTTCCATGCACGCGGCGCCAACAAAAACTTCTGCCCCGCAGATCTTCCTTTTGATTCAATGGATGATGTAGCCATCCTGCATTTGGGTTACATCCTCCTTCTCGATTCCTTTGATCTCGAGGATGAAGAATACGGCACAGTTATGGCAAAAACCTTAGCCGAAGCACAAAAACGTGGCATCAAGACCTCCATTGATGTTGTCAGCGAGGAAGGTGAGAGATTCAGAAAATTCGTTCTCCCCTGCCTCCCCTATTGCAACTACATCATCATCAACGAAATCGAAGCTTCCGAATCCAGTGGTATTCAACTCCGTGACAAAAACGGAAAAATAGACGATACGGCCGTTAAAAACGCCATACAATTCATGTTTGACCATGGTGTCAGCGATGTAGTGTGTATTCACGCCCCCGAGGGTGGCTGGTTTGGCACCAAAGATGGCGAGATTGCCTTCTACCCCTCCCTCAATCTTCCCGAAGGCTATATCAAAGGCAAGGTTGGCGCAGGCGATGCGTTCTGCGCGGGTATCCTCTATTCATTGTATAAAGGTTTCGATCCCCAAAAATCCCTCCGTGTCGCTTCTGCGGCAGCGGCCTGCAATTTAAGTGAAAAGAATTCCATCGATGGCATGAGACCTTTTGATGAAATGATGAAGCTTGATACGCTTTACGGGCTCTAATCCACAAAAGCGCACGCGAATAAATCACCCGAGTTTGTTTTTTGCGCGATTTTCCATCTTGTTTTTCTCCTAAATATCTAAAAACTAAAACATATTGATTTCAACGGATTTTTCTTGACAAAAAAGCAAACGGAGCTTATACTTTTTTTAAAACGAACACTACATAGAACACGTTATAAAGATCAAACACTTTTGCTTTTAACAGGAGGGAATCCACGTGAGAAATTATGACGTTGCAGCATTGATCTGGCCCGCATATTCGGGGGACGATCCCAGAAGCCGTATTCTGTGGTCAGAGGGCTTTGGCGAATGGCAATCGGTAAAAAATGCCGAATCTAAATTTCCCGGTCACCGATGGCCGCGTCGTCCCACTTGGGGATATGTTAACGAGGGCGACCCTTATCTCATGGAGATGGAGATTGAAGCCGCTACCGACCATGGCGTAAATGTGTTTATATATGATTGGTATTGGTATGACAGAAGACCTTTTTTAGAGAATTGTCTCAATGATGGCTTTTTAAAAGCAAGAAATCGCCACAAAATGAAATTTTATCTCATGTGGGCAAATCACTGCTCGAGATACAACTGGGATAAAAGAAACTGTAACCTTCCCAATGATAACCCGCTTTGGAGCAGTTTGGTTGACGAAGCCGAATTCGTGAGAATGACCGATAGAATCATCGAGAAATATTTCAAAGAACCCAACTATTATACCATCAACGGTTGCCCCGTCTTTATGATATATACTATCAACGAATTGCTGGATTCTTTCGGTTCTCTGGATAATATCAAAAAAGCGCTTGATGGTTTTAGAGAAAGAACCGTCAAAGCAGGTTTCCCCGGACTTCATTTGCAATTTATCGTCAGGGAAGATAAAATCATTTCCATCCCGAAATATAACATTGAAATGTCACAATGCCAACTCATGGAAGCCATCGGCATGGATAGCGTCACAACACCGATGAACGGTGGTTATTGGGGCACCGATTACGCCGAATCTTTAGTCAAACTCAGAGAATATCACAAAATCATGGAAACCTATTCCATGCCATTTTTCCCCGGCGTTTATATCGGTTGGGACAACAACCCGCGTTATGATGCCAAAACAGTGATGTATGCCGTAACCGAAAACACTGGCCCCGATCAATTTGAAAAAGCCTTGCGCATTGCCAAAGAATACATGGATAAACACACAGAAAATCCGCCGCTCATGGTAATCAACGCATGGAATGAATGGACAGAAAACAATTATTTACAACCCGATGACATCCATGGATACGCAATGCTGGAAGCAGTTAAGCGTGTATTCAAAAGTTAAAATACCCGCATATACACAACACCCACCGAATTAATTCGGTGGGTGTTGTTCTTTTATTTTTCGCCAAGTTGAAGTGTTCTTTTATATGCCGCCACAACAGCATCCATCACAGCACCGCGGAAAGCGCCGTTTTCAAGAGCGTGAACACCCGCAATGGTAGAACCACCGGGGCTGCACACCGCATCCTTCAAAACCGCTGGATGACTACCACTCTCAATAGAAAGCTTTGCTGTACCAAATAAGGTTTGTTCTGCATACAAAGTCGCTTTGTCACGAGGCAAACCGCAAGCAACCGCTGCATCGGCCATAGCCTCGATAAACAAACAAACAAAAGCGGGACCGCAACCGGAAAGCGCACAAGCGGCATCAATGGAAGCTTCGGGCAATGCATCCAAAACGCCCGCATTCCCCATAGCTTTCAAAAATAAATCAAGCATTTGCGGATCGACCGCTTCAGAAGGCGCGTATAAAATCATGCCCGCACCAACCGAAACAGGGGTATTCGGCATAATTCGGATAACAGGATAATTCCCACCTGCCATTCTTTGAATATCGGCAATCTTTACACCTGCCGCCATGGAGACGAGATAAAACGAATCTTTTCTCTCCTGCAATACAGGCGCAACAGAGCCAAGCAAATCAGCCATCATTTGCGGTTTGACCCCTAAAAAGATACAATCACATTCAGCGGCTATTGTCGCATTATCCGAAACCTTTGCACCGATTTCCGAAGCAAGATCGGAAACCTTTTTAGCATTATAATCCGACAGATAAAGCGCACAAGACACATCTGCACCTGCAACCGCAGTTGCAATCGCCCCCCCCATGTTTCCCGTACCGATAAAACCGATTTTTTTCATATCACACCTCAACGAATCTGACCGTTACCACGAACAATGTACTTATAAGTATTCAGCTCCGCAAGCCCCAATGGACCGCGTGCATGCAATTTTTGGGTAGAGATCCCCATTTCACACCCCAAACCAAATTCACCACCATCGGTAAACCGCGTGGAAGCGTTAATATAGGTTACAGCGCAATCCACCTGCATGGAAAAGCGCTTTGCCGCTTCATCATCTTGGGTAACAATGGCTTCGCTGTGTCCTGTTCCGTGCATGTTGATATGTCGAATAGCTTCTTCAAGATCGCCAACAACACCGATCGCTAAAACATAATCCAGAAACTCAGTATCAAAGTCGTCATCCGCAGCAGGAATCCCTGGGATGATATCCAAAGCAACGTTATCCAATTTCAATGCAACAGGCGTCAGCCCATTTTCTTTACGGCGCAAAACCAAAACATCGTGAACAAGGGGCAAAAATTGTTTGGCAACATCCCGATGAACCAAACAAACCTCTGCGGCATTACAAACAGAGGGGCGGCTTGTCTTCGCATTCTCAAGAATACGCAAAGCCATCGAAAGATCTGCTTTTGCATCTACATAGACATGACATATTCCCGTGCCCGTTTGTATACACGGGACAGTCGCCTGTTCAACACAGGCTCGGATCAAACCTGCCCCGCCGCGCGGAATCAACAAATCAATATAGCCGACACCCGTCATCAATTCGGTTGCGCTTTGACGCGAAGTATCATCCACGATTTGCACAGCATCACACGGCAAACCGACACTTACAAGTCCTTCACGCAATGCATCAACAACCGCGCGCGAAGAGCGGTATGCCTCTTTACCACCGCGCAAAATGCATGCATTGCCCGATTTTATGGCCAAAGCGGCGGCATCCGAAGTAACATTGGGACGACTTTCATATATAATAGCGACCACGCCCATGGGAACCGATACTTTTTCAATCTCCAGCCCATCGCTTCTACGGGTTTTCGACAAAACCCTGCCTACGGGATCGGGCAAATCGCAAAGAGCGCGAATACCGTCAGCCATACCTTGTATGCGGTTCTTATCAAGTCGCAAACGATCCAACATAACAGTGGGTATAATCCCCTCGGATGCTTCAAGATCGAGCGCATTGGCTTTTAAAACATCCTCGACATGTGACAAAAGAGAATCAGCCATCGCGAGAAGTGCCGCATTCTTTGTTTCGCTTGTTGCAATCGAAACCAAAGGTGCCGCCTTCTTTGCATTTTTCATAATATCAAGCGTTGTCAATGATTCCCCTTCTTTCCGACAAAACGCGTTCCAATCTGTGCACCCGCAACGATGTCATATAAAGAATTCGGCTGTTCGCCGTTGGTAATAACCAAGTCGATCCCCGCCGCCATGGTAATCTCAGCGGCATGAAGTTTGGTTGCCATGCCTCCCGTACCGAGCATAGATCCTTTTCCTCCCGCAAGAGCGAGAATTTCGGGTGTAATTTCATCAACGGTGGGAATGAGAATGGCATCGGCGCATTGACGCGGATCGGCTGTATAAAGCCCATTGATATCCGAAAGAATAATCGCCAAATCCGCCTGAATATTTTCCGCAACAATCGCGGCCAAGGTGTCGTTATCACCAAAGTCGATTTCTTCGGTGGCTACCGTGTCATTCTCGTTGATGATCGGCAAAACACCCATTTCCAAAAGGCGACAAAGAGTGTTATGGAAATTAGAACGCCTTTCCTCGTGATCCGTGTCACTGCGAGTCAAAAGAATCTGCGCGACCGTGTGATTATATTCCGAGAAAAGCTTATCATAGGTATACATCAATTCACATTGACCGACTGCCGCGGCGGCTTGTTTTGTGGGCATATCACTCGGACGGGATGCAAGAGAAAGCTTTCCTACACCCATGCCAATCGCGCCTGACGTGACCAGTACAACTTCATGACCCGCATTTTTAATATCACTCAAAACCTTGCAAAGCAGTTCGACACGGCGAATATTCAACCGCCCCGTCTTGTGGGTCAAGGTTGAAGTGCCGACTTTTACAACCATTCTCATAAAACTGTTCCTCTATCTCTTCACTTAATCTTTCAATATCTGGTAAAACCCAGTCAATACTTACAAGAAAGCAACTTATAAATAGGTGCAGAATTCAAAATAGCGTGGAAAATAAATACAACTTATGATAGCACGCAAAGGGTGTTTTGTCAATATATAACACTTATATGAAAGAAACAAACACGACATTGAATTGATTAAAAACCAAATACAAAACTTTAAGACATGATATAAATTTCGACCAAAATATTTAAAAAGCCAAGCTGACACAGCGTATAAACACTGCAATACTTGGCTTTTTATAAACTATATCAAAGATTAACCGCGATCTTCAAAAACAGCTTCGACTTCGGGTTCTTGCGGTTTGCTTTCGGGATGCTCCTCGTAATAGGGATCGATCATATATCGTTTAATGACAGGATAAGCCGAGTAGGTCGCGATAAACGAAAGCAATGAAAAGGTGATGATGAAGGGTGCGATCGCACCGAGCGGCATAATCGTTGCAAACAAGAAGAAGTTGAGGACAATCGCCAATATGATAAAAATGGTAGCGGCGATGTTTCTTTTAAGACCCAATGTTGCAAACAACCATGCATTTTTGAAAAGTTTAAACGTTTTTAAATCAAATGTCACCAACATTAAATAGATGTAAAAACGCATAAAGAAATAAACAAACGCCAGCAAGAGGGAAACGAAAAACATAAACGAAGCAATGACATTATTACCAGCCACAAAGTTGTAATAATAAAACATCACTGCGTAAGAAACCACAAACACCAAGAATAAATCGATCACACCAACCAAAAACGCTTGTTTAAAGTTTCTTTTTATCGTTCGGAAGAAATCTCTGCCAAGCTCCGTGTAATCCCCTTTTGCCAAATTGCGGCAAATGAGGGTCATGGCCGCAGTGGTCACACCAAAGGTCAAGACAACCAACAGTGTTAAATAATACAGCACATAAGTGGTTGTGCTCGGATATGTGGATGAGGTCATGTGACCAAACAAGCCCTCCATCACAAGCATCGAAGGATCAGATACATACAAGGCGGCCCCTGCAACGGTTTGATACCCGGCGGATGCGGGCGTCATATAGGGTATGCCAAACCTGCCGCTTAAACCGAGAGCACCGAAAAACAAGGGGAAATTCAAAGCCAAATACAAAAGATTTAACCCCATCAATTTAGAGAACTTACGAACGATCTGAACGAACATATTCCGATAGGAATAATCCTCGTTTTTTTTTCTTTTCGAGACACCCGGTCCCGGTTTTGAATAACGAAAACCAAACAATCCTGCCAATTTAAAACTCCTTTCTCCAAACCGGAGAATCTATTACGCACGGGGATGATGCTTGATATAACTGCTACGAAGCTTATTTTTCAAATATCGCTTATACACATGCATCGAAGAAATATCGGCATGTCCCATAATATCACGCAAATCATGAATATCGGCGCCGTTTTCCAAAAGATGTGTAGCAAAGGAATGGCGCATTGTGTGCGGTGTAATATTGGCGGCAATGCCTGCATCCAAAGCATAACGCTTCAAAATTTTCCAAAATCCCTGACGCGAAAGCGCCTCGCCGCTATTGTTCAAGAATAATGTATTACATTTATTCTGATCTTTTGCAAACTTGGGGCGCGCGTTTTCAATATAATCCTTCAAACATTCTACCGCAATCGGATAAACGGGAATCACACGCTCTTTTCCACCATTGTGACAGAATATGTAGGAGTTTTTAAGATTAACATCTTTTACAGAAAGACCGCAAACCTCACTTACACGCATACCTGTAGCATACAGGACTTCAAGCATCGCGCGATCACGAACACCTTTGGGGGTCTGTATGTCAGGCTGTGCAAGTAACTGCTCAACTTCTGTGCGGGAAAGAATTTCAATAGCAGGTTTGATGGGCTTCGGCGGCTTAATGTCAGCGGCGGGATTGTCATTTGCAACCCCCTTTTCACAAAGAAAACGATAAAGAGACCGCACACTTGAAACCTTACGCGCAATCGAAGTAGTCGCAAGTTCAGAATCAATCAAAGAGGCTTGATATTCTAAAACATGGCTTCTTTTCACATCTAAAAAAGAGTGAATATTCAAAGAATGCAAATATGCAACGTAATCGGTCAAATCACGTCGGTAAGCATCCAAAGTATTCTTTTTAGCCTGCCCCTCCAATAAGTAAGAGAGGAAATCATTGAGCATCTTTTGCATTTTATCAAACCTTCCATTTCTAAACATGTTGCTACGAAGCCAAACACAATTTTAATAAATAACCACCCAAAAGCGATACGGGTATCTGCAAGAACAGTAGAGTTAACCAGAAAAAAATCAGCGAAAAGAGAAATCGAACATTCACAACACCACGATAGTAAGGTGCGTTGAATAAACTGCCGCCAAACATTTTCTCCTCAATCATTGCAGGTTCAAACAAAGCAAAGGAAACACAGGAGAGAAAGGACGGTAACAGCAGAAAAACAAATCCGCGCAGCGCGATATACAAAAAAACAGAAAGATAAAACGAGGGCGAATCAAGAGAAGAAAATACAAGAAAAGCCGATAAAGTATAACCGCATTTTAATCCCATTATAAAAACGCAAACGCCACACAAAAAGGGGCCAAACAAGGAGGGTGTCGCTATCAAAGGGAGTAAATACAACCAAATAACAGACCGTAGCGAGGCGATAAAAAACAACCCCATCGAAGTAAACCCAACATCGACAGGACCATAGGTTACCGCATCAAGTTTGGCTAAATAAACACCCGGTATCAAACCAACAATCAATAGAAAAGCATAAACATACAACAAACGACGGAACAAATCAAACTTGCGAAAACACAAAAACTTCTTTCTCAAAGAAACCAACATATACATCCCTCCCCTTTTCGCTTCAATATATGAACACAAAAGAAAAGATATGTACAACAAATCTGTTTTTATGTTAACACTCAAATTTGTTATGTAACCATCAAATGGCAACCATCCAAAAGGGCGCTTGAACATAATATAATAAAATCGCACAAAATTCAATACTTTTTTGTAAAAAAAATGATTTTTGTGACATACAACAAAAGCATTAACCATAAAATACGTTCTGTCACCCATACAACAACCTTATGTAAACGCCATTTAGTGCCAATCACCCGCCCCCTCTACCCCATATTGTACACTACGCAAACCAATGCCTAAACAAAACCGAATATATCCTTTGGCATTTTGCACAAAAATAAACAAATTTCACAAACTGCATCATCTTAATAACCATTACGTTTTTTCGTAAATGATTAAAATCCAAAGAATCGAGCCGTTGTTAAGCCAAAATTTCTCTCACCGCTCTGCAAAAAAATATCCCGAACACCTTTAAGATATTCGGGATATTGGAACGTTTGATTTTATTTATTTTGTAAAGACGCGCACATCGCCATCAAAATCCAATTGAAGTTCATTTGCTTCACACTTGACAATTTTAATGACGGTAATCATTTCATCGGTTGTTTCGATGCAATCCAACGTAATGGTTTTGGTGTTATCGTCATAAGTATAGCTATCACACAAGTCAGCATCGTTGACAGGGTTTCCGCAAGCGCAAGAATAGGTAAAACTTCCATCAGCGCCAAATCGAATGGTTTCTTCGTCGTGTCCCCCGTCTCTTGTCCAGGACACATCGGTAAAGGGGTATGCGCTATAATCGATCGGCTCGCTCGGTTGACCTTCATCCTCTGTGGTGTTGCAACCAACAAACAATACGTTGCACAGCAGCATCAATACCAACAAAAATGCTATTTTTTTCATTTTTAGTTCCTCCATAAATTCATTTAACTTTTTTCGTTACATTACTTATAAAATTATACATTTATATTCATAGATAAGGCTAAAAGATTGGAAATGACTTTTATGATGTATTATCACGTGACAATATCATTTTTTGCACATAACGGTTAGCCCACCTGCCTTTCACAATAAATGTAAACACAGACTTTAAAAAGTTAAAGCATCAACCTTATCCACTAACATCTCCAGCATTTCTTTGCATCTGGCTATTTTGACGGGACTTTCAGGATCATTGGGTCGGCCAACAGCGCGGCGAAGCATGCGAACATAACCAATAACCATTGCTTTCTCTGCTACCGCTCTGCACAATGCCTCATCTTCTGTACCCAGATACATTTTTAAAACCAAGTGCCAAAACTTCACAGAGGTTTCAAAGCTAAAACCAAAAAAATCCATGATATTCCCATGGTCATGTTCGGCATAACCAATGAAAGCATTAAACATTGCGGCAAACTCGAAGATCGGATGCCCCATACAAAGCGTATCCATATCTATCAGCAACGGCTCGCCGTTTTGAATCATGATATTATTGGTATGGTAGTCCCCGTGTAACAGCGTATTGGTTTTAGGAATCGCTTCAATCAAACCGCGGATTTTTGCAGCTTGTTCCTTAGGGATATGCGAAGAAATTGCATCAACCCAAGAAAGGGCCTTTTCTTTCACATCAGGAACTTCCCCGCCTTCCACCTCGATGGCATGGATATTTTTGAGCATATCAATAAAATACTTGACAGGCTGCGACAAGTCTTCGGGATTTTCACGGATCAGTTTGGTGACACTGACTGCATTCAAAAGTTCCGTCACCGTGCCATACCCCTCGCCTACACGAACAATTCCGTAAGGAATGGCTGTGTTGATCCCGAGGACAAAAGCGCGCCTTGCATTCTCACGCTCTTGTTTAATTTCTGGCAAAGCATCCTTGGCGAAGTATGTCTTTATAATCGTTTCATCGTTATAACGATAAACAGCACCATTGGCACCTTTTGCAATAAACTCGCACCCTTCAACACTCATACGCGGATAAGCCTTTTCCACCGTAAGCATCTCCGTAAAACCCGTCATCTGAAAAATCTCATAAATATCCGACGAAACGTTGATAACAGCAAGTTTGGGCTCTTCTTTTCTAAGTTTTAAAATGACACGTAAACCGGCGGAAGATATGTAGGCCAATTTATCGGCATCTAAAACAACATGTTTATCGGGATTGTCATTTTTTATATTGAACAACTTCCCCTCAACCTCCAAGGCATTGGAAGTATCCACTCTCCCCTCTATGGCGATATACAAAACATCTTTTTCAACACGATGGGTTATATTCATCTTTTATTTCTCCTTTCCAAATACAAGTTCTGTCAGTGTATTATATTCAATCCATGCCGATGTATCGGACAACGCTTTTGTTAAATCGGCAATTGAGCGATAATACCAAGCTTGCTCAGCAACATTCTTCTCATTAAACCGTTGCCACATTTGTTCTCCTTCGACCTTATACTCACGGTAGACGGATCGCATATTTGCAAGTTTGTCGCCCAGCCACACCATAAGCACACCTATATCATCCGACTTCTTCAAGACGGCCAAAGATTCTTCTTTACGAATGCGCCATATGTCAGATGGCGGCAGTTGCGGCCTTTTATCTTCGGTTTCAGATTCCACAAGCACTCTCACACGCTTACCAAACCTTTCTTCAACCTCCTCCAAAGTGACACCGGCATCTTCAACAACATCATGGAGAGCCGCGGCGGCAATCAAATTTTGATCATTTGTCATCGAGCCGACGATCACAGTTGCTTCCATCGGATGAAGAATATAAGGGGCGCCGCTTGTTTTACGTCGCATTCCGTCGTGGACTTTTACAGCGAATGCGATTGCTTCGCTCACCAGTTCCATCATTCAATCACCAAAACATCTGCAAAGCCGGTCATTTCAAGCACTTCCATCACTTGCACACAAATATTGATCAACTTTGCCGATCCGATCTTTTGCATTTTTTTCTGCGTATTGAGAAGCACGCGAAGCCCCGCGCTGGAAATGTATTCCATGCCTTTTGCATCGATAATAAGATTTTTGGTATCCCCAAGATCTTCAGTGATGGTTTTTTCCAAAGCGGGAGCAGTGATCGCATCGAGTCTTCCAAAAATTTCAATGACTGTTACATCACTATTTTTTTAATTTCAAGTGTCATGTATCCAACTCTCCTTAAATTTTTTTCATCATCGTTAAAATATTTTCACCATTTTCATAAGCATATCCAATCACATCCATCGTTTTATTTGTGATGAAAATACCGAGACCGCCTATTTGGCGCTCCTCAAGCGACAATGTGATATCAGGGTCAGGCTTTTTGAGCGGATCAAAAGGAACGCCTTTGTCCGCAACGCGAAATGTGACGGTGCTACTTTGCTTATCAAAATCAACACCAAGCGTCATATTGCCTTCGCCATTTGGGTAAGCGTAATGTGCAATGTTTACAAACACTTCTTCTATCGCAACGCAAATCCCCATTTGCATTTTAAGGGGACAATCAAACCGCGAAAGCATCTCTTCTACAAAACAGATAACCTCGTTTAAAGACTCAATTTTTGCTAAAAATGTTTTATTCGTCATACGCCCCGCCTTTTTTATATTTAAAATCAATCATTAGCATCGTAATATCATCAAACTGCGGTGCATCACCAACAAATACATCAATATTGTTTTTCAACGAGCGCAAAAGTACAGCCGAGTTTTCCCCCGCATTTTGATTTATAAAGTTTAAAAGTCTATCTTCTCCGTAAAGCACATTCTGCGTATTGGTAGCCTCGGATACGCCATCTGTATATAAAAACAATCTATCCCCGGGATTCAAGGTAATCTCGCCCATGTGATACGATACCCCCTCCATAGCAGCCAAAACAAAACCGGGGCGACATTTCAAATACTCAAACATGTTGTCCGCGTGTTTTACCAGAGGGGGATTATGCCCTGCATTTGCAAACCGCACAACACCTGTCGACAAATCTAAAATACCCATCCAAGCGGTAACGAACATTCCCGACTCATTATTTTCACAAAGCTTTTCGTTGGCTTTTATAAAAATATCATCTACCGCCAGCCCACTTTCGGCCAAGTCTTTAATGATCGTTTTGGCCCTCATCATGAACAACGCCGCAGGAATTCCTTTCCCCGATACATCCGCCACAAGAAAAGCCACGGTTGTATCATCCAGCTTATAGAAATCATAAAAATCACCGCCAACTTCTTTTGCCGCAATCATTTGCGCACAAATGCCATATTCTTTTTCTTCCGACAAGTTGGTGGGTAGCGCAGAAATCTGAATTTGCTTCGCATATTCAAGTTCTTTATCAATACGAGCCGCTGCCTCTGCTATATATTGTTTCAATGTAGAAACCGTCGAGTTTATATCGTCTGAAAGGGATGAAAATTCCGCGTTGGAACGAACATCTACGGTAACATTTAAATCACCGTCTGTGATACGCCCCAATGTATCATTGATCTTTTTCAAATTGTTGATAATGACCCGCTTTATCAAGATATAGATAAACACAAATAATGCGGCGAAAATAAGCATCTGCATAAATATACTGGTATATAATGATGCATCACGCATAAACATTGCTTCTGTTTCAGGCATAGCCGCAATGATACAATAACCTTCGATAAACTTAAAAACATACATGTAACGAATACTGGAAGCGGTTTTACCGTCAACAATATCAGCATAGTAAAGCGTCGAGGCCGCTTGTCAATTTTTCATCTCTTCGGGGGGCTGTATTCCTATGGTTGAAATAGAAAGTCCGGCATAATCATTATCAATGATCATAGAAAGTTTGTCATCACAAACCGCAACAAAACCATCTGTACCGACGTGGCGATTTTTTGTAACATCCACTACAAATTCATTGAGCATTTTATGAAACTGCTCTGCATCATAACCGACCTGGATAAATCCACCGCCCTGTAAATTCATGGCTGCATATTTTCTCCAAACAGACCCATCTTTTCCTCGACGGCTGTATTCCTGCACAAAGGAATCTTGTGTTTTCAGTTTATCCACAAACTCTTTAGATTGGCCTTGCTATTCATATCATATCGATTGATGACATCAGATTCGGTGGAATTAATAATCAAACCATCTGCATTCACAATGTTTATCTCAACAATGTCATATTTTTGAAGTAATGTTTCCAGCAAAACATCGGGATTGTTTTCGTATTCTTCCTTGACAAGCACCACAATGTTTAGAAGCTGCGCATCGGACTTTTCTTTGATGTCCGCTTCGACATCACTCATCGCAGCGGTAAAAACCTCTTGTGTTTCGATGCAAACCATTCCGTTTTGAAGAATGAATGTAGAGGTACTGGTAACAAGATATGCAATGACAATGCAGACCAAAAGCCAGCGTTGAAATGTATTGGCAATACGCTCATTGCCCTTTTTCCGACCAAAACGCTCGTGACTCAAAAGGGAAACTATAATAATCGCCGCACCAACAGCCACGGCATTGCCTACAACCATAGGTACAGTTGCCCCTTTGACAAATTCAAAAGCATAAGAAGAGTCAGTCATGTTTGTGAGGAATATCAAAATCATGTGGATTACTTCACAAACAACGGCAATACAAATACCATAACCCCAAGTAGGCTTCTTATTATCAAACATTAGTTTTCTAAGCCCTGCCGACATAAAGCCTGCAAGAATGGTGGCAAGACTGCAGGCGAGTTGGGTATACACACCGCCGCACCAATAAACAGAAAACCATCGATAAAGACCACCGATAAAGCCGGATATAATGCCTGCGGGTGCACCAAAAATCAGCCTGCAGATAACGGTGCCGCATCACGAACATTCACGACAGCGCCAAGCCATTCGACACCATAGCTTGATGCAAACGCTGACACACCGCCAAAAAGTATACCAATGGTTATTTGCTTGGTCGCATTCGTAAATCTCTTGAAGGGCGTATATTTATCAGCCGAATATACAGCGACCACCAGCAAACAGTTCATCAATATTGGAATGATCAATCTCATATACTTTCCTCTTTATCCCAGCAATCGCACAATCAAATCCCAGATATAACTGGCAACCAAATTGCCGACAATACCAATTGCCATCAATAAAACCATGTATAAAAACAAACTTGCGCGGCTAATGGAATTTTTGCTTATATTGTAATAGAAATTGAACTGTCCGCGCAAATTGTATTCTCTGGTTTGATGCCATTGATAGGTAATAATATTCTCTTTCTTATAATTTTTAGGCAAATAATATTCATATAAATTTTGTTCTAATCGATGAATACGATAACACCCCGAATCGTTGAGTTCATAGCTTTCATCGAGCGAAATGCAATCACCGCTTTCTTTAATTTCTGACGATGAAATACACTGATTCTGGTGATACCCTCAGACAAAAGCCTCGATTCATTCAATCGAATAGAATATCCATACTTTTCCGAAACAACGGGTGTTGTAATCAAATCGCGCAATCTCCCGAGAACACTCCTCATATTGACACGCGGCTTGAAAATCTCATTTAATGATTTGTGGGGCATGCGCCAAATAAAGTACGCCTCATCATTATCGATATACGGCTGCAGTTGTGAAAAATCAAAATTGATAAGAGTTCCGCCTGCTAAAAGTTCAGTCTGATAATCGAGTGTGCTGATATGTACGATATCAACCGTTTTCCCGTTATAAGCCACTTCCGAGGTGTGCGCGTTTTTCATATAATCCACAATACAAGCAGAACTAAAGTTTGCCTGCAAAATCTTTGTGTCATTAAACAGCAAAGATACGTCATCAATTTCATCGGAAGAAAGAGCGAAAGGTACGTATACATGCAAAGATTTACTTAATTTTATACCACAAACATGAATCGCCAGATCAACATAGCTTATTCCTTGAGGATTCAGCCAATCGTTGATATAAACCATGCTTGTGTCATCTCCATCGACCCAAATAGCCCAACCGTCGTCAGCAAATTTTTTCTGTTTTTTTGGCATTTTCTTCGCTCCTTAATATCAATGATCGCGCTACAGTCAAATGAACAATCACAAATTAGTTTTAAGGGTCGGAAGTCTGACCATGGAATAATGAACAACGGGTGTTTGGGGGATGATTTCTTCCTTCATCAATTCAAAACCATAGTGACGATACAATCCCACATTTGCCTCTTTATTTGTTTTCAAATATGCAACCATTCTTTCCTGATCGCAAAACTCGAGCATCGGGCCTACAAGTTTACTTGCCAAACCTTTTCCTTGTGCATCTTTTTTTATCGAAAGATTATATAAATACCAATCATAGTGATCGGTATACTCTTTTTTCAGATTCATTGCATACGTTTCGTAGGTTAAAAGTCTACCGATAATACCAAATCCGCAATGGAATATGAGGTTGATTCCTCCGTGTATTAAAAACGGCATCGTTTTACTTCCGTTAAAACCAAAAGGCAACTAAACCGCGAAACCGTTAATATCCTCACCGTCTGCATAAATGAGGGCATCCTTGATCATGGTTTTCAAGGATATTCGCATGATGAGCTTGGAAGCTTTCTCATCGTATTTTCCCCGAGTAAACCAATTATGCAGAGGATAGTCACGGTAGGCATCCGCTGCTACATCGGCTAAACGATCCAGATCATTTTCCTTCGCCAAATACAGACCTGCTTTTTCTATCACTTTTTTCGCAATAGGAATTTCAATTTTCCTTACCAGTTTGTCCATGGATTCTCCGTCAAATGTTTTACTGAAATAAAAAAATCATTTTCGATTCATTCTCATAATCGAGGTGATGGTTTCAATATGCATGGGACAGACAGTCTGGCAAGACAACGCCTTAGAACACCCTGCGCCAAAATGTGTTTTATATCCCTTCACTGCCTGCGATTTTTTGTCAGCAGATTGACTTGCAATCAAATAGCTTTCATTTGCAAGAACAGCACCAAAAAACGCGCCGCCGGGATGATAATTGGGGCAAACCTCGAGGCAAAGACCGCACTTTAGACATTTAGCCACCGAATATTGTTGCGCTTGCTGATGGCGAGAACTTGCAGCCACAGTTTCCAAATACGCTTTCGCACTCATTAAATTCTCATGAATGATACTGCGATCAACAATCAAATCTGCAACAACGGGAAATTTGCTCAACGGTTCAAGAATAAGTTCTTCTCCCTTTACAGCATCCACAAAAGTTTCACAAGCCAAAGCAGGCGTGCCATTGATAACCATAGCGCACCCACCGCAAACCGCTTGCATGCAAGCGCATTCCTAACGTATTCTCGTTGCGGGCTTACCCTCAACATCATATAAATCATCGGTATAATTCAGTGCATCCAGCACCGCAGAAACCGTTACATGTGTTGGACCATTATAACGAAAACTCTGCCAATAAGCGACACTTTCCATGGCGTCTTGGCGCTTGATCTTTACAATCATTGCATATCCTCCTTCTCATAAGAAACGACACGAATCATTCCGCCCGATTTCAATTTCATCAAACCATGCTTGATCGAATTTTCCACAATCGGCTGAACGGTCAAAGCGGGTATGAAAAAATCATCCGAATTCATTTGAAAGGAAAATGTCATATCGGGAAAACGCACATTTTCAATACTGAGATAATGTCGAACGTGTTCCATTTCCTGGGACATTAAAATCGGTTTGGAATTATCTAGTTCTCTGAAATTACCGCGGAGATATTTAGCAAAATTGTGAACGAGTTCCCCTGCTTTCGGCGGATCTAAGATACAAAGTTGCTCAATACTGCCAAGTGTATTATATATAAAGTGCGGACGTATTTGACTCATCATGGTAGAGACTCTGCTTTCGGTAAGCTGTGCATTTAAAACAATTTTCTCAGTTTCCAACTCCTTGGCCTTACTCAAAGCATTGATGCTGTTAGGTATGATTTTTAAAACTGCCACCATAGCCGCTACAAAGAAAATGATAAAAATATATTTTGAAGCCAGCCCGACCTTCCAAACCCCAATGTCAATCATAATAACGTCAACACCAAATGAAAGAAGCGGTAAGATCGAACCTATATAAACCCAGCGTTCTCTTCCCGCTGTATATAAAAACTCCCGTATCAAGCAACCAAGCAAAATGAGATTTACAAGCATTTGTGCGGCAACCCAATACAACAACAAATCATAGAAGAATACGTTTGTTAAGACAGGTAAAACAAAAACAGTTGCATCAAATACACCAAGAATAGCAACAGTAATTCCTGCGACAACCTTCGTTCCTTTCATGAAATATACAAGCGCACGCGACAAAAACAGCATATATAAGATCATCGAACAACCTAAAATGGTTGTATTGAATATGATCGATTCACTCCGAAGTGAAATGCTATCCACACTGTAAATAAAGTATGTAGCGGCAAAGAAAATTACGAGTCCGAGCACCCAAATGATCCTGCTGCTCTTTATGTGAATAAGGATTGAGAATAAGGCAGTTCCCAAAAACAATAAGGAAAAGATCATGAAGAAAAGGCCAACGTATATTTGAGATTCATCGCGTTGTGATACACCATTTTCAAATTCGATCCCCGTCCAGAACGCTGTGTTTTCAAGCAACTCATCAATCGCCGTTTCGTTCCCGAAACTGTGTGGATTATGAACAAGAATTTGAATCGGATTCTCGTCTGAAAAGGTATAAGCCGTCCAAACCACCCCGCAAACAGAGTCACCGAAAACGGGATTTTCATTATCGATTACAAAAGATTGCGTTTCACCCGTAAAAAAGGTTAGATTGATATGGTTTACATAAAATGCAATCGGCGTATCTCCGCTATAAATTCCGACATAATCGCCATCGGGTGTCAAAACATGAAAATTGCCCCGCAGCGTAACATCCCCTTCGGTAGAAGGTATGTGCTTACCTTTTTCAATCTTTAATCGACGTCAAAATACACCTGTGCTATCAACGGCATCTGCGCTTGACTGCTGGTAGCTTTTCCGTACCACAAAAGCAAAACCACCAAAAAAATATCAACAAAACACCCACTACACTGAGATTTGTCACATTCAAGAATCGATGCTTCTTTTCTTTTATATTCATCTTTCTATCCCCTTTAAAAGGTGCCGATTTTCACAATACAATCACACAGTTACCCAACGACCAATACGATCGGATTCCCTTGCGGCGAAAAGCAATCGGTTGATAGCGAGGCCATCTTCTAAGCTCGGACTAACATTTCCACCCGCGTATACCGCAGATAAAAATGCATATAAAGAGTATAGGTGTGTTCTTTCCCAACCAAACGGTGCTTTTACACTCGGAAAAACGCCCGCAGGCGCAGGCATTCTTCCCACACATTCAATGCGGGTATATCCGCGCACCCCCCCGATGGGATCGGCGGGAGCGGCACCATCATAAAAATACAGAAAACTCGGGTCCATCAATGAAAAAGAAAGAGCGCCTTTTGTGCCGCGAAGCTCAATTGACAGAGAGTCGTTTGCCCCTGTAGCGAGTTTGTTGGCTTCCACGGTACCGCAAGCACCTGATGAAATTTCGGCAAGCATATAAAATGCCTCATCAGCATCGGTATGCCATTCTTCGCCATCTATTCCCTTGCGAACGGGAAAACCGATTTGCGACTTGCCGCAAACCTTAACAATCTTTTCTCCCGAAACATATTCAAGCAAATCAGCCGCATGGCTTCCGAGATCCAAAAGTACACCGCCGCCATACGCACCACTTTGCTTCCAACCGATCTTTTTGTTAGGATCAACAGAAGAGTTATGGCAATATGATGACCGAAAAGTCAGCAATCGACCAAGCTTGCCCTCTTGCACCAATTCTCTTGCGCGCAAAATAGCAGGAACAAAACGGTAGTTAAAGACAGTCATTCGAATTGCATCGTTTGCAGATTGCAAGGCAGCCTCTACTTCATCCGCCTCACAACTGTTGACAACAACGGGTTTTTCACAATAAATGTGCTTACCCGCTCTAATGGCAGCGAGCAACGCGTCTTTGTGATATGTGTTGGGTGTAGAAATATCTACAACATCGATTTCCGGGTCAGAAAAAATAACATCGGGATCGGTGGTGGCAACTTCAAAGCCATAGGTTTCCTTGGCCTTTTGCGCACTGTCGGCATGGGCGGTACAAATAGTTTTCAATCGAACACGAAAGGGTAGCGAATCACAGTATAAACCAAGATTTCTGTAACCAAACGTATGTGTCCTTCCCATGAAACCACCGCCGAGCATGCCGATACATATTGTTTTCATAGCCAAGTCCTCCGATATTTTTCACAAAACTTTATGTGTGTATCCTAACATACACATCACGAAAAATCAAGACAAGAAGCGTGAATTTGCGAAAATACTTGACTTTAAAAAAACGTTATGTATAATTATAAATTGAATGGCTTCAATTTTGTATACGTTTTTGGGGGATATAATCTATGAACGTGATGATCATGACCGATCTTGAAGGCATCAGTGGTGTTGACACGATTGACATGATGGACATGGAAAGCGAAGGATATAAAAAGGCTTGTCTTTACCTTGCCGATGACATCAATGCCGCCGTCAGAGGTTGTTTTGAAGGTGGCGCTGACAAAGTTTATGTAGTCGACGGTCACGCACGCGGACAAAACTTAGATCATTCTTTAGTGGATCACCGCGCCCACGTTTGTGTCGGAACAGAGTGGACCGACTTGATTGAGTCGGGCGCAGTTGATGCATTTATGGAAGTTGGCTGCCACGCCATGCCGGGCACGCTGAACGGTTTTTTGGATCATGCACAAAACTCAAAAATGATCTTTACATACGCATATAACGGTGTTCCTCGCGGAGAAATTTTCCAAAGCGCCGCTTACGTTGGTGCTTATGGTATACCCTATGTTATGGTATCGGGTGACCTTGCCGCCTGTTCCGAGGGCAGAGCGCTTCTCGGTGATATAGAGATCGCCATTGTTAAATACGGTATCGGAAGAAACACCGCAAAATGTTTACCTTCCAACGAAGCCCATGATCTGATTCAACAAGCCGCCAAAAACGGTTGCTTACGCTATAAATCCATCGCGCCATACAAAGTCATTCTTCCCATGGAAATTCGTGTCACCTTTTACAGATCTGATTTTTGTGAAATCAGAGGTGTCGGTCGCGGACGTGAACGACTGGATGCCAGAACCTCTCGCCGTGTGATCAACACAATCCGTACATATTCTGATTTAATGCTGTAATTTTATTACAGATACACATTTTAAAATACAGGAGAGCCGTTATGAAAGTAATGATTATGACCGATCTTGAAGGTATCACGGGTGTCGATTCCATCGACATGATGGATACGGAAGGCGAAGGATACAAGAAAGCTTGTCTTTATCTCGCCGATGATATCAACGCCGCAGTCAAAGGCTGTTTTGAAGGGGGCGCTGACACTGTCTATGTTGTCGACGGTCATGGCGGCGGCAAAAATTTAGATCATTCTTTGGTCGATCCCCGCGCCCATGTATGTGTCGGAAAAGAATGGACAGATTTAATTGAATCGGGCAAGGTCGATGTCTATATGGAAGTCGGTTGTCACGCGATGCCCGGCACGATCAACGGTTTTTTGGATCACACCCAAAACTCCAAAATGATCTTCACTTACGCTTACAACGGCGTGCCGCGCGGTGAAATATTTCAAGGTGCCGCTTATGTCGGCGTTTACGGTATCCCTTTTGTAATGGTATCGGGTGACCTTGCAGCCTGTTCCGAAGGCAGAGCGCTCCTCGGAGATATAGAGATCGCACCTGTAAAATACGGTATCGGCAGAAACACTGCTCGTTCCGTTTCCTTTGATGAGGCTCACACAATGATCCAAAACGCAGCAAAAAACGGTTGTCTCCGCCACAAATCCATCACACCTTATAAGGTCACGCTTCCTATGGAAATCCGCGTTACCTTCTACCGCTCCGATTTTTGTGAGATCAGAGGTGTTGGTCGCGGCCGCGAACGACTGGATGCCAGAACCTCCCGCCGTATCGTGAATGAAATTCACACTTATGCAGATATGATGCTTTAAAGATGAAAGGAAACGCGCAAAAGAA
The DNA here is from genome assembly GCA_045536965.1 of Eubacteriales bacterium. Classification (GTDB taxonomy): domain Bacteria; phylum Bacillota; class Clostridia; order Oscillospirales; family SIG627; genus UBA5448. The sequence goes on from JAZSON010000009.1 coordinate 24,710, forward strand.
TGAAAAAAACTCCCTTTATCACACATGATCAACTCCAAGAAATAGTAAAAGAATTTCCCACCCCCTTCCATCTCTATGATGAAAAAGGCATCCGCGAAAACGCACGCGCTCTAAAATCCGCATTCGCTTGGAACAAGGGCTTTAAAGAATATTTTGCCGTCAAAGCCACGCCCAATCCTTATATTTTACAAATTCTCCGTGAGGAAGGATGCGGCGCCGATTGTTCTTCATACACAGAGTTACTGATGGCCAAAGCCGTTGGATTTTCCGGACATGAAATCATGTTTTCGGCCAATGTTACACCGGCAGAAGATTTTAAATTGGCGCACGATCTCGGCGCGATCATCAATTTTGATGATTTTACCCACATTGATTTTGCATCCAAGTTTTTCTCTTTTCCCGAAACCATGTGTTTAAGATACAATCCCGGTGGTTATTTTACAATTTCAAACGCCATTATGGACAATCCCGGAGAAGCAAAATATGGCATGACCCACGATCAACTGATCGAAGCTGCAAAAAAACTTTCCTCTTTGGGAGTAAAAAAACTCGGTCTCCATGCATTTTTAGCCAGCAACACTTCCACCGATGACTATTATCCCACTTTGGCGCAAGTTCTTTGTCGCGCCGCGGTAGAAATCGCCGAGAAAACCGCTATTAAAATTTCCTTTGTCAATCTTTCGGGTGGAATTGGCATACCCTACCGTCCCGAAGATACCAAAGTGGATATTCAGCGCGTCGGTGAAAAGACCCGCCTTGTCTTTGAAGATATCTTTACACCCGCAGGCATGTCCGATGTTTCCCTCTTCACCGAGCTCGGCCGCTTTATGCTCGCGCCTTACGGTGCATTGATTTCCACTGCAATTCATGAAAAACACACCCATAAAGAATACATCGGATTAGATGCATGTGCGGCCAACCTGATGCGCCCCGCCATGTACGGTGCATACCATCACATCACCGTCATGGGCAAAGAGGATGCCCCCTGCGATCATCTCTATGACGTAACGGGCGGTCTGTGCGAAAACAACGACAAATTTGCCATTAACCGTCCCTTGCCAAAGATTGATATTGGTGATTTGGTTTATATCCACGACACTGGCGCACACGGCTTCTCCATGGGTTATAACTATAACGGAAAACTGCGTTCGGCCGAAATTCTTTTTACCGAATCAGGAAAAGCAAAATTGATCCGCCGTGCAGAAACCCCCGAAGACTATTTTTCCACCTTTGATTTCACACCGTTTTTTAAGAAAGTGTAAACCAACATGCTTAACAAAGCCAAGTTCAATCGTATCCACCTTTTAATCATTGTCGGCATTCTGCTTGTAGCCATCGCCCTCGGTTTTATCGCTTGGCAAACCTATTTCTTTGGTATCTGTCTGCCGCGCGTAGAAACAGGCTTCCTCTATTTGGATGGAAAAAAAACAACCCCCGACAGTGTATTGACCATCGGGGATTATACCGTTTCATTTGATGAATACCGTTATTATTATCTCAACACAAAATTTGAATTGGATGGCGGTAACGATGCCTTTTGGGATACCTATCCGCAATATGAATCCGTGTTAAAGGATAAGGTGATCTATAAATTAAAAAAGAGCTACGGGGCTATTGAACTTGCCAAACTCAATGGAATCGAGCTTACCCAAACGGAATCACAGGCGGCAGAAGAGGCGGTAGACGCATTCATTGCAGAAAAAGGAAAAGCCGCTTTTATTGAAATGCTCAACGAAAGCTTTGTTAACGAAGAGCTTTACCGCGATTTATTCATCAAATCTCGGATATGTGAAAATGCTTACAATCATTTTTTCGGCACTCACGGCAAGTATGCCATGACCGAACAAGAGTATTTAACCTACTTTAAAGAAAATTATTACGCAACACAGCACATTTTTATCGACTACGAACCCAAAGAAGACCAATACAGTTGTGAAAAAACCATGGAAAAAGCCATGGCAATTTACAAAGAAGTCAATTCTGAAAACGTCGATTTTTACGCAATGTATAAAAAATACAACCAAATCAGCGAAATGGCCATCTCGGAAAAAGGTTGTTATTTTTCATCCAGTAACGCGCCGTACCAAATTTATTACACCACCGCAAAAGATACAATAATCGGCGACATCTCAACACCTTTTGCCACTTATGCAGGCATCTGCATTATAAAACGCATCCCCATCGCCGATGAAATCGCACTGGAAGGCAAAGATGCCATTTTAAACGGATCAGAAACCGAAGACGGTCTTTACGAAAAGCAATTTGCTGACATGTATAACCAGATTGCAGAGAAAATGACGATCACCTTCACCGATTGCTACGATGCAATCGCCACATCAACCCTCTTCTGATAATGAGGAAATAAACTCTTTTGTAAACTTCTCTTTAGCCACAATATCCACAGAAGGCGTATATATCGCTTCCAGTTTACCGTGTATCTCCTTAGCCAGCGCAAATTGTTCAACCGCTCCCGCCAGCAATGCCGCATAGCATTTCTCGGAAAATCTCACTTTATTTTTCCCACAACTCCTACCCGATTTGCGGATAAAGCGATCCATGTTGATATAGTGATCGAAGTTTTTCTCTTCTCTTTTCTCGGCAGTACGCACACACAGTTTTTCTTTCACAAAATATATCGCGTTTAATCGATTTGTGTGGATCGCATCGTAAGATACAATCACCTCTTTTTGCATCCTTTCCGCCTGCGCGTATATCTCGTTTAAATAAAGCCACCCCAAACCATGGTTGTTATCAACGCCGCAAACAAAATTTGACTTTTCATCCAAAGAATGAAGCGAATACAAACCGCTGTAATTGACGGCCGATATCAATCGAACCGTTTTAAAAAATCGCTTTTCTTCTTCTAAATACTTACGGCAAAACCTAACGGCTACAGCCTTCATTTTATCTTTTAAAACTTGCTCCTCCAACGACAAATAAACACCTTGCTCTACAGCGCCTGCGGCTGCTAAAAATCGATATCCTCCCTTAAAAGCCGTTGATTTAGCTTTTACAAGATTTCGAATTTCATCCCGTCGGTTCTCAAGCTCCTTTTCATTACAAAACACCGCCAAATCCACAATTTTTTCAACCGCAATCGGATATTTCGGGTCAACGGTATGCGGGGCAGTGCCATCCATAAACGCGTACTTTAAATCATTTATAAGCACACCATCCAAGCTCTTCGGATCGGAAGCACACAGAAAATATGTAACCTCATGACCGTGATTTTCATAAAATGCACCAATCTCATTCAAAAAATGTGATTTCCCTGTCCCGGGTCCCCCCTTTACAATCACTATTTTTTCCATCAGATCGGGCGAAAATATTTCATCAAAATAACTCATAAACCCTTTCGTCGTGTTTAAAGCGGCAAAAAATGCCATGCGACCCAGTTCTTTCACACACACACCCCCAAGCTTATTTCAGTTTTATCATATGCTATCAAGCTGAATGTGTGCTTTAACAATTTTGAAAGGAAATCTCACACCATGAAAACCATTATTCTCGCAGCAGGAAAAGGCAGTCGATTACACAGTGAAGAAACACATATTCCCAAAGTTTTAAGACAGGCTTGCGGCCGCCCCCTCATTTCTTATGTCATTTCGGCCCTCCCCCCGCAGAACAATGATGACATTATACTTGTCGTTGGTTTTGAAAAAGAAAAAGTCATGGAAGCTTATCCGCAATATCACCACGCCATACAAGAACAACAGCTTGGAACAGGACATGCTGTCCGTTGCGCACAAGATATCCTCAAGGACTACAAAGGTGAGGTGCTTGTCATTTGCGGCGATACACCGCTTGTTCGCCGAGAATCTATTGATGCTATGATTTCGTACCACAGAAACAATCAAAATGATTGCACCTTGCTCTCTTGCAATCTCCCCTACGATGCAGCCCTCGGCCGCATCATGAGAGACAACGACGGACATTTTATCGAAATCGTGGAAAACGCCGAATGTACCCCCGAACAAAAAAGTGTTCATGAATACAACACCGGCATTTACGTTTTTAATGCCGCTCTCCTCTTCCCCGCCTTGGATGAGGTTATGAAAAACTCTCATAAAAAAGAATATTACCTCACCGATGTACCTGAGGTTTTACTCAAACAAAACCATCGCGTTGAGGCGATCCCCTGCAAGTATTCCTACGAAATCTACGGTGTCAACACCGAAGAAGATTTAGCGCTTGCTGAAAGAACCCTCATGCAAGAAAAACTGGTATAAATTTCAAGAGCACGAGTAAATCTCGTGCTCTTTCTTTTTATTTGAATTTGGTATCCGAATCATCTTTATGATATAGCAAAAAAGCGATTAAAATTATCCCAAAGGATGATTCTTTTTATATGTTCATCCTGCAAATCAACCCGCACATTATCAGCCATTGCGGAAAAGGTTTGGAAAGGCGCCGCTGAACCAAAGATGATTTTTTGCACCGAAACAACCGAAAGAACCTTTTCGACATTAAATAAATAATGATTAAATCGCGAAATGTCAATAAATACATTCTTTAAATTTTCTATAAGCACAGCATTTTTGATTACGTCGGCAACCGAAAAACCCGAAAGAAGTATCTTTGTTTCGGGACATTTTTGCGCCAAAACCAGCGCAGAAGCACAAGAAACAACCGTTTGCTTAAAAAGATAGTCAATTCTTAAATCATCGGTACGCGCCGTGATGATCACAGGTAAACCGATTCGACCCGCCTTGGACACAAAATTGACAACATCGGGAGAATCACAGGGATACCCATGCCAACTCGGGTATAAGCGAACCGCCGAAGCATGAAGAGAGTTTTTTTCATCCGATAAATCTTGCAAAGCGCCGACCAACGTCGGATTGGCTGTCGCGCAAAATAAATGTCCGGCTTCAATCACGCGTGTCGAGATGAGAGCATCCCCCTCATAAGGATCACGATAGAATACACTGTCAAGGAAAGAGATCAATGCCCTTTTAACATTGTTTTTATCAAAGACTTTTTGCAGTTCAGACAGTTTTCCCTGCCTCATATAGTGGAAAGGCCAATGACCCGTAAATGCACAAATATCGGCAATCATACCATTTTCTCCTTATAAATGAAAAAGAGCTTTCGAATTCGCCGAAAAGATTTTTTCTCTATCCTCATCCGAAATATCGGCATCCCAAACTTGTGCGGCAGAGGTGTGAAAATTTCCACCCATATCAGTTCCAAACAGCAGGCGATCAACACCCACCCGTTCCAATGTGTAGGGCAAATCGTCCGCGCCGCAAATAGAACCGCTAAAATCAAGATAGACATTTTTCAAGCTTTTAACAGCCTTCACACCATGATAACAATTGCCCGCCAAATGTGCCATGATCAATTTAGCCTCGGGATACCGCGAAGCAATATCAGCTACATGTCGACCATCACTTTCGGTCGGATAACCATTCACCGTTTTATGAAAAGCATGCAACAAAATGGGAAAATCATGCTCAATACACGTTTCAACCAACCGAAAAACAACGGGATCATTGCAAAATGTAGCAATCCAAAGCTTTAAACCGACACACCCCTCATCGATGCCTCTGAGTAAAACATCGGAAGCGTTGTCAAGAGCAGGATTGACATAAACATATCGAGAAAAGAGATCGCCGTGTTTTCTACAAACAGCTTTTGCCAAAATGTTGAGATGATCAACCTCATCAACATCGGGCACATGAGAACCGAGCGGAGAGATTATAATGCGGCTGACACCATTGACCTGGGCCGCACGTTTCATTTCCAAAACTTCACGCTCGGTATCGTGCGAAAGCCACACATGGGCATGCATATCAATTATTTCCATAGTTCATTCTTTTACATAAGCGGCAAATAAATAACCGCGTTTTTTACTGATATATGCTTTTACTTTTCCATTCGATAACAAGTCACGAACAGCTCATTCCCAATTCTAAAAGTGTTTCCCTCAATAAAAGCATAGGATTTCATGGCAGTTTTCCCTCTCTGAAAATTCAGATCAACCATCAAAACTTCTCATATTGAGGCGCATCTTTAAAAATGCCGCCCGAGACTTTAAAAAAGTCAACGTTGGTGGTAAAAATCCCGTCTTTTTCTAAAGCAAAACTTTCGTTTGCGCAGGGATGACGCATACACATTTTCTGCCAATTGGAATAATTTTGACGACCATTTGACTCCAACACACCAATTTTCATACCGGGCAGAGGGGCAATGCGAGCGGCAATATTTTTATTCCATTCAACCATCAAGGGGTTAACCGTTAAATCGGCGCAGAAACAAGGGATGTTTCTTTGTGTGGCGGCATGGAGGATGCAAATAGATTCCGACATGGTTTTAGCAATGGGTTTAAGAGCCACCGCGCTATATCCCATATCCAGTCTGGCCAAGGTATCCGCAACATTGTGAGCCGATTCATCTGCCGCAATACGGAGAGGAATACCATCCACCGAGATATGCTCATGTTCATCAAAAGGCTCTTCCAGCAAAACAGTCTGTTTGTCGGCACCGATTTTGACCAAATGCTCAACAAAACGAAGCAATCTGTCGCGACTGTCATAACGTCCGTTTGCATCAAAATAATAGGCAATTTTACCCGATTCGGTGTAAGGTGTGATATAGTTTGAGGCGATCCGGTGAATCTGACTTGCACGCTTCATATCCCAAGCCAACATCTTTTCCCGATCGCCGTCGCCATCGGGATCGCAACCTATCTTGATTTTTAAAATACATGCGCCATCATCCAAAAGAGCTCGAATACCTTCTTCACCCACACCATAGGTCACAAGGGGAATAGCGGCAAGTTTATCTTGGCGTTTGGATAGGTCTTGTTTGAATTCATCGGGAAGAAGAGAACAAAAATCTTCTGTCCCCGCTTCTCTTCCATAGGCCTGCCAAAGCGCCGCATCCACACCAACAAGGGCATTTAAAGCGAACGTGGTGCGGACATTGACACCGGTGGACGAGCGACCAAAGGCAAGGCACTCGTCTAATATACCATCCAGCGCAGACCACGGATTATCAAAACGCTGGTTTTCAATGAGTTTGAGCGCTTGTTGTGTAACGGCATACATCGACTCATTTGCAGCATCCTGAGAACGGGAAACAAAAACTGCGGCATCCGACCACAAAACACTCTGAACACCCATACCAAACGAAGAAACACTGTCTGTTTGTAAGTGTGTAATGACTTGCCACAATTCACTGCAGTACCCACCCTTGAAACCAAAAGGCACGATCAATGGCTCTTTTTCGACACGGGAAGTCGCTTTTTGAATATACATTCTCAGATACCTCTCAACATGATATATTTACGGATATGTTTCAAACTATTATACATCTGCTTAAAAATTCAATCTTTACAATACATTGTTACATTTTTGCACTCTTTTGTCATTTCATCTCAACGCTTCTTTTTCAACGATGATTTATGTTTGAAAGAAGAAGAAGAAGATTTAACGCTGTTATTCACAGTTTTTTTGTTTTGAATGAGTTTCTTATACTGCGTTTTTTTTGGTTGAAGCAGAGCGCGTTGATAAGATTTTTCTTCCCAATCGGGTATAAAAACCTTTTTTCCCGTAAACGGATCGACGCCTGTATAATACATACACGTCGAAACGGTACCGGGCGTGGGATAAAAATCCTGCACCTGCTCGGGTGTATATCCCCAATCAGCCAAACAACGAGACAAGTTTTTGGCGGCCTCTCTGTCGCTTCCCGGATGACCCGACATAAGATAGGGTACCAAATACTGCTCCTTTCCAATCTCTTTGCAATATTCAAAATATTTGATTCTGAATTTCTCATATAGAGATATAGACGGCTTACCCATCAAAGTCAACACGCGCGGATCGGCATGTTCGGGGGCAACCTTTAGCTGACCACTGACATGCCTTGCAACCAACTGTCTAAAAAAGGCAGGATTTTTATCATATACCAAATAATCATACCGAATACCCGAACGTACAAAAACCTTTTTTACTTTAGGCAATGCTTCAATTTTTAAAAGCATATCTGCATATTCTTTATGATCGATTTTCAAATTGGGACAGGGGGTCGGTGTGAGACACCGTCTGTTTTTACACACCCCTTGCGTCAGTTGTCTCGTACATGCAGGTCCGCGGAAATTGGCGGTTGGTCCACCAACATCATGTATATATCCCTTAAAATCGCTCATTTCGGTCAACAGCTTGGCTTCTTGGAGCACAGAATCGACCGAACGCGCTCTCACCTGTCTTCCTTGGTGAAAAGCAAGCGCGCAAAATGCACAACTACCGTAACAACCACGGTTATGCGTAATGGAAAAACGCACCTCTTGAATCGCGGGCACTCCTCCCGCCGCTTCGTATGAAGGATGATATGTGCGGGCGAAGGGAAGTGCATACACCTCATCGAGTTCATTTTGCTCAAGGGGTGGAGAAGGCGGATTCTGCACCAAAACCTTATGGTCATATCCTTCGGCCAAAATTTTTCCCGTCACGGCATCCATGTTGTCATACTGACATTTAAACGCTTTGGCATAAGCGGCTTTATCAACCTTAAGAGTGTCATATTCACCAACAAACAAAGCATCGTTTGGAAGTGACTCGCGTTCCATTAAAACGACTGTTCCACGCACATCGCGTATCTTTTTAACAGGAATACCGCGATCCAAAAGATTGGCAATGCGCACAAGAGACCTTTCCCCCATTCCATACGAGAGAATATCCGCGCGACTATCGACCAAAATACTGCGGCGAACAGCATTGTCCCAATAATCGTAGTGGGCAAATCGTCTGAGAGAAGCTTCAATTCCGCCAATCACAATCGGAACATCGCCATACGCTCTGCGAATGCAATTACAATAAACAATGACAGCGCGATCAGGACGAAAACCCGCTTTTCCACCGGGAGCGTACATATCGTTATGGCGTCTCTTTTTGGCAACGGTGTAATGATTGACCATACTGTCCACATTGCCCGACGTCACCAAAAAGCCAAGGCGCGGTTTGCCAAAACGCTTAAAATCTGTTTCATTACGCCAATCCGGCTGGGATAAAATCGCAACGCGATAACCATTATGCTCCAAAACACGCGAAAGAAGCGCAACACCGAAAGAGGGATGGTCAACATACGCATCCCCCGTAACGTACACAAAGTCAGGTCTTTCCCATCCCGCCTCATGCATTTCTTGCAAAGTTGTCGGTAAAAAAGAAACCGATTCCACTTTTACGCCTCCTTGGAAGCAAGATACCGCTTGAACAAAACAGCATCTTTATTGGTTAACTTTCCATCGCCATCCATATCTGCCAGTGAAAAGGCTTCGTTAGATAGCGCACTTTTACCCAATATTGCATCCATCATGACACGAACATCAGCATCTCCAATCATGCTATCGCCATCAATATCGCGCGCAACCTTTGTGATCGTTTGGCGTGATGTTTCAGAGGGATAGACTGCTCCGGTCGCAAAAGCACCAATGGAAGAAAATGCAGTTGTGATCACCGCCTCACCCGTTTGTTCGGGTAAAACGGTAAAATACAGCGTGATCAAAGCACCGGACACATCGTTTAATTTTGCATTTCCGATGGTTACGGTGTCGGTAGAGTCGGGATTATGTGTTATAAGCAACATAGAATCGGAAAGAACGGAATTTTTCGACGTTACCACTTCGTTTAAGGTGAGCAAAGAATGATCATAACGAAGCGAAACGGCGCATTTACCAACCGTCGTACAATGCTCTACCGAAAGATTGAGAATCAAAGTATGATCACCTTGTAAATAAACAATTTCAGGAGAAAGAATAATATTGGAATCTCCTACATTATCATCGGGAATTTCATAGCCATCAGGTAACACACCGATGGAAGACAAAAGAATATTTGCACTCCCCTCGCCCGAAACAACAACCGCATTGGCATAATAAAACGTGCCGTTTTCATCGGGGTAAAAGAAACCGAATGGATTGAGAGACGAACCGTCCACATAACGTAAAACAGCTTCAAATTTGGAAATAGCAACATTTTCACCCGTGCCGTCTGATGCGGTATTGACGATACCATCTACCAAAACAGAATCGCCAACCCTCAAACCATTACATCCTTCGCCCGATAAAGTGGTAAAAGAATGGTCGCCGCGGGAAAATTCTCCCGTCTCATCCAAAGCGCGAATTTCAACACTGTATTCACTGAATGATACCAGACCATACAACGAGCAAGAAGCAGTGGCAGCAGATCGGTTGCCGATCAACTTTCCATTGACATAGATGTTGTAACTCACAGCGCCCGCCACCGCGGTCCAGCAAATATCCGCGGAGTGATGGGTAATACTGGTCACTGTAATCGGCTCAATGGGGGCGGAAAAGATGGTAAACGCCAAAGGATCACTCTGAGATGTCAATGTGTTTGATCCATTCATGCATACTGTCTGCACAACAGCGGTATAGCGGTCGGCAGGCAAATTTTCTGTCATATAAACAGTTTCTGTCAAGGATAAATAAGGCGCATCGGCATTACCGAGAACATCTTCGCCTTTTGAATTATAAATACGCAATCGATAGCAGGAGGCACCCGTAATCGAATCCCACGAAAGAACAAACGGCTTTCCTGCTCTGACAAGAATACTTTCAGCCTTCAAAACAGCCTTCAAAGGCAATGGCAAAGAATCGGATGCAGAAACTTTATATACGACGCATTGGGTTACCCCTGCCGCAGGATACTCATCAAACAAAACAGTAGGCGAAGAGGCAGATGAATCAAACATATACACCTTATCACCAATCACCGAACGCAAACCAACCCAATGGGTACGATTAACATTGATTACAACGGCATACCCCTGACTGAGCAAATTACCAAACAACGCGGCTTTATCGGCAGCGCTTCCCGTCAAATCCATTTTACCCGCATAATCAAAACCGGTAAGTACATTATCCACCTTGTTCCAGTAAAGAGCACCACCGTTTGTCAAAGCACCCGCTTCATTCAATGCTTCCAAGAAGATACCGGGGTTGAACACCGATTCATCCTGTAAACCATAATGAACCGCGAGCATGGCAAGGCTGGTCACCACACACCCCGAACTCGCCATGGTGAGTTTACTGCCGCCCAACTTCATATTCGCCCAGCGTGCATCTCCCTGTGTCCACTTTACATAACTACCATTGCCCGTAATGGGTAAATCTTCGCTTTCTTGATAGGAGATTTCAAACACAACGATCGGTGTGCTTTCCATCAACGGATAAGAAGCCAACCAGTTTGTGTATGTATGGGCGGGATCCATAATGGTCAGTTTATTGGAGGAAAGAGAGCGACAAGCCACCCATTGCGTACCACCGGCATACAAAAGAACGGCATACTGTTTATCGGTAGCATTCAAATACTTATCCAAGGCTTTCAACTGTGCATCAGCATTTCCGGTTAGAGTGATAGAACTGTCAACCAGTGAAAAACCGCGCAAAACACTCGGTACTTTTGACCACTTGATATTCCCTGCACCTTCGATGGCATTGTTTACGGCAAGGGCAGTACACATGGTCTCGGGCGTAAAGCCATCTTCAACCTTTTTCACCCCCGCCTGCACAGCCAACATAGCCAGCGCGGTAATGGCATCCCCCTTATTACCAAGGGTATGACCACCCGAAAAAGTTACATTCGACCAACGCTCATCGGTCATTTTCCAATCGCGGTAAGATTGTGAAACCGCCGTTACCACTTTGAAAGTAACGTTTAAAAGGACTTTGTTAGCAGATGTAGCATTGGTAGCGGTAATGCGATAAACATACGAGCCGACAGCAAGATCACCAAAAGTGATATATTTATCCACATTGCGAATAGAGTAAACAGAAGCATTGGGAGAAACTGTTTTACCGATCACTTTGTTTCCCGCCGCATTCAACACCGCAACCGTCACAGATGTGATATTGCTGGTAGAAGAAATAATACCGTTCAGCGAATAACTGGCGCCTTTGATAAGGTACGTAGGGAAATTTGCTCCCGAAAGTGTCATTGTCTCAGCACCGGATGGCAAAACGGTAAAAGGAACTTCCACCACAGTTCGATCAGAGGCATGAGAGTTGGTGGCAACCATTCGAAATACATACTGACCATCGGGAAGAATAGCAAAATCCAGAGCAGCATTCAAAGCCGAAAGATCATAGGAAGTTGAAGACAAGCTTACCTTATTTGACTGTACCGCTGTGCCGTCTTGAAGATATATGCCCGTTGTAACGGTTTTTAAAGTGTACGTCGATTTCAAAGTGCCGTCCAAGAGAAAAGATGCGCCTGCCGAAATCAATTCGGGCGGGGTAAACTCGTCCAAACGAAAACTATCTGTAACAGAAAATTGCACATCGGCCAAAACAATATTTTTGGTTTCACTGTCAGAAGCCGTAATGCGATAAAAATAACTGCCAACGGGTAAATCACCGAAAACAACCTTGCTGTCAAGATTTTTCAAATTATAAGTCGTCCCCGAAGTAGTCGCCGTACCGCCTGTACACATAGTGCCGTCGGGTTTATAAACCCCAACCGTTACCGATGAAAGAGTGTTTTGACTTGTAACCGTTCCTTTTACACTAAAAGATGCTCCCTCCACCAAAGAAGAAGGATACACCGCGCCATCGATGGAGACGGTTGCAAAAATCGTTAATTCCGATTCGTGTATAACACAATTTGTTTCGGTGGCATTACTCGCTGTGATGCGGTATTGATAAACACCCACAGGGACAGCGCCAAAAACAATATAAACGTCCGATGACTTTATGGAATAAGACTTGGCATTGGGCGTTGCCGTATGAGAAGTAATCGCCCTATCTCCATCAAATACACCAATCGTAATCGAAGTAATATTCGTTTCGGAAGAAACCGTCCCGCGTAAAGAAAAACTTTTGCCATACTGCAAGGATTCGGGATATTTCAAATCCGCCAGCGAGAATGTTTCACCCGCAGCCGTAACAGGTGTAACAAAAAAAACACCCGCCATGGACAAAACGAGCAAAATAGATAATAATCGACGTAAATAATTGCCAAACCTCATACGGTACACTCCTTGATTTGATACGACTGAAAGTTTACTTATAATATAGCATATATGTATATAGTTGTCAATATTAAACGAAACCTGCATACCACTCTTGCAATTGTGTTGAAAAATCATAAAAACCACTTGAAGCAAAGGAGTATATATGATATAATCAACTTATAATTTACTTACTGGAAATGAAAGGAAATGCCATGGCAGATCAATTTTCCGAAGAATTTAAAGATAAAATAGAAAACCACGAGGTCCTCCTCAAAGAAATTATGGAGGAATTTTCCCTCGTCGGCAGTTATCTTCCTGCAGATATCGATCAGTGCACCGTAACCAGAACCGATGCCAACCGACCCGGGCTTGCATTGGCAGGTTTTTATAAGCTTTTCGAAACCCAAAGAGTGCAGATCATCGGTCGCGCGGAATACACATTCCTTGACACCATGGCACCCGACAAGCGGAGAGAAAGCATTCATACGTTTTTCTCCAAAAAACCCGTAGCTGTCGTGATTTGCCAAGATTTGCCCCCTACAGACGAAATGCTGTCGTGTGCCGAAGAATTCAAAGTTCCTCTCTTGTCCTACAGCGGCGAGACCACCTATTTTATTGCCGCACTCATCTCATCTCTCAATGTCAAACTCGCGCCCCGCATCACCCGTCACGGTGTCTTTGTCGAAGTCTATGGCGAAGGTCTCCTCATCTTCGGCGACAGCGGCATAGGTAAAAGCGAAACCGCCATCGAACTGGTCAAACGCGGACACCGACTTGTTGCCGACGATGCCGTTGAAATCAAAAAAGTTTCCGCCAAAACACTCATCGGCACTTCCCCCGAAATGATACGCCACTACATCGAATTGCGCGGCATCGGTATTGTGGATGTGCGACGTATTTTCGGTATGGGTGCAGTAAAATTAACCGAAAAAATCGACCTTATCATCAATCTCGAGCCCTGGGATAAAAACAAATTTTATGACCGTCTCGGACTTGACACGGAATTCACCGAAATCATGGGCATTCAAGTCCCCTCCATCACCATTCCCGTTCGCCCGGGACGAAATCTTGCGATCATTTTAGAAATTGCCGCCATGAACAATCGCCAAAAAAAATGGGGATACAATACCGCGCTTGAATTTACAAAAATGGTTATGGGTGAAAACCAACCCAATGACCATTCTTTCCGATAAACATATCATAGAAAAGAGGCAAACAACATGCGCTTAGGAATCGATCTCGGCGGCACAAATATCGCCGTCGGCTTACTCAACGATGACGCCAAACTTTTAAACAAAATTTCGGCCCCCACACCCGTAGATCAAGGGGCTGATGCCATTACCGCCACCATGGCAGATTTATGTTTGAAAATCATTCAAAACGAAAACCTCACCCTCTCCGATATTTCCCTTTGCGGCATAGCCGCTCCGGGTGTAGCCAATCGAGAGACAGGTGAAGTAGAAGTTTCAGCCAATCTGCCTTTTGTCCACTATAATATCGTGAAAAAACTGGGTGAATTCCTCCCCGGCGTTAAAATTCTTTTGGAGAATGACGCCAACGCCGCGGCAAAAGGCGAGGTGGAAGCGGGCGCCGCCAAGGGAGCGCAAAACGCCATCATGATCACCCTCGGAACAGGTGTTGGCGGCGGTATTATTATCGATAAAAAAATATACGCAGGTTTTAATTTTGCAGGCGGTGAACTGGGCCATATCGTCATCGTACACAACGGCGAAAGCTGCGGTTGCGGTCGCAAGGGCTGCTGGGAATCATATAGTTCGGCAACCGCCCTTGTGCGCATGACAAAGCAAAAGATGGAATGTTATTCCGACAGTCTCATGCATTCAATCGCAGCCAAAGAAGGCAAAGTCAGCGGAAGAACCGCATTTGATGCCGCTCGATGCGGAGATGCCGCCGCAAAGCAAGTGGTAGACGAATATATTTGCTATCTCGCCTGCGGCATCACAAACATCGTTAATATTTTCCAACCCGAGATTCTCGTCATAGGCGGCGGTATCAGCGGCGAAAAAGACAATCTGCTCAAGCCTTTATCCGCTCTTGTAGCTGCCGAACAATACACAAAATCCGCCCCCATCAAAACCAAACTCGTCATTGCCACACTCGGCAATGATGCAGGTATTATCGGCGCGGCCCTTTTAGATAGGTAAAATTTATGTTTGAAACACTTTCTGATGTCCGTGTTCAAAAAGACATCTCCATGGCAACCTTAACCACCTTTAAAACAGGTGGAAATGCTGCTTATGTGCTCTCCCCTCAAACCATCAGCGGACTCATCTTAGCAATCAACGAGATAAAAGCGGCTGCTCTCCCCTATGCCATTTTGGGAAACGGCAGCAACGTCCTCGCCCCCGATGAAGATTTTTGCGGTGTTATCATCGAAACCACCGATTTAAAGCAAGTGGAAGTAGACGGCAACCGCATCAAATGCCTTGCAGGCACCTCTTTAAGCCGCCTCGCCATCACCGCAATGAAAGCAGGGCTTAGCGGTCTTGAATTTGCATACGGCATTCCCGGAACCGTTGGTGGTGCACTTTGCATGAACGCAGGTGCATATGGCGGCGAAATGAAAGATGTTGTCGAAAGCGTCACCTTTCTCAACGCCTTCAACCATCTGACAACCCTCAAAAACAATGATCTTCAATTCGGCTACCGTGAAAGCTATTTCCAACACAACCCATCGTTCATTTGTGAATGTACCGTGATTCTCAAAGAAGGCGATGCCTCCCTTATCAAAGAAACGATGGATACTCTCATGTCCAAGCGAACAGCAAGCCAGCCACTCACTGTTCCAAGTGCAGGAAGCACCTTCCGTCGCCCCCAAAATGCCTATGCCGCGCAGCTCATTGATCTATCCGGACTCAAAGGCTTTCGTATCGGCGGTGCTTGTGTTTCGCAAAAGCATGCAGGGTTTGTAGTGAATGATGAGAGCGCCACTACCCGTGACATTCTCGCGGTCATAGACCATGTCCGTAAAACGGTTTTCGAAAAACATGGGGTTTTACTTGAACGTGAGGTACAGCTTTTAGAGGAATTGTTGAAAACACCTTAAATACAGACCAAAAATTCTTTCTAAAAAAGACTGAAATTATTTAACTTTCCCCCTTGACAAACCATTTTTGCTGTGCTATTATATACGAGTCGCTTAAATAAGCACATGCGCCGTTAGCTCAGCTGGATAGAGTGTTTGGCTACGAACCAAAAGGTCGGGGGTTCGAATCCCTTACGGCGTACCAAAAAAGAAGTAACTTTTGTCTACCAAAAGTTACTTCTTTTTTTATCCAAGCCGCAGGCTTGGTATATCATTGAATGTATAGCTCGCCTGTGGCGAGTTATACATTCGTATATCATCAGCCCCTTTGGGGCTGTATCTCATCACGCTTTAGCGTGCATCTCCCTGCGGCTTGATGATATACAACACTTCGTGTTGATGATATACAATGCTTCGCATTGATGATATGCAACGGCAAGCCGTTGATTTATTTAGCATCAGCGATATATCATTGAAAAGTTGAACGATTTATGTTACAGTAAAATAAAAAAGGCGGTGAGCAAATATGACATATGGTGTGAAAGTTATTCATACACATACTGTCGGTGAAAATGATCAACGGTATTATGAAACACTGATTTTGAGAGTTGAAGCTGATTCCTTTGATGATGCCTATGAGAAAGCAGAACTCTATATGAAGGATGCTGTTTGTAGATACAAAAACCCAAAAGGTGATACTGTTAAAACCCTAAGTATCGAAGCTGTTGACTGTTTTCTTGCTTTTGAACCGGAAGGTGATGTGCAGGAAATATATTCGTCTTTATCAGTCAATAATAGTTCATTAACCGAGGAAGAATATTACAAGGCTATCTCCTCATCTTGCGGAGAAGAAGAACTGCGCCCCTTGCGAAATGCCGAGTTTAATTGATTTTATGCTATTTGAGTGTGTACTTTTAGGCTTTCTTACCTCGTATTATACTACTTTTGGTCGCTCTTTCGCAAAAAAGAAGTAACTTTTGTCTGCCAAAAGTTACTTCTTTTTTATTCAAACCCAAACCAAATCACCTACCACCTCTTGCAAACAAAAAGATTACATGTTACAATTAAAAAAACTTTATCGAGAGGTAAAATATCATGCGTGATTTTTTCCACAATTATGACCCCGTCTATTTTGTCAATTATATCGATGGCGACTGCCTCACAAAACATGACGGCAGAGTAGTCGATGATGTGCTTTATGCAAACTTCAAGGTCAAAGCTTCGGATAACGCCGAGATTTCCATCAACGGAATTCCGGCCAAACTTGATGTGTCTGACTATACATTTACAGCCGAAGTCCCCTTATATAACTATCGTAATACACTTTACGCTATTGACAGCAAAAACGGATACCGCGCCGAAATCGTAGTATATAAAATGCTCCAAGTTGACAAAAAGTTTTATTTCACCGTGGACGACTGCATTCTGTTCCTCTATGAGTTGACAAAGAATCCCGAAAAATATCCCTCCATTTTCAACCATCATTTTTTAGCGCCGTTTAAAACAGCCCATGATTTATACGGCGCCCATGTACACCTCAACTTATACTATGAATATAATGATGATTCGGCGGCTGATTTTTCCGAGCACAAAGAATATTTCAATCTCTCAATGATGACCGATGCATATAAGCATGAATTTGAGGCCAATGCCGATTGGCTCACTTTTTCTTGCCATGCCAATGCAAATTATCCAAACATGCCAAACAAAGTGTTGCCCCCCTCTTTCATCAGCGAAGCCATCCGCAAAGTGCACAAAGAGGTCATACGTTTCGCAGGTCACAAATCCCTCATCCCTCTCACCACCATGCATTGGGGGAATGGATACACAGAACAACTCAGAGCATTCAGAGAAAACGGTTACAAAATCCAATGCGGTTCTTTCAGAATGGTCAATAATGACGAAGCATACATCGGATACTTTGGTAGAGATGGTCTACCCGTCCACATCAGAGGCGCAGGACTTGATGCCTATTCACAAAAATCCGATGCCGATGATAACAATCCCGGCAGAGATGTTTGGAAAGACAACAAAGAAGATATCATATACTCACACACCGATATGGTTCTTAATACCGTCAGCACCATGCCAACCGATAAAATTGAATGTTGGATAGATGATTATCTTGCCTCACATCCCCAAAAAGAAATCATGAGCCTGATCATCCACGAAGAATATTACTACAAAGATTACAAAGCGTATATCCCCGATTGCGGCGAAAGAATACTCAAAGCCATTCGCTATGTGCACAAGCTCGGCTTCCGTGGCGTAGCACTCGAAAAATTGCTTTTGGAAAAAAATCTCGGCACCTGCTGACTTTCAAACAAAAATTCATCAATAATAGAATAAAGACCCCGAATTCGGGGTCTTTAAACATACATTCATTATGCCATTTTATCGATCATTTCACGCGTAACTTCGCCGCGGAATGCTTTACTATCCAAGAACAAACGAACTTGTTCAGCAACAAATGTTCCCAATCTGCGGCGACCATTTTGTGCCAATCCTGCCAAATGGGGTGTAGCTATAACACGATCGAGGGTGAATAAAGGATTGTCCGGTTTCGGCGGTTCGGGATCATAAACGTCGATACAAGCATATTTAAGATTCCCTTTTGCCATGTGAGCATACAAAGCTTCTTCATCCACGATCGTACCGCGGGCGGTGTTAATCAAGATCGCATCTTTTTTCATGGTTTTCAAAGAATTGGCATTGATCAGATGATTGGTAGAGGGAATAGAGGGCGCATGAATGGAAACCACATCGCAATTTTTAAGGATCCAATCAATCTCGGCTTTTTTTGCGCCAAGCGATTCCATGGTTTCTTCACTGACAAAGGGATCGGCGCAATATACATCCACATAGAAATTTTGCAACAATTTAATGTAATGTTTTCCTGCCCAACCACAGCCAATAACACCGATATTCAAATCAAATAATTCACGCACATTATCACGTTCTTTGTTCCAACCGCCACCATGGATTTCATTGTTGCACAAATAAAAATTCTTGCTAGCCGATAAAGTAAAACCGAGCGCGGTTTCGGCAACTCCCTCACCAAGAGGACAAGCGCCCGAAATCACTCTGATACCTTTATCCCACAGAGCGTCCGAAACAATCGGTTTCACACTGCCCGCGGCATGAGCAACCAATTTCAGATCGGGACATACCGAAAGGATATCAGCATCCAAGGTTGTATTTCCCCAAGATGTTATAGCAATATCGGCACCCGCAAGGGCCTTTTTTACCGATTCTGCGGAATTATCCCCATCATTTAACGACAGCTCGCCGAGCGATGCAAAGTAATCGATCGCTTTTTGATTCATGACATCACTGCGTCTTTGAGGATCCATAATCAAAGCAACTTTCATATCTAATCTCCTTATCAAAATGTTTTTTTGCAATCCCATTATACATCTCATGTTTTTGTGAATCTTTGCAAATAATTGTTTATTTTTTACATTCTTTTGCCATTATAACATTTTTCACCCATTGCTTTCAAGAGAAAAATGTGGTATAATCACAAGGCGTTTATATGACAATTATTCATTGAGGTTTGGATATGTTTTCAAATTATCACACACATACATATCGTTGCGGTCATGGCAAAGGGGACGAAAGAGCGTATATTGAAGCCGCTCTGAAAGCCGGCATAACAACTCTTGGCTTTTCCGAGCACGCTCCCTACACCTTTGGTGACACGGGGTATTATTCCACCTATCGTATGCCCGAACACGACGGCCCAAACTATGTGGAAAGACTCCTTTCACTACGGGAAGAATACGCCGACAAAATCCAAATTTTAATCGGATTCGAAGCAGAATATTACCCTCTGTATTTTGAAAGCTTTTTGAAAAAAATCCACCCGCTTCCCTATGATTATCTGATCCTCGGACAGCATTTCATCGGCAACGAGATCGATAGCAAGTATGCAGGTCAATTACAAGACGGTATCCAACGACTGACCGCTTATACAGATCAATGCCTTGCAGCCCTTAAAACAGGAAAATTTGCCTATTTGGCCCATCCTGATTTAATGCGTGTAGATGTAACGCGCGAAGAAAAGAAAAATGAACTTCTCCGCTTGTGCCTTGGTGCCAAAGCACTCGGTTATCCCATTGAAATCAACCTTTTGGGTCTTCGGGAAGGTCGCCATTATCCCTCCGAGGTGTTGTATGAGGCTATGGCTGAAAGCGGTTGTGATGTTGTAATCGGAGCAGACGCCCATACCCCCGACGCACTTTTGGATTTTGAGACCTACAATCGCGCACACAAGATCATTCAATCTTACGGATTGCATCACATCGATCAAATCAAAATCCCCGTACGCACCGACTTATGACACGTTTTCTTTCTCTTTCTGATTATTTAAAAAATGTATACCACACTAAAGTTTACAAAATAGCACTCGACGGAGGCTTCACCTGCCCCAACCGCGATGGCACGGTCGGCATAGGCGGTTGTATTTTCTGCAACGGCGGCTCCGGTGCCTTTTCCTTCCCCGTTACTCCCGAGACCGTTTCATCACAGTTGCGGGAGGGAAAAAATAAAATTGCTTCAAAACTCGGCAAAAATCCTTTGCTCATCGCCTACTTTCAAAGCTATACCAATACATACGCACCCATAGAAAAATTAAAATCGCTCTTCGAAGCTGCAATCCGTGATGAACAGGTCGTTATTCTATCCATCGCCACACGACCGGATTGCCTCTCGGATGATGTTATTTCCCTCCTTGCACAGCTCAATCAAATCAAACCTGTTTGGGTTGAGCTTGGACTCCAAACAATACATGAGCGTACCGCACAATATATTCGACGCGGCTACCCTTTGTCTGTATATGTCGACGCAGTCCACCGACTCAAAAAAGCCAACCTAAGCGTTATTACACATATGATTGTCGGCCTGCCGGGTGAAGATGAATCGGATATGCAAAACACTGCAAAATTCATTGCAGAAAACAAAACAGATGGCATAAAAATTCAGCTTCTGCATATTTTGGAAGGTACCGATCTAGCCCGCGAGTACAAGGCAGGAAGGGTTTCGGTGCTGACTCAGGAAGAATACATTAAAATATTACTCAATATCCTGCGTGTCCTCCCCCCTCAAATGGTGATCCACCGCATGACGGGAGACGGCGCAAAAAAGGATTTACTTGCCCCCTTATGGTCCGCGAGAAAACGGGATGTCAGAAATGCCATCTACCGCGCCATGGAAAAAGAAAACATTTTTCAAGGAGAATGCACGAATGTGCAATAAAATACATGAAAAAATATCTATTCTTCGATCTCGACGGCACCTTGCTTAACACAGCAAAAGGAATCACAACGGGCATAGCGGATTCAATCCGTGAAACAGTCGGCATCACCGAAAAACCGGAAAACCTGCTTAGTTTTATCGGCCCGCCGCTCTATGACGAATTCATCCGTGTTTTTAATATCACACCTGCACAAGCCGATGAAACCGTCCGAGTCTATCGAAAATATTATGCAGACGTAGGTATGTACTTAAACTCACCCTATCACGGCATTTTCGAAGCGATTCAAAAACTCAAAAGAATAGGGTACGTTCCGGTTGTAGCAACCTCAAAACCCACTGTTTATTCTCTTCAAATGCTCGAAGCGCACGGTGCGCTCTCTCTTTTCCGTATGGTATCGGGTACAACCATCGGTAATCATAAAGAAACCAAAGCGGACGTTATCCGCAACGCCATAAACTCCCTCGGGGTAGATCCCACCGACGCCTACATGATTGGCGATCGAAAATTTGATATGCTCGGCGGGATTGAAACAGGGCTCGCACCTCTTGGAGTATCCTATGGTTTTGGATCGTATGAAGAACTGAAAAATGCAGGTGCCCACAAAATTTTCGATTCACCCTCTGCACTTAGAACTTGGCTTGAAAAACAAGCCCTTTAAATCAAATACTTATCAATATCCCAGGAGGTAGATCACATGACATTAGAACAACTTGATAATCTGATGCACGATTTAAATCCCGTTTCCATCGCCGTTCGTTGCCTGCTTGCCGTAATCATCGGCGGTCTTATTGGCATCAACCGTGAAAGAAAACATCGTCCCGCAGGCTTTCGCACCCATATGCTCGTTTGCCTCGGCTCGGCTATGATCATGATGATCAGCCAATATGTTATAAAAAGCGGTTGGAGTACCGATATGACCCGCATGGGTGCGCAAGTCATTTCGGGTATCGGCTTTTTGGGCGCGGGTACCATTATCATTACAGGACGCTATCAAGTCAGAGGTCTGACCACCGCGGCAGGTCTTTGGGCATCCGCTTGTATTGGTCTGGCCATCGGAATCGGTTTTTATTACGGCGCTTTGATCGGCTTCGCTTTCATTGTAGCCGTCGTATCCTGCCTAAACGGTTTGAGCAATTCACTCAAAAAGAATTCAAAATATGTCCAACTCTACATTGAATTCGATTCGGCTGACAATCTCGGTGTTTTTCTTCGATTTTTGAAGGAGAAAGAAATCGAAGTCGATGAACTGGAGGTAGGAAAAAGCAAAGTGTCAAGCGGTCTGTCCGTTTTTGCCATCGCCAACCTCAAATACAAAAGAAAAACCACACATGCCGACATCATCGAAATCATCGGTACCATTCCCGGTATACATAGTATCGAAGAAATTTGACCGCATATTTTTAAAAAAGTTGAAAAAAAGGGTTGCATTTCCCGAAATAACGTGATATAATAACAATGTAATTATGATAAAGTTAGGAGAGTGGATGAAACGCCACTCTCTTTGCTTGTTCGGAGGCATTATGGCATCAACCAAACCAAACAAAATTGCAATCGCCGAAACGATCGAAAAACTGATTTCCCCCACCGTTGCCGAACTTGGGTATATCCTTTGGGATGTGGCGTATTTAAGAGAGCCCGACGGCTTCAATCTCCTCATCACAATCGATAACGAAAACGGTATCACGCTGGAGGATTGCGAAAAAGTCACTCGCGCTATCAACCCACTGCTGGACGAGGCAGATCCCATCGAGGATAGTTATTCCCTCGAGGTCAGCTCTCCGGGGCTTGAACGGGTTCTCAAGCGCCCCCTTCACTTTGATACCATGGTGGGACAAAAAGTCAAAGTGAACCTCTTTGCCCGCGCAAATGAGGATTTTCCATCGATTATCGGCAAAAAATCCTTTGAAGCTATTTTAGGGGAAAGAACCGCCACAACCCTGACACTGACGGTAGATGGCGCGTCCATTTGTCTCCCGCTCGAAAGCATCTCAAAAGTAAAAACAATATTTGAACTATAAATACGGAGGAATCACAAATAATGAACAACGAATTCTTCGCGGCGCTCGATCTGTTGGAACAAGAAAAAGGAATTCCGAAAGATTACATGCTTGAAAAGGTCGAGGCTGCTCTGCTCACAGCATTCAAAAAAGAAAGCAATGGCTTGAGCAACGTTCGCATCG
The DNA here is from genome assembly GCA_045536965.1 of Eubacteriales bacterium. Lineage (GTDB taxonomy): Bacteria > Bacillota > Clostridia > Oscillospirales > SIG627 > UBA5448. The sequence goes on from JAZSON010000009.1 coordinate 48,171, forward strand.
CCATCGATGGTACTAAAAAAACTGTTCGTATGTTTTCTCAGTTTACCGTTGTGGAAGATGTCACCGACCCCACACTTGAAATCAGTCTCGATGATGCGCACAAACTGAGCAAAAGATACAAGCTCGGTGATGTTGCCGAAAAAGAAATCAAACCGAAAAACTTCGGTCGCATCTCTGCACAAACCGCCAAAAACGTTATCGTTCAAGGTATCCGCGAAGCAGAACGCGGCATGATCATCCGTGAATACGAAAGCAAAGAAGATGATGTCGTTACCGCAGTCGTACGCATCATTGATCGTGCAACCGGCAACATTATTCTTGAAATGGGAAACAACCAAGCAACCTTATTAAAGGCTGAACAGATCCCCGGTGAACGCTTTAACGAAGGCGATCACATCAAGGTTTATGTCATGGGTGTTAAAAAGGATGCCAAAATGCCCATCATTGTTATATCCCGTACCCATCCCGGTCTCGTCAAGCGTATATTTGAAATGGAAGTCCCCGAAATTCAAGACGGAACCGTCATCATCCAAGCCATTGCCCGTGAAGCAGGTAGCCGTACCAAGATTGCCGTTTATTCCCGTGACGAAAATGTCGATCCCATCGGCGCTTGCATCGGTGTTCGCGGCATGAGAAAAAACACCATTATTCACGAACTTGCAGGCGAAAAAATCGATATCATCCATTATAGCGATAATCCCGAAGAATTCATCAAAGAAGCCCTCTCCCCCGCAAAAGTCGTTGCTGTGCATGTTGCGGATGACAAAACCTGCCGTGTCGTTGTAGAACCCGATCAGCTTTCTCTTGCTATCGGTAAGGAAGGCCAAAATGCTCGCCTCGCGGCACGTTTGACCGGTTACAAAATCGACATCAAATCGACCGACAGCACCGACCTGTAAGGAGGAAAAGGCGTGCAAAAAAAAATACCCGAACGTAAATGTTGCGGATGCGGTGAATGTAAACCAAAAAAAGATCTCATTCGCATCGTTCACGCCCCCGACGGAACGGTATCTATCGACTTAACAGGAAAAAAATCCGGTCGCGGTGCCTACATCTGTCCTTCCTGTGCATGTTTGACAAAGGCAATCAAGTCAAAAAAACTCCAGCGTTCATTTGAATGCCCCATCCCGGAAGAAGTTTACCAAGCACTTGAAGAGGCGCTCAAAAATGAACAACGATAAACTTTTGTTTGCTTTGGGATTAGCCTTGAAAGCAGGCGCTTTAATCAAAGGCAACGAAATGGTACATGAAGCCATCAGGAAAAACAAAGCGGCGCTGGTACTTTTAGCGCAAGATGCTTCAGACGGAAGCAAGAAAAAACTCATAACCGCCTGTGCATTTTATAAAACCGTTATACGCGAAATACCTTTTTCAAAAAAGTCTTTGGCGGCTGCACTCGGCAATGGTTCCGATTGTGCCGCAATCGCAATCAAGAAACACGAAATTTTGAAACTGATAGAAAATAATTTAGAGTAAGTCTGTCCTTCTAATGCTGACTCATGAAGGGAGTAATGACCAATGGCAGAGCAAAACACTGTAAAAATCGCATCAATCGCGAAGGATCTTGCCGTAAAACCCAAGGATATTCTTAAAATTTTAACTGATCACGGCATCAGTAAAGGCCCGTCCGCCAACCTAACGGATGAAGAGGTCAGTCTTATTCTGTACCTCCTCGCAACATCCACCGAGGTCGAAGACATCAACCCGTATATTTCGGGCGATGTTCCTTTGTTGACCCCTGAAAAGCAAAAACGCTTGGATGAGCAGGCTGCAGAAAAGGCTGCTGCTGAAAAGGCTGCTGCTGAAAAGGCTGCTGCTGAAAAAGCTGCTGCCGAAAAGGCTGCCGCTGAAAAGGCTGCTGCCGAAAAGGCTGCTGCAGAAAAAGCCGCTGCAGAAAAGGCCGCTGCAGAAAAGGCTGCCGCACAAAAGGTTGCCGCTGAAAAAGCTGCTGCCCAAAAGGCCTCCTCTGAAAAGAACGACAATAAAAAAGCGCAGCCCGGAAAATTAACAAGCAATATTCAGGCGCGCAAATCGTTTGAGGAGCGTGTCAATGACGCGCGCATTGCCGCTGAAAAAGAAAAAGCGAAAGCCCAAGACAAGAAGAATAAACCGATGCAAAAACGGGAAGAAAAGAAAGAAGAGAAGAAAATCGCCTTTGCAGGCCGTGCCGACTTTTCTTTCGATGCTTCTACCAAAAAAGAAGTTTTCATCGTAGATACCAAAGGTGTTGATGTTGACCTTTCCAAATACGACGAGAAAATATATAACTATGACACCTCGGACACTATATCCCACCGTTCTTCCGGCTCCCGTAACAATCAGCGTCCTCAGCGCAAACGCAAGGATGACCGCGATAAACGCTCTACCCCCGTAAAAGTACAACTTCCCTCCTCTGTACTCCTTCCCGAAAGTATGATTGTTTCCGAGTTGGCCAGAGAATTGCGCATCACCACCGCAGAAGTTGTTAAAAAACTCATGTCCATGGGTCAGATGGTCACCTTAAATCAATCAATTGATTACGAAACAGCCGCCATTGTTGCCGAAGAATTTGGTGTACACGCCAGCCAAAAGGTCGTTGTGACCATTGAAGACAAGCTGATCGGCAACGAAAACGACGATAACGCCGTCGATCTCTCTCCCCGCTCCCCCGTCGTGGTTGTCATGGGACACGTTGACCACGGTAAAACCTCCCTTTTGGATGCAATCCGCCATGCCAATGTCACCGCAGGCGAAGCAGGTGGTATTACCCAGCATATCGGTGCATATCGCGTAAATATCAACGATCAAGACATCACCTTCCTTGACACTCCGGGGCATGAAGCATTCACCGCCATGCGTGCACGCGGTGCACAAGTCACCGATATTGCCATTTTGGTTGTCGCTGCCGACGATGGTATCATGCCGCAGACGGTAGAAGCCATCAACCATGCCAAAGCGGCAGGTGTATCCATCATCGTTGCAATCAATAAAATCGATAAACCCACAGCCAACCCCGATCAAATCAAACAAGAACTCACCAAATACGATCTCGTCCCCGAAGAATGGGGCGGTGATGTTATTTGCGTTCCCGTATCCGCCATCACAAAACAGGGTATTGACCAGTTGCTCGAGTCGGTTCTTTTGGTTGCCGAAATGGCCGAACTCAAAGCCAATCCCAACCGCCGTGCAAAAGGTGTTGTCATCGAAGCAAAACTTGATAAAGGCAGAGGTCCCGTCGCCACCATTTTGGTACAAAACGGTACTCTCCGCACAGGTGATGTCATCATTGCAGGTTCAGCCGTCGGACGCGTCAGAGCCATGTATGACGATAAGGGCAAACAGCTTAAAGAAGCAGGTCCTTCGGTACCTGTTGAGATCCTCGGTCTGGCAGAAGTTCCGGGTGCCGGCGATATCTTCAACGCAGTAGAAGATGAGCGTATGGCAAGAGAACTGGCTGAGCAAAGAAAAACCAAGGAAAAAGAAGACGAATTCAAAGCCAACAGCAAGGTATCCCTGACCGATCTCTTCAGCCAAATTCAAGAAGGTGTTCAAGAACTTTCCATCGTCGTCAAAGCCGATGTACAAGGTTCTGCCGAAGCTGTTAAAATCTCACTTGAAAAGCTTTCAAACAGCGATGTTCGCGTCAGAGTTATCCACTCTGCAGTCGGTGGTATCAACGAATCCGACGTCATGCTCGCTTCTGCTTCCAATGCCATTATCATCGGCTTTAATGTACGCCCCGATAAAGGCGCTACCGACTCCGCCGCAAGACAAAAAGTCGACATTCGTTGCTATCGCATTATATATGAATGTCTGGAAGAAATCCAAGCGGCTATGAAGGGCATGCTCGCCCCCACATACAAAGAGGTTGTTTTGGGTCACGCCGAAGTTCGCCAAACCATCCATGTACCCAGTGTCGGTACCATTGCCGGATCGTATGTTCAGGATGGTAAGGTCACTCGTAATGCACAAATCCGCATTTTGCGCGACAGTGTCATTATTTTTGAAGACAAAATCGACTCGCTCCGCCGCTTCAAGGACGATGTAAAAGAAGTCAACCAAGGATATGAATGCGGCATAGGACTTGAAAAATTCAATGACATCAAAGAAGGCGATATTTTAGAAGCCTTCGTGATGGAAGAGGTAAAAGCATAATATGGCAAAATATAGGCAAGATAAAATCAATCGAAGTGTCGTGGAAGCTATGGCAGCCGCTATTCGCGGCGTCAAGGACCCCCGTGTTAAAAGCGGCATCGTGACCATCAACGCTGCCGATGTCACGGCGGATTTGAAATTCGCCAAAATCTATTTCGGTTGCATCGGTTGCGAATCGGGTCCCGTCGCAGAGGGTCTCAAAAGCGCAACAGGGTATCTGCGCGCTTTTCTTGCCCGTGAATTAAACCTTCGTATTACACCCGAGCTCTCTTTCATTTATGACGCCTCCGCTGAGCAAGGCGCTCGTATTTCCACCATACTCAAAACCCTTGATATTCCCGCGGAGGACAATGAATGCAATCCCTAAAAGTTCTTATAAATGAAACCGCACCTGACTTTTCAGATGCAATACAATTGATTACTGCGCCCGATTTTGATGATGTTTGGGTACTGGCTCATTCTCGGCCTGACGAAGATTGTGTCGGCTCTGCGCATGCTCTCGCATACACACTGCATACCATGGGCAAGCGCGTTGCCGTCTATTGCCGCGATCCTTTTGAAACCAAGTTCAAAACCATCCTTTCCCCGCTTTGTCTACCATCAACAGACTCTTTTATACCTCGTCACTGTATCGCCGTTGATTCTGCGTCACCGACCATGTTTGGTGACGCTTTCCCCTATCTTGATCGTATTGACTTGGTTATTGACCACCATCTCAAAAACCAAGTCATATGCGACAAAAAAGTAGTCTGCCCCGAAGCAGCCGCTTGCGGCGAGCTGATCCTTTCCTTGGTTCTCGCCCTTGATCAACCAATGGACGAAAAGCTTGCTTTATGTCTTTATACTGCCATTGCGGGCGATACCGGTTGCTTTATGTTTTCCAACACAACCGAAAAAACACATCTTGCAGCCGCCTATCTTTACGGCTTTACATCTCCCGAAACCATCGCGGAATTAAATCGGATTTATTTTGATGAAAAAAGCAACGTGCGTTTAGCCATTGAAGGGTATGTTTTATCCCATACCCGCTTTTTCGCAAACGGAAAAATAGGCTTTATCGCCCTTTCATCTCAAGAAAAAGCCGCATTAAGTCCACACGAAAGCGATTATGACCAACTTGCCAACTTGGCAAAAAAGAGCAGCGGAACAGAGCTTGGCATCGTTTTGCACACACAAACCGACGGTCGCCACAAACTTTCCGCCCGTTCCAACCGCTACTTTGACTGCGCAGATTTTTGCGCACATTTCGGCGGCGGCGGACATATTCGCGCGGCGGGCGGCATGATCAGCGGAGAGTTCGATACTGTTATTGACAGCATCATTTCCGAAGCAATCAAAAGAATGGAGAACTGTCAAAATGACGGGACTTTTGAATCTAAATAAGCCGAGAGGCATTACCTCTCATGATGCGGTGAATCGAATTCGCCGCATTTTTCACACAAAGCAAGTCGGGCATACAGGCACACTGGATCCGATGGCGGAAGGCGTTTTACCCATCTTGGTAGGTAGCGCCGTTAAAATGTCTGAGCTTTTTGTTGTCGATGACAAATCTTATCTTGTCGGATTAAAACTAGGTATCACCACCGACACCGAGGACATTTCAGGAAATGTTACAGCCACATCGGTAAACATACCGACATTTGAAGAGGTAAAAAGAGTCGCACAATCTTTTATCGGTGAATACAATCAAATTCCTCCCATGTATGCCGCCATCAAAGTCGGTGGAAAGAAACTGTATGAATATGCGCGCGCAGGCATCGAAATCGAGCGGGAAGCACGCAAAGTAAGCATTTTGGAATGTTTTGTTACCCCCACAGAATCTCTCGATGAATACATATTGTCCGTTCGCTGTTCGAAAGGAACTTACATGCGCACCCTTTGTGCCGACATTGGCAAAAAACTCAACTGCGGCGGTATTATGTCATCCCTTGTCAGGACAACCGTTGGTGATTGCACCTTGGAAAACAGTGTAACGCTTGAACAACTTGAAACACTGGCTCAAAACGATCAGCTTACTTCTGTACTTCGCTCCCCCGAATCCCTTTTCATCGACTCTCCCGCCGTACATCTCCCCCATTTTTATGCGCGGTTATCAAAAAACGGCGCCGAAATCTATTGCAAAAAGGCATCACTCCCCGATTTTCCTCTCGGTCAACTTGTTCGTATGTACGATGAAAACGATTTATTTTACGGGTTAGGAGAAACAAAAGAATATCCGGAAGGCAAAGCCGTAAAAATCAAAAAATTCCTATAACTTAAATTCATCAAAAGGAGGCAACACTATGTCCGGATTCGCGCATCTGCATCTCCATACCGAATATTCTTTGCTCGATGGCGCGTGTCGCATCGACAAGCTTTTTTCGCGCGCAAAAGAACTCGGACAAACCGCCGTTGCCATCACCGATCACGGCGTTCTTTTCGGTGTAGTTGACTTTTATAAAGAAGCCAAAAAACACGGCATCCATCCCGTCATCGGCTGTGAAATTTATATGGCGCCGCGCTCTCGTTTTGATAAAACCACCCTTGATCGCGAATACGATCATTTAATACTCCTTGCCAAAAATCAAACAGGTTATCAAAATCTCATTAAAATCGTCTCTCTGGCCTATACCGAAGGTTTTTACAGTAAACCCCGTGCCGATTTTGAACTGCTGGAAACTCATAGCGAAGGCCTGATCGCCTTATCGGCCTGTATGGTTGGCGCAGTATCCCGCGCCGTAAAGGATGGAGAATATGATAAAGCCAAAACGATCGTTTTAAAGCACAAAGCAATATTTGGAAAAGACTATTATCTGGAATTACAAGATCATGGCTACGATGAAGATAAGATCATTTGCGATGGACTTAGACAACTTTCCAAAGATTGCGATGTCCCCTTGGTTGCTACCAACGACGTCCATTATTTAAACCGCGAAGATGCACGCGCACAAGCCACCCTCATGTGTATCCAAACCAATACACATTTAGCCGATGGCAGACCCTTCGGTTTTGAAACCGATGAATTTTATTTAAAAAGCGAGGAAGAAATGCTCTCGCTTTTCCCCAATGATCGCCAAGCCCTTGAAAATACCGTCAAAATAGCTGCATCCTGCCAACTGGATTTTGATTTTTCCACCACCCACCTCCCCACCTTTTCACTCCCCGCAGGGCAAACCGAGCAAGGTTATCTGCGATCACTTGCATTTGAAGGGCTTGCCGATCGTAATATTGATACCCCCCTCTATCGCGAACGTCTTGAATTTGAACTTAAAACCGTGGAAGAAATGGGGTTTTCTTCATACTTTCTCATCGTTTGGGATTTTGTGCGCTTTGCGCGCAGTCAAGGCATATACGTCGGTCCCGGCCGTGGATCAGGTGCAGGCAGTTTAACCGCATATTGCTTAAACATCACACAACTTGACCCGATAAAATACGGTTTGATTTTCGAAAGATTTCTCAATCCCGAACGAGTTACCATGCCTGACTTCGACATAGACTTTTGTTACGAACGTCGCGGTGAGGTCATCCGCTATGTCAACGAAAAATACGGCGAAGATCATGTAGCGCAAATCGTCACATTCAACACCATGGCTGCCCGCGCCGTCATCCGCGATGTCGGTCGCGCATTGGACGTTCCATACGCGGCGGTAGAAAAAATCGCCAAACGAATTCCCCGTGTTTTAAACATTACGCTTGCCGAAGTGTTGGAAAATGATAAACAGCTTGCAGAGGATATTCAAAACGATCCTGCGTTAAAGGATATGTTTTTCATCGCCCAACAACTCGAGGGTATGCCGCGTCACGCTTCCACCCACGCTGCAGGTGTCGTTGTGACCGACCGTCCTGTCAGTGAGTATGTACCTCTTTGCACCACACGCGATGCCACGGTAACCCAATTTACCATGAACACCATCGCCGATCTCGGTCTTTTAAAAATTGACTTTTTAGCCCTTCGCTACTTGACAATACTCCGAGATGCCGTTTTGGAAATCCAAAAAACAGCCCCCTCATTTACCATAGATTCCATTCCCGATACCGATCAAAAAACCTTTGAGATGCTCTGCGCAGGCCATACCGCAGGACTTTTCCAAATTGAATCGGGCGGCATGACCAATCTCATACTCCAAATGAAGCCTGAGAATGTCGAAGACATCATCGCCGCCATCGCCCTCTATCGACCCGGTCCGATGGAATCGATTCCAAAATATTTAAAAAACCGCCGTAACCCAAATAACATTGTTTATACCCTTCCGCCGCTTCAAGATATCCTCTCTGTCACCTACGGTTGTGTCATTTATCAAGAACAAGTCATGGAAATCTTCCGACGCATCGCAGGTTATACCTACGGCAGAGCCGATGTGGTACGTCGCGCCATGAGTAAAAAGAAGCGTGCGGAGATGGAAAAGGAAAGAAGTGTCTTTTTAGACGGCGCCAAAAAGAATGGATTTGATACCGCATTGGCAGAACAGCTGTTCAACAGTATGTCCGAATTTGCAAATTACGCCTTCAACAAATCCCACGCCGCATGTTACGGTATCTTTGCATACCGCACCGCTTATTTAAAATGTCACTATCCCGCGGCATACATGGCCGCCCTTCTTACCTCCCAACTTGACAACGGCCGCCTTTCGTATTATATCGCCGATTGTCAGAAAAACGGTGTGCCTGTTCTCCCCCCCGATATCAACAAAAGTGAAGTCCGTTTTTCCGTGGAAAACGGACAAATACGCTTCGGTCTTTTAGCCATCAAAAATGTAGGCGAGCAGTTTTTAAAATCCATTATCAACGCTCGCAAAGACCGCCCATTTACATCCTTTGCCGATTTTTTGGAACGCATGCACAGCCGTGATCTTAACCGCAAAATGGTAGAATCTCTTATCTGCGCAGGCGCTTTTGATTCCTTTGGTGTTCCCCGCAATGTCTTGCTTGCCGTATGTGACAACGCCCTTGAAAACCTTTCCAGAATACAGCACCAAGCCATAGACGGACAGATGGATCTGTTCTCGTCAAACGGTACCCAAATGCTCACCATCCAATACCCCACCCTCCCGCCGTTAAGCGAGGAAGATCGACTCAAAATGGAAAAAGAGGTACTCGGTGTATATACCACGGGACATCCTCTATATGCTTACAGCGAACAAGCAAAAGCCTTGAATGTCACATCACTATCCGCCTTCGGAGACGAGGAGAACACAACCACCCTTACAGAGGGAGGGGCAGTGCGTGTATTGGCTATGGTAATCGGTACCAAGTCCATTCGCACAAAAAGCGGAGAAAAAATGTGCTTTTTGCAGTTGGAAGATCTAACAGGCGAAGCCGAGGGTGTGGTTTTCCCGAAACTCTTTGAAGCCAACGCGCCACTCCTCAAAGAAGGCAGTGTTCTTCTTTTGTCGGGCGAAGTATCTCAAAAAGATGATAAGTCCACACTTATCATAAAAACAATCCAAACGCCCGACGTGAAAATCAAAAATCCTCCCCTCCAACCCCTAAATAATCCAAAAATTGAGAAAAATCAAAAAATCTACTTGCGTTTATCTTCAAAAAGAGATAAAATATATAATAAATTGGTTGCATTGTTGTCCATTTTTGAAGGCAACTGCCCTGTCGTTTTCTATTATACCGACACAGCGGAATACGACGCAAGCTCTCATTTTGCAATCAATCTCACCCCCAACCTCCTTTGTCATCTGACCGATTTATTGGGAAAAGAAAACGTACACATCAAGTCGGTATGAAAGGATTGCATTAAAACATGAAAAACACCGAAAACAAAAAGAACACCGAAAACAAATCACCGAAAAGTTATCCTTTTTGGTCGATTGTCAGAAGAATCACAAAGACATTGTCCATGTATGCTTTGCGCATCTTAACCTATTCCGTCAATATTTTTCTGACCGTGTTGTTAATCGGTATCGTGGCGGGCTCCATTATGGCCGCCGCACTTGCCATTTATTGCAATGAGCATGTCGATGCCACCTTCGATTACGAGGATTTGCATTTGGATCTGGATGAAACAACCACCCTTTATTACCAAGACGATGCGGGTAATTGGATCGAACTCGAGGAAGACAGACTGCACGGCGAAGAAAACCGCCTTTGGATCTCTTTTGAAGAAATGCCCAAGCACCTCTATCAGGCATTTGTTGCCATAGAAGACAAGCGTTTCTTTACTCACAACGGTGTCGATGTCCGCCGCACACTGGGTGCGTTTTTAGGATTTGCCACAGGTAACGATTCCTATGGCGGCTCCACCATCACCCAACAGTTGATTAAGAACACAACCGGCGAAGACGATGTCACCATTCAAAGAAAAATCCAAGAAATCTTGCGCGCCATGGACTTAGAAACGAGAAAAACAAAAGAAGAAATTCTTGAAATGTATCTCAACACCATTTACCTGTCGCAAGGCTGTTATGGCGTAAGAACCGCCGCTAAAGAATATTTCAACAAAGAAGTTAAAGATCTCACCTTGGTCGAATGTGCCGCCTTGGCTGCCATTCCTCAATTCCCCACCCGTTGGGATCCCAAACAAAATCCTGCGGGTAACAAAGAGCGCAGAGATGTTATCCTCAAAGAAATGTATAATCAAGGCATCATTTCCGAAGAGGAGTTTAATACCGCAAAAGAAACAGAGCTTGTTTTGGCAACCGAAACAGACGAAACAGCCTCCACCATTCACAGCTACTACATCGACACCGTTATTAACGATGTTCTTTCCGATCTTCAAACCGAGCTTGGTTATACCGAAACCATGGCATACCGCTTGCTTTATTCCGGTGGCTTAAAAATATACACCTGCCTGAAACCGGATGTCCAAAACGCTTTGGAAGAGGTATATGAAAACGCTCTCGAAACCATCTACAAAGCCGAAGGCAAGAAGGTTCCCGCCGTTGGTGTGGCTCCGCAATCCGCCATATCGGTCGTAGATAACCAAACGGGCTATCTTGTTGGCGTAGTCGGTGGTGTGGGAAAAAAAGAAACCGCCCGCGGCTTTAACCGCGCCACAATGGCTGAGCGTCAGCCGGGTTCCGCCATCAAACCTCTCTCGGTTTATTCCACCGCCATTGAGCAAGGCCTCATCTCCTATGGTTCTGCCTACGAAGATACTCCCGCCATGTATAAAGACGGAAGCCCCTATCCCAAAAACTCCAATACAACAGGCTCTTTTTCAGGCCGAACCACCATTGTCCAAGCGGTCAAGAGTTCTTACAATACCATTCCCATGAAGCTTTTGATCCAAATGACACCAGAATATTTGTTCGACTTCATGACCAACAAATACCGCTTTACGACATTGGTGTATAGCGAAACCACCCGCACGGGCACCGTTGTCAGCGACCTTGGTCTTTCCTCTCTTTCTTTGGGCGGTCTGACCTACGGTGTCACAACTCGCGAAATGACCCAAGCCTACGCCACCTTCCCCAACAATGGCACTTTCCGCGAGGCCATCAGTTATCAATACATTGAAAACAAGGACGGCGATATCCTGATTACCAACGTACAGGAAACCGAACAAATCCTTTCGGAAGAAACTGCCTTCTCTATCAATGAACTCCTCATGGGTGTTGTCAGCGGCGGTACAGGCTCCAAAATTAACAAAACATTCCGTAAAAATCTCAATCAACAGGTTGCAGGCAAAACAGGTACAACCAATGATAGTAAAGACCTTTACTTTGCAGGTTATACCCCTTATTACACCGCGGCTGTTTGGTTTGGATACGATAAACCGAAATCTCTCGGAAAATTCTCCACCTCCCCCGCCCTTACCCTTTGGTCTGAATCCATGAAGGCTATACATCAGAATATCATTGACGAAACCCCGAGCAAAGATCGCCTCACCTTCGCATCCATGAGCAGCATGGTCAAGGTTAAGGTGTGCAAACTTTCGGGTCTCAAAGCCTCCGCCCATTGCCAACACGATCCGCGTGGCTCTCAGGTCATCTCCACCTATTTCAATGTTTCCAAACAACCCAAAACCGAATGTGACCTCCATGTACCCGTCAAATGGTGTACCGTATCAAAATCCATCGCAGGCCCCAATTGCCCCGAAGAATCCTGCAAGGAAATCGCCCTAATCAAAATGACCGTTCCCGAGCGATATTTTGAGACAAACATCAAAATCACCGATGCGCAATATGTCTACATGGATGTTCCCGAAAACTACGTTTACCCCACCGATACCACAAAAGCTTTCTTTATAAACCTCTATCCGCCGAACCGTTATCCGGGTTATACCCCCAGTGTCAGCCGTCCCGTCAACAGCTTCTGTGTGGAGCACAATGCAACCTTGACCCAGGACAACGGCAGTTATCAGCGGCCTGCTGCGGTCAAAAGAAGTTAGTACAATGGAAGTTAAGAGCTATTCCTCTACCGATCTTCATTTCATGCACTTAGCACTCCTCCAAGCCAAAAGGGCTTATGATCAAGGCGAAGTGCCTGTTGGGGCCATCATTGTAAAAGATGGCAAGGTAATAGCGCGTGCATACAATCGGCGCGAAACCAAAAAGAATGCCCTTCGTCATGCAGAGCTCGATGCAATCGATAAAGCATGTAAAAAGCTTGGCGGCTGGCGACTCTTTGATTGCGATCTGTATGTAACACTTGAACCCTGTCCGATGTGTGCAGGCGCAATCGTCAACGCACGCATCCGTCGTGTGATTTTCGGTGCAAGTGATACAAAAGCGGGTGCATTCGGAAGTGTTCTCAATCTCAACGACTTCCCACTGAACCATCATCCGCAAATCATCGATGGTGTTGAAAATGAAAAGTGCAGTCGAATTCTTACGGATTTTTTCAAAACACTTCGGCAAAAACAGCAAAACGAAAAAAAACAAACAACCATGCAATAACCTAAAATGGGAAACAGTGCACAACTGTTTCCCATTATTTTTGTGCATATTTCACCCAAACTTTTTACCAATTCCCTTGACTGTGGAGAATGATACTGTTAAAATAAAAATAAGTATATCAAAGAAAGGATAAAGCCATGAAACGATTACTTGCACTTGTATTGACATTCATATTCGTACTTTCGATTTTACCCGCGTCTTTGGGTTCTTTGTCGGTATTTGCAAAAGAAAAAACACCGATCAAAACCCAAGGCACCATTTACACCACTGAAATGATTGCTACAGCCAGAGAAAATATTTCCAAATACGACTGGGCAAAAACCACGTCGGTCGCTTTTGCAAAAAAAGCCGATGCTTTTATGGAAAAAAGCTTTGCCGATGTGGTATCGTTGATCCCGTCCGAAGAATTGTGGCGCAGTTATTATGTGAACAACTCTGACGGATGCCCCAACTGTGGCATGGAAAACTACAACAATGGTAATCAGTACGCTTGGAGCTACGATAACCCTTGGAAGGTCACCTGCCCCACTTGTAAAATGGTCTTCCCTGCCAATGACTTTGAGAGTTACTATAAAAGTGGTTTAGATGAAAACGGTAACTTCCATCATAAAAATGCAGACAAATCTTTACTTGTGAACACACTTTATCCCGATAAACCCAAAGATTGGTGTGTCGATGACGGCAAAGGAATGGTCAACGAAAAAGGTCAAGTATTTTCTGCGATCGGTTACTGTGTCAACAGACTTTGGTATCAAGCGTTTAACATCCTCAACTATACAACCCCTGCTTATCTCTACACAGGACAACAAAAATACGCCGATTTCTCCATCGTTATCCTCGACCGCATGGCCGATCTCTACCCCAAAATGGATGTCCTTTATGAACAGACCCATCCCCACTATATGTCATCCAACGGCGGCTCTGCAGGCAAAGGTAAAATTTTTGGTAAAATAGAAGAAGCCAACTATGCAAAATATTTTGCCATGTATTACGATGCTGTTTTTACAGCCTTCCCCTCCATGTCCGCCGACACTCTCAACTTCATTAACTCCTATTCGCGCATTAAAAAAGCCGATTATAATGAGATCATGTACAATGTTGAGCAAGGTCTTATTATGCAGATCTTCCCCAATATCAAAAATGGCAACATTAATGGTAACATGGGTATGCAGCAAAACGTACTCGCTACCACGGCAAAATGTATCGATGATGTAGAATATACAAAACCCTGGCTTGATTTCGTTTTCCAATCGGGTAACGGCGGTACAACGGGCGGTAACATGAATAACCTCCTCGTTGACATCATTGACCGAGACGGTATGGGCAACGAGGCCGCTCCCAGTTACAACTCGGGTTGGCTTTCCAACTTTATCGGTGTCGCCGATACCCTTCGAGGCTACACCATCAAAAACACCAACATATCTTACGATATGTACAACAACCCCAAATTCAAGAAAATGTTCCTCGGCATGTATAACCTTTTGATCTCCGACGCCTTCACACCCCACATCGGCGACACCGCCCAAACAGGTGATCAAAACAATTATGCCAAGGTCGAATATATACTCTCCGCCTATGATGTTTATGGTGACTATGTCTATGCGCAGGCAATTTATGATTTATTAGATGGCGATGTATCTGGACTGAACACGGGAATTTACACAAAAAATCCCGAGGCAATCCGCACAAAAATCTTGAATGACATCGAAAAATACGGTGAGTATGTTCCTTCTTCTTTCACCCTCAGCGGCTACGGCTTTACCGCCCTCAAAAACCGCGGTACTGTTATATCCAACGGCGAGACACCCATTGAAAATGCCGTACTTAAACCCGCTGATTTGACATTCTCTCAAGATGATGGTATCACCTTTGCAAACGATCTTGTCTCATTCAAATCCAACAAATCAAAAACTGCCTTCCATATTGGTTTTTCTTGGGAATACATTGCCCAAACCTACGAATTAATTTTCAACATCGACAAAAGCAGCAAGGGCACCTTCAATGTATTTTTGGATGGTAAACTGGTACAAGAAAACATTTCAGCAGATAATATCGAAAACGTTTTCTTCAATAGAACCATTGTCCTTGAGCCCGGCTATCACTTGATTACTTTGGAAACAGTCAGCGAAGACTTTGCCCTGAACTTAAAAACGCTTTCGTTCTTCTTGCAAACCTCCACAGATTATAACGATAAATCTTCCAGCACATATGAAACCACTGTCGGTATATACGACGGCATGAACTATGGCCACGGTCACAAAGATGCGCTCAACCTCTTCTTGTACGCCTTTAACGTCGACCTTTCCCCTGATATGGGTACCCCCGAATACAAAAACTCCACCAACGCCCATCGTTTCCAGGTCGTAAACTCAACCCTTTCGCACAACACTGTGGTAGTTGATGATTACTCGCAAAACGGAGAAATTCGCATTGGCAACACACTCCACTACGCTGATGGCGATTATGTCCAACTTGTTGACTTGGATGCTACTCCTGTGTACGCCCAATGCTCCCTTTACGCGCGCACGGTAGCTAACATTAAAATCAGCGAAACACAAAGCTATGTTCTTGATATTTTCCGCGTCAAGGGCGGCAACCAACACAAATATTCCTTCCACACCACACAAGCATCGGCGGTAGAAACGACCGGTCTTAATCTGATTAAACAAACCGATGAAAACGGCAATTTTGTCGGCACTTACGCCGGTTCATACATCCCCTTCGGCACGGTCGATGCCAACGGCGGCACCTTGCATAATACTACGGGTTACCAGTGGTACACCAATGTTGAAAAGGATCAAACCCCGTCCGGCCAATTCTCCTTTGATTGGACTCTGGATGATGTATACAAATATGCCACCAATCTTCAGGACGAGTTGCACTTGAAGATGACCGTTTTGGGCGATTATACCGAAGTTGCTCTTACCGACGGTACTCCTCCCCGTAACAAAGTCGGTAACCCCAAGAGCATGGACTATGTATTTATAACCAATGTTCCGAAGAACAAAGAAACCGCATTTGTTTCCGTCTTCGAGCCTTATGATTCGGCGGTTGGTTCCCAAATCACCTCCATCGAGCCCTTGAGCATAACCAAAAACGGCAAGGTTGTCGATTCCTACCTCATCAAAGCAGTGAAAGTTACACTGCAAAATGGCCGTGTAGATTATATCGTCTGCTCTTATGACAAAGAATCCACCTACCGTATAGGCGATCTCTTTGATTTTTGCGGCTATTTCGGTGTGTATACCGAATTCAACGGTCAGACTGTTACATGGATGCACGACGCTACCAAACTCGGCGATACCATTGCCACCGCATCTTTGGACGGTAAGATCACCGACTTCACCCAAGAACTGACAGTAGAAAACGAAATCACCGTCAAATTCAATAGCCAAACCGTCACACCCGAATCCCTCGTTGGCGCATATTTCCGCGGCGAGGAAAACGGCTACTCCCAAAACCCCTTCTATAAAATTGAATCGGTAAAGAAAAATGCCAACGGTACTTATACTCTCGGCATCGGTGACATCACCCTTGTAAACAAATATCTCAACGGTGTTCCCGGAGATAAATACGAATACAACGTCTCGAAAAATCAACCCTTTACCATCGCATCTACCTTTGTTGCAGGCGATCCCTCCATCCTCTTCAACTCAGGCGCGGGATCAACCATTTCGAATGTTGTTCTTTCCCATGAAATCAGAAAAGGTGCCAAGAAAGGCGATGTGGTTGGCAACCTCTTTGTCGTTGACAGTGCCGTGACCGATCCCACCAAGCTCCCCGCCTACACACTTTCTATTTCCCCCAACTCCATCGACGGTGAATATTTCACCATTGATGGCAACAAACTTGTCTTGAATAAAGATTCTGACAAAACCTCCTATTCGATCATCATTTGTGCAACCTCGGCTGATAGTCCAAGCGCTGTGCACGAAACCACTCTTTCCATACGTCAAACCTCGAAAGAACAGCTCTATTATGATTTCACCCCTTCCCTTTCCCTGTTAAAGCAAACCTATCAATCCACAGGGGATGCCAACGAAAACACTGATGACGATCATCAAGACGACGGCGATAGCTCCATGCTTATTATCATTGTTGCCGTAGCTTTGGTCGCTCTTGTTGCAATCGTGGCAGTTATCATCATACTCTGTAAAAAGAAGAAGAACGCAACCAAGTAACGACATTTTTTATAAGGCGGCATCAATTGCCGCCTTATAATATGTACCCAACAACAATGTATGCAAACGAAAGGTGAAAACTATGTCGCATGTAAAAGGATGTATGAAAAAAATGCCCCTGAAAAAACGCAGCACTCTTTTTACCACTGAAATGATAGAGGCTGCGCGTGAAAATCAAAAACTGTATCCTTGGGCCAAGAAAATGGCAGAACAAACCATCAAAGAAGCCGATGAAATTCTCAAAATCGGCTATGAGCGCGCCGTTGAACTCATGCCCTCCACTCAACTGCGGCGCTCCTATCAAATCAATGACCACGATGGTTGTCCCATTTGCGGAATGAAAAACTATACGGCAGGTAACAACTACAACTGGAGTTATGAAAATCCTTGGAAATTGGTTTGCCCCACCTGCCAAAACACCTTCCCCGCCAATGATTTTGAAAGTTACTATAAAAGCGGACTGGATCAATACGGAAATTTTCATTATGAACTTGCAGATGATACCCTTCTGGTAAATACTCTCTATCCCGATAAACCCGCTGATCATTTCGTAGACAACGGTTTAGGCATGACCAACGAAGAAAACATATTTTACGTTGTCATTGCACACTGCGCGAACAATATGTGGAGCCACGCCCACAACCTCATCCGTACATTGCGCACCGCCTACCTCTACACAGGTGAACAAAAATATGCAGATCTTGCCATCGTCATGTTGAGCCGTCTTGCCGACGTGTACCCCGATATGAACGTCGATTACGAAGTGGAGAACAAATCCTTCATTTCGTGTAACGGCGGTTCGGCAGGTGAAGGCAAAATTTTAGGAAGAATTTCCGAAACCTATATTTCACTTGAGTTTTCACGCGCCTACGATGCCCTCTTCACCGCTTTCCCGAACCTTTCAGAAGATGCGCTTTCGTTCATTAAATCCCGTTCCCCGCTCCCGATTGAAGATTATTCGGATGTTATGGTCAACATTGAGGACCGCGTCATCAAAGAAATCTATCATGGCATCAAAGCGGGTAAAAATCACGGCAACATGGGCATGCACCAAGCAACACTTGCCAATGCAGCAAAATGCTTCGACTCGATTGATTGCAGCCGCGAATGGCTTGATTTTGTCTTCCAAGACGGCAACGGCACCACCACGGGCGGTAACTTGAATAACATTCTCATTTCGGTCGTGGATCGTGACGGCTTTGGTAATGAAGCAGCCCCTGCTTATAACATTGGTTGGCTTGAAGGATTTTTGGACATCGCTGATATTCTCAATGACTACTATATCAACGGCACCGACATCTCCTATGATATGTACAAAAACCCGAAGTTTAAGAAAATGTTCCTCGGATATACAAAACTTGTTTTATCCGATAAATATACCCCCCATGTCGGCGATACTCAATTTACAGGCTCAGCCTCCCGTTTTGACCGCACACCCAATCTTATTCGCGCTTTCTCTGTGTATGGCGATAAAATATTCGCGCAAGCCCTTCATTACGCTATAAAAGATAACATATCCACGTTAAACACGGGAATTTTCTCAAAGAACCCCGAAAAAATCCAGCAAGATATTATCGATGCGATCGACAAATACGGCAGCATTTCTAACCCCTCCTTCATTTTGAACGGATACGGGATGGCTGCTTTAAAAAACCGTTCTGAAAAATATACCGCCAAACATCCCGTTGACACCACCGCCGCCGTCTTTTTCGGTAGAAACTTCGGCCATGGACACAGCGACTCGCTCAACTTATACCTTTACTCCCACCATGTGGATGTCACACCCGACCACGGAACACCCGAATATAAAAACGCAACCAACCCCCACCGTTATCAGGTGGTCATCACCACACTCTCCCATAATACGGTCGTTGTAGATGAGTTTTCCCAGAACAACCGCGTTGTAGTCGGGACAACCCGTCACTTTGCAGTCGGCGATACAGTGCAACTCGTGGATGTGGAAAGCCATGCCTACTCACAATGCCCTCTCTATGCCCGTACCGTTGCAACCGTCAAAATCAGCGACACACAAACCTATGCACTTGACTTTTTCCGAGTAAAAGGCGGTTCACAACACAAATATTCCTTCCACACCATGCCCCCCGTGAACATCGAAACCCAAGGATTACATTTAGAAAAGCAAGTCGATGAAAACGGTGAATATATCGGTACTTATGCGGGCAAAGATATTCCATTCGGCACGGTTGAATATAACGGCGAAACGTTACATAAATCCCGTGGTTATCAATGGTATACAGAGGTAAACAAAGACACCAACCCGAATGAAAAAATTTCGATCGATTGGACCATTCAAGATCATTACAATCTTGCAGAAAATCTCCAAGGTGATCTCCATTTAAAACTCACAACACTCGGTAAACACGATGAAGTAGCGCTTCTCAAAGGAGTCCCCCCGAGAAAATACGCCCAAAATCCCCGTTCACTCTCCTACCTGTTCATAACCAACAATGGCGAGGATCTCGGCTCTGCCTTCGTAACAGCATTAGAACCCTATGACAGCGCCGACGGATGCCAAATCACCGATATTTCGCCACTGTCTATCACAAAGGACGGCAAAACAGTCGATTCCTATTTGATCAACGCCGTCAAGGTCACCCTCAAAAACGGCCGTGTCGACTATATTGTTTGCTCTTATGACAAAGAATCCACCTACCGCATCGGCGATCTTTTTGACTTTTGCGGTTATTTTGGCTACTATTCAGAAGATAAGGGTCAAATCCGCACTTGGATGCACGATGCCTCCCGTTTGGGTAACGTTACAACAACCGATGCATTGAGCGGAAAGGTTTTACATTTCACCAAAGAACTTTCCATTCAAAATTACATCACTGTTTCGTTTGACTCAAAAGATGTCACCCCCGATATGTTGATCGGAAACTACTTAAAATGCAAAACAACCGAAGTGGATTGCAACCCCTTCTATGAAATCATTTCGGCTGTCAAAAATGATGATAACACCTTTACCCTCGATATTGGTGACATTACCCTGATCCAAAAGTATTCCGACGAAAAGAACGACTGTTCACTTTATGACTATAATCTGTCAGAAAACCAAACCTTTACCATCGCACAAACATTCTCTCATGATCTGAGCAAATAATCATTTAATAAGGCGGCTTAATGATAGCCGCCTTATTGAATCCATCCTCAAAATCCAAAGATATAGTAAACAGAAAGGTGAAAATATCATGTCGGAGAACAACGGAGCCGTTAAAAGAAAGCCGCTTAAAACCCGCGGCACACTCTATACACCCGAAATGATCTCTGCCGCCAGAAGCAATGAAATCATTTCGGCTGTCAAAAATGATGATAACACCTTTACCCTCGATATTGGTGACATTACCCTGATCAAAAAGTATTCCGACGAAAAGAACGACTGTTCACTTTATGACTATAATCTGTCAGAAAACCAAACCTTTACCATCGCGCAAACCTTTTCGGACCCTTCAGAAAACTTCCCTCTCAACTGAAAGAAAACAACAAGAAAGGTGTACAAAATATGAAATGCACGCAAACTGCAAAACGCCCTTCCAAAACCCGTTGTACTTATTTCACTGAAAAAAAAGTAAATAACGCGCGACAAAATATTCAAAAATACGAGTGGGCAAAAGAACAAGCAAACACGCTTATCAAAACCGCCGATTTCTATGCAGATAAAGGGCTTGAATACCTCTGGTCACTTCCTCCGTCGCAAAGCGTTTACCGCTCCTACGGTGTAAACGAAAAAATGGGTTGCCTCAATTGTGGCCACGCTATCGACGCTTACGGTAATTACGCCTATACAGTCGATCCCCACAATCACCCTTGGAAGCTTACCTGCCCCTCTTGTAAAATGACCTTTCCCACCAATGATTTTGGTGCATACTATAAAAGCGGGTTGGATGAAACGGGTCGATTCGATCCTCATATTGCCGATCAATCCCTTTTGATTAACACCGCATACCCCGAAAAAGGTGAAAAATGGGGCGTTGATGATGGTTACGGTTATATCTCCCAAGACGGTGAAAAATATACTTATATTGCCTATTATACCCATTGGCATTTATGGCACGGACTAAGAAAATCCGCCGTTATTGAAGAAGCCATCAAAAGTCTTTATACCGCCTATCTTTATACGGGACTGCAAAAATATGCCGATGCGGGTATCGTTTTACTCGCCCGCATTGCCGAACTTTATCCCGAAATGAACATTTTGGATATGACGGTAGCAAACGGGTATTTACATTCCCATGGAAATAGGGACGGAAGGGGTAAGATCATCGGCTGTATATGGGAAACGGGCAACTGCACCATCTATATCACAGCATATGACGCGCTCTTTTCGGGCATCGACACCCTTTCAAACGAGGCTTTTGATTTCTTAAAGGAAAAATCCCGCGGTAAGCTTTCTTCTTTCGACAGTATCAAGCTCTTACTGGAAGGAAATCTCTTGCACGAAACCTATAAAGGTATATTACACAAAGACATTATTGGAAACGTTGGCATGCACCACTATGCACTCGCCCTTGCTGCCGTTGTGCTCGATGACCCGATCGTTTCTGCTGAATGGCTCGATTTTGTATTTCGTCCGGGTGATGCGCGTCCCGTTGATCGTGAAACTACAGGGTTAGACCTGAATAATCTGTTTGTCAACGTAATAGACCGCGATGGCTTCGGCGATGAAGCCAGCCCGGGATACAATGATATTTGGTTAGGCAAATTTTTAAGCATCGCAAACCTCTTAAACGGCTATGTCATTAACGGCACCGATATTTCCTACGATTTGTATAAAAACCCAAAGTTCTTACAAATGTTTTCCTCCATGCTTCATCTGATTATAACCGATTCGCAAACCCCTGCCATCGGCGATTCGGCGCAAACAGGCATCGGGGGTATCATCGCAAAAGTAGGAAACCTTCTCCCCGCATACCTTGCCACCAATGATCCCTTTTACGCACGCGCGATCCACTTTATCTCCGGCGGCGATCTGACCCGTCTTCCTCTTGACATCTTTTCAGAGGACACCGATGAGATCCGAGATAGAATTTTATCCGATCTAAAACAGTATGGCCCCTATATCTCATCGGGCGCCAACCTCACGGGATACGGCTATTCTTCGGTCAAAATGCGCCCCGCCTCCGAAAATCCCGAATATTCCTTCGCTATTTATTACGGGAGAAATGGCGGACACGGCCACTGCGATTCCTTCAATCTTCATTTATACGGCTATAACATTCCATTAAACCCCGACCTGGGTTACCCCGAACACGCCACTGCATACGATGAGCATCGCAAATGGGTCACCTCCACCATCTCACATAACACGGTGATGGTTGACAACAAAAATCAAAAATATCAAATCATTTCAAACATACGCCACTATGATAAAGATAGTTTTGTCCAACTGATCGATGTAGAAAACTCGGCACTGTACGACACAACAAGCGAATACCGCCGTACTACCGCCATGATCACAGCAGACGAAAATTACGCCTATTTCGTGGATTTCTTCCGTGTAACAGGCGGCAAATCTCACGTTTATTCCTTCCACGGCGGCCAAGCAAGTAACATCACGACAAGCGGACTGACCTTTGATAAACAAGCGGATGAAAACGGCAACTATATCGGCACCTATCAAAGCCCCGATATCCCTTGGGGCACCCCCACCCCCTCATGCATGGGATGGCTTAAAAACGTAGATATCTGCAAAAATCCCGATAGAAAATTCAGCATCACCTGGGATTTGGTGGACACCTATAAACGAAGCAAGGGTATTCCCGAAAACACCGCGCTGAAACTTGATCTGACCATGCTCGGTCATTTTTCCGACGTTTCCCTTTGTGACGGTATCCCCCCCCGTAACAAGGTTGGAAACCCTGCTTCCCTGCGCTATCTTTTGGTGCGAAACAGTGGAGAAAATCAAGAATCCCTATTCCCGTCGGTTATGCAGGCATACACAGATAAACCCATCGTTTTGGAAAAGAAGATGGTACCTGTCAAGCTTTATGACGGAACAGATGCAAATCCCCATAAGGTAATCGCCTTAAAACTCACACTCACAAACGGACGAATTGACTATATCGTCAATTCCACCGAAGAAAACACCCTTTATCGTGTCGATGATCTCTTCGATTTTTGCGGATTTTTCGGTGTATATTCCATACAAAACGATCAAGTTACAACCTACGCACACGATGCAACCTTCAATAAAGACCAAAAAATTGCTCGCCTTGAAGGTAAGGTGCTTTCTTTTACCAAGGATTTATCCACCCAAAACACCATCACAGTTTCACTGAATCAAAATGTAGATGCAGCTGCCTTACAAAATAAAATCATACGCGGCAATCATGCAGAGAACCAAAACCCCGTATATAATATTCTGGATGCTACCGAAAAAGACGGTCACATTCATTTGAATATAGGTGCAGTCAGTCTCATTCGAAAGTATGCCGATGCAAACGATCTAGCCAAAGGATATATATATAATCTGCAAGAGGGCGAGGCTATCTCCATTCCTTTGACCGTTATAAATGGTCACAACGAATAAACTGAGGTGAACATGAATAAAATCATAGATCTTACAGGTCCTATCTATAACGGTATGTGGAATTATGAGCCTCCCTTTCCCACTGTCAATATTCACCCCTTGCCGACTGTTGATTGGGTGAAAACAAAGGTATACTGCGAAATATTTTCGGGACTTCACTCCCAAACGGGTACATATCTTGAAACACCCGCACACCTATTAGGATATGAAAACTCCTATAAATTGAGTGATATTCCCCTCGAAAAGCTGATTGATATTCCGACCGTTGTAATCATGATCACCGACCTCATTCCTGACGAAACGGGACGTCCTCCCATCACGGCAGAAATGCTCAGAAAAGCAAACCCCGCCCTTGCAAATAAGTCAACTCTTCCGCCCCACGCCGCCCTTTTGATCAGCACAGGTTGGGATTCTCATTGGAAAGAAAAGGATTTTCTTTCGGCCTCTCCCTATTTTACATCGGATGCTTTAGAGTATTTGATAAAAAAGCAACCCTATCTTTTGGGAAGTGATTTGCCGCGATGGGAAAATCTCGAAAAGCCCCAAGGCTTCTTCCCTGCCTTTTTCGATGCAAATATTCTCCTTGCCGCCCCCCTTGTAAATTTGGAAAAGATCGTCGCCATAAAACCGCTCTTGACAATTCTTCCCTTGGCGGTCACCGAAACCTGTTGTGCACCCGTTCGTGCCTTTATAAAAGAAACTTTTTAACAAAAAAGAGGAAAACACAGTTTTGTGTTTTCCTCTTTTGTCGCGTGTCTTTTAATAAATGAACGAAAGATCTCTTTTGGTATTGCAGAAGATGGGATCACCATCGATATTTTCAAGCCAGCCCTTAACGATTTGGGTCGATTCCAGACCGATATCCGAGTTGTTGCTCGAGTGAAGCATAATGCCCTCGATCTTACCCGAAACGAGTCTTTCGTAGGCAACGTCAAGCTGGAATTTCATAAAATCGTCGGAAATGGGGCTTCCGGTACCGTAATCCCACATATATAGACCGAGAATCACTCTGCCCTCCTTGGTAAGCGATCTTGCCCACTCGATATACGCAGGAAGATTGGGAATATTGCTTGAATACCAGATCCAGAAGGTCGTAAGATCATATTCCTTAGCGTGTGCATATACGTTTTCGTTGGTAATGACCGATCTGTCATAAACCACCGACCAGAATTCGATCGGACGGTCGATGGCGGTATGAAGCTGCTCTCTTTGATGCGCCAGTACGTCGGGGGTAAAGATTTCGGGACGGTTACCGCAGAAAAAGTCGTCGTTGATGGCGGAAACGAGCCGTTTATCTCTCTTTGCCACCTCAATGATCTCGTTCATGGTGCTGTTGTCACCTTCTGCGCCGCGTCCACCCGCGCCCAAAAGCGAAAGACTCAATTTGTCCATAACGCCCTTGTCGTCCTGAATAAGCTTGTCGGTGACGTAGCTCATATCCCCGTCGGAGCTCATCTTCATACGGCATAGATTTTTCACACCGTAAAATTCAAGCCCTTCGAGCGGAGTCATTTTGTTGACACCGGGTAAATTATAATGCTTCACCGCATGATGAGAACCGGGCGTTTCGCCCAAAAGCCATATTTTGTCGCGTAAACTACTCATTTTTGTTCCTCCTTATATTTCGATCACTTTAATATTTGTGTAATCTGCATACAGTTTCAAATCTTCTCTTACGTCACCGTAAACGAGGCAAACGTGATGGGCAACCCCTTCTTCGATGATACGTTTGAGATACTGTTTAACCGACAGCGATTCATGTTTGAATCTGAACTGAGGCGCAAAACTCGGTGCTTGTTCCACTTCAATACATTCACCGCCCGAGAGCAAAAGTTTCCAACCATCTTTGGCATCGATCAGACAGGCAAGGGTTACTTTACCGGGTTTGGAAACGTACTCAACGGAGAAACCGTGTCCCGTAAAATCCCATTTTTCGGGGGAAGGGGTGATTCTGCATTTTTTAGGATCTGCCGCGTGGATCTTGGGATCAACCACACCGTGATGAGTCAATAATAGCGAATCGGTTTTGATGTCAAATGCGGACCATTCAAGGAACACAGGCAGATCGCCCGTCAATTTATTGAGAATATATTTCATGACGAGGTTTGCAAGGTCACCTTCGTGGCTCGTCATACAACCGATGTTTTCGGCACAGTAGAAAGAAAGATCCGCCGATGCTTTGGTAGCAACTTCCACGTGATGCTGACCGAGAAGGGTCAATCCGTCAATGCTGAATTTTGAAACCAGTTTTGTAACGGCAAGGCCAAGGGATGCGGATTTTCTGATATCCTCTTCATCGATACCCTCAATCGGATAAGGCAGTTCTTTTTTGATCTTTGATACGAAATTTGCAATCTCATCTTCGGTCAGAGCTTCCCATATATCAATGAGATGGGTAACGTCAAGATACAAAACGTTCGGACCGAAAACACCTTTGATCTTGGTCTTGTCCACCTCAATATCGTACATTCCGCGGAAAGTGTGTCCGACAAAACCGATGTCCATGTATTTGAGGTCTTCGATCAACTGCAGGGCTTTCAAATGTCTGCCGAGTTCATTGAATGCTTCATCATCCTCAAGCGAACCGACGACCGCCTTGTATTCTCTTCCCATTTTTTTGAATGCGCCCGCAAGCTGGGTATTGCCGACCAAACCTTCAAATCGAATGATGTCGGTATTGACCATGCCGTCCCAAAGATTATCGGTTGCCTGCGTTACGAACAAGATAACGGGAATATTCCCCAAAGCATCGATTGCCTGAATGGGAATAAAGTCGGTGATGTAGGTTGATTCATCGATAATGACGGCATCCACACCCTGCGATTTGAAAAATTCACCCACATCAAAAGCCTTGTCCAACGTGTCAACGTATCCTTCGGGAATGACAAGATCATAAAGATCGCCGAATTTGGATTTCATGATTTCAACAAAACGGTCGCAATCACCGAGGATTTGTTCACGAAGACCGCTTTCGGGATACATCGGCCACCATTCAAACCAAGAGAGCGGCAGAAGTCCCACTTTCAATTTGCCCCGTTTTGCTTTTCTGTCCCTTGAAACAATATCGCCAACGGCGCCGCCGTCTGCAACCTCAAAGGATGTAATAAACCGGTTGTCCATAATGCCTCCTATCTCGAACAAATAAAATCTGTCGGATTATTATGAATAATGGTTTCGATATCTTCTTTGGATATCCCCTCGTTTTCCATCATGGGAACGATATTGGTGAAAACGTGGTCGTAACTCCATCCGCCGTATCTGTGCAAAAGCGACTTCAAACAAACGTCGGTTGCGAGCATCAATCGGTCGGTATGGTTTTCTTTGATCAATTTTATGATCATTCGCACCCTATCCAGATCGGTTTCAAAAGGACCGCCTGCAAAAACAGCATCTTGAGCGGTAAAGTAGTATTCTTTGCCAAAATTATCAAACATGGCGTAAACGCCTTTATCAAAGACCATGTCAAGATATTCTTTGTCAAATTCAACGTCCAAATGGCAAATGCAGATCTGTTCGGGTTTGACCCCTTCTTTTGTCAGAATATCAACCGCCTGCAAAGATGCTCTCGACCATGAATAGGTGTGGAGATATATAGGAAGTCGGGTCTTTAAATTCGCCCATGCCGTCGCACGCAGTGATTTTTCTTCAATGGGTTCGATCTTTTCGCTTGTACCGATCTCACCGATCACACCGGGTTTGATACCCGTTTCGGGATCGCCGTTTTCAATCTCGTTGATCATGAAATCCGCAATTTGAGTTTCATTCATGCAAAGATATTTTTCGGGCAGAGAAAGTCCCGTATACAGACCGCAACCCGCAATGACGTTTACACCCGATTTTTCACTAACCTCGCGGATCTTTTTCAGATCCCTTTTGATACCGATGTTGGTCAGGTCAACGACCGTTGTCCCTCCCGCCTTTTTGAATCTTTTCATTTCAGAAACGGCGGTATCCAAATCATCGATAAACAAATTATCTTTCACTAAAAAGGGATTTCTTCGCAAAACGTCAATGTTATTCAGAGCAACGGGAGAGAAAAACAGTTCGCTTTCCTCTTCTGTTTTCGGCTCAATCGCCTCAAAGGACACGTCGATGAAAAGATGCTCGTGGGGTGCGATGACACCCAGATCTTTTCTTTCGATTTCGCCCGTAACCGTTTGAATCTTTACCATTTTAAGCACCTCAAAGAATAATGATTTCCTGTTGCGCTTTAGAAAGCTGTTCTTCACCCGTTGCACTTACTGCCGCCGCATCTTCATAACGCATTCCAAACGCGGGACCGCCAAGGAACGTATCGACCGCAAAGGTCATGCCTTCCTTCAGTTTGTAATCAGACGTGCTTTCCACGAAAGGATATTCACATTCCATCATACCCGTACCGTGGCAGGGACCGTAAACGATATATTCACCATATCCCGCCTCTCTCACAAAACCGTGAACCTTGTTTACAATTTCTGCCGCATCTCTGTCGGGGCAGATGAGAGAATGGGTCAGTTTATTGGCTTCAAGACCCAATTTTAAAAGTTCAAGCGCCTTGGTGTCTTTGGGATTGCCGAATGAAATGGGTCTGCCGAAACTTGCAACGTATCCTTCATACATAGCACCCATCGTGATCTGAATGATCTCATTCTTTTCTATCTTTTTATAGGTTGATTTACCGATGGCTTGGTTGGAGTTGATTCCCGAAACGCACCAGAAAGGAAACCCCGTTCCCTCTGCACCCTGTTTCATGATCTCGTGGGTAAACTCTGCAATGACCTCGTATTCGGTCATACCGGGGGCAATTCTTCCAATCGCTTGGTTGAATGCCTTTTGTGCAATTTGTGCCGCATGACGCATCATATCGATTTCTTCAGGGGTTTTGATCATTCTCATCCGACGCAAAAGATCATCGCAGAAAGAGATCTCCGCTCCCTGCGCGCCCTCCAGAAGACCGCGGTAAACCTGCACCGTCATAACGTTTGAACCAATGATACCGATCCTCGATTTTTTAGCACACTTTTTCAAAAGATCTGCAAAAGTGGAATATTTGATGTCGGGATATTCGGGATCGGACGTTTCGCGGAATTCAAGCAGTTTTTCATAATTTTTCAGTTTTGAACTTCTTTTCGTCAAAGCTTCGCTTTCGGGTCCGATCAGAAGCGTTGCTTCGCCGTCGGCGGGAATCATGATGGCGGTCGTTTCAAAAACAGGCACGTAACCCGTGAAATATCTGACGTTGGCAGGTTCGGCTTCATCGGCGCCGATGATTATAACGTCTAAATTATTTTCTTTCGCAAGTTCCTGCATTTTGCGGATTCTTTTCAAATAGGTTTCTTCATGCAAAATCGGTCTGCTCATTTTATATCCTCCTTATATTTACCAACCCATAAGTCCCCAATCGTCTTTTGCGTTATTATCGGTTGATTTTCTTACCAAAAGTTTTCCTTCAAAAGCAATATGTTTTTCGATGCACTCTTTATTGTTTAGCATTTCAACCAAAAGCGTTCCCGCTCTGTAACCCATTTCATACCGCGGAAGTTCAACGGTTGTCAGCGGCGGATCAATGAGTGTCGTGACGTAGATTCCGTCAACCCCCGTCACCGCAACGTCATCGGGAATGGATTTCCCCGCTTCCTTCAGCGCTTTGATCGCACCGATCGCCATCTGATCGTTGGCTGAAAATACTGCGGTGAATTTTTTACCGCTTTTCAAAGCCAAAGACAGCGCATCGTAACCGCTTTGAGCAAAATAATCACCGTGCAGCACCTGACTTTCATCCAACTGCATTCCGTGTCTTTGATAGGCGTTTTGAATACCTTGTATGTTGTTCTTATACATTGGAATATGCTCGGGACCCGTGAGCACCAAGATATCTTTGTGACCGCGGGAAATCAGATATTCGATCACTTCTTCGGTGAATTTAACCTCATCCACAACGATCGTACCGAGATTTTCATGGGTGAAAGGTGCTTCCAAGGTCACAACGGGAACACTTTTCCCCGTTTCGCTGTTTACAAGCATTTTTTGGTACTCTTCTATTTGATCACTCGGGCAACTCGAATCCAAAATAATACCATCGACCCAACCTGAGCGCAAAAGAGAAATATATTCTTTTTCTTTTTCAAAATCGTAATCGGTACTGAAATAAAAAAGCTTGTATTCATGTTCTTTTGCGGCCGCTTCGATCCCCTTTAAAACGTCGGGAAAAAACACCATTCCGATATTCGGCAGTATCACACCGATATTTTTGGTCGACCTTCTTTTCATGCTCGCAGCCATCTCATTCGCCTGATAACCGAGTTCTTTGATGGCGGAATATACTTTTTCGGTCAACTCATCCCCCACAAACTTGGTTTTATTCAAAACGTGGGAAACGGTTGAAATGGAAACGTTTGCTTTTTTTGCTACGTCTTTGATATTCGCCATGATCATTCACCGTAACCGAGAGTTACCATATACGCAAGATTGTCTTGATTTACGTCCATTCTGCCATACTGTACCACCACTTCCACGTCGCTTGTGATCTGCATGGCATACTGTTGCATAACTCCCAGATTTGCCTTTCCCAATATATTATCATCATCGGTGTAAAAGGTACTGATACGCTCTGCGGGCGCAGTAAACGTAAGACCTTTCACGGGTGGACGATCCTCGAAATATATATCAATTTTAAGATGGGCGTCTTGTTCGGTTTTATTTAAAATCAAAACGCACTCATGCCCCCTGTAATCGGTTGCATCACCTTTATGAAGAGGCGGTCTGTAACCGTCCACAATGCTCCACTCTTTTTTACCCATACATTTACACCCCTGCCGAAACTCAATTCATTTGAATCAAATCTACACAGAAAAACGATTTTCTCATGCTTCAAAATATAATTTCCTCCGAAACAGAAAGGAAATTTCACATAAAAGCACAAGTAAATGTTAAAGAATTTCATCAGAAAAACGTTTTTCTCGTGTCTAAAAATATAATTTCCTTCAATAGCAAGGAAATCTCTGTAAAGAGAATATATCACACATAATTTGCTTTGTCAATATGTTTTTTCATCTTTTGCGATTTGATCATCGCCGCAAAGAGAAAGCCGCCGATCAAAAATTGAATCGGCGGCAAAATAGATATTCAGAATAATCAGAGGGAGTCCACCAAACGCAAAATCGCATCGATTGATGCAGGTTCGGTATCTCGGGAACATTCATTGTAACCGTATACCACGGGGCCGTTGTTTTTGGTGCCGCCCAAATCATAGCCGGTTTTATCCATATACTTGGCAGGAGCCAAATAACTGATCACTTCATTGGCATATCCGACCACAAACGTAGATGCAAGGTCAAACCCACGGGACAACAAGGCAGCTTCGACATCATTGCCCGTTGCAGCAAGCAACTCGTAAGGGAAAAATACAAAAACAACTTTATCCGAAAGCTTGAGTACTTGGAAAGGCACGTCAAAGTTTTCGTCCACGCCGTTCTTTTTCCACTCGATCATGCGTCTTAACCACATCATCTCATAGCAGAAGGTGTAATGCTTTGCACGATCCCCGCTTTGATAATACTGGTTCATATTTTCTTTCAGTTTTTCTTCCAGCTCCTCTAAAGTTTCAAGCGGCTTACGAGGAATGCGTTTACGCTCATAAGCATACGCGGGAGAATAGCCGGTCTCATCTCCACCCTTTTGTTCTTGCAATACTCCGTGAATACTATCGGCCAGTTCCAAACCAAGCCGTGAACAGATATAGGAATTGGGCCACTCATTTCTATGGAGTGCGTTGGCATCGGCACCTCTCCCCTGCAAAAACAGAACCGGAATTCCGGGATGCATCGCTTGCATAGCCTGTGTCATCACACCGGGATAATCGGCGGAATATAAGGTGCCGTAATTATCGGAATCCTTGCCGGTGCGGGTGGTCGGATGACAAGAACAAGAGGCAAGAACACCCTTCAATTCACCGTTTTCATCATAAAATCCACCAACATGCACATTGCGGTCAATGTCATCACGCAACTGTCGGTTGTAAATATAGTAAAGTTCTTTGCCGAGTCCGAAAGAAAAAGAACCGCTGACCGCTTGATCCAAAGCGTCTTTTACCGTTACCGCGGTAAGGTACGCGGCATGCTCACAGTAAACCATGTTAATGGGGAATTTATAAAGCACACCAACGGCGGGACCGCTGTGCGTATGGCTGCAACACAATGCAATTTGTCCCTCGGACAACCCCGTCAAATGTGTAATATGCTCCTTAATAAGTTTTGATGTTTCATGATTAAAACCGCAAACATCAAAAGTAACAATGGCAAATTTCGCCTCTCCCCAATCCAGTGCACAGACTTTAACCATAATTTCATCCTGAACACCTTGAGAGGTTGTAATACGGCCGCCGAATCCATCGATAAATGTTTCGCCCGCAAGAGGTGTAATGGCTCTTTGCGAAAATCCACAAGAAATTTTCATTTTATCACTCCTTTTACCACAGTTTACAACACTCGAAAAACAAAGTCAATACTTGCGTGAATAATTGACAAAAACGTAAAAACATGTTAAAATAATCATGAATACATTTACAGGGAGGAACCCCATGAAATCATACGTTTCCCGCAAAACTTTCGTTGGAAAAATGATTGTGTCGCAACTGATTTTATCCCTTTTAGCCATAATGCTGAGTATGTCTACAGGCGGTGTGAGCGGCGTGATCCCCGCCGTAACCTACATCACCGCTTTTCTGTCGCTTGGTTTTTATCTCTACTATTTTTACACCGCATTTTGGCAACAGGGCCAACAGGATGCCTTTATAAAAGCAGGCAAAAATGCCCGTTCACCTCTCACAGCCGCAGGAATTTCCGCGCTGGTTTCCATTCCCGCCTTTATCATCTCACTCGTTTGTTTTATCACCTCTTATATTCCCTCTATGAAAGCAGTGTTTGCGCTCGGCGGCTTTTTAAACTATGTGGTACATGGCATGTACTGCGGAATCACCGCCTGCGATGGAATTTACGGCAGTTATTTCTGGCATGAAGATGTTGCTTGGCTCTATTTATTCGCACTCCTACCGGGTTTCTTCGCTTCTTTTTGGGGATATCTATTCGGTGCACGCTCAATTCGCATCGGAACGATTTTCGGCATGAATCCCCCCGAAGACAAAAGAGACTGAACTAATCGGCATACGCCTGTTCGGCAATCGCGCGGGCAATGACAAAAGCAAGCTTTTTTTGATACGTCTCATTGGTCAGATCGGCTCTATCGCTTTCATTAGATAAAAAACCGCACTCAATCAAAACCGCCTGACAATACAAACGATTTAAAACATATATATTACTCCCCGCGCTTTTGGATGGACGAACCATCGTATTGGGCAAAGTATTTTTCACACCGCTCTCAATTTGCAAAGCAAGTGCCTCGCTTTTTTCTGCGTTTTTAGAATAATACACTTGAAACCCGCGATATTTTTCAATCGGAAAACTGTTCATGTGTATGCTGACAAACAGGGCATTTTCATATTTTTTTGCAATTTCCACCCTCGTTTTCACGTCGCTGTTTTTATGATACTTCTCCCCCTGATGCAATGAAACATCCTCTTCGCGGGTCAAAACCACCTCAACATCGTACATAGAAAGGTACGAAGCGATCATTTTTGTTATGGTCAAATTTAAGTGTTTCTCTTCGACCTTCCCAAAACAACATCCGCTATCCAAACCGCCATGCCCCGCATCCAACACAATGATCGGTCGGGCATCTTTTTCAAGATAATCCGCGGGCAAGAAAGCCGCCGTTGTCGGTAATACCGAGGAAAACAGCGACGATCCTAACAAAAGCGTAAAAAGATACGCCAACAAAAACAATATAACAAACAGTATAAATTTTACCATAACGGTTATTTCACACTTTTTCGTTTTTGTCACCGAATATCACCTCGGTGAAAGATATGGAAATAATACCCCGAATATGACGGAGGAATGGAAAATGGCTAAAACGAGCGATAAAAATATCTTTGTCTGCAGTGATTGCGGCGCTGTGTTCGATAAATGGAACGGTCGAT
Organism: Eubacteriales bacterium; assembly: GCA_045536965.1. GTDB lineage: Bacteria > Bacillota > Clostridia > Oscillospirales > SIG627 > UBA5448. Next base: position 81,876 of record JAZSON010000009.1, read on the forward strand.
GCCGCGAGTGCGGTCATTGGAACACCTTAGTGGAAGAAAAGCGTATCCCCAAGGAAGCCATGCAGTCCACCGCCCCCGTTTCAACCCTTCCTCCCGATCGCCCCGCTCTGCCGCTTGCTGACATCAGCGAAGACACCGACAGCATCCGCTTCCACACAGGAATGCCCGAACTGGATCGTGCTTTGGGCGGCGGTTTTGTTAAAGGCTCCGTTTCGCTCTTATCGGGTGAACCGGGAATCGGCAAATCCACCCTGCTCTTGCAGGTTTGTAACCGATCGGATGATTTGAAAATCCTCTATGTCTCGGGAGAAGAATCTCCCGGACAGATTAAACTCCGCGCCAAACGTTTGGGTGTTAACAATTCAAACCTTATGTTTTTAGCTGAAACGGAGGTTGAAAAGGTCATCCACGAATGTGACCGCTTAACCCCCGATATTTTGATCATCGACTCAATACAAACCGCATCGAGCCACGACATCACCTCCTCCCCCGGCAGTGTTTCTCAAGTCAAGCAAGCCGCTATGGATCTGATCGGATACACAAAAAAAGCTGCCTGCGCCACAGTTTTGGTAGGACACGTCAATAAAGATGGCGCCATCGCAGGTCCCAAGGTGCTGGAACATATGGTCGATGTCGTTTTGTATTTCGAAGGCGAACGAAATCAAGCGTTGCGTGTCGTTCGTGCCGTAAAAAACCGTTTTGGTTCCACGGGTGAGATCGGCGTGTTTGAAATGACCGATGTTGGTTTAAGCGAACTGACAGAACCGGGACGACTTCTGTTAGAAGGCAGACCAATCGGCGTTTCGGGCAACGCAGTCGTTTGTACCATGGAAGGAACCCGTCCCTTACTTGCCGAAGTGCAGGCGTTGACCGCAAAAACCGTTTTCCCCGCACCGCGGCGCACCGTCACGGGTATTGATTATAACCGCGCAGCCATCTTGCTTGCTGTTTTAGAACGGCGTCTCGGTGTTAAATTCGGTGAACGGGATGTATATCTCAATGTAATCGGCGGGTTGCGTTTAGAAGATGTTTCCTCCGATCTTGGCGTATTGGCCGCACTGCTTTCAGCATATCACGACATTCCTTTTCCCGCCGATACCGCTTGCTTTGGCGAGGTAGGCCTTGTTGGTGAGTGCCGCATTGCACCCGATGCACTCGGACGCGTCAGAGAAGCCCACAAGCTTGGCTTTAAAACCATTCTGATTCCTGCCAAAAGTGCCGATGCCATACGCGATCGCATTCCTGACGGCATCACCCTCATTCCCATACGAAGCGTATATGATTTAAGCAGCTACATTCGTGAAAACGCGGAGAAAAATCATGTTTGATCCCGAAACCTCCCCAAAGGAAGTAATCAATTTTGTCTCATACAAATTGAATATTCAAGGTTGTTCACCCAAAACCGTCTATCAATATCATGTTGATATAAGAAATTTCATTAAGTACATCGCAAAGAAGAAAACAAAAAGCGACCTCCCCGTTGAAGAGATCGACATTTCTTCTTTCTCCCTCCAAGACATTGCCGCGATTACCGAGGCTGATATTTACGATTACCTTCTCTACACCGCCGATAAACGCGCCAACCGTTCAGCCGCCCGCGCACGCAAGCTTTCGGCAATTCGTGCATTTTTTAAGTATCTTTGCAATAAAAAGCATCTACTGAGCGAAAACCCGTCCAAAGACATCGACTCTCCCAAGGTGCGCCAAGCCCTCCCCAAGTTCTTGGATATCCACGAAAGCCATGCTCTCTTGGAAGCCGTTTCTACCGCGGGTGGCGATAATAAAGAACGCGACTATTGTATTCTTCTCATGTTTTTAAGCTGTGGGATGCGACTCAATGAACTTTGCGGCATCGGTCTTTCCTCTTTAAGCAGCGATCTTTCATCGGTCAAAGTATTGGGAAAAGGCGCAAAAGAACGTGTTTTATATCTCAATGAAAGCGTCAAAAACGCTCTTGTCGATTATCTGAAAATCCGAGCAAAAACACCTTGTAAAGATAAAGATGCCCTTTTCGTCAGCCGCAACCAACGCCGCCTTTCAGATAAAACCGTGCAACATCTTGTAAAAAAATATCTTACAATCGCAGGCTTGGGCGGAAAAGGTTATTCTACCCATAAACTCCGCCACACGGCCGCCACCCTTTTATATAGCACGGGGCAGGTAGATGTTCGTGTACTCAAAGACATTTTAGGGCACGAACAACTCAACACCACCCAGATCTATACCCATGTCAGCAACGACCAAATCAAACGGGCATCTACCCTGCATCCACTGGCTAATATTTCACCCGCGGGACAAGAAGAAAATAACGAGGACTAAACATGTTAAAGTTTCAACCGATCGGCAAAAAAGATTTCGATATTCTTCGCCCCTATATACAACAAAAACAATCGAGATTGTGCGATGCCACCCTCGGTACACTCTATTTTTGGAAAGACTATTACAATACACACTTTGACATCCAAGAAGATATCGTATTCTTTTCTTCTCAACTGACCGCCCATGACCGCTGCTTTTATTTTCTGCCTACCCCTCACCCGAATAAAGCGTTATCTCTTATCGAAGAATATTGCCGTCACAACAATCTCCCCATGATTCTTTATCCCATTGAAGAAACTTTTTGCCAAGCCGTCCTGTCACATTACGGACAAAAAGCAACCTTTACCCCTTTGCGCGATGCATTTGATTATTTATATAACGCTTCTGATTTTATCGCTTTTGCAGGCAAGGCGTATCACCGCCAGCGCAATCATATCAGCAAATTCAAAAAAAACCATCCTCGTCACCGTTTATCCATCCTACGCAATGAGGATTTCCCGACGCTTCGCGCCTTTTATAACCGCCTTATACTTCAATCCCCCCCTGTCGGTGACACCGCAGAGGCAGAAAAAAACCGTATTCTCGATTTTCTGACCGAAGAAAACCCGCTTGGATTTTTCGCCGCCTGTCTGTGGGTCGATGATAATATTGTCGGTTTTTCGATTGCTGAAAAAATCGGCGATACCCTTCATGTCCATATCGAAAAGGCCGACACCGCTTATTCAGGGGTTTATCAAATGCTTTCAAATGCCTTTGCCGCTATGTTTTGTGACGAAAACATCTTGTTTATCAATCGCCAGGACGATTTAGGCGATGCTGGGTTAAGACAGTCAAAACTTTCCTATCGTCCCATTAGATTACTTGAAAAAAATCTCGTTTCGGTTGCATATCAATCTTGATCTTCCAAGAAAGGAAAAATTATGGATACCCCCGGATTAAACACAATTTGGATCGAAAAATTCACTTATAATCCGCAATCCTCTATCATGCAGCACGTCCATGTTTTTTTCCACTATATTTATGTCGTATCAGGAAGCGGCACGATTACGCTGGATAACAACACCTTCCCCCTAACTCCGGGAAAAATATACCTCGCTTCCCCCAACACCTCACATGGATTCTGCGCATCTGACGATGCTCCGCTGATTGTATTTGAACTAAAATTTTCGCTTTCGGGCGGCACACTTCACGACTCCCTTTGTAAACTTCCCCTCTTGTATGTACCAACCAACAACGATATTTACAACATTTTAGAAGAAATGCACGACGAAACCGACGGACAGTTTCCCTATTATTCGGATATCGTCAACGCCAAATTGCATCTTTTTCTTCTCAAACTACTCAGAGAGTCCACCGCATCGGGCGATGGATATCCCACATCCGACCGAAAATATGGCGCAGAAAAAGCTTTCACCCCCGCCATCAATTATATCACCGATCATTTGCACGAAGAAATCACACTGGAACAACTGGCAGATGTCATGCGGTTTGAAAAAACCTATTTTTCCAAAAAATTCAAAAGGGCCACAGGCAAAGCACCCATGGACTTCATTCGTGACGCCCGTTTGGCAAAAGCCAAAAATTTGCTGTTGTTTTCAGATATGAGCATCACACAAATCGCCGATGTCGTTGGTTATCAAACCATTCATTATTTTACCGCGACCTTTAAAAAGCATTTCGGTGTTCCTCCCCACCGCTTCAGAATCGAGAATCGCCCATAAATAACCAAGCGCACCGCTCCATCGATTGATGAAACGGTGCGCTTTTTGATTACTCTTTTTCGGTTAAACGTTCTCTGCTTCTGAACAGAAGGGAAACACACCAGAGAGCCGAGAGACCGACCAAAGTGTAGATAATTCGGCTTGCTAACATGTCTGTTCCGCCGCAAATCCATGCAACGAGATCAAACCCAAACAAACCGACACTACCCCAGTTAATACCGCCGATGATCAAAACAATCAGCGCGATTCTGTCAAGCATTCTTTAAAACCTATCCTTTGTAAAAGTTCCTCAGGAACGGATGCCCCGTGCCTGCAAAGGATAGTATAACCCAGTTAAATTGCTTTATACGGGCGAAGGCGTTGTCGCGTCTTTTTGGGAAATGTTTACACTACCGACAACCGCCGTTGCAATAATTTTTCCGAAAGATTTTTGATGAGAATCGGGATAATGGGTATAATCGGAACCAATTTCAGTTTCGCCCACAGAGACCGAACCGACAGTAGCACTTAAAGTGATTTCATAATTTTGCAAAGCATTTTTAGATTCGATCAAAACATCGCCTGCAACGCTCTCAAAGGTGCCGTTTCCTTCGCCTGTAATATAGGCAGTAATATTTCCTTTTGTGGATGCCACTTCACACCGCGTATAACTGCATTCGCTGACAGCAACATCCCCCAAATCGGTGTTAAGGGTCATAGCGGAACCGACTTCAACCTTTTCGGCGCGAACATCACCGCAACTCACGGCAACACGCACATTATCTTTGACCGAAAAATTCCTCAAAATCACATCGCCTGCACCGCAACTGATGTTAATACTTTCCAAAGCATCTACATCGGATGCAAGGTTAATATAGAGGGTGCGGTCGGAATTGGCAGCGGAACTAAAATTCAAAATTTGCCGCAAACCATTAAAAGTAAAACCATCGCTTGTAAAAGAAAAACCAAAATACGAGCTGGGGTAATCATCATCATCGGCCAAAACCAGAACGCCATCCGTGACTTTATGGGTAAAAGTAGCCATATCCACTTCGGACACTTGGACGGTCGTTTGGGCAGCACCGCTCACCTTTGTGATGACAACGTTACCAACCTGAAAACGAATATCCAAAGAATGGAAGGTATCGCCGCCCGTAAACTGACTGACCGAATAGGTCTCGCTGCGAATATCGGGTTCAGGACGTTCCTTTGTCTCATATACCCCGACCGAACCGATGGCAGCAGCAATATAACCACCCGTCGTTAAAAGCAAACCGGCACAAAAGAGTATCAGTGCCGAGATTAACATTTTCTTTGTTTTATGTTTCATAGTATTTCCTTTTTTCAAGAAATCATTTATTTATTTATTTTCGCAACTTAAAAAGTTCAGACAAACTGCTCACACCGGTAACTTTGTAACAAAACCACCGTATAAGCGAAACATACAACGTTGTCAACTTTTTGATCAAAATGGGAATGATGCCCGCAATCAACTCATAACAAATGGCAATGAGAGCGGTAACAACGGCAAACAAAATGGTTGCCAAACCAATTTCAATGGTCGCAATTACACCCGATTGTGTGAAGAAGGAAAGAATACCGTAAGCAAGACCTGCAACACCGCAAAGTCCACAAAGAAGAATCAAAAGGAGCAGTGCGATGACACCGGCAGCAACCACAGCAACAGCCGCAAAATAACAGAACACGAGCAACAATGAAAACGCCAAGAACGGCAAAACAAAAAGGATACGAAGCAGATTAAATAAACCAACAGATTCCTCAGGTGTTTTTCCGGACTTTTTCATCAAAGTATCCATCAAATTTGAGCCTGTAATGGGTTTGAAACTCTTTTTTGGTTTTTCCGAAATTTCCTCTTCCAAAACATCAGACTGCACTTGTTCTTCTTTTGCTTTTTTCCGACGTTTAAAAGATACGCGTTCGCCTTCATCATCCGCCTCGACCGAATCTGCATTTTCGGCTGCATCATGCGTCGATTCTTCAACGGGATTATCATCGTATAAATTATCCCACTCGTTTGCTCTTTCGGCGCGAGGCAAGGGCGTACGCTTAAAGGGCGCCAAAATGGTGTCTCCCGAATCTTCCTGTCGAGAAGAAGGAGAAACCACCGTCGGTGCATCGGATGGTGATGACACAACCGTCGGCTCGGAGGCAGCCGTATCGCTCAAAGTTCCTTGATCTGCAGATACAATCGTTTTTTCTGCTGAAGGTATATTGTCTTTGGCAACCGCCGTTAGATCCGCATCTTCTTTCACCACGGTCGCTTCGCTTGCGAATGTATCATCCTGACTTTCTGCAACCGCTTTGACTTTCAGAGCAATTTCCTCGGGCGTTCCGATTTCACTTATTTTTTTATTCAGATCTTCCTGAGTTTCACACAGTGCAAGCTGAGCGGCATAAAAAGCAACAATCTTTTCACGGTCATCGTCAGAAATGAACTGCAATTTTTGCCCCAAAGAAGATAAAAATTCCGTTACAGTCACATACAACCCTCCTTGTTTTCCTTATTATATCTTTTTTTCACCGATAAGTCAATTACAAAATATGTTTTTATGAAAAATTAACGAAAATAAAGCCGAAAACAGCATGTAAATTTCTTCTGATTTTAACGCAAATTCTTGACATCTCGGTCATTTTGTGTTATACTTTGCAAAGTATGTAAAATAAGTATTTACTGTGTAATCATAGTAATCATAATACAAAGAAGGATGGTGCTCTCAAATGATCATAGATTGTCATAATCACGCTGATTGGTGCGGCTACAATTTAAAACGCACAATCGAAAACATGGATCAATACAACATTGATAAAACTTGGATCTTAACCTGGGAATGCCCTGCCACAGAATTCAGCCCCTCCTATTTGCAGCGAGTCAACATGGATTCCTACTATAACAAAGGACCCATTTGCTTTGAGCGCTGTCTCCATTATGCCGAAACTTATCCCGATCGCTTTGTCCTCGGTTATGCTTGCGATCCCCGTCGTCCCGATGCAATCGACAACTTGAACACCGCCATCACCCATTACGGCGTCAAGGTGTACGGTGAATTAAAAATCCGCATGATGCTCGACGATTGGGATGCCATTCGTATGTATCGTTTTTGCGGTGAAAAAGGTCTCCCCGTCACCGTTCACATTGACTACGAATTTTCCACCGGCAGCAAATATCCCCGTCCCAACTATTGGTATGGCGGCGGTATCGATGCTTTCGAGCGCGCCATTGCCAAATGCCCCGAAACCAACTTCCTCGGACATGCCCCCGGTTTTTGGACCCACATTTCAGGTGACGACTTCTACCTCAAGGGTGCATATCCGAAAGATCTTCCCGTTCAACCCGGTGGTGAACTGATCCGCATGCTCGATAAATATCCCAATCTCTATTGCGACTTATCGGCAGGTTCGGGCCTCTGCGCACTGACCCGTGATCCCAAATTTGCGCGCACCTTCTTAATCGAATATGCCGATCGTATTCTGTACGGCCGCGATTATTTTGATAATGAGCACCAAATCTTTATAAACAGCCTTAACCTTCCACAAGACGTTCTTGACAAAATTTACTACAAGAACGCCCTCAAACTTACCCACGAAATATAAAATAATATTTACATAAAAGAAAGGACACACATCATGAAAAAAGCAGATATCGGTCTCGTAGGTCTCGCCGTTATGGGCGAAAATTTGGTTATGAACATGGAAAGCAAGGGTTTTACCGTTGCTGTTTATAACCGCACTACCGAAAAGGTAAAAAGTTTTGTCGAAGGCAGAGCCAAAGGCAAAAACATCATCCCCGCATACACCTTGGAAGAACTCGCTTCCAACCTTGCAAAACCCCGCAAAGTTATGATGATGGTCAAAGCAGGCAAACCTGTTGACGACTTCATCGAATCTCTCTTGGCTGTTCTCGAACCCGGCGACATTATCATCGACGGCGGTAACTCCCACTTCCCCGATACCATTCGCAGAACCGAATATGTTGAAAGCAAAGGTCTTCTTTACATCGGCACCGGTGTTTCGGGCGGTGAAGAAGGCGCTCTCAAAGGCCCCAGCATGATGCCCGGTGGTTCCCCCGATGCATGGCCGCATGTTAAACCCATCCTCCAAGCCATCTGCGCCAAAGTGGAAGATGGTTCTCCCTGCTGTGATTGGGTCGGCGAAAACGGTGCAGGCCACTTTGTAAAAATGGTTCACAACGGCATCGAATACGGCGATATGCAGCTCATCTGCGAAGCTTACCATTTGATGCGCGACTACCTTGGCATGACCCCCGATGAAATGAATGCCGTTTTTGCCGAATGGAACAAAGGCGAACTCGACAGCTATCTCATTGAAATCACCCGCGACATTCTCGCATACAAAGACACCGATGGTCAGCCCATCGTTGACAAAATTCTCGACACCGCCGGCCAAAAGGGCACAGGTAAATGGACAGGTATTGCCGCATTGGACGAAGGCGTTGCTCTGACTCTCATCGGCGAAGCCGTATTCTCTCGTTGCCTTTCCGCCATTAAAGAAGAACGCGTTGCCGCTTCCAAGGTTCTTTCGGGTCCCAAACCCAAATTTGAAGGCGATCGCGCCGCATTCCTCGAAGATATCCGCAAAGCTCTCTACGCTTCCAAGATCGTTTCCTACGCTCAGGGCTACACCTTGATGAGAGCCGCCGCCAAGACCTACGGCTGGAATCTCAACTACGGCGGCATCGCCCTTATGTGGAGAGGCGGCTGTATCATCCGCAGCGTATTCCTCGGCAAGATCAAAGAAGCATTTGACAACAACCCTGCTCTCACTAACCTCTTGCTCGACGATTTCTTCAAGAACATCATCGACAATTCTCAGGATAGCTGGAGACGCGTATGCGCCGCTGCCATCATCAACGGCATTCCCACCCCTGCTTTCACCACCGCTTTGAACTACTACGACGGCTATCGTTGTGAAAAACTTCCCGCCAACCTTCTCCAAGCACAAAGAGACTACTTCGGTGCTCACACCTACGAAAGACTCGACCACGCTCGCGGTGAATTTTTCCACACCAACTGGACCGGTCACGGCGGTGACACAGCAGCAACCAACTACGTTGTTTAATTGTGAGGATTCATTATGAAGAGTTACGAAATTTATGGCGATAAACCAACAGGTATCGATTACGAAACACTTTTCGATACCATTCGCGATGGCTTAGCCGCCGATAGAGGCAGAATCCGCAAACTCCTGATCCTGCCCCCCGATTTTACCCGCTACCATTCGTTTGCAGGTCAGATCACCAACTGTATCTATCACTATATGAAGGATACCTGTCATATCGACATTCTGCCCGCACTCGGCACGCATGTCGCTATGACCGAATCAGAACTTACTGAAATGTTCGGCGATATTCCTTTGGACGCTTTCATTGTTCACAACTGGCGTACCGACGTTGTTAAACTCGGTACCGTCAGCGGAGCCTTTGTCAGCGAAGTTTCCGAAGGTCTCGTCACCGATCCGATCGACGTCGAAGTCAACAAACTGCTGATGGATCCTTCTTACGATTTGATCCTTTCCATCGGTCAAGTCGTTCCTCACGAAGTTGTTGGCATGGCAAACCGCAACAAAAATATTTTCGTCGGTTGCGGCGGTTCTTCCATGATCAATGCCTCTCACATGCTGGGTGCTTTCTTCGGCATGGAGCGTATCATGGGCAAAGACCACTCCCCTGTTCGCAAGGTTTTCGACTACGCCGAAGCAAACTTCATTCCCAAAATCCGCCTTTCCTACATCTTAACGGTTAACACCGTTGTGGATGGTAAAATCGCGGTACACGGTTTATTCGCCGGCAGAGAAAGAACCTATTTTGAACATGCTGTGGCATTGAGTCAAGAGAAAAACCTCACCTTCGTTGATAAGCCCTTTAAGAAAGTGGTTGTCAACCTCGACGAGAAAGAATTTAAATCCACTTGGCTGGGTAATAAAGCAATCTACCGTACCCGTATGGCCATTGCCGACGGCGGTGAATTGATCGTATTGGCAGGCGGTGCCGATAAATTCGGCGAAGATCCCGCCATCGATACCTTGATCCGTAAATACGGATACTGCGGTCGTGTTAATGTACTGAAGCTCTGCAAAGAAAACGACGATCTCCGTGGCAACCTTTCTGCAGCCGCCCACTTGATCCACGGTTCTTCCGATGAAAGATTCAGCATTACCTACTGCACACGTTATCTCACCGAAGAAGAGGTCAAAGGTGCGCACTTCAACTATATGCCCTACGACGAAGCTATCAAGAAGTACAACCCCGAAACCTTGCAAGATGGCTACAACACACTGCCCGATGGTGAGGAAATCTACTACATTTCTAATCCCGCGCTTGGCTTGTGGGCAGACAGAGCAAAATTCTAAACCCTTTAAATCAAATAGGGATGAGCTTATTAGGCTCATCCCTATTTTCATTTAATTTCATATGATTCTATTTGCATTTACCTTTGCTTGAGAAAACCGCCAGAATCAAAACGGCTGCAATGGAAACCGTACACAATAAATAAATGGCTATATTTTGAGAGTCCAATGTGTCACTATTTTCATCTTTTGGATTTTGCTCGTCAGGTTGTTTGGTTGGTGCAGATTCAGATGGAGGCGGCATCTCATCCGTTTCATCCATATCCTCCTGTGTTTCATCCTGCGGTATCTTTAAAAAAGGCCCCAAACCATCTTCCTCGGCAACTCCCATATTCATCAAAACCTGCCACATCACATCGGAAATGGCAAGATGCCCCAATGGCGTGGGATGCGGATCAATGATAAGAGGATCGGGAATAGCATTTACAAATGAATGATCGGCAGATTGGGAAAAAGAGGCATATACATCACACAATTCGATAAAAGCATTTTCACTTGCAATCAAACGAATCGTTTGATTTAACCGTTCGATCTGGCTATCAACAAAATCTGAAAATACAACCCCGCCCGCCACAACATTTGTAAAAGCAGCGTAGGGATTATATATTGTTTGAAGGATCAATTTAGCTCGAGGTGCTTTTTTGACTATATTTGAAACGATTTTCGGCAAATTACTCGAAAGTGTCACCACACCGTCATCAGCAATCGCCTGAAGTTTGGAAGGGTCCCCCTGCACAAACAAAAAGAATGCTTCAAAATTCAATTTGGAAAGAAAATCATTTCCACCGATAGAAAGGGTGATGATATCGGCTTGAGAAAGAGCATTGTCGTACGCACCGCTTTCTAAGCGAGAAAGAATCCCTTCACTTGTAACGCCATCTTGACTCAAATAAATACCAATCGCATCAAGTCGCTTGGAAATCAAAACGGGATATGCAGCATTCTTATCCGTTAGCCCGTACCCATTTGGAATGCTATCCCCCAAAGACACTAAAACAACAGGGGTATCAGCCAATGAATAAACAGGGAGGTTTAAAATGAATAGCAGGAAACATATAAAACCTGCGAATATCCGACGGAGTAAAATTTGTTTTTTCGTCATGTCAAATCAACCCAACAGAACGCAGGAAAAACGCACCTAAAAAGAGTGTAAACATAGAAAGAAGTGTGGATAACACAACAATTTGTCCCGCAAGTTCACGATTAGAGCCCATACCCGCCGCCATGGAATAACTGGAAACCGAAGTCGGCCCTGCAAATACAACGAATATCATGCCAAGCTCGATTCCGCGAAAACCGCATAGGACACCCGCACCGATGACCAACGACGGTAAAAAGACCGTCTTTATCAACGAAGCAGATAGAGCCATTCCCAACTTACCCGCTAAATTGGAAAACTCAAAAGTAGCTCCCAAACTCATTAAAGCAAGGGGCATGGTTAGATCGGCGCAATAATCAATCACCGTCATAACCGACACGGGTATGGAAACAGAAAAATGTTTAAACAGCGCGCCTGCAACCATAGCTATAATCAATGGATTGGTCACAATCCCTTTGAGGATCTTTATAAACACACCAAACAAATTCCTTTTTTCGCCGGGCGCATTCACAGTCAATATCAAAATAGCTAAAATATTATATACAGGTATCAAAAACGGCATAATTAAAGCCGCCGTTTGATAACCGAGATTCCCGAACAAATTTCCTGCAAGGGGCAAACCGATGATAGAATAATTAGACCGCACACAGCCTTGGCAAAATGCGCCGCGATCGGTTCTTTGACGTACCATAAGGGGTCCAAGCGCCAAAAGCAACAAAAAAGCAATGGCCGCTGCAATACAAATAAACAAAAGCAAATCTGTATTCCAAACATCGCCAAAATCAGCTTCCATCATTTGTTTAAACAAAAGAAGAGGGAGAGCAACGCGAAAAACCAGTTTATCGCAAGTGAGGAAAAAATCTTTTTTTAAGAAGCCGATCGCACGAAAAAAATAACCGACAACCATCATGAGTAAAATCGGCAATACCGCAAAAAAACCGAACTTTAGATTTTCCAGCATCGTTTCACCTCATAATTTTCCAAAGCGGTTACGAATCTTGAAAATATACACTGTGATCAAACGGGAAAGCGCATAATCATAAACCAAAAATACAACATTGGCCATAGCAATCAAAACGATGTTCAGAGTGTCATTGGGCATTTCGATCATGAGAACAAATAGCGTGGAAAGGGCATATAACACAAGCGCAACATTGAATACCGCAAGCTTCAAAACAATGGAAAGCGGCATTTTCACCCGTTCCAAAAAACGCTTCACAATCGGGTACCACCCCCCGAAACAGATATACATGAAAGCGGGTAATTTCGAGGGCAGAAAAATGACCGAAAGAAGCGAAACGGCAACAAAGGTCGTAACAGAAGCGGTTGTGCCGAATTCAATCTGCATAAAAACAATGCCGAGCGAAACGACAACGACCGCCGAAACGTCCATCACTTCGATATAAGAAGCAATCAGCAGAATCACCAAACTGAGCGCGGAAATAATGCCGCCGTAGGCAACTTTTTTTGTGTTTTTCATATCAGCAGCAAGCGATCAGGTCGCCACCCATACATTCACAGCAGCAATCGGCACAAAGAAGCGTGGAACACATGTTACACATGGCATCCGATTGATTGTTGGCAGGTCTGTAACCACCGAATTGCGCTTGGTTATTGTACATCATCTGTCTCGCATTTGCATACTCACGGTTGGTGGGATCCATACGACAAGCGTTCTCGAAATGCGTGGCCGCTTCGGAAAAATAGCCTCTTCTTTGTGTAATCACACCCTTTAAGAATTCCCACTCAGGCGTACGATCAGACGCAGGAATGTGATCGAGGGTTGTTTCAGCTTCGCCTATCCGACCATTTTGAATCAAAGAACGAACGCGCATATATACACCGCGCGCATCCGTTCCGTTAGAACCCGAAGCTCGCATTTTTTGAATTTCATCGTATGCTTGGTTGATCTCTTGCATCTTTTCATTGGCTAAATCGGCAAGAGGATTGTCACCGTAATTGTCAGGATGATACTTTTTTGCAAGTTCTCGATAGGCTTTTTTAATTTCGGCATCACTTGCGCTGGAAGAGACGCCCAAAACACTGTAAGGATCTTTCATTTTTTCCCTTTCTTCTCACGCGACAAAACAATTTTCGTCATCGCGCCCAGCCCTTGGCTGCATATGTTTTCTAATATTGCATACGTTTGTCCCTGCGGTAAATCGGCTATAATTTGCATCATCCGCGCCGAATATTGGGACATCACCATGTCGATAAACATTTTTTGTTCCAAAACCGCCTCGGGTGTCTTATACCGAAGAAGCAAGGGGTTATAGGAACCTGTCAAGACATCTTTTTCAAGATCGTCCACCGCATCCAACCAATAAATCAAACTACCGAGATCTTTCATGACCGATTGCAGTTTCTCGGCATCCTCACCATCAAACCCAAACGCCACCGCTTCCTTGAGCATCTCCCCGGAAAGCACGGCGGGAATATCGGGAGAATCCACAGCCGAACATTCAGCTTCTTGTAAAGCGATCATTTTTTCTTCCGCGTTTTTACACACAGCCGACAATTTTCCGCTTTCATCCCTTTTGATACATCTTGCAAGGGCACGGTTTATACACTTGCGATACAAACGATAAACAATCATTTTATACCAAGCGCTATCCTTGTCAGCTATCTTATCATCGAGCGAAATTTTTGTCAAAACCAAAGCAGAAAGAGCGGTATCCGATAAAACCTTACAAGGCATAACCGTTACTTTGCGGCGGAATGGATTATAGGCACAGCGTCCGCTTTTAGGTTTGAATGTCTCCCCTGCTAAAGCGGCTCTCAATGCGGCCAAAAATACATAGTCGTAACTGATGGACATGGGGAGAAAATAGGAGATTTCCTTTTTCATCACCTTGCAAAGACCGCAATAGATTGCTTTATACAGCATTAGGTCTTTGACTTTCAATTCACCCTCCAACGGGCGTACATAACCAAACACGACAGACTTCACCACACTACCGCTAATTTATTACAGTATACCACAACATAGAACAAAAAATATGAACAAACTGTAAACTGAAAGGGTTTGTTGATTTTTTTCTTGCATAGCGATACAAATTCAGTTATAATGGAGTAAAGATAATAAAGGGAGTGAAACTATGCCTCGCACATATCATGTCAAAATGCAGCCTGCAGCCGATGTTAAATTGGCAGAAAAAACACCGATCGACAATACCGTTTGGGTCCATAATTATTGCCCTAAGTGCTCGGCGCAACTCGTTTACGATACCACCCGTGAGACATTTATCGTTTCTTTGCATTGCGATGAAAAGAACCCTCTTGTTCGTTATCATCAATTTAACGACCCTGTCTACACCGACAGTTGCCTTGAATGGTTCTGCGCTTTTGATCCCAATGAGGTCAACTACATCAACTTTGAGATGAATGCAGGCGGCGCGCTTTTGGCAGGCTTTGGTCACGACCGCCACGACCGCACGTCCATCAGCGATCTCATTCCCGCAGAAGAAATCCCCACTCCAAAAGTCGAGAGAACCGAACAGTCCTGGTCTGTTACCATGGAGATCGGCAAATCCACTCTTGAAAAGGTGTATGGCCACCCCCTTGAATTCAAATCGGGCATGACCCTCCGCGGCAACTTTTATAAATGCGGCGATGAAACCGAAATCGAACACTACGTCGTCTGGAATCTGATTGAACAGGAAATCCCCGATTATCACGTTCCCCCGTTTTTCGGCAACTTCGTACTTTGTTAATTTTATCGAGTGGGAATAAATCATAATGTCTGAATGCTACGTTATTAAAAGAAAAACAACACCCGACTTTACCGATATAGAAAAAGCCAAAATCGATAAAGTGGTCTGGATCGACCAATACAAACCCGAAACCACCGCGCAGGTGATCTACGACACGCAGGCGCAAGCTTTTGTAGCCTGTCTGACTTGTGCAGAATCTGATCCCGTTGCCACTTTCCAAAATTTCGGTGATCCCGTATGTCACGATAGCTGCATGGAATGGTTTTGCTGCTTTGACATTGCAGACGGCAGATATATCAATTTTGAAACCAACGCTCTCGGAACCTTGCAATCCGGCTTCGGCTTTGACCGCCATGAAAGAAGACGCATCAATCAATTTCTCTCTCCGGAAGAAATGCCCAAAATCATCGTGAATAAAACCGCTACCACATGGAGCGCGACCATCACAGTGAAAACCTCTTCCCTCGAAAAGATCTACGGTCACCCCCTCTCCTTCGAGAACGGAACAAAATTAAAAGGCAATTTCTATAAATGCGGTGATAAAACTAAAATCGTGCATTATAACATGTGGAATCCCGTCGGCACAGAAAAGCCCGACTTCCACACGCCCCAATACTTCGGAGATCTCTCGATTCAGGACTAACCTGATAAAAGTCGAGCCAAATACTGGCTCGACTTTTTAATTTTCTTCAGCTATATCTTTTTTCAATCGGTTAATGATACGTTTTTCGAGTCGCGATATGTACGATTGTGATATTCCCAACTCATCGGCAACCTCCTTTTGGGTCATTTCATCGCCGCCAAGCAAACCGAAGCGCTTTGTGATAATCAGACGCTCGCGTTCTCCGAGATGGGAAACGGCCCGTCTGATCAACCCTCGCTCTTCCTCCGCTTCCAACTGTCGATTGACTTCATCCGGCTCACTCCCGAGAATATCACCCAAAAGCAGTTCGTTTCCATCCCAATCTACATTCAACGGTTCTTCGATGGATACCTCTAATTTCAAATTGGACGTTTTACGAATAAACATTAAAATTTCGTTTTCTATACATTTGGATGAATAGGTCGCCAATTTAATGTTTTTTTCACTTTTAAAACTGGCAATCGCTTTCATCAAACCAATGGTCCCGATTGAAATCAGGTCCTCCATACCAACCCCCGTGTTTTCAAATCGTTTTGCAATATAAACCACCAAGCGCAGATTATGTTCGATCAGACGATTACGGACAACCATCTTTTCTTCTCCCTCTACACTTTCATACTGCCTCACCATCTCCGATTCTTCTTCGGCTGTTAAGGGCGGCGGCAAAACGTCGCTTCCGTTTATGTAATAGACTTCATTATCGCACAGTAAAATGCTGATGCGCTTTAACCACTCTCTGATCAGTGTAACGGTATTTTTCATATTTCTCCCCCCTACAATAATGTCAGCGGCACCAGGCATTGACACCCCGCAAACGAATCGCCCGCATCATCTAAAGCAACCACCGCTTTTGCCTCGTACCGTCCTTTTTTACCGCCGGATATAAACAGTGCATCGGGAATAAAACCGAACACCATTCTATTAGCACCTCCGCTGTATATCGGAACGGCCAGCACCCTGACGCTTCCCTCGGGCATACCCGTTTGAAGTGTAAGTGCCATTTCCTCGGTCAGTATACCCGCAAGCGATATGCTTTTGGCAAGGATCACGGGATAGCCCGTCATAGGCTCTCGAAGCAAATTACCGCTATCCACCAGCCCCGAAAGCATCGCTCTTTGTCCGTGATAACAAACCTCAACGTGTGTCACCCTTGAGGCCAGTCTTTTTTGGATCCAACCAACCGAGATCTGCCAGATCAAATACAAAATGAGAAAAAGCAAGATGCCGTATACAAGCAAATCCAAAAGCTCCCCATCTTTTGCGCCGGCAAGATTCATCAATGCATTTAAGCCGCCTCCCACCAACAGAGAAAAAACGAAAAACAGACCGCAAAAGCGCAAGAAAGACAACACGCCGCTATGACGAACCGCCGCAAAGCACATCAAAATACAAAGCAGAATATGTAAGAGAACAACAAGATACTGCCGCGAAACAAACAAAAGCCCTAACGCGCCCAAAGCCCCCAAGGACGATGCAAGAAGAAAACGCATGATTTTCATGGGCGCGGACAACAATTTGGCGGCAAGATACAAGCAGATCCAGTTCATACAAAAATTCAAAACAAAATAAACGTCCACGTATAATACAGGTTTCATACAACACCTCGCTATTGACAACCGTATTATACGCGGACGATACGGAAAACATTGTCAAAAACTGTCCACACTTTTATCTATTTCCCACTCCACGCTTATAAACAAAGGAAAAATGCAACCCGCATCCCGGAAAACGGGATGCGGGTTGCGTTTATTAAGGTAAGCCAAATAGAATCCTCTACTTGCTGTTCATTTTTTTCAGCGTGTTATCCACACGTTCCACCAACCAGTATCGCTCACCGTAAAAAATCTTCATATTGTTTAAATATTCGGTCAATTCTCCATTCTGATCCATCTCTTTTAATTGAAGCTTATCCAATTTGCTTATATCCTCGGTATTGTACAACCTGCCATCATAATAAAACGCAGTATCGGCTTTTAATTCTCGCATGATCGTTTCATCATCATACCCACCGAACATGAGTTCGATCTGCTTATCGGTATATACGTCTCTGTTTATATTGTGCTCTTTGTTAATCTTAATTCTATAATCATTAACCCGTTCAAAGTCTTCTCTTTTTATCTGAAAACGCTGGACAATTTCGTAAATAGTCGGAAGCTGGGAATTCCCTTGCACGTGCAAATATTTATACTCTTCTTCCATGTATTTTATCACCGACTCATAATCCGAAATATCTGCTAATATGCCAATATTATATAGAATATCCGGGTAATAAAACCATCCATCCTCCTCCTTTGCGTAACCGTGTGCATTTTCATCTACCTCCCCGCCGTCCTGTGTATCTTCATCATCTTGCGAATCTTGATTGCCTTGCGTATTTTCATCATCTTGTAAGCTTTCATCCTCTTGCGATACCTTGTCATCACTTTGTATATTCTCATTTTCTTGTACCGCAGAGTCATCTAAGGAGGGCGGTCGTGCGTCACCGTCCGTCACCGTATTGCTTATCTGATCGCCTTGGGAAAAATCTTCATTTCCTGTATCAATGGGAGGGATTGCACCTTCCGAGCAGGAGGTTATCAAAAACGCAAAAATAATCAGAAATACAA
>JAZSON010000027.1:0-9049 GCA_045536965.1 Eubacteriales bacterium
TTTTGTTCATAGATTAATTACCCTCCATTCGTAAAATTCTTATTCTCAACTGATGTTTAGTGTGTTTTCCTTTATGCGTAGAAATAAACCCGCGCCTATGTTATAACAAAAAAACCGCAGAAAATCAATCTGCGGTTTCTGTTTTTTGGGCGGCAGGTAAAACTGTCCTTTAGAGTACAACCCTATTGTCTCTCCTTTTTTGTAGCGTGGGAGGGATTTGTTTTTTGCCGAAATGGGTTGGTATGGTTTTGCAAAAAAACACACGGGTGTCTTTTCGACACCCGTGATTTTTTGTTTCGACCGATCAATAACCAACTTTTTCCCAGCACTCGAACGGAGCGGCAAGCTCGTCGCTGATGTAAACCTGGGTTTTCTTGGTCTGCAACATGGTGGAGGGCAGGTAGGGGGTGATGGGACCATGTGTGCAAAGACGGGAGATCATTCTCTGCCAAGAAGAGAAGGTGCCGCAGGTTGCCAAAGCGTGTACTTCGATTCTTTCTTTGGCGCGCATAACGTCGAGAGGACCGATGGTTGCGGCTTTGGGAGGAACGTTGGCAATATCACCCGATTGACCAAAGGTACCGTTGAGAGAATTTTGCATGATGGTCATGGGGTGCAAAGTTACGATCTGCGCAGGCTGATTGAGCCATTCTTCGATGTCGCCGCTGCCGATGAATTCGGGGATGGGATCGACAAACGCCATGTGGCCTGCCCAACCGGGAGAGGTGGAAGCAATGTCGGCGCCGCCTTCGGAAATGTCATTGATGATCTTGGAATAATCCTTGATGTTGGCGTTGGTGGGGAAGTGAACGTTTTCCATGGGCATACGGAGCTTGGGATCGATCTGATAGTACAGATATTTGATCATGGAGTGCGCAAAGCCGGCTTCGTAGGTAATGGGGGCAATGTTACCGTCCTGATCGGCCCATTCATCCTCTGCAAAAAGGTGAACCTTGGAGCAGTCGACCTTGAAATAGTTGATAAGCTGTGCCAAAGGAATGTAGGTGTCGGGCTCGGGGTTGCCGAGGATCATAGTAAAGGTCTTGCCTGCTTCGGAAGCGGCTTTGAGACGCTCGAACAAGGTGGCAATCAGAACGGGATGGGGGTTCATCATAACCTTTACGTTAAATTCGGGATGCCACCAATCTTCACGTTTTTCAAGATCGGCACCGCTGAGGCTACGAACGTACTCGCAGACTTTCTTGTCCTTAAAGGGCACAAAATCGGCGGGCTGAAAGTCAAATTTGGTTGCAGGATCAACGATAAAATCTTTCATTTGACAAGTTCTCCTTTTAAAATTACTTTATTGATAACGACCTGATGGTCGCAAATCACAAGGTCGGCTCTGTTACCGCGACGAATCTCTCCGCGGTCGGTAAGACCAACGGCGCGGGAAGGGTTGAATGAAGCATAACCGAAAACATCCACAAGCGATGCACCCGTGTGCACCATGAAGTTACGGCAAGCCACGTCAAGGGTCAGTTTCGAGCCTGCAATTTCTCCCATCCAGTCAAAACAAAGATCGGTGACGCCGTCATACCCATCGGGAATGGGCCCATCGAATACGCAGGCATCCGAAATGAGAATAAGACGGTCGGGACCCTTGATCTTACGGATAAGCCGTTGCATATAGGGATCGACATGGATACCCATGCTGTCCGAAATGATTTCGGCGAAAATACCGTGGTTATAATTGACGGTCTCGTCCACACACGGAGTGCGGCATTCGGGGTATTTTTGCAGTGTGCCCGTAGCGTTTGTATGGTGAGTACCGATACAAAGTCCGTAAGGCATCAGTTTTTCGATCTGCTCGGGGGTGGCTTCGGAGTGCGCCACCGTAAACACCACGCTTGGATTTTCCTTTTTGCAATCGATGACAAACTGCTCGATGTTTTCACGCTCAGGTGCAAGCGCCCAAACTCTGACATCCTTGCCGCCCTGCTTGATGATGTCCATATAATCTTTGGGGTCGGCAGGCGCCTGCCAAGGATTGTTTTCGCGGTCTGCGCCGAATTTCGGGTTCATATACGGGCCTTCCATATAAAAACCACCAAAGTTGGGAAGCTCGCCTTTTTGGACGGCTTCCTGAATATGACGGGTAGCGGCAATAAACTCTGCCTTGTTCATGCTGAAATATACAACGGGCAAAACGGTGGTCACACCGTGTTCCAAAATGATCTCACCCGCTACTTTGGGTTCTTCATAAAACCAATGGGTACCCGCGGCATGGGTATGAATATCCACAAAACCCGGACCGACATACTGCCCTTGGGCATCCATGATCTCGGTGCCCTCGGGGATGGCGAGTTTTTGACCAAAATCTACAATCTTGCCGTCTTCGCACAAAATGGCGGCGTTTGGAATGAGATGATCCCGCATGATCAGGGTTGCATTGATGATCGCAAGCATGGAATGTCTCCTTTGCCGTTTGTCTTTTTGTATATTGTACCATATTTGAAAATATTTGCAAGTATTATTTGCGGATATGTTATTATTTCTAAAAAATCGCAAAACTGCCCCCGGTCACAAACTGCTTAAACAAACGGTGTAAATCAAAAAACACTTTCAAACGAAAGTGTTTTTTGATTATTTTCTCTTCTTTTTTGCCGAAAGCCCCTGCGCAATCTGCGGATATTCCTCATCGGTGTCGCAGGTTGGTTGAATCTCGTATGTGCCATACTTATTCACCATGTCAAAAGCATCAGGCGTCTTGCCGCTGTAATCGTTTAACGATGGTGTTTTTTTATTTTTATCCATAAAATCACCCCACCTCATTGTACCCCAAAAGGCGGCTTTTATACTGCCTGCAATCTATTCTTTTTTGTCTGCAAAACGGCCGAAAAAGCAAACTTAATTATATTTCCACCGTTTCGCTTGCATTGCCATTGTGATCGGTGAAAACAACGGTTATTTTCTCGCGCGATAAAGCAAAGCCACCGCCGCAAAAATAGTCCTTCCCGACCTTTGACGCCAACACAAGAGGGCTGTTTATACCAAATTCGTCCTCATTGTAAGGCGGACGGCGAATTTCGGTAAGGTGATGATGACCGCTGATCCAAAAATTCGGCGCAATGTTCTCTTTGATGATATCACACCATTCTTTGTATATATCTCGAGAAACATCATAAGGCGGTGCATGCTTTTCAAAAAACGGATCATGAACCACAACCACTTTCCATTGAACATCCAAAGCGGCATATTCCTTTGCGGCGTTTGCAACGATTTGCTTTAAAAATGCGGTCTGCGCACGGCGAAAGGGGTCACAGCAAACGGTGTATCCGTGCGCCGCATTGTCATCGGGTGTAATCTCGCCGCAATCAAGCACAACACCCCAAAGTCCACCAAGACGGAAGGTGAAATATACATTTTGATCGGCAGACGGCATATAGTCGGCGAATCGATCGGCAAGTCGGCCGCGCATATCATGATTGCCGCGCGCCGAAACCACGGGAATACTACCGCCCGTAATCTCGCTGCAAATCTTATATACATGCATGAAATCTTCTACACAGTCACAAACATTCATCACATCGCCGCTGAGTATAAGCGCATCGATCCTGCCATATGCCTTTGCCGCGGCAATCGGTTGTGAAACAAGACTGTGCGCATCCGAAATGTTATAAAACCGAAGCGACTTAATAGGTGGCGGATAAAAGCGAAAGGTATATTCCCGCTCATTTTCGGTCATCGCGCCATAGCTTCGCCTCTCGATTACGGGACGAATACAAACCTTATACTCCCCCGCCTCGTTTAATTTATCGGCAGGAATATGAATCCTGTGAATATCCGAAGAAAGACACGCCATACCGTTTGAATGGTGGATATATTCGCTTCCGCCTACGGTGATACGTGCAAAGGATGCCCCCGTCACGGGGATGATAATTTGATATTCGTCATTTACTGCAAACACGGTCGGATGAAATCTTAACACACCTGTCACCTCAAAAATATAATACACCGACAAAAAGAAAAATGCAACGTCCTCGTGATAAAAGCAGCATATAAACAAACAGAAAAAGGGTCACAACATCCGATTTTTCGGACAACATTGAAAAACAATGATGGATATGTTATAGTAAAGTCAATACAGATCTTTTTGAGCAGGAGGCAAAACATCTACTATGCTTTGGATTATCGCAGCAATACTTTCTGCCGTTTTTGCGGGACTCACCTCAATACTTGCAAAATGCGGCATCAAAAAAACCGATTCCGATCTTGCAACCGCTTTGCGCACTGTGGTTGTGCTCATATTTTCGTGGATCATGGTATTCGTGGTAGGATCTCAAGGCACCATAACCGATATAAAACCGCTATCCCTTCTTTTTCTTGTTTTATCGGGATTTGCCACCGGTGCCTCTTGGATCTGTTATTTCAAAGCGCTCTCTTTGGGCGATATCAATAAAGTAGTTCCCATCGACAAATCAAGCACAGCGCTCACTGTGCTTCTCGCCATTATATGTTTCGGTGAAACCTCCCATCTTACCGTCAAGCTGATCGCCACCTTCGTTCTCTGTCTCGGTATCTTTTTAATGGTGGAAAAGAAAACGACCGAAAAACACGCGCAGGGCAGTTCTTGGATGATCTACGCCGTACTGGCTGCACTCTTTGCCGCTTTAACCTCCATTCTTGCCAAAATCGGAATTTCGGGGGTCGAATCCAACCTCGGAACAGCGATCCGTACTGCCGTGGTTCTCATCATGGCTTGGGGAATCGTTTTTGCACGCGGCAAGCAAAAAGGACTTAAAACCATAGATAAAAAGGAGCTTATATTTATCTTTCTGTCGGGTATTGCCACCGGCGCTTCTTGGCTTTTCTATTATTACGCCATCGACCGCGGCATTGTCAGCGTTGTCGTGCCCATCGATAAGCTCAGTATCGTTCTGACCGTTGCTTTTTCTTACATCGTATTTGGCGAAAAACTTTCAAAAAAGTCATTTATCGGACTTTTATTTATGGTGATCGGCACGTTGCTCATGGCGTTTTTCAAGTAAAAACACGGCATTAAGAACAAGATAATAACAAAAATAACCTTGCGGTCGTCGGGCTTTCCGATTCCGCAAGGTTATTTGTTTTTTTATCCAAACAGCCGCAAGCAACAATAAAACATCAAATATCAACGCCGAGAAGCTGCTTGGCAAGAATGCCTACCACAAAGGAGATCATCGCAACACTGATGCTGATAGCCGCCATTTCAAGAAAACGAGAGCCAAACTTCAAATCTTGCGCCACTGCGGTGTAGTAAGTAAATCCCGCGATGATGAGAACGATAATTCCGATCATCACGGCAAGGGCAACAATCGGCTGAGATAACAGAAGATAGGGCAGTATCAGCGCCACCACGGTCAAAAGATATGCAATCCCCGTGTATGAGCAGGATTTGAATGCGTCTTTACGCCCTTCGCTTTTTGCTGACAGAAATTCACTGGATGCCATGGAAAATGTTGCGGAAATTCCCACAATCAAACCCGAAAGCGCCACAAGCTTGGTGTTTTCAAGCGCAAATGTGAAACCTGCAAGGCTTCCCGCCAGCTCCACAAGAGCATCCGAAAGACCGAGCACCATGCTTCCCACATAGCGGAGTTTTTCCTCATCCAGTATTGCAAGCAAGGATGCTTCGTGCTCCTCCTCCTGCTCCCTGATCTGTATACTTTCGGGAACTTCTTGGGTGAGCAAACCATATTTCTCTTGCGCCACCTCTTCACCGCGTTCCATCAGTTTGACGGCAAAGGTAAATCCCAACAATCTTGCGATCATGGTGTATTTGAACACCTTCGCGCGATTGGGTTTCATTTCAACGCCGGTATAGCTTTTCCATATTTCATAATGGGCGCGCTCTTCGGCGGCAAGGCGCCTGAGCGTTTTCTTGTTTTCTTCGCCCTTGGCAAATCTTGCGATTTTATTGTAAATAATGCTTTCGTTAAGCTCATTTTGCTGCATTTTCTTGATGACCGCAAGAGCTTCTTTCGATACCTCTTTCATATTGTTTTCTCCGTTGTTTCATTGTTGCGCGAAGCCTATTCGCTTTTTTACATTATACTACAATCAACTGAATAGTTCAATACCTAACCGCTCGTAAAGTTTTTAAAAACATCATTTCCATTGCATACCGACTTATCCGTATAATCCCGCGCGCTTGGGTGCATTTGATGTCTGTAAAGCAGAAGAACTGTGGAAGTTGTTTGATATGTAAAAGCCGATTCCAAATTAAATGTGCATGTGCGGGTGTTCCACATGCACATTTTTATTGAGAGGGGATATTTTTTTTAAAGTCTTGCACCAGTGCAAGACTTTAATGCTAAAAATGAAACCAGGGTTTCATTTTTGTTCTATGATAATGAAATGTTTTGTTTAGAACAAGGAGATATTCGTCTAAAAACAAAGAAAGCCCTTGAAACAAGGACTTTCTTTGTATCAACGAATGTTGATGATTATGGTGCGGGTGTTCACAACCAACCTCAAACGCGAGGTGGATGCTGCAAAAAAAGAAGAACCTCAGTACGCGAAATGCGTGTCGAGGCTCTCGACTGAATTATAACGCAATTTTTGATACGGGTTGCATTGGGTTGCAAAGTTGCATCTTAATGCAACCGAAAATAAGATTGCAACCGATCGACGAATTGGAATTTGTCTAACTAATTTATCACTTTGCTTCCCATAGATTTTTCTGCATCCAACAACTTTCGCATTTTTGGCGATTACAATGGCAACCTGTCCAATAGGAAGAAATTTGCCCTAACTCATACAAGGGGGTACCAATAATTTTCTCCAATTCAGGCACGACAGAGTTATCTAAAAAGAAGTCAAACTCTTCTTTGTCAAGTGCTTGCCAATCCATAGGGGACATACCAGCTGGTGCTATTCTTGTATAATAACAGTCCCCATAGTTATTTGTTCCGTTCTTTCCTATGTAGAGATTAAAATAGTATTCGTCTGAGAATGCAGATTTTTGAGCATTGAACATGAGGTAGTATATATCGGTAAGCGAGCGTGTCCAGGTGCTTGCCTTTTTCTTAAACCCGAGGGGTTTCAGCTTTGTTTGAATCTGTTGAATAAAGGTCTTTCTTTTTTCCTTTGCGAAAAGCAACAAATCATCCTTTGGTGTATCTAGATAGGCGGCATACATTTCTGCTATTTTGCTTTTTGCGGTAGATTCGTCTGCTTCGTCGCAGATGATCACTTTTTCTCGTATGGTAATGCACTCATCCAAAACACCCCGTTCGCGTAATGCGTTTTCATCACCAGCCATCCGCGTAAATGCAGTTGATGCGTAGCCATAGGTAACTTCAACATAAAATTCATTACCCTGCAAATTCACAACAAAGGCAGTTAGCTCTGTCATAGGTTTGTAGAAAAGCCAATGCCACGAAGAGGATTGCCGCTTTGTGGGTTCACTCATATCAAATGACAAGAGGCTCTTGCGGTATTGCTCCATTTTTGCTTGAATATCACCAGATAATGGCTTTGATTCGGTTGCCATTTTTACACTACCTCCATTCGTCAGATTCAAATTTATCGAGTAGATTTTAGTATATTATATCACTAAACGCTATATTTTTCAATGACAATGAAACTATTCTTTGGCACGATGAAACTTTTCTCCCACAATGAAACTAATCTACCTTACAATGAAATTATTCTTTTGAGAAAAGTTTCATTGTGATTCTGTGGGTTGAAAATAGGGTGGGTTTGAGTCATCCAACTTCGACTTTTATGTAGTCAATCTTGATACAATGAAACTAATCTTTTGTGTTAAAACAGCAGAAACCCTTATACCGCAATGATTTTGGGGTATAGAAAAAGAACGAAAGTTGCAATACCAATGATATCATAACTTTCGTTCTTATGTGGTCGAAGTGACAGGACTCGAACCTGCAGCATCTTGCTCCCAAAGAATCCCAGAGTACCTGTTTCCGCTCGTTTCTAGCCGTTTCCGCCCCTTTCCGCTCGGAAACACATCCTTTCCGGCTTTTCTTTCTCCACTGTTTCCGTGTGCTCCGGTCGTGTCTGTGGGATAAACTGTGGTCAAGCAAAACACCTCGAATGCAGCTCTCACCGCATCCGAGGTGTTTTTTGTCGTCTGTATGGTAACTCTTGTTCCGCTGAAAGTCAAGGTCTTTCGCGAAACAAATTTTGATCCGCAGTAGACAAAGAACAAAGCAATCCCGACAGCTATGAACTGTCGGGAATTTCGTTCATACTGGTATCAGTCTACCTATTACAACATATCTCGCATTATCAAATTCGTATGAGCAGGTGGATAGCGTTACGATGGTGTCATTATATTCCAATTCAATATCCGACTTAAAGGTGGACTTTGCTCTATATTCTTCTATTAGCTCAGCAAACTCTTCTTCGCTTTGATTCGGCAGATAAATTTTATCGTCGCGCTTGACAACAAGACCCGCAAACAGTTCAAGTTTGTAATTGCCATCAGGTGTCAGATAATACATTATAGGATGTTGGTTGTAATATGATTGTTGCTTATACTTTGCAAGCGAGCTGAACATTGTGCCATTTTTCATATTATGTCCGTATATAATATAGTTAGCATCTTCATTAAGCTCACCGTTGCGGTAGTCTGCGAACAATGTACCGCTTACTAAATACTTACCGTCAAGATCTTTTCGTAAATACTGGTCATTGTTTTTGCCTTGCACAACCGGATAGTTAATAACGGTATCGGGACAGTAGAGCCAACCAATTACATCCTCATTTCTGTTAAGTAAGGCGTCAAAGTCAATCGCTATAGGAGGCTCGGTTGATTTTGGCGGTTGCTCATCATTGCTTTGCGTTGCTTCGGAGTTGGATTCAACATCCTTAGTAGCAACATATTCATCCTGCATTACCTCATAGATGTTATCTGCCTTATTGTAGTCATAGTAAATCTTACCTATATTAAAAGCCGCAAATACAAAAACTGCAATCAAAACTGTATTGATGATTTTTATAAACTTTCGGTTTTTCAATCAAAAACCTCCCTTCAGGAATTTGACTAATTACAATTATAAGATATTTTTTAAAAAATGTAAACACAAAAAGATATTGCATT
>JAZSON010000029.1:0-177808 GCA_045536965.1 Eubacteriales bacterium
GAGATCTCGGTATGTTGCTCGTTCTGCTTTGTGGTGATGGTAATGTGTGAGCCGGCAGGTGTATACTTGATGGCATTGTCCACCAGATTGATAATGACCTGGATGATCAGCCGGGCATCGCACCTGGCAAGAAGCAGTTCATTTTCATGATGTACGGTAACGGTATGCTCTGTCTGCTTTCTGCTGATGTGCTGTAATGCCTCCGTAACGATCTCTTCTACCAGGTGAGGCTGTTTTTGAAGTTTCATCCTGCCTTCTTCGATCTTAGTGACTGCCAGCAGGTTCTCCACCAAATTGGTCAGCCATGCGGAATCGTCATAGATATCTCCGCACATCTGTCGAATGGTATTGTTGTCCAGCTTTTCCAAATCGGAAAGCAGCATGCCAGCGTTGCCGGAGATAGATGTCAGCGGTGTGCGCAAATCGTGTGAAATGGAGCGCAGCAGATTTGCCCGCAGCTTTTCATTCTCTGCCTGCAGCTTTGCCGCTTCCTTTTCCTTGGCATTTTGGCTGTTCTCCAGTGTCAAAGCACACTCGCCAAGGATGGACAGCAACACACTGTTCTCAAAGGCTTCCAGCTCTTCCGCACCCTCAATAATGACCGTTCCATAGATTCGGTCCTGGACCTTGATGGGATATCTCTGGGTATCCTTATTGGTACTGGCAACTACGCCGGGCAGCACAGATGCTGTTCTGCCCAGCGGTTTGGACACCTGTGTGCGGCAAGCCGACAAAACTTCCTTATCTGACTGCGCTTTCTGCAAAAGCTGATTGGTTTCCAGCAGCAGATTGGTACGGTAGGCGGCCTGGGTGGATTGCTTTGTCTGTCCCTTCATCCGGTCTGTCATAGTGCCGACCGTTAGGGACGCGATGAGCATAATGAGAAATGTCAGCGGCGCACCGTCTGCGTACACACGCAGAGAGAACTGCGGATAGGTAAAGAAGAAATTAAATAACTTGGCAATCAAAAAAATTATAAAAATAATGTTTAATCACTTGAGAAAAAGCACGCTTTATGTTATACTTATTGTGTAGCGGTGTGCTCTTTTCTCAGTGGGAAAGGAGTACATGTTGGGAAAGAGTTTAAAAGGTAAAGAATGCGGTAAAGGCATTCGTCAAAGAAAGGATGGTTTATACAGCGCAAGATTTGTTGACAAATTAGGTAATCGTCACGAAAAATATTTCGCTACCATTCCCGAAGCTCGTAACTGGATTGAAGAAAGCAAGTACGCCGACAAGCATGAAGGCATTTTTGTTCCGACCGAAACCACGGTTGATGAATGGTTTGAATTTTGGATAGAAAATATCGTTGGAGATCTCGCACCGAACACCTTGCGAAACTATCGCGAACGGTACACCTTCAATATTCAGCCGGTCATCGGTAAAATGGCAATTGCTAACGTAAAGCCAATGCATTGCAAAAAGGTTTTACTGCAAATGGATGAAACCTATGCAGGCTCAACCATCCGACAAACCTATATTGCAATGGGTACGATGCTGAAAGCGGCACTGATGAACGATTTAATCATAAAGCACCCGATGAACGGTGTTCGATACACAAAACCCGTTCGGGCGAAGGATGATATAAAATTCTTAACTCGTGAAGAGCAACGGATTTTTCTCGAAGCCGCAAAGCGTTCTCATAATTATAATCAGTACGCTTTGATTCTTGAGACGGGCTTGCGAACGGGCGAGCTTATAGGACTTACTTGGGATGCGATTGATTTTGAGAAGCGTACGCTTACCGTCAACAAAACTTTGGAGTACAGACACAAACAAGGATATTGGCGAGCAGGACCGCCCAAGACACCGCAGAGCTATCGCACCATACCTCTGACAGAACGCGCATACAACATTCTGAAAGAGATATGGGATAACCGTGAGCATGGGAAAAAGTCTCCCTTGCTATTAGAAACACTTGAGTACATAGACAGGCGAACAGGTGCCACCTCTCAGCTTGTGATGGGAAATCTTGTGTTTATCAATTGGCGTACGGGAGAACCGGCAAAGAACAGTTCCTACGACACACATCTTTATAAGCTTTGTGATGAAGCGGGAATCAAACGATTTTGTATGCACGCTTTGCGCCATACTTACGCCACAAGAGCAATCGAGGCGGGTATGCAGCCGAAGGTTCTGCAAAAGCTACTTGGCCATGCCAGTATCAAAACAACGATGGACCGTTATGTTCACGTTACAACTGAGTCTATGGACCAGGCTATAAAGCAATTTGAAAATAATCAGGTTTTGGATGAATCTTAATATAATTCCATGCGAAAATGGAGTAAAAATGGAGTAGAAATGGAGTAGTAGATATACGCCATACTCCGAAAACCCTGATAAATAAAGGATTTTAAAGGAGATATAGAGAAATATGAAACTTGGTATCGTAGGACTTCCCAATGTTGGGAAAAGCACCCTTTTTAATGCAATTACGGGAGCGGGCGCCGAAGCCGCCAACTATCCTTTTTGTACCATTGAACCCAACGTCGGGGTTGTTACTGTGCCCGATGCGCGCATTGATGCTCTGCGTGATTTGTACCAACCTGTCAAAACAACCCGCGCGGTGGTTGAATTTGTGGACATCGCAGGACTCGTGGAGGGCGCTTCCAAAGGGGAGGGTCTTGGTAATAAGTTTTTGTCCCATATTCGCGAGGTGGATGCCATCGTCCATGTGGTGAGATGTTTTGAAGGAAGCGGTGTTGTGAATGTTCATGACAGCGTTGATCCTGTCAGAGATGTTGAGATTATCAATATGGAACTTGTTTTGTCCGATCTTGAATTGGTAGAACGCAGAATTGACCGCGTTACCAAGCAGATGAAAGGGGATAAAACCCTCGCGGGCGAATTGAAAGCCTTGCAAATCTTGAAAGAAGCTCTGGATAACGGCAAATCGGCACGTAGTGTTGCGTTGCCTGATGATGTGAAGCTGGATGATCTGCCGCTTCTTTCGGCCAAGCCTGTTATTTACGTTGCCAACATTGACGAGGATGGCATTGCCAGCGGAGATGCCCTGAAGGAAGAAAACAAATATTTTGCGGCTCTGTCGGAGCTGGCAGCTGCCGAGGGAGCGGGAATTTTGCCCATTTGTGCAAAAATTGAAGCTGAGATTGCAGAGCTGGAGCCCGAAGAACGAGGGGAGTTTTTAGCCGAAATGGGACTTGCCTGTTCGGGACTTGATCAGCTGATTCGCGAAGGATATTCGCTGTTAAATCTCATCAGCTTCTTAACGGCGGGACAACCCGAGGTTCGCGCTTGGACCATTACCCGTGGCACAAAGGCCCCCCAAGCCGCAGGTAAGATCCATTCGGATTTTGAACGTGGATTCATTCGCGCCGAGGTGGTTTCCTTTGAAGATCTGATGCGGAAGGGTTCTCTTGCCGCGGCCCGCGATGAGGGTCTTGTACGCAGTGAAGGAAAAGAATATGTTATGCAGGATGGCGACGTCGTTCTTTTCCGCTTCAACGTGTAATAGAATTTTTTAAAAAGCAGAGTGCGATTGATATTGGTATGCGCTCTGCTTTTTTTCGCCGCGGATATAATGACCGCGTTTATAATTTGTTGACAATTCAACAACCTTGTGTTATAATACGACCCATTGCAAGTAAAAATCGGACTCGATCTTCTTGTGAAAAGAGTTTTTATCAAATATACAATCGGAGAGCATGCTATGTATAAGGAACCATTGTTTTTAAATTTCAGAGAAATTGTTTGTTACTGCGCAAAGCAGTACAAGGATAAAACGGCATTTATTATAAAGAATGCAGACGGAACCTATCTGCATATTGGTTTTATTGAACTTAAAGAGCGGTATTACCGTCTTTGCGATGCTTTTATAAAGATGGGATTGCGCGGAGAGCGTATCGCCGTTATCGGTAAAAACTCTTTTGATTGGGTTTTATCGTATTTGGCCGCATCCACCGTCGGGGTGGTAGTTCCCTTGGATGTGGAGTTGCATGAAAAGGATGTATCGAACTTTTTGAAAGCGGCGGATTGCAAGGCTGTTTGTTTTGCAGAAGGTGCATCTGAAAAGATTTCTGACGAAATGGATATAGAAAAAATGCCCTTTTCCCGCATTCGGGAATTGTCTGATCCGAACAACGGCGAATTTAGCGCTTACAGTCAAATCGATGAAATTGAAATCAAAAAAGATGAAATGCGGATTTTGATTTTCACCTCGGGAACGACAGGAAACTCTAAAGGTGTTTGTTTGTCGCAGTACAATATTTGTAAGAATATACATTCGACGGTGAAAATGGTGAAGGTGCTCAAAAAGGATACGGTTTTGTCAATTTTGCCTTTGCACCACACCTATGAATGTACCTTGGACTGCTTGCTTATTTTATCGCGCGGTGCGACCATCACCTATTGTGAAGGTCTGCTTCGTGTAGCCACGAATATTACCGAGTACGCTCCGACCATATTGGTGGTTGTGCCCGCCCTTTTGAAAGCCTTGAACAAAAGTATCAAAAATTCCATTGTAAAGGGATGTCCCGCAAAATATAAACAGGCATTTTTGGACGAACCGCTTTCGGTTGCTCTTTCCAAGACACCGTGGATCGTCAGAAAAATGATCTGCAAGAAGGTCAAGAAGGGACTTGGCGGCCGTCTTCGTCTTTTCATTGTGGGTGCGGCTGATCTGGATACATATTTGGTAGAGGATTTCAATGCTTTGGGAATCCGCACTTTACAAGGTTATGGCTTGACCGAATGCGCGCCTTTGCTTGCGGGTAACAGTGATTTTTGGTTTAATGCCTCATCGACCGGCAGAGCCATCCCCGATGTATCTTTGAAGATTGAAGAACCCGATGCCGAGGGTGTCGGTGAAATTTTGGCCAGAGGAGATAACTTGATGCTCGGTTATTTTAATGACCCCGAAGCGACAGGAAATGCATTTAGAGACGGCTGGTTTCACACGGGGGATTTGGGAACGATCGATGAAAACGGATTTTTGTATATCAAAGGTCGAAAAAAGAATGTCATCGTAACCTCTAACGGTAAAAATATTTACCCCGAAGAGATCGAAACGCTTATTTTGGAAAACCCCGAAATCAGTGAGGCGCTGGTTGTCTCGACACAAAATCACGGCGAGGTTTCCATCAAAGCAAAACTGCTTCCAAACATTGATTATCTGAAAGCCAAGATCGGCAGACTTCCCACCGCGCAGGATATTCAGGAAGCCATTGCTGAGATCATTGAAAAAGTCAACAGCACCATTCCCGCTTATAAACACATCAAAATCGTTGACATATTGACCGATGCGCTGGAAAAGACCACCACACATAAA
This sequence comes from Eubacteriales bacterium, assembly GCA_045536965.1. GTDB lineage: Bacteria > Bacillota > Clostridia > Oscillospirales > SIG627 > UBA5448. The sequence continues at coordinate 5,288 of JAZSON010000029.1, forward strand.
ATCAAACGATTCGGTCAAAATGTTACCTGAAAAGCCAATATAAAACAGCCCGACTTTCCAAAGGAAAGTCGGGCTGTTTTTACGCTTTTACTTTAAAAATTTTCTAATCCATTTGTCCTTGGTGTCAGTGTAGGGGCGGTAGCGCATTTTCAAGTCGGGAAAAAAACGTTTTTTAACGATGCTGCGGTAATGGGAAAAGGTGTCAAAGCTAAACTTCCCATGATAACTACCCATGCCCGATGCCCCGACGCCGCCGAAGCCCATATAAGGGGTGGCAAGATGAATAACGGTGTCATTGATACAACCGCCCCCAAAGGAGCAGGTGTCAAGAATGGTGTTTTCTGTTTGCTTGTTGCGGGTGAAAAGATAAAGCGCGAGGGGCTTTGGTTGTTTGCGGATATAGTCGATGCATGTTTCGATCTCGGTGAAAGTAAGGATCGGGAGGATAGGTCCGAAGATTTCCTCTTGCATGACGGGGCTTTCGAATGTAATACCATCCAGCAGTGTCGGCTCGATGAACAGGGTCGAGGGGTCATTTTTTCCGCCCAGCAGAATATTTTCGTTTTGCATTAAACCGATAAGGCGGTCAAAATGCTTTTGATTGACGATGTGGGGGAGATCGCTCATGTCGTCGTAGGGGAAGAATTCTTCAAGGGCGGCGCGGTAATGGGCCGCAAATTCATCCTTTACACATTCTTCGATAAAAAGATAATCGGGGGCGACGCAGGTTTGTCCTGCGTTGAGCGTTTTTCCGAAGGCGATGCGGCGGGCGGCTACTTTCAGGTCGGCGGTTTGATCTACGATGACGGGGCTTTTTCCGCCAAGCTCAAGAGAGACGGGGGTGAGGTGTTTGGAGGCAGCTTCCATGACGGTTTTGCCGATGGAAACACTGCCTGTGAAGAAAATATAATCAAATGTCTGCTCAAGTAAAGCGGTATTTTCTTCTCTGCCACCCGTGATGACGGCGATATATTCTTCCTCAAAGGTTTGAGATAAAATGTCAAGGAGCGCCTGACTGACGGCGGGAGCATAGGCGGATGGCTTGATCACGGCGCAGTTGCCTGCGGAAACAGCGCCAACGAGGGGCGCCAGACATAGCTGGACGGGATAGTTCCATGGGGACATGATCAATACCGTGCCGTACGGTTCGGGAGAAATAAAGCTTTTGGAAGAAAATTGAGCGAGCGGAGTCGGCACCTTTTTATTACGCATCCATTTTTTCAGATGCTTGAGGTGGTAGCCGATCTCATCGTATACAATTCCCAGTTCACAAAGATAACTTTCGGAGCTTGGTTTATTCAGGTCTTTTTTCAGGGCATCGCACAGACGCTGTTCGTTTTCTCGGATGGCAGCCTTGAGGGCTTGCAGGGCACCGATGCGAAATTCATAAGAACGGGTGATACCGCTTTCGAAAAAAAGACGTTGTTTATTAGCAATTTGCGCAATGTCCATAGTAACCTCTCGATTTTTGAAATATGGGTATATGGCGAATGAAAAAAGAACGAAGTGAAAACTTCGTTCTTTTGGTGACCCGTACGAGAATCGAACTCGTGTTTCCGCCTTGAGAGGGCGGTGTCTTAGCCGCTTGACCAACGGGCCGTCAGCCCAAGTAGTATAGCAAGAAAATGTCGTCTTGTCAAGGTCTATTTTAGGGCAAAATGATTTTTTTGTTTTTTTTCGATTCGCGGTAGAGAACAATACGGTTTCCAATGATTTGAATAGACTCGGCTCCAAGCTCTTCGCAAAGGGCGGTTGCCGCCTCACGACCGCTTAAAAGGGCGGTTTCGAGTATGGTGATTTTGATCAGTTCATTGGCCTCGAGCGCATTGTCGATCTGTTTGATGAAATTTTCTTCCACGCCGCTTTTTCCGATTTGATATTTGGCCTGCAAGGGATTGGCGAGTCCGCGCAGGTATGCTCTTTGTTTACTTGTCATGATGATCCTACATTTCGTTTTTTTGTATCTTACTATGTTTTTTTGAATCTGTCAAGAATTATTTAAAAAACCCTTGACAAAATAAAAAAAGCGTGGTACTATCTGTAAAGAAAAAAACTTTACACCCGCTTCGGAGTGTGCTTATGGAGAAAAATTTGCGGCTGTCGCCCCTATTTGATTGCTATGCCGGTTTGTTGAGTGAGAAGAAACAGCGGGTGTTTTCCCTATATTACGATGAAGACCTTTCTTTGGCGGAGATTTCGGAATTGACCGAGATTACCCGTCAGGGTGTGCGGGATCTTTTGGCCCGAACCGCCGAGGAACTTTTAAAGTATGAAGAGGTATTGGGACTTTATCAAAAAGGGTGTGCGCGTCTTGCGCGCTTAAAAGAAATTGAAGCGCTCCTTGAACAGGACGCTCAACTGAAAGAAAAACTCGAACCGTTATTGCGAGATATGATTTAATGGAGGTGCGGAGATGTTCCAATCGCTGACAGATAAATTGACCCATGCGTTCGGAATGTTCCGCAACAAAGGTAAGTTAAGCGAAGCCGATGTCAAGGCGGGCATGCGTGAGATCAAGCTTGCCATGCTCGAAGCGGATGTCAACTTCAAGGTCGTAAAAGCGTTTATCAATCGTGTGACCGAGCGTGCGGTTGGCAGTGAAGTGCTTGAAAGTTTGTTGCCTGCGCAACAGATTGTCAAGATTGTCAACGAAGAGTTGTGTGAGGTCATGGGATCCTCTCAGGCGAAGCTTGAGATTTCTTCCAAACCGCCTACGGTGATTTTGATGGTCGGTTTGCAGGGTTCGGGTAAAACCACCCATACTGCAAAATTGGCCGCCTTCTATAAAAAGCAGGGCAAACGGCCGCTTTTATGCGCCTGCGATGTTTACAGACCTGCCGCTATCAAACAGTTGCAGGTGGTCGGCGAACAGATCGGTGTGCCCGTTTTTGAAATGGGTGATAAGGAAAAACCGAAGAAAATCGCCCGCGCGGCATTGGAATATGCCAATAAAAACGCGTTTGATATGCTCTTTATTGATACAGCAGGTCGCCTTCACATCGACGAAGAGTTGATGAATGAACTGAAAGATATCAAAGACGAAGTCAATCCCACCGAAATCCTGCTTGTCATCGATGCCATGACGGGTCAGGATGCTGTGAACGTAGCAGAGCATTTCAATTCCCTTTTGGATATATCGGGCGTTGTGTTGACAAAACTTGACGGCGATACCCGTGGCGGTGCTGCTTTGTCGGTGCGGTTTGTGACGGGTAAACCCATTAAATTTGTCGGTATGGGTGAAAAACTCGATGCCATTGAGCCATTCCATCCCGATCGTATGGCCAATCGTATTTTAGGTATGGGAGATGTGCTCAGTCTCATCGAAAAGGCGCAAGAAAATTTTGATGAGAAAAAAGCCGCCGAACTGGAGAAGCGTCTCAGACAATCCACATTCACTTTCAGTGATTACCTTGATCAGTGCAGACAACTGAAAAAAATGGGTTCGCTTGAGCAGCTTGTCGGCATGCTTCCCGGCATGAAGGGTGTCAATTTAAACGATGCCAAGATCGATGAAAAGCAACTCGATCGTATGGAAGCGATGATTCTCTCCATGACTCCCGAAGAGAGAGAAAAGCCTGAATTGATGAATGGTTCCCGTAAAAAACGCATTGCAGCAGGTTCGGGAACATCGGTGGAAGAACTCAATCGCTTTATCAAGCAATTTGAGCAGATTCAAAAAATGATGAAGCAATTTTCCGGTGGCGGTTTGAAAAAGAAATTCGGCCGTTTTGGCAAAGGATTCCCTTTTTAAGGATATAACATTGCGTAAGCAAGTATTATATTAATTTATTACGGAGGTGAAACACATGGCAGTAAAACTGAGACTGAAGAGAATGGGTGCCAAGAAACAACCCATTTACCGTGTAGTCGTGGCAGATTCCAGATATCCCAGAGATGGCAGATTTATCGAGGAAATTGGTTTTTACAATCCCTTGACTGATCCCGCTACCATCAACGTCGATGCAGAAAAAGCAAAAAAATGGATTGCTAACGGTGCACAACCCACCGAAACGGTGAAGAGCATTCTCAAAAAGAGCGGCGTGATCGAGTAAAAAAGGAGGCAATCTCATGGATGTAAAGCAGATGTTGATCGATATTGTCAAGTCCATTGTCGATCATCCGGATGAGGTTGTGGTTAACGAGAGACAGACCGATGATTGTCTGCACTATGAATTGACAGTCGCGCGTGACGATATGGGAAAGGTCATCGGTAAACAGGGCAGAATCGCCAAGGCGATCCGCGTTGTGATGAAAGCGGCGGCAAGCCGTGACAACCAAAAGGTCATGCTGGATATTCTCTAAACACTCGTCTACCCCAAAAGGGCTGCGGCATTTGCCGCAGCCCTTTTTATGTTTTTTGTTTAGAGCAAAATACAGATTAAACCGCCGCTTCCCTCGTTGATGATCTTTTCAAGTGTTTCACCGAGTTTTGTGCGGGCGTCTTCCGGCATGTGCTCGAGTTTGGCGGTGATCCCCTCATTGACCAGCTCGTGCAACGATTTTCCGAACATATTGGATTCCCAAATTTTGGCGGGGTCTTCTTCAAATTCCTTGAGTAAGAACTTGACAATGTCTTCGCTTTGCCGTTCGCTGCCCACAATAGGGGAGACTTCGGTGCGAATATTGGCTTTGACCATTTGAATGGATGGCGCTGATGCGCACAGCTTGACACCGTAACCGCCCGGTTGTTTGACGATGACGGGTTCTTCCAGCTGCATTTCTTCTATGGAGGGCATGACAATACCGTATCCTGTTTCCTCGGTTTCTTTCAGCGCCGCCGCTACGCGGTCAAAATAACTTTTGGATTTGGACAGTTCCTTCAAAAGGGTAAAGAGAGACCGTTCGTTTTCAATGGGGAAACCGCACTCCTCGCTGAGTATGCGATAGAAGGTACCGTCGGGAAGGATGGGTTCAATGACGGCCGAGCCTGTTCCGTAGTCGATCGAGGTAACGGCAACCGATAAAATATTGGTTTGATCGGCCGCCTCGGCAAAGCTGCCTTTGACATTTCCGATGATGTCGGCGTTTTTTGCGGCGTTTTCAAGGTTTTTTAAAACGGTCGAACGAAGCGGATGGTTTTCATCCAGATCCATCAACCAAAGCGGCAATGTAACCGAAACGGTGCGGGTGGGGAATTCAAGCAAAAGTGTACCGAGAATGTGACGGATTTGCTGCTCTGTCAAAGTGAATGCATTGACGGGCAAGACGGGGACCCCGTATTCGTTTTGCAGGGTTTCTGCCAGTTGTTTGGTTTGCGGCGATTCGGGATTTTGGGTATTCAAAACCACGGCAAATGGTTTTCCCAAACTTTTGAGCTCCTCAACTACCCGTTTTTCGGCAGAAAGATAATTTTCGCGGGGAATCTCTCCAATGCTACCATCGGTGGTTACCACCAATCCAACGGTGGAATGTTCACGGATGACCTTTTCGGTGCCAATTTCAGCCGCTTTCTCGAAGGGAATTGCATCCTCCGACCAAGGGGTATGTACCATGCGGGGTTCTCCCTCTTCGATGTGTCCGACGGCACCTGATACGAGATATCCCACGCAGTCGATCATCTTGACACGAAATCCCTCACCCTCGCTCAATTCAATTTTTACGGCGGTATCGGGAATGAATTTCGGTTCGGTTGTCATGATGTGTTTGCCGCCTGCGCTTTGGGGCATTTCGTCCGATGCCCGCTCTCGCTCGTCGTGATCAACCATGTTGGGGAGGACAAGGTTTTCCATGAAACGTTGGATTAAAGTGGATTTTCCCGTCCTGACCGGTCCGACGACGCCGATATAAATATCGCCTCCGGTGCGGGTTGCAATATCACGGTAAATATTCGTGTTTGACATACATGCATCCTCTTTTCGTTGAACTCTTGCTACACTGTATGCGACACATAACGAATCTATACCAAAAAGAAGATAGTTTTTAAGAATGCAGATAATCTTCTGCAACATCCTGCGCATGAACAGGATGCACGTCATATCGGTTGCACAAGTCAATGATGGCCAATACCTTGTCAAGTGATTCGGATATATACGGAAAAACATGACCGTTACATTTCATGCCGTATATGACCGTGGGACCATTCTCTAAGACTATGGTGCTTTGGATGAGTTTATACATGCGTTACCTCCGAAGCGTGATGTTAAAACTGTATCACAAACACGCGGTCATGTCATGAACAAACTGAAAACAAATTGCTGTTATGTTCACCAAATATGGGCTTTGGTGAAGAAATATTACTGTTTTTGCGATGGTATGAGAAAACCCGAGCATTGTTTGCTCGGGTTTTTAAGATATGAACGGATGGAAAGTCAGGATTTTCTGTCCATGAATGCAAGGGCGAGGGTAAAGCCGATACCAATACCGATGACACCCAGGATGGCAACCAGATAGAAGGGGACGCCAACCTTTTCGGTTACATATTCGGTTTGGATGATGGTTTGGGGTTCTTGTTGAACGGGAGGTGTGTCTTGCTCATCCTGCGCGGGAGGGGTATCCTGCGATTCATCGTTTGGCGTATCATCTGTTGACGGTTTATCATCGGGAGAAGCGATAACCGGGGGCGTGCCTTCAAAGAGGGGGAGACGGTAAGCGCAGATGGTGTAGGTGACAACATCGCCGCTTTCTGCCGTGACGGTTATGGTGAATGTATTGGCGCCGACTTCCAAGGGGATCTCTTCCAAGCCCGTGACGGTGGCTTTGGTGTCGGTGGCGGTTGCTTCGGCGTTAAAGTAGGTTTCTTCGAAGGGGAGATAGACGATATAAGAGGTGATTTCGGTATCAAAGGCGGGGGAGAGGGTGCCTGCCGAAGGAATCAATTCGGAAAGTGTGGCATCGGTGCTGCTTTGATAGTTTGGATTTTTTTGGCGTGTGCATGAAATGGTGTAGGTTTTTTTAGTGGTTCCGTTTTCGGCGGTGACGGTTATGCGAATGGTATTGTTGCCTTCGTTTAACGTGGTGCCCGAAACGGAGTATTTGGCATTGGGATCATCGGTAGCCGCCGATACGGTGAGTTTCGTGACCGCGTAGGGGATTTCATCCTTGAGAGAATAAGCGGTTTTGGAGGCAGAGAAGGCGGTTGTGAAATCGTATCCCGAGATTGAAAGGGATTTTAAATTGGCGTTGTTTGATTTTGGTGTGGCGACGGTTTTTTCATAGGTCACATCGCCGTGCGACTTTTCACTGAAGCCGCCAATTGCCGATTCATCCTTGACGGTGATCTTGATGCCCTTGAAGGTAATCTTTGCCGTCTCACCCGCCTCAAGATCGGTTTTGGCTTTGAAGGTGACGGTGAAAACCGTTTTTTTACCGTTTATCAAATGGGTTTGAGTCTCATCGGTTACCATGATGGTTTTGTTGGCAGCGACATGTTCCATTTTCCAACCCGAAAGACTTGTTTTCGGATCGACCGATACCGAAAATTGCGATTCGTCAAAGGCGTATTTACATTCCATGCCGCAGATGCTATCGCCGTTTAACACAAATTCAAGTTTGACGGTATCTCCCGCGCGCAGTTCAGAGGGGGCGGAAAGCGACGCGCTTGGGGTGGATGCGGCTGCTGCCGTAAAAGAAAAAGGCGCGGCGATCAGGGTGAATATCCACATGAGCGCAAGGGTAAAAGCAAATTTTTTCATACGATACCTCCATGGTTTACAGTGCTTCTATTATACAGCCGGCGGTGTTGTTTGTCAATGGGGATGGACCGGCATAAAAATGTAAAAATAACAAGAGGGGAGGTTAAAATAAAAATTCACATGAAATTTATAAGATTCATTGAAATTTTATGTGAGATATGCTAATATATAAATAGAATATGCGACAGACCTTTCATGAATTTTTGGATCTGAGGTGTTGTATGAAAAAAATCCTTGCCTGTCTGCTTTTGCTTTCGTTTGTCTTTTTTCTTTTTGCTTGTCAAGGGAATGAGGAGTTTGCTTGTCAAGGGAATGAGGAGTCGCAAAATCCTGATAATGAGAATTCCGATGTGTCACAAGACGGAACGCAAGATGAAAATCAGGATTCGGATGATTCTTGTAAAAGACACAAATTCGGAAACTGGGAAATTGTCAGCTATCCTACCGAAGAAGCATGGGGCCTTAATAAGAGACGCTGTGTGAATTGTGATAAAGAAGAGGAAATCAAAATTCCTTACGGGAGGTACAGCGCGGGTTTGGTGTATGTTTCCAATGGAGACGGCACCTGCTCGGTGGAGCGTTACGGTTTGTGTGAAGATGAGAATATCGTGATTCCGCCCACCAATGAAATAGGCGAACCCGTGACCAACATCCGTGAATGGGCGTTTTATGGATGCTTTGATGTGAAAAGCATAACCCTTCCCGATTCATTGGTCGGTATTGGCCCCGGGGCGTTTTACGGATGTGCTAAAATCACATCGATCAAAATACCCGATGGTGTTGCTTTTATCGGAAACAGCGCTTTTTATGATTGCCGTTTGTTGAGCGCCGTGGTTATGCCGAAAACCATCGAGACCATTGGATACAATGCCTTTGACGGTTGCCGCCGTTTGGGCCGTGTCTTTTACAGCGGCACCAAAGAAGATTGGGCGAAGGTGACCATTCACACCGAAAACGATGTTTTGTACAGAAGCGGTCTTTTGGTGTATGAATACCAAGAAGCAAAATAATGAGAAAGCATAAAAAATCGGAACTGCTTGATGAGCGGTTCCGATTTGATTTTTATTTGGTTGGGTTATCGGGGGAGATGCGTTTATACAAGAGGAAGCGATAGGTCAAATCTTTTTCACTGTCTGTTTCGGGGTCGCTTTTCAGGGTTTCGCCCGTTTCGGCGCAAATCCAAGCGGGATCGGAATCGAGGTTTGGGAAATAGGTGTCTTTTTCATACACGCGGTCAAATTGTGTAACATACACTTCATCACAATATGGAAGAAGCTGTTGATAGATGGTGCCGCCGCCGATCACAACCGCGTCGGTTTCGGGATGCTCCTGCAAAAAGGAAAGAAGTGCATCGATGGAGGCAAAAACGGTGCCGCCCTCGACAGCGAAAGCAGGGTTGCGGGATAAAATAAGATTGGTGCGGTTTTTCAGCACCTTGCCACCGGGGAAGGTTTGGAGCGTTTTAGAGCCGAGAATAACGGTTTTTCCCACTGTGAGCTGATAAAAACGTTTTAGATCGGCGCGCACATGAACAAGCAGGCCGCCTTTACATCCAATGCCCCATTCTTTATCAATTGCCACTACTGCTTTCATGCCATGTCCTCCGTATTGTTTTTTTCATCCTAACCCATTTTCATGAATTTGTCAAGGGTAAAAGAAACAAGAAAAACATCGAGGTGACTCGATGTTTTTCTTGTGTTTACTGCTTTTCGATAATTTTGATGTTGTCGGGGGCGGTGCCTGCGGTTAAATAGACGATTTCTTTGATTTGAGAGACCTCTCCCACCGAAAGACCGTCGGTTTTGACGACAATGTTGACACTGTCGCCGTTCATAACGGCAACACATTCGGAAAATCCTTTGGAGCGTATCAGGTTTTCTATGTTGGTTTCATAGGTGATTTCGCTTGCGATGCGGCTCATTTCGGCATACGCTTCTTCTCTTGCTTCCACTGTGCTGTCTTCACTTTCGGCGACTGTTTGCAAAAGATCCAATGCCTCGTCGCGTACACGCTCGCGGTTGATGACGGCTACCGCAAAGTAGTTATCTTCCTCCAAAACATTGGTTTCATCTCCGCTTCCCGAAGTTTGGTTATCGGGTTGCTTTTGCGGTTGCTCCACTTGCGGATCGACGGGAGCTGAAAAACGGATGTTGAGATAGGCAGCGACTACAATCAGCATGACACAGGCGCCCACCAGAAGGTTTTTGCTTTTTAAAAGTTCTTTCCATGGGAACGGCTTAAAACCAAAGAGTGTCTTTTTTGTTGGTTGCGCTTCGTCGGGAAGGGTGGTTTCAACGGGGAGAGGAGGGGTTGCGGGGATAGGTTCTTCGGGGGTTAATTTGATTTTGGAAAGAGTGTTCATATACATTGCCTCCGTATATTTTTATCTTGTAACATAGATGTGGTTGGCGGGGATACCGAGAAGACTGGTTAAGAGATTGGTGACTTTCAGTTGAATGTCGGCGTTGCCTCCGTTTTTGCAGACCACTGCTACGCCGCGCACCGTCGGCATGGTTTCGGTCAGCTTGATGGGATAGCTTCCTGTAGATTTGTCGGTGTAAAAGGTGAGTGTGCTTTCGCTGTCTTGGCCGTTTTGGCTTGTGTGAACAGAAGTATCTTCGGCGTATACATTGGTATGGATATTTTCAAGTGTTACCATCACTTGCACATAGCCGATGCCGTCAATACCTGCCAAAATGGCGGTTAAACGGGTTTCCAACTGGGCGGTGTAGGCCGTTTCATCGAAAGCGGCGGTTTGGATTTTTGTGTTTTCGGTTTCTTTTTCTCCCGAAAAGAGCACCAAAATGATACCCACGACAAATAGAAATAGGAAAATCCATCCGCCTTTCATTTCTTTCAGGGAGGAAAGCAATCCTTGCAATCCCTCGTTTTTTGGGTTTTCATTCACAAAGGATCACCTCGGTTTCCAGGAGAGAACGCAGGTGTTTTGCGATTTCTTCCCCCTCTTTGCCCCCATGGTACAGTTGGATACATTTGAGTTTAACCTCCTCCTCGGCGGTGATGTAAATAGGGATAGCCGTTGCTGTGCTGTTGGGAAATTTTTGGGTTATGATGGCCTGCAATCTTGCTTGAAACAGTTTGTCAGCTTCCCGAAGCAGTGCTTGCTTGTGCAGATTTTCGGTTTCGCCGCTCGGAATATTTATTGTTGGGTCATCAAACTCCGGTTGCGTTTTGCCCGTCAGCGTTTTAAGGATCGGTGTCAAAAGGATTAAGAGAAGCAGTAGTGATGCGATCAGACGCAGATAATCTTTTAATCGAGAACGGTCATCAGGAAGTAAATATGTCAATCCACCGCCTACAAAACCTGCAAGCATGACAAGTTTGAGCCATTCACCCAGAGAAGAGATCATGCGCTCACCACCGTTGTTTTCATAAAGAGTGTCAGAGCGAGTATGAAATATACACAACTGGAGAGTAAAACGGCAAATACGAGGTTTAAGAGAGCGGCACTTTCTTTTAAGAAGGCGGCTTCGGCATCCAGTCCCAAAATGGAAGCGGCTGTCTGCCCGAGGGATAAAAACAGCTTTCTCGATGCTAAACGGCAGAGAGGGAGGAGAAGAAGCGAAAGAATGACAACGACGCCAAACAGCCCCATTACCGAACGGAGATAGGTAATCCCCGATGCCACTGTTTTGGAGGCGTCACCCACCAGATTGCCCACAACAGGGATCAATCCGATCAGAAATTTCACACTGCGCGCGCCTACCGAGTCGGCGGCGGAAGAAAGAATGTTTTGAAAAAAGAGAATGGCGCTGAGCAGGGTGAGGAAAAAGACGCAAAGTGTGGTGGTGATTGTTTTTAAAAGTTGGGTGATGCTGCCGAGCTTTACGGGAGACACCAGCCCTACCAAGGAAAATGCAAAGGAAAATCGCAAAAGCGGCATAAAGACGGTGGAGGTGAGGGTTTGTAAAAATGACAGCGCGAATAAAAGGGTGGCGTTTTGTACGGTTGCGGTGGTTACATTTCCGCCTACTGCATAGAGGGTGGTAGTGACGGGAATCATGGATGTCATGAATGTGTTGGCATGGTTGAGATAATGGGTTGCCTCTGTAAATGCACCGTCAATAAATGTATAAAGAAAAGCCGACAGCACCAAAAGAGAGAGGGTGTCCATAATGCTTGCATTGGCGGGGGTTAAATGAATTTTGACCGTTTTGAGGACGGCGGTGAGAATCAAAAGAGCGAGAAGGGATAAAAAGAAGAAAAGGGAGTCCTGCAGACCGGTAGAGAATATTTTTTTAATACCGGAAAGAATCTCGGAAAAAAGATTTCCCGTCAGTAGGGAGTCGGGATGTGTGTCGATAAGCAAATCTTCTTTTTGCACACCCTCGGGGAGAAGCGCGTCCAGATCGGCGATGCCGCTCATCTCCTCCATCCAATCGGTCGCACCTACCGTAAGAGCAGGAATTGAGAGGATGAGACAGATACTCAGCAAGGTAAGGCGAAATAGTTTTTTCACGGTTTTGTCAATTCCTCCACAAAGGAAAACAGCTGTTTCATGATGGGCAGACAGAAGAGCAAAATGGTCACGCGTCCCGCCAGTTCGACTTTGCCTGCCAAAGCGATTTCGCCCACATCGCGGCAAATGTCGGCGGTGGTTGCGGTCAGTATGGCTACACCCGTTGCTTTGAGTACCAAGGTGAAATACGGTTCATAAGGATTGTTTGTGTAAAAGGCGGTGAAAGTGTCGGCGATGGAAGTGAACTGTCCGAGAACGGGGAGAAGCAAAAGCAAACTGCCTGCCGCTACAACGGCGGGGGCATAGGCAGGAGAAAAATGCTTGACCAAAACGGCAGCGATGCAAATGCATAGGGCGGCGCCGCAAAGGGTGAGTATGTTCATAGTCCGAAGGTGTGGCGAATGGTGGAGAAGAGGGTGTCCATGCTGTCTAAAAGCAGGAAGAGTACAAGTAAAATGCCGGCAACCGAAACAAAGGTAGCCTGTTCGTCTTTGCCGGTGCTGCGTAGTATTTGACAAACCACCGCGACCAATAGGCCGATTCCGGCGATTTTCAGGATCAGACTGATATCCACAATTCCTCTCCTTTATATTAAGATGAGAAGGGTGCAACCGCCGATAAGAAATCCTAAAGAGCGACTTAATTTTTGACGCGCAGGCAGACGGGTACGCTTTTCGGCGGCGATGTGTTCAAGGCGGCGTATGCAAAGTTCGCATTCGGCATGCTGTCGTTCCATAGATACTTTGCCGAGTCCTGCGGCGAAATCACAAAGAATTTTACGGGCTTCGCTGTCAAGTGTCAGTTTGGCTTCTTTGGACCTAAGCCCTTGGGTCAGGATGGATTCGCTGCCAACGGGCAGTTTGCGCAAAAGCGGAAGAAAGCCGTTTTTTTCAAGGGATGGATGGGTGAAACCCAAGAAAATATCCACTTGTTTTTTGAGGGAGAAGGAAATGGCATAATCGATTTCGCGCACCAGAGCAATAAAGCCTTCCAGCTCAAAAACCTCTTTTTTGGCATAACTTGAAAAACGAACTCCCATATACATCGGACAAAAACATACAAGCAGCAACCCCGCGAGTTTCAAATGCATACCTCGCGATAGTCTGTTTTCATCAGCCCGTTTACCCGCGACAATATAAGAAAGTGGGAGAAAACATTATGTTCGATGAGTCTTTTGATGGGAGGGCGGTTGAGAAGCTCGGCGGGCGTGGAGGCGTGCGCGGTGGCAACCAAGGGCACGCCTGCATTTTGGACGGCGAGAATGGCATCCACATCATCCTGACCGCCGATCTCATCACAGAGAATAACATCGGGGGATAATGTGCGCACGGCTATTTCCATACCATCGGGCTTGGAGTATCCTGAAAGTAGATCCAGCATGCCCGCGCGCAGGAGAGCGGGAGAACCCGGCGGCAATATTTCACGGCGCTCGTCAACGAGAGCGACTTTTCGCGGCGGGACGTTTTCGCCTGCTGAAAGGCGGAGGGCAAAGTCTCGCAAGAGGGTGGTTTTGCCTACCCCGGGCGGCGAAAGTATGAGAATGGAATGGGGGAATGTGAAGACTCTTAAAAGAGGGTCTGCGGCGCCGTGAACATCGTGCGGAAGACGAATGTTGAGCGAAAAACAATTGCCGATGGCCGAGAGTTTTCCGTTCGTGTAGACGGCATCACCGCATATTCCGACGCGAATTCCTTCGGGGGTGATCAGATAGCCGCGGCAGACGGTTGGCATGTGCCGATAAACCGAGCCTTCGCAAAGATTTCCGAAAAGGTAAGACATATCCTCTTCTTCGATGCGGATTGCATCACGCATGTGACAGCGTCTGCCGACGGGCGAAAGAAAAAAGGTTTCATTGTATGTGGAAAAGGCCAAAGGGAGATTACGTCGCAAACGGATTTCGCAGAGTGCATCTTTGAGAGGCGCGGGAAGCGCTGTGATGGTGCGGGACAGACGGGTAGGAAAATAAGGGATCAGTGCGTTTAAGCTGTTCATTGAAACACCACCTTCGTCTGTCGGATTGATACAGTATATTGATGGCCGAGGGAGAATAGTACAAATCTGCGGATTTGAATACATTTTTTCGCCATGGTAAAAATAATGATAAAAAACACTTGACAAGGAGATTTGTTTTGTGTTATACTGCTGTTACCTCTCGGAGGTCTTTTTTTGTGGCGTAAAAGCGATGCCACTGCCGCGAGAGGGAGGTACGTATAGTGCATAACAAATAACGGAGGTGCCGAACATGAAAGGAATCAGATCTAGAATCACACTCGCCTGCTCTGAATGCAAACAGAGAAACTACGACACGGTCAAAAACAAGAAAAATGACCCCGACAGACTTGAAATGAACAAGTACTGCCCGTTCTGCCGCAAACACACCCTTCACAAGGAAACGAAGTAATCCGGCTCTTTGTACAGAGAGGAGGCAACCCCATGGCAACTGAAAAAGTTAAGAAACCCGGCATATTCTCAAGAATTGTCCAGTTTTTCCGTAACTACAAGAGTGAAGTCAGAAAGATCACTTGGTCTTCCAAAAAAGATGTTATCAAGAATACGGCTGTTTGTTTGGTCGTTCTTGCAGCAACCGCTGCGGTCATCTTTCTGCTTGACTTTGGTGCAAGTAAAATCATTGACCTTTTAGGTAAAATTGCGTAAGAAAGGTGTTTCCGATATGAGTATGCAAACCGAAAACGCCACTCCCCATTGGTACGTAGTCCATACCTATTCCGGTTATGAGAACCGAGTAGCCACCAATTTGGAAAAGATTGTAGAAAACAGAAAAATGGGTCATTTGATCCTTGCGGTCAAAATCCCTACCGAAAAGGTGGTATCGCCTGACGGAGATAACAAGGAAGAGGAAAGAAAACTTTTTCCGAGTTATGTTCTTGTTAAAATGGTGATGAATGATGAAACATGGCACGTCGTTCGTAATACAAGCGGCGTTACAGGTTTTGTCGGACCTGGGTCGCAACCTGTTGTTTTGACCGATGAAGAAGTGGAAGCACTTGGTGTTGAAACTGTAGTCGTCGCTCTCAAATATCAGGTGGGCGATGTCGTCAAGGTCATCGGCGGTGCCTTGAAAGGGCACATCGATTCTGCGGTGGTCGAAGAAATTTCTTCCGACAGCAAGACGGTAAAAGTATCCGCTTCTCTTTACGGCAGAAAAACTTCTATCGAGCTTGATTCTGCTTGGATCGAAAAAGTGGATTGAAACCACACAACATTCAATAATTTAATTTAGGATTTATTACCCGTTTAAACGGCTGATAAATTGCGAGTAGGAGATCGTGCGCCGTGTCTTGTCATCGCGGTAAGCGCCTGCTCGACGAACGTGGGAGGGACAATGTCCCGAATCTTTTTACCACAACGGAGGTGTATTGAAATGGCAAAAAAAATCGTAGCGTATGTAAAACTCCAGCTGCCCGCCGGCAAAGCAATGCCCGGTCCTCCCGTAGGTCCTGCTCTGGGTCAGCACGGTGTAGCCATCCCGAACTTTACCAAAGAGTTCAATGAGCGCACCAAAAACGATATGGGCTTGATTATCCCTGTCGTTATTACCATCTTCTCTGACCGTTCCTTTACCTTTATCACCAAAACTCCTCCCGCTGCTGTTCTGATTAAGAAAGCTTGCGGTATCGAAAGCGGCTCTGCTGTTCCCCAAAAGGACAAGGTCGCCAAGATCACCAAAGAGCAGGTTCAGAAGATTGCGGAACAAAAAATGGTCGACTTGAATGCCGCTTCGGTCGAAGCAGCCATGAGTATGATTGCAGGCACAGCGCGCTCTATGGGCGTTGTTGTCGTTGACTGAGGAGGAAAAGGCAAATGAAAAGAGGAAAGAATTATAAGGCAAGCATTGCCCTTTATGACAAGGCCAAACAGTACGATGTAAACGAAGCACTTGCAACTGTTTGCCAAACTGCGAAAGCAAAATTTGATGAAACCGTGGAAGTTCACGTTCGTTTGGGCGTTGACTCCCGTCACGCTGATCAACAGGTTCGTGGTGCCGTGGTTCTCCCCAATGGTACAGGTAAAACCGTCCGTACCCTCGTATTTGCAAAAGGCGACAACGCCAAAGCAGCTGAGGAAGCAGGCAGTGATTTCGTCGGAGCTGAAGATCTCGTTGAAAAGATCCAAAAAGAAAACTGGTTTGATTTTGACATCATCATTGCTACCCCCGACATGATGGGTATCATCGGTCGTCTCGGTAAAGTGCTCGGTCCCAAAGGTTTGATGCCGAACCCCAAGGCCGGTACCGTTACCATGGACGTTGCAAAGGCTGTCAAAGAAGCCAAAGCCGGTAAGATCGAATACCGTCTTGACAAGACCAATATTATTCACTGTCCCATTGGTAAAGCTTCCTTTGGTGATCAGAAGTTGATTGAAAACTTCGAAACCCTTCTCGGCGCTATCATCAAGGCTAAGCCCGCTGCCGCCAAAGGTCAGTATATTAAATCTTGTGTGGTTGCTTCCACCATGGGCCCCGGTGTAAAGATCAACGCCGCAAAATTAGGTTAATCGTACTTCGCGGGCAAACCCATTGGGTTTGCCCGCAATTATTATGTCTATGGAGGATTATTATGGAATTTTTAGGCATTTCCTTTGACGTTCCCCATCGCGCTCCTCTTGATCCCAATTTTATGCCCTTTGGCTTGTTCTCTCGAGCATTTTTGAAAACTGCCAAAGCACCTCTTGCCATTGCAGTTGAAGCTCCCAACGGTTCTGTCAGTATCTATGAAACTAAGGTGCATGGTACCGATGAAATGCACGCCGCCGATATTTATTATGTCGAACGTGTTGTAAAGTGTTTGCTTTGGATGCGCGGTGGATATAAGATTTCGATTTGCGGCAACGACGACATTGCTGCGGCAGTTGCAGCTGCCTATTCGCCAAGCGGTTCCCGTTCTTTTGACTATGATTTCATGTCTCGCGTTTACGAAAGACCTCTTGAGGTTATTTCGTTGTCTTATGAGAATAAACCTGCCGAAAAATCCTTGGCTAAATCTGTCGGCCGTAACCTCAATGGTTGCCGTATTGGATTTGATGCGGGCGGAAGCGACCGAAAAGTTTCTGCCGTGATTGACGGTGAAACGGTTTATTCCGAAGAAACCATTTGGTTCCCCAAAACCAACGATGATCCGCAGTATCATATCGATGGAATCATCGATTCTTTCCGTAAGGCCGCTGCCAAAATGCCTCGCGTAGACGGCATTGGTGTCAGCTCTGCGGGTGTTTATATTGATAATAAAACGCGCGTTGCTTCGCTCTTCTTGAAAGTGCCCGACGAAGCATTTGAAAGCAAGATCAAAAATATTTATATAGATGCTGCCAAAATTTTCGGTGACATCCCTGTTGAAGTGTGCAACGACGGCGACGTAACTGCCCTCGCAGGAGCAATGAGTCTCGGTGATAACAGCGTTCTCGGCATAGCAATGGGTACCAGTGAGGCTGGCGGCTATGTGGATCCCAACGGTAACATTACCGGTTGGCTCAATGAACTTGCTTTTGTGCCCGTCGACGTACAACCCGGTGCTATGATGGATGAATGGTCGGGCGATATTGGTTGCGGTGTAAAATACTTCTCGCAGGATGCGGTTATTAAACTTTCTCCTGCAGCAGGCATTTCGCTGGATGAAACCATGAGTCCTGCTGAAAAACTTGCGTATGTACAGAAACTGATGAAAGATGGCGATCCCCGTCCTGTCGGTATTTATGAAACACTTGGCGTTTACCTTGGATACGGACTTGCACACTATGCGGATTATTACACCTTCCGTCATGTGCTTCTTCTTGGACGCGTTATGTCGGGTGAAGGCGGTGTGATCATGTACGAAAAAGCGATGGAAATTTTGAGAGAAGAGTATCCCGAACTCGCTTGCGAGCTTCACCTTCCCGATGAAAAAACCCGTCGTGTCGGTCAATCTGCCGCTGCTGCAAGCTTGCCGATTGTTATTGCATAATTTTTTTCCAAAAACACTTGACAAAACAAAATTTATTTGATATACTTTTAGCATCGATCCAAAGACAGTAGGTTCGTGTAAACGAGTAATGCTTGCCTACCGAGGAAAGACATTAAGTTCATTTTGAATTTTTATGCTCTTTTGTCGGTTTCGGCAAAAGAGCATTCTGTTTTAGATCAATCTGTAACAGGAGGTATTTGTTTATGCCCAGTGCAAAGATTTTAGCGGAAAAACAGGCACAAGTTGCTGAATTGACGGAAAAGGTTAAATCTGCCGCTTCCGGTGTTCTTGTTAACTATGCCAAAACCACGGTCGAAGAAGATACCGTTCTCCGTCGGGAATTGAGAGGCGCCGGCATCGAATATGGTGTTTATAAAAACTCCATCCTTCGTTTTGTTTTCAATAACACCGGTCTGTCTGATATGAATGACAAGCTCGAGGGAATGAGCGCTTTGGCAGTTTGCCAAGACGATCAGATCGCTCCTGCTCGTATTCTTGCAAAATTCTCCGAAGAGCATCCCAACTTTGAGATCAAAGGCGGTTTCTTTGATGGCCAGGCTATCTCGGTGGACAAAGTTGTTGCATTGTCCAAGTTGCCTTCCAAGGAAACTCTCATTGCTCAGTTGATGAGTGTCTTGAATGGCAGTGTTCAATCTCTTGCTTGCGTGCTCAAAGCTTATGTCGATAAGACTGAAGAAAATGGCGACGCAACTGCTCCCGCTGCTGAATAAGCAAAATAATTTTTATTCATTTCATAAAGAATTTGGAGGATATGAAAATGGCATCTGAAAAAATTACTGCAATTGTTGAAGAAATCAAAACTCTGACTGTTCTCGAAGTTTCCGAGCTTGTTAAGGAACTTGAAGAAGTATTCGGCGTTTCTGCCGCTGCTGTTGCTGTTGCTGCTGGCCCTGCTGCCGGTGCTGCTGCTCCCGCTGCTGAAGAAAAAACCGAATTCGACGTTATTCTCACCGCTTTCGGCGATGCGAAACTCAACGTTATCAAAGCTGTCCGTGGTATCACCGGTCTCGGCCTCGGCGAAGCCAAAGCTTTCGTCGAATCCTGCCCGAAGCCTGTTAAAGAAGGCGTTTCCAAGAGCGAAGCTGATGAAATCGCTAAAGCTCTTCAAGAAGCCGGCGCAACCGTCGAAATTAAATAAGTTTGATTTCATGAAAAATCGTGGTGAATTTTCACCACGATTTTTTTATGCTGATGTAATAAAACACGAGCTTGATTTTCAAGCTCGTGTTTTATGTATCGTTATTCTTGTTCGATAGTAGTGTTTGTGTAGATCAAGAGGCATTTTTCTTGAAGATTGCCTTGCTTGTCGAATACGATGTAGAGATACCGGTTGTCATTGGAGGCGGCGGGGACATAACCTTCGGCGGTAAGTGTTTCGTATAACGCGGAGGTGTATCTCAACACTTTCTTGCCATTGATGTCTTCGCCGTATTGGGAGAGAATGGTTTTTGTGACATCGCTGCCTTTGTCGTTGTTAATACGCTGATACAGGGTGGCGTTGAACATGATTTTGAATTCACCGTTGTAGAAATCTTCTTCACTGCCGTAACCAAGTTCAATGAGCTTGTTAATGTAGGCGACGATTTCTTTTTCCGTGATGTCATTCATGGTGATCGAAATGCTGTTCTTTTTGCCCGATTTGGTTGCATAAGGAATAACCGATGTGACATATTTGGATGCAACGGGGAGATCAACGGTGTCCCACAATTCCAAATATTCGGGGCTGCCATCCGCATTGTATTTCTCGAGATAGTCGAGCATGTCGATCTTTTCGGCAGCCTGCTTGTATTCATCGCTGTCCTCGTCTGCGCTATCTAAAATGGATTGCAAGGAATCACGCGATTCGGTGACTTTGTAGGGCCATTGTGTCAGAATATCAAGGTTTAAAAGCTCATCGACATTGGTGGCGCCGCAGGAAACAAGCGGGAGAATGAAAGCAAATGTTAATAGAAAGAGTGCGATTTTTTTCATAAAAATCCTCCGAAGATAAATCATAAGGATATTTTAGCAAACCAAAGATGTTTTGTCCATGGCAAGTTTACACAAAATATATTGGTTTGGTTTGGAGAAAACGTCAATTAGTTGCATTCTGCAACCAGCGGACCTGCCAATTCTTTTAAGAATACGATGCGGCCGGGAAGGGTAGGCATATAGGACGAGGGAATCCACATGCTGGGACCATAGCGAAGTGTGGTCCACAGAGAGAGACCTTGCCACTGCATACCGCGGTTGAAAGCGCCGTCGCAACCGCCGATAACGCGATCGGATTGCAAGAACAAGCCGGGGCCGATGGTATTGGCGCGGCAGGGAACCAAGGTGGTGCGGCTCTTAAAGCTGGTCAGAGCATTTTGCTCGATGGTCAACGGATGCAATTTAGCACCGATGCGGTAGCACTGTTTTTTCCATTCTTCTTCGGATGCGAATTCTGCTGCGAAGTGGGGTTCCCAGAAAGCGATGTGCATCATTCTACCGATACCGAAAACGGTTACGAGTTTAGCACCCTCTGCCTTCAATGCGGCGATTTTTTCGGGGTAGGTGGGAAGATTGGTGCGTGTAGCAAAGTTTCTTTGGTTGACAGGAACGGTCAATTCACCCAAAGGACCGTAGAAAGCATTTTCCATAGCATACTGGAATGCGCCGCTGTTGGAAGGGTCCAAGGTGTTACCTTCGCTATCGCTCCACTCATCCATGTTGAAGCCGTAAACATGCTTGCAACTTACGTTCCAAGCTTTAAGGAAATAGACTGCCCATTTGTACATACCCATCGGACCGACGGGAAGGATCATGGCGAGTTTTCTGCCTTCGTTTGCACAGTTGCGAATTTCAAGGGCGATTTCGTGGCCCAAGATCATATCAAAATCATAAACATTGTCACAGGGAATGACATCAAAATCTTTGTTCCAAAACGATTGACGTTCGGTGATTGATTCGGGTTTGTTCGAGCAGCATTTGTCGATTTTGGCCAAATCCCAACCTGCAGGATAAAAACCTTCCAACAAAGAACCTTTTTCGGTGGATAAAAAGTCCATGGCGTGTACCTTTATTTGCCGCAGATAAAATCTGCAACAATCCTTTCTGTGCGAATTTTTTACATATTGGTAGTATATCATAAAAAATGATATTTTGCAAGGGTTTGCAGGTTTTTTATGGTGTATAATGCAAAAATATTGAAATGTCAGATCAATTTTTTAGCGTACCATTTTTTACCGCGGAGACGTATGATAAATACGATGCTTCTCGAAGCCCAATCCAGTACCATACCAAGCCACAGGCCCGCCAAGCCGAAACCTAAAGTGATGGATAAGAGATAGCCGGCCGAGACACGCATAATCCACATGGACAGGACGGCTGTGTACATGGTGAACTTTCCGTCTCCTGCGGCGCGTAAGGCGCCGGCAGGCACGAATCCGCTTGGCCAGGCGATAGGCATGCTCAACATTAAGATGAGCATGATGGTGCGCAAGCAATCGGTTGATTCGGCTGATAAGTGATACAGGGAAGCAAAAAGATCGGTGCAGAAAAACCCTAAAGTATAGGTGATGATGAAACATGCTGTTGTAATACCGATGAAGCGTTTGATCTGGTATTTACTTTCCTCGATATTGCCTGCGCCGATGAGCTGACCTGTGATGATAACCATTACGCTGCATATGGCATTGCCCGGTATTCCGAGAAATCCGTTGATGGTGAAGCCGATGCTATGGGCGGCAAGCTCATTGGTTCCGAGCATGTTGGCGAATCGTTTATAAATAACGCCTCCGAGGACAAAGAGGACGGTTTCGATGGCCACGGGAACGGCAACCTTCATGATGCTTTGTATAATGGTCATGTTGATCTTAAAGGGGAAGAATCCGCGTAGTGACAGCGCTTCGGTTCCGCGGTATAACAAGCTAAATGAGATGACTGCGCCGATGATGCGTACGATCAGGGTAGACAAGGCTGCTCCGTCGGCACCCATACCACAGCCGTAAATAAAGAATGCGTTTCCGCCCACATTGAGTATGTTGATGAAAACGGAAATGTACATAGCCGCTTTGGTATTGCCGATGGCGCGCAGGGCACCGAAAACAGCCGAATTGAAAGCAATGAACGGGTAAGAAATTGCAATGAAAGGCAGATAGGCGGTTGCATGGTTGTAAATGGTTTTATCTGTTTCACCGTACATTAAGGTAAGCAGTTTGCCATTGAATATAAGGCAGATTGCCATGGTCAGCAAGGCAAGTGAAGCGACGGAAAATATGCATTGCCGCATGGCAAAGTTGGCGTTTCTACGGTCGCCTTTTCCAACATATTGGGAGATAATGACTGTGCCTCCCGTGCCGAGGGCGGAAAAGATTGTCGTAAGCATACCGCTTAAAGAGTCGCCCAAAGATACGCCCGAAATGGCGGCTTCGCCGATGGAGGATACCATGATGGAGTCGATCAAACCCATGAGGGAAATCATGATTTGGTCGATGAGCAAAGGAATTAAAAGGCGAAGTGTTTTTTTGCGGTCAAATATAAGTGTTTGCGGTTTTTGGATCAAGGTGAATTCCCCCCTCCTGTTAAGCGGAGTATATCACAGAATTGTAGCTTTGTCGATAGGATGTGTGAAGAAAAACTGTTTGTATTTATATTTTTTGGTATAAGTATAATATGCAGAAATTTCGCCATCTATATATCAATATAGTTTGGTTTTATATCAATATAGTATATGTTTTGGTTTGGATGATTTGATATACTTATTATTAAAAGAAGGAAAACGAGTGGCAGATGCAGGGTTGTTTTTCGGCTTGAGGTGTTTTAATTTGTACTTTGGTTTTTACAAAATTTATTACATGTAGAGGTTAAAAATGAAAAAAGTTAAATGGGGCGTACTTGGCGCCGGTGGTATTGCGGACAGAAGAACCATTCCCGGTATGATGCTTGCGGAAAATGCAGAACTTGTGGCTGTTATGGAAGTGAATTTGGAATTTGCCGAAAAAATCCGCGCAAAATATAATGCCAAGCGCGCGTATGATAATACCGATGATTTGCTTGCCGATCCCGAGGTGGAGGCGGTATATATTGCGTCTCCTGTGATTTATCACAAGGAGCAGGTTATTAAAGCTGCCAAAGCGGGTAAGCATGTTTTGTGTGAAAAGCCTATTGCTTTGACGGTAGAAGAATGCGAAGAATTGGTGGATGCTTGTGATAAAGCGGGCGTTTTGTCTGCCACAGGTTTTATGATGCGTTATCATGCATACCACCAAAAGATGAAGGAACTCATCGAAGCGGGCATGATAGGTGATGTTGTTTTCTGTCGCGGTCAGTTTACTTGTTGGTATCCCGATATGCCCGGTGCTTGGAGACAGAATAAAAAGCTTTCGGGCGGTGGCGCTCTGATGGATATGGGCGTACACGCCATCGATTTGATCCAGTATATTACAGGATCCAAAGCGACGAAGGTTGCCGCGATCAATGATACAAAATCCTTTAAGTATACGGTCGATGACTCCTCTTGCGTTTTGATGAAGCTTTCCAACGGCGCTACTGCGCATGTTGATTCTAACTTCAATATTCCCGATGCCGCTGCTCTTTGCTTCCTTGAATTTTACGGCACGCGCGGCAGTATTATTGCCGAAGGCACGCTCGCTCAGGAAGAAGGCGGTAAGGTTCGTTTCTTTGTCAGCGACGAAAAAGGATACGATGCCGACCAGAATCGCAATGATGTAAAGCCCATAGAGGTAGAAGTTGAATTCGGCAACATGTATACCAAAGAAATCGAATCTTTCTCCAATTCTATTTTGACAGGCGCTCCCGTTGAGGTGCCGATGCGTGACGCTATGTATGTGCAACGCATTGTATCTGCCGCTTACGAGTCGACTGAAAAGGAAATATTTGTTGAGGTCTGATGAATAACACCCCATTAACTGCCCGTGTGGGGATTCTCACACTGGGATGCCGTGTAAATCAATATGAAAGCGAAGCAATTGCCGAGGGCTTTACCGCCCTTGGCTTTTCGCTTTGTGCTTTTGAAGATGACTGTGACATTTATTTGATCCATACATGCGCCGTGACCGCTGAAAGTGAGCGTAAATCAAAGCAAATGATCCGCCGTGCCCTTCGGAGGCGTGAGGAGGCGGCGTGTAAAGGGAAGAGAGTGTTGGTAGCGGTTTGCGGTTGTTATCCTCAAAGAATCGCAAAAGGAAAAGAAGAGAACCTGCCCTTTGAGGGCGTTGCCTATTTGACGGGAAACACCAATAAGAGCCGTATGGCCGAAGAAGTGGCTAAACTGTGGTGGAGCGGAAACGATCAATCCGTTGTTGCAGTGGAGAGCATGACAGGTGCGCGCTATGATGAAATGAAGGTGGCCGTCAGCCCCAAAACAAGAGCGTTTGTTAAAATAGAAGATGGGTGCAATTCGTTTTGTACATATTGCATCGTTCCCTATTTAAGAGGTCGTGTTCGCTCGCGCGGGAAGGCTGAAATTCTTTCCGAGGTCGAGGCGCTTGTTGCAAGCGGCGCGGGAGAGATTTATTTGACAGGCATTGAAACAGCCGCTTACGGCGCAGAAGAGAAGGCGGGGATGGAGCCGTTTTTATCATTGGTTCGGTCTGTTGCGGCCATTCCCGGTTGTCATCGTTTAGGATTCGGTTCGCTCAAGCCCGATGTATTTACCGATGAATTTATCCAACTGGTGACATCGACAAAAGTGATATTACCTCATTTTCATCTCTCGATTCAACACGGCGCCGATGCGGTTCTTGAAAGAATGGGACGCAGTTATACGGCAAGTCAAGTTTTGGATGTTTTGGCTCGCGTCAGAAAAGAAAATTCGCGTGTTACTTTTTCGGCTGATTTGATCGTTGGTTTCCCCGGAGAGACGGACGAAGATTTTTTCGATATGGAGAAATTTATAAAGAGCGCGGGCTTATTGCATGCCCACATATTCCCGTATTCTCCCCGCGAGGGAACGGCCGCTGCAAAATTTGATCATCAGGTCGCGCCCGAAATAAAACGCAGGCGTATGGAAGAACTGCAAAAGACAGCCAACGCCGTTGCCCGTGAGATTGCCGCATCATTTGATGGGCAGACATTTGATCTTCTGATTGAAACACTGGATCAAAATTATGCACGCGGTCACACAGAAAACAATTTAGAAATGAAAATCCCCCGACAACCGAATGATCGGGTGGGGGGGATTCGTACCGTGGTGTATCACGTTTAATATTTTTTTGTAAGGTTTTGCACTTTGTTGCGATGCTTGTCTTGTTTAAAGCGACTCTTTTCGGCTTTGCTGAGAATGAGTCGCTCTATTTGTATCATTTTGGAGCGACTTAATCCACCGCGTTTGCGTGGACGTGCCGTGTTGGTCTTGGGAGGCATGGATTTGCTTTGACTGCGGGCGGTCTGGGCGATCATGCCGTTTTTGCGAATGAAACCGCCGAGCTGCGGCAGTTTGATCACATCTTTGACATTGTTTGAAAAAGTGACATGATGGCTGGTGAAGACGATGACACCGTAGACGGGTACGCCTGACAGACTTTTTTCTGTATCCAAAACTTGCCTAAGGGCTTTTTTGTGGATTTGATTTTGGAGGGTTGGGTTGAAAAACTTGACCGTTTTTTCTTTGTAATACTGCACCCACTCATGCGAACCTGTCACAATGTGTCCGTTATGGCTTTTGGTTTCGATGACGAATATACCATGGTGGCAAATGAGAATGTGGTCAAGCTGTGTCAGACCAACGTCGGTTCTTAAATATATGTTGTTGAGTAAAAAACAACCCGGTTGCTGGCGGCGGATATAAGCCGAAACGCGTTCTTCGGCGGAGTCACCGTAATGATTGATTTGGCGTTGTTTCTTTTTTCGTTTATGGCGCAAGATGATGATGGCGACAATGGCAGCAACATCAAAGAGTGCGAGAGCAATGAGTAAATACAGCATTTAGTTTTTCTCTTTCAATAATGTGGGGATAATTTCATGAATGGTGCCTGCGCCCATAACAAGGAGCAGATCTCCTTCGGATATATATTTCCGTAAGTCGTTTATAATCGAGGGGGTATCGGGACAGTAAACACCATTTTGGGTTTTGTTTGCAAGTTGCTCTGATGTGACACCGTTTGGCTTTTCGCGCGCGGCGTAAATATCTGCAAACAACACACGGTCGCAACCGAAAAAAGCGGTTGTAAATTCATCGAAAAGACCTGCTGTGCGTGAATAAGTGTGGGGTTGAAAGAGTGCAATGAGATGTTTGGGATGCAAGGAGCGGGCGGCAGAAACGGTGGCGCGGATCTCATCGGGATGATGGGCGTAATCTTCGATCACACGAGCGCCGCGGCAATAACCGCGATCTTCAAAACGGCGTTTGACGCCCGTGTAGGTGCGAAGACCCGCTTGGATGGCAGAAAAGGGGATGGACGCGTTGTGTGCGACAGCTAAAGCGGCCAGTGCATTGGAAACATGGAAAACACCTGTAACGCCAAGTGAAAGCATACCTAAATATTCACCGCGGAAATAGGCGTCAAAAATGGCATGACCGTTTTTGGTCTCAATGTTTTTGGCATAATAATCGGCTTGTTCATTGCCGTTTGCAGAAAACCAAAGCAGTTGTTTTTTATAACCGTGCGCGGCTGCTTTGCAGTTTTCACAATCGAAATTCATGACAGCGGTGTCAGCAATTTCGATATAACGCTGAAAAGAAGTGATAATAGCCGCAAGATCTTTAAAATAATCCACATGATCGAGGGCAATATTTAACACCACCGCGACTTTCGGGAAAAAGTCGAGAAAAGAATCTTTGTATTCGCAGGCTTCGAAAATAAAATCTTCACCGTTGCCGATGTGATAACATCCGTTCAAAAGCGGCAGTTCGGCGCCCACAAGAACCGTAGGATCTTTTTTTGCCGTGAGAAAGACAGAGGAAATCATACCGCTGGTAGAGGATTTACCGTGCGTTCCCGCAATTCCGATGGGATTGCCGTTTGTTTTCATGAGTTGCCCAAGAAAGACCGAGCGTTCAATGGTGGGGATTCCGAGACTTCTCGGAACGGTCAGCATGATATCATCGTCACGAATTGCGGCGGTGTAGACAACGTGTGTAACGCCATCGAAGAGACCGTCTTTGTATTCATGGCAGACGGAAATACCGGCGTTTTTGAGTTTATCGATCAATTCGCCGGAATTATTACGATCATACCCGCTGATTTTGTATCCTTTTTCTTGCATAATGAGGGCAAGGGCGGACATACTGATACCACCGATTCCAACAAAAAAGAACACATGATTTGCTTGAAAGAGATTCAAATTATCATCAACATTTAACATTTTACACACCAAACTTTCACAAAGGGTCAGTATACTGTATGCATGAAATAAAAACTTGACATTAAAGGAGTGTTCAGGATGCAAATTACAGACATCAAGATTCGCAAGGTATTTAACGACGGTCCTATGAGAGCGGTCGTTTCCATCACGTTTGACCATCAGTTGGCAGTGCATGACATCAAGGTGATCTATGCGAATGAGCGGTATTTCATCGTGATGCCCAGTCGCAAAAATCCGGATGGCAGCTATCGTGATATCGCGCATCCTATCAATGCGGAGTTCCGTTCTGTTATTCAGGATGCCGTTATGGAAAAGTTTAACGAAGAAAGCGAAAAAAGCGAAGAACTTGAAGAGGAAAACAACTGATTGGGTTGACAGCGAAGCATTATTTTGCTTCGCTGTTATTGTTTTTTAGCGGGAACAGACAGGCGGTGATGGCCTCGGTGACCTGTTCGCTGCATACAATCTTCCATCCGTCCTTACCGCGCACACAGGAAACGGTCAAGGTGGCGGTCAGGTATTTTTCGTTGTTTGTGGCAATGCGGTTGACGATGGTTTCATCATAATAATCGAAGTCTTTGTCCAATGTTCCATCCATTTGACGCAGTGTCATGGTGTTTAAGGTCTCGCTGTAAATGGAAAGGATGGCGTCCTGTCCGTCCATATACCGACAATCGACCGTTAGGGTTGCGGTATCACCGTCAACACGACTCTCCTTGATTTGATAGGAGAGTTTTTTTGCGCAAAAGCGGTAAAACAGACGAAAAGAGGGGGAGTGGGCAAGAGAATCGGTGTAGGTTGAGAACTGTGCATCATTCAACCCCCAAAAAAACACTTCGTCATCTTCGGTTTTAACCAGAGACGCGACCGTTTCGTGGTCATAGTTTTTGGCAGCAGAGAAAAAAGCATCGACGGTGTCTTCACATGAGAGTTCACCGCAAGCAGAAAAGGTGAAAAGAAGAACAAATAAAAGAATTATTGGAGAGAATAACTTAGTCATTGGATTTTGCATGATCTCCCTTCTCGGGTGTTCTGTATAGAAAATTTGCTGTTTATTCTTTTAACCTATATTAATGCCCGAAAGTCCTGAAAAGGCCATGGCAATCAGACCTGCGCTGATCAAAAGAATGGGTAGCCCTTCAAAGGCTTTTGGAGGATTGGAAAAGATAAGGCGTTCTCGCACACCTGCAAAAATCAGGAGGGCGAGGGTAAAGCCGATAGCGGAAGCAAAGCCAAACACAATCGCTTCAAGTAAATTAAAACCATTTTGGATATTGAGAAGAGTTGCCTCCAAAACAGCGCAGTTGGTCGCTGTGAGGGGGAGATAGATCCCCAGTTTTTCGTGGAGAGCAGGGGATTTTTTCTTGATGAACAGCTCGACGGCTTGTACCAAAACGGCGATTACGGTGATAAATAAAACGGTGGTTAAATAGGTCAGAGAGAAGGGGTTTAGTACATAGCGATCAAGAAGCCATGTGAGAACAGAGGAAAGCGTGATGACAAAAGTGACGATGGCTCCCATGCCGAAAGCTTTGGAGGGTTTGTCAGAAACTCCCAAAAAGGGACAGATGCCAAAATAGTGTGTAAAAACAAAGTTTTCCGATACAATGGCGGCAAAAGCGATCAGTAACAAAGAGGTGATGTTCATTGGTTACCTCCTTGTGTGTTGCCGAATCGGCAAGATGCGATTTTTTGTATGATGGCAATTAAAAAACCAAGACAGAAAAAGGCGCCTGCGGGCATCATGAAAATCAGCAAGGAAAAATGTTTGCCAAACAATTCTATACCGAAAACAGAACCGTTTCCCAAAATTTCGCGCATCATACCGAGAAGGGTGAGTATACATGTAAAACCGAGTCCGATACCCAAACCATCTGCGATCGATTCGAGGGGGCCGTTTTTAGAGGCGAACATTTCGGCGCGCGCAAAAATAAGACAGTTGACAATCGTTAAAGGCAGATACACACCCAAGTTGACCGAGAGGGTAGGGAAAAATGCCTGCAAAAGAAGATCAAAAGCATTGGCAAGAGAGGCGATAATCAAGACATAACAAGGAATACGCGCCCAAGAAGGGATGAGTTTTCTTAAGAGGGAAATAAAGAAGTTGGAAAAAAGCAAAACCAATAGGGTGGACAATCCCATCATCAATCCGCCGATGGCTGAAGTGGTGACAACAACCGCGGGACATATACCGATGAGCAAAAAGAATGGATTGTTTTGGATCAAACCGCTTGTCAAGATATATTTAAGGTGAGTCATTCATTCCGCCTCCAATCCAAGAAGTTTGCGGCAGGTAGCGGTGGCATCGTTAACCCCTGACAGAAGATTTTTTGAGGAGTCGGTTGCGCCCGAAACAGCTTCAATATCACGGTTGAGTACAAACGGACCGCTTTTTCCTTTGAAAGCGGCAAGGTAGTCTTCTTCCAAAACGCGGGCGTTGAGTGTGTTGGTTTCGGTGGTGTGAAGGATATGGATATTTAATATTACTGCATTTTTGTCCATACAGACAAGTAAACCGGTTTCATTTCCCGCATTGTTGATGGTTGTTGGTACGGCAAATCCCTGAAGGATATGCCCCGGTGCATACACTTTATAGATGGCTTGGGACGAACCGATCAATTCGACTTTGGTTTGTATGGGCTCGTAAGTGTCAAAGTTTTCGTATGCAGCTTGTAATGCATTTTTTGTTTGTTGTTCTTGGTGGGCGGCAATGCGGTCACTTGTGAAGAGATGGATAGTCCAAATCAAAAGAACGACTACGGCGCACAAGATAACGGGGAAAAGGATAGAGAAGACGAAAGTGATTTTATTTTTGTTCACGCACATCACCCCCAAATCTCACGGGTTTTCCGTAGCGGTCAAGATAATAGACAAACAGATTCATGATCAAAACAGCGAAGTGAACACCCTCGGCATGCTCGCCGTAATAGCGGAAAAGAATGGTCAAAAGACCGCAACCCACACCGTAGATCAAACGTCCTTTGGTGGTGCAGGGAGAGGTGGTATAGTCGGTACACATAAAAAAGGCAAGCAAAACAAGACCGCCCGACAACAGTTCTGCCATCATAAATTCCCAAGCAACGGCCGATTCGATTTGCGGGAAAAAGAATGTAACTACGCCAACGGTGGCAATGTAGGAAAGGGGGAGTATGGGAGAAATGACACGTCTGACAATCAAATATACGCCGCCTAAAATGAGAAGAAAGGCTGAAATTTCTCCGATGCATCCGCCTTGCTTGCCAAAAAACAAGTCCAAAAATGAAATATCATCCGGAAGTGTACCGTTTTTGAGTTGGGTAAGCAGGGTTGTTTCGGCCGTGAAATCTACGGTCATGTGCAGGGGAGCGGGATGGGTCAGCGGCGATACATAAGCGGTCATTTCCTTGGGAAAACAAATGAAAAGGAAAACGCGGGCAGAAAGTGCGGGGTTGAGAAAATTTTTACCCAATCCGCCAAAGAGCTGTTTTACAATGACAATGGCAAAAAATGCGCCGATGACACAAAAATACAAAGGAACGGTGACAGGAAGGGTAAAAGCAAGGAGAACGCCTGATAAAACAGCAGAAAAATCGCCGAGCGTATTTTTTCTGCCGACTGTTTTTTCGTACAAAAATTCAAATAATACACAACTGACGATGCAAAGGGAAGTGATGGTTAAGGAGCGGATACCAAATGTATAGACAGCCCAAATGAGGGCGGGGAGGAGGGCGATGATGACATCCAGCATGAGCATGCGGGTTGTACGGTTCCCTCTTATATGGGGAGAATCACCGGCTTTGAGCAGATCCATAATGTTACCCTTTCACAGTTTTTATTTTTGGGTGGTATTTTCCGCAATTTTGGTTTTAGCGGCGCGGATATCCCGAACCAGTGGAATGCCCGCGGGACAGATATAGGCACAACAACCACATTCGATGCAATCAAAAAGATTTAAATCGATGCACCTTTTGTGCAATGACTTGTTGGCATACATGGCAATAAAGTTTGGCATCAAATGCATGGGACAAACGCTCACACAGTTGCCGCAATGAATACATACGGGGTCAACGATCTCTTCCGCGATAGCCTCATGTGACAAGGCCAAAATGGCTGTGGTGCCTTTCACCACAGGGGTGTCGGGATCTTCTACGGCCATTCCCGCCATGGGGCCGCCGTCGATGATTTTTTCAGGACGTTGGTTTAGACCGCCGCAGAAATTTAAAATATCTGCAAACGGGGTGCCGATGGCAACGCGAAGATTTTGCGGATTCATGACGCAATCACCGCTCACGGTTATGACGCGGTCAAGCTGGGGGAGACCTTTGACGAAAGCGTTGTAGATGTTGCAGCAGGTTTCGGCATCCAGCACGACCAAACCGATATCGGCAAGAGATTTTCTTTTGGGAATTTCGATTTTTTCAATAGCCCAGACCAGCAGTCGGTCGTCTTCCGACGGATATTTGTTATTTAAAGGTCGCACGGTCAGCATATCGCTGTTTTTTAAAAGTTCTTTGAGATGAGCGATCACATCGGTTTTACTGTTCTCAACGGTGAAAACCCCTTCTTCAATGTGCAGAGCTTTCATGGCGATCAGCGCGCCGCCTATGACCGATTTCGCATTTTCAAGCAAAAGACGATGGTTGACGGTGATATACGGTTCGCTGTCCGTACAGTTAACGAACAATTTTTTTGCTTTTTCCAAAGCAGAAGAAATTTTTTCGTGGATAGGCATTGGTGTGGTGCCGGCATTGCAGATGCCTGCGTTTTTAATGATATTTATGATCTCTTCTGTGGTGGCAGCTGCGAGGGGTTTGGAGAAGGGGGCGATCGCAGGGTCTATGGTGTTGGTATAATCGTTTTCGATGATGATGTGTTCTGTTTTTTGGCCGTTTGCACCTATATGAGATTGGATGGTGCGCACTTTTCCTGAAACCGAAGCGTGGACAGGGGAGGTGAGGGCACCGTTATCGCCGATTTTTTGTCCTTTAAAAACAGTGTCGCCCGACTTTACCAGCGATACACACGGATCGGTGGAATGTTGAGGGAGCGGGATATATACAAGCGCAGGAGAGGGCATATTTGTTATGGTGCAATGTTTGGTGGTCTTAAATCCATCGATAAAAATACCGCCTCGAAAAGTGGATGCCAATCGAATCCCTCCCAAATGTTTATTCTTAATTATTATATCATATTTGTCCTTGTATTACAAGTTTATTATGTAAAAACAGAAGTTTTTTAGGGGATAGAAAAACCGCCGAAGAATTTTCTTCGGCGGTCGGACATACAATAATAATTACTGTTGATCCTTTTTGGCTGCAAAGCATTCGCTGCAAAGAACGGCACGATCATTGGTGGGTTGGAAAGGAACTCTTGCTTCCTTGCCGCACTCAGCACAAGTGGTCGTGAAGTACTCTCTGGCGGGTCTGCCGGCGTTTTTACGGGCATCGCGGCAGGCTTTGCATCTCTGGGGCTCGTTTTGGAAACCCTTTTCAGCGTAAAATTCCTGCTCGCCTGCTGTAAAGACGAATTCGTTGTTGCAGTCCTTGCATACTAAAGTCTTGTCCTCGTACATGTTTTCCTCCGCTTGGATTAAATGAATTTTTTTATAGCCCACGAACGGATTTCCACCGCCATCTTCCAAAGGACGCTTTGGGTTAAGCTACGCAGGCGAATAAGCTAAAACAAATTATGAAATTATAAAATCTATAAAAGGGGAATCAATCACGTAGCTTTAGCTTATTGCGAATCCGTTGAAGGGCGTTGCTCACTGATTTTGGGGAAACATGAAGGGTAAGAGCAATTTGTTCGTGTGTGCAATCGGAAAGATAAAGCTTTAGGACATTCTGCTCGTAATTGGATAGTTCGCTGTCCAAACGAGATAAGAAACGCGCATGATTCTCGCGGTCAACCAAAATTTGTTCGGGATCTCCTTCATGCGAGGGGAAGTCGATGAGCGGATCGTTTGGATCGTCGGACGAATCACTCAATGAAAGAGAATTGCGCAGGAGGGAGTTGTTTTTATTGTTGTACTTCTTCAACGCGGATAAAACGGTTCTTCGAATACAAATATAAGAAAAGGTAGCGAAAGAAGAACAGTGTGCATCATATAACATGACGGCCTTATACAGACCGATGAGTGCTTCTTGCTTTAAATCGTCCTTCTCGTTTGCGGGAATCACAATGCGGGAAAGAATAGACTGAATTAAAGGGGCACTCTTTTCTGCAATGACCCGAAAAACCTCATGGTCTCCGGCAGCGGCGCTGCGAATTTCCTCGATGGAAATACCGTCGGCCGAAAGCAATTTTTCGGACATACCCTACTCCTCAAGTTTTGGTACAAAACTGATTATAACACGAATCCCACTTCTGTCAAGTCTTTTTCGAGAATTCTTTAAAAAATTTTCTATTTTCTTGTAAAAGTGCATTTTATATGTTATACTGTATAAAAAGTTGGGTAAAGGAGTGTGTGAAAATGGCAAGTGCCATGAGAGACGATGAGATCAAATTGCTCATTTTGTATTTGCTTGATCAATTGAAAACCCCTTTATCCGGCGAAGTTCTTTCTGAAATCGTCTTGTGGGACGGGAATATCAATTTCTTCGATTTTTCGGCGGCTTTTGATGCTTTGACCCAAAGCCGCGCCCTGTTACCTCTTGACGGAGAGGGCGCAAAAACCAGATATACCCTTTCTCCCGAGGGGCAAGAAATTCTTCGCTGTATGGGAGAATCTCTTTCGGAAAGCATCCGCTATAAAGCTTTGCGCTCCGCCACAAGACTTCTTGCCTATCGAAATCAAGGGAGAAGCGCAAGCGCCACTTTAAGTGAGACGGCGGACGGGTTTAGTCTTCGGTGCGTCATTCGGGATCGTGAAGAGGTCTTTATGGATCTGACTCTTTATCCCAAAAGTCGTTATGAAGCCGAAAGCTTCAAAATCCGCTTTGAAAACAATCCCGAGGACTTGTTGCGTGGTGTGCTGGCGATTCTTTCGGGGCAGGCGAAATTTCTTTATTGAAAGAGAATGGTATTGGCAAAAATTGCGGCGGCGCTTTGAGCGCCTCTTTTTGTTTGTTTTGGGTGATATTCTTTCGATTCAATGGAAAAGGTTAAAAGGTTCGCCGAAAGCTGCCGGTTTACATAGTGATAAGATCCACCTCTCCCTGCGAGGGGTCATTTTCATATATATACAACTTTCTATCCGGCGCCTCGGAAGGGGGAGGCAAATCGTCTTTCTTTTGCAGATTTGTAATATTTTGCGCGGCGGGAATGGGGAAAAGCAAGTAAAAATCGCTGCGCGCAATGCCCGTCAGAGAAAGATCATCGGTTGAGAGAAAAAGGGAAAAGGTAATTGCGATGGATAAAAAGGCGGGAATGATGGCGCCGAATATCAAAAAGATCTTTTTATTCATACCGCCTCCTAAGATAACAGAGCCAGCATTTCCTCGTAATCCATACCCGGATGCAATGCAAGATTTAAGGCGTATGCAATTAAGGTTGATACACTTTCAATGATGCGGTCGGTTTCTTTGGGGGTGACGAAAAGATTTAAGGCATCATCGTCGAGCAGTTTTTTCAATTCTCCGTAAGAGGGGAGATCTTGGGGTTCGCCCTTTTTGTTTTTAAAGCTTTCCATGGCATCCAGCGCTAAGGTAGCTGCATCGACGACGGTGGGGACACCGATGGCAATGACGGGTACACCCAAATGTTTTGCATTGATGGTGGGGCGGTTGTTTCCCACCCCCGACCCCGGGGATATGCCGTTGTCGGAAATTTGTATCGTGCTGGCAAGCCGTCCGATTCGCCGCGCGGCCAAAGCATCCACCACGATGACAAACCGCGGATGGAGATGCTTCGAGAGGCAGGTGATTACCTCGGCGCTTTCCAGTCCTGTGTCACCCAAAACACCCGGAGTGATTGCCGCCAGTTCGGAAAAGCCCATGGCAGTAAAGAGATCGGGGCGCGCTTTTTGAATATGTCGGGTAACGATCATGTGTGAAATAACTTCGGGGCCGATGGCATCTGCTGTGATGTCTCGATTGCCAAGTCCTGCCACTAAAGTACAACCGTTTGTTGTGAAGGGAGAAAGTATCCGTACCAGAAGATCTTTTAAAATCAACACTTTTTCGCGGTATTCTTCGGCATCATCCAGCCAAACGTGGCCGATCTCAATGGTATAATAATGCCCGATGGGTTTGCCGATGATTTTTGAAGCTGACTCGGTTTTGATTTCTGTGGTGGTGAGCTTACTGTTGCCGAGTATTTCCTCAGAACATATAATTCCATCGGTCTTTTGATTTTTTTCAAGCAAATATTCATGCAGTTCCATGGCCAAATCGCTTCTTTGTGTTTTCATATCCCTGATTCCTTTAAAAGTATATTTATGGAAATGATGCCCTTTTTTGGAAACTTCTATTCTCTATTATATGAAAAGATGGAAATAATATGAAAAAAGGACACTGCTTTTGGCAGTGTCCTCTTGAAAATATTGTTATTGTTCTTTCGATTGCAGTGTGCGGTGTGCGTGTATGATGTTGGATAAGGTGCAAAATTCTTCGTTTGAAAGGGTTTCTCCACGGCGGTTGGCATCGATACTTGCTTCTTCGAATAAGGGAAGCAGGGCGTCTTTTGACATGGATAAAGAAGAAGAAAGAGCGTTGAGAAGCGTTTTTCTTCTTTGGGAGAAAGCGCCGCGTATTACGTTGAAAAATAAATTGCTGTCAACGGGATTGACGGGAAGGGTAGAATGGGGAATTAAGGATACAACCGAGGAAGTAACCGCGGGACGAGGATAAAAGTTTCCCGGAGATACATCGAAGAGCTTTTGCACGCGGCAGTAGTATCCCACCACCGCTGTCAGTGCGCTGTAAGCAGCGCTTCCCGGGGCAGCGGCCAGACGTTCAGCAACCTCTTTTTGTACCATGAGGGTCAGCGAACGAAAGGGAATGCGGCTTTCAAGCAGATGCATTAAAATGGGCGAGGTAATATAATAGGGGAGGTTGGCGCAAACCGACAAAGAATATCCTTTGGTTTTTTCAAGAATGGTCGCAAGATCAATGGTTAGAATATCACCCCAAATGATCTCGATGTTATCAAAGGGAGAGAGGGTTTCGGTCAGTATCGGTTGCAGTGTGGTATCCACCTCCACGGCGATCACGCGATCGTAGAGGGTGCAAAGACGGGTCGTCAATGCACCTGCGCCCGGACCGATTTCGAGGCAGGCGGCTTTTTCTTCCCCTGCGGCTCGGCGGGATGCATCGGCAATGCGTGCGGGAATGGCGGGCTGAATGAGAAAATTCTGCCCGAACTTTTTTTTCATGTGAAATGCATCGCGGTCATTTTTGGTGTGTTTATCCATTGGAAAAATCTCCTCATAATGTAAGCAAAAACGGGAATACTTGTTTTATAGTCAAGTGAAATGAAAGGGGATGGGTATGAAAGAAGCGGCTGTTAGTTGGTTGGCGGTTGCCATTGCTGCCGTTTGGGGCAGTTCGTTTTTGTTGATGCAATCGGTGGTGGATGAAATTGGCCCGTCTGCCTATATTTTTCTTCGTTTTTTTCTGGCGTTTTTGGTGTTAATCGGTGTGTTTGGCAAAACGATTTGCAGCTTAAAACGGGATACGATTCTTTATTCGGCTCTGCTTGGAACCGTTATGTATTTTTATATGTTATTTCAGTTTTTCGCATTGGAGAGCACAAGCGGCTCAAATACCGCCTTTTTATCCTCTTCCAGCTTTCTTTTGGTGCCGTTTTTGGCGGCTGTATTTTTAGGGAAGAAGCCGACGCTCGGGAATGCACTGGGACTTCTTGTTTCGGCGGCGGGACTTTTGTGGATGACGGGCGGCGTGAGCGGCCGATTTACAAACGGAGATTTTTACGCTTTAATATCGGCAATTTTGATTGCTGTGCACATCGTATTGGTAGACAAGGCGCTGGGAGAAACAACGGGAGGCGATCGGTTTGAACAAACATTGGCCATGGGAATCATGCAAATGTTGTTTGCATCCCTCTGGGCATTGGTCGGTTGGCGGTTGGTATCACCAAATTCTCTTGCCCTTCCTCTCTCGTCTACGGTCATGCTTTCGGTTGCGGGAACGGGAATTCTTTGTTCTGCTTTTTGTTTCACTGCTCAACTGATTGTGCAAACCAAAATGAATCCCACGCGCTTTGTTCTTGTGTTGATGCTGGAACCCTTGTTTTCATTGCTGTATTTGATGGTGATTCCGATAAATGGTGTGGTGGAGCGGGTAGGATTCGGACAGTTGGGCGGTATTTTTTTAGTACTTTCAGGGATGGTTATATCCAAAAGCAATCCCGCAAAATGGACTGTAAAAACCAATAAAAAGCGGTGATTATCCTACGTGAGGACACGTCGCCGCTTTTGTTTTTATTTTCCGTCGAGTGCCTTGCGCAGGGCAATGGCAAGCTGATCGGAACAAGAGGTGGGGCGGAATCCGCATCGGATTCCTTTGCATCTTTTTTCGTACTCACTCACAGTCATACCTTCGACCAAAGCGGACAGAGCTTGCAGATTTCCGTTGCAACCGCCCGTGAAAGATACATTGTGAATGACGTCACCCTCCAATTCGAAGGTAATGAGGGATGAACATGTGCCATGTGTGTGGTAAGTGTGCTTCATGTAATTGCTCCTAAAATGATTATTCCGCAAGGGATAAGCGTTCTACCAGTTCGCTCAGTCGAACAAGATCGTCTATATACTGATACTCATTGAATGTGTGAACATTAAACATACCGGTTCCGACACCAACGGTTCGCATGCCGTGCAGGTTGAAAACATTGGCATCCATACATCCGCCGCTTTGCTCCAATACCGAAGGAATACCCATAGCAGAAAAAACAGATTGAATTCTACGGATGACCGATTCGTTTTCGGATATGGAAAACGCATGACAAAGAATGCTGTCGCGGGTGATCATATCAGCGCCCGTTTCTTTAGAAACCGCTTTTGCCGTTTGGTGGAATTTTTGGATGTATGAAACCATTTTATCATGGTTGTGACTGCGGGTTTCTCCTTTTGCGTAAGCAGAGTCGCAAACAATGTTGGTAGCGCTGCCACCCGCCTGCAAAATAGGCCAGTTTGCGGTGGACTCGTGATCCAATCGTCCATCGGGCAGAAGATGTATAAGATGCGCAAGCGCTTTGACTGCGTTGAGTCCTTTTTCAGGTTCCACACCTGCATGCGCTGCTTTGCCGCGCACCTCGATTTCGAGCGAGGCTTGAGAGGGAGCGGCGGTAACGATGGTACCGATTCGACCTGCGGCATCAAATAAATAACCGTCGGTGGAGCGGATGCGGGAATAGTCAAAATGTCCGCTGCCCAAGAGTCCGGGTTCTTCTGCAACCGTGAGCAAAATCTCTATACCTTTATGAGGGAGATTCTTTTCGCGAATACGTCTGACACCGTCTAAAATAGCGGCCACGCCCGAAAGATCATCGGCAGCCAGGATGGTTTTTCCGTTTGATACAAGCTTGTCGCCCTCTTGTGTGGTGGTTATGCCCTGTCCACCGGGCACACGGTCGAGGTGGGCGGAAAACAAGATGCTGCCTTCCAGTGTTCCGGGAATGTAAGCATACAGATTGCCGGCATTTCCGCCAATCCGACTTCCTGTGTCATCCTCTTCAAGGGTAACACCGAAAGAAAGAAATTCTTCTTTTACCGCCAAAGAAACTTCCGCTTCTTGTCGGGACACGCAATCAATGCGGGCCAAGCGGCAAAAAGTGTCGAGAATATAACTCATGCCTGCGGCTCCTCCAAATGCAAAATGTTCAAAAAGCCGATGGTTTCAAATATTTTCATGATGGATGCGGAAACCGACCGAATGATCAGATTGACCTGATTGACGTCGGCTTTCTTTTGCGCCGACAACAAAACCCGCAACCCTGCGTCTTCAATTTCGGTTACCCCTGAAAAATCAACGGTGACATATTCGTAATCATCTACGGCGCTGAGCAGTGCAATGGAGAACTCGGGCGCGGCGTTGGAATCGAGTGCTCCCGCCAAGGTCATACGAACGCCGTTGTTTGTCAGCTCTTGAGATATGGTCATGTTGTACCTCCCAAAATAAAACGAAAGTAGCAAAAATAGAGTTTCTTGCAGAAAAGTCGCTTGCAGAAGCGATTTTTTTTGGATGGATTGTCGAAGATATCCACAAGGTTTTACTTCTTAACGATTGGATATATAAAATATCAGACATGAATTAAATATATCATATTTTTTGAAATAAATAAACCGATTTTTAAATATTGTTAAAAAATAAACAGTGAACCAATCACCGATTATTCTTTCTTTATTCTATCATACAATTTATAAGCGTTCAAGTAAACACGTTAAATGCTTTTATTTTAACTTTCGATAAAAAAGATGATAAGAACCCCATCTTTAGTTGCTGTTTATTTACTAGACAGATTCTCCGTCGATCATTATACAGTCATTATCAGCGGTTATGGCAAATAAGGCCCAAGAACCACCGGCATTTTCTTTGGAAAAATTAGAAATAAATATTTTCTTGACATTCGACACAGCTTCAACCTTTACAGCATCAAAGCTATTTCTCTCTACATCCCCAATTCTATAACAGTAAACACTGCCATCATCGGTTAATAAATATAATAATTGATCGGTTTCCATTGCGGGAACATCGAATTGAACAATATCAATAACGCCGGTAACATTCAATTTTCCGGTGATAGCCTTCTCATTTTCCGACTTTTTGTGTTTCAGAACGGTTACATTTCCGGATAGATCTAAAGTAGCTCTATAATTCTTTTCAAATCCAAAATCTATAGCTTCAACTACATTTGTATTTTTTGATATATCTGCAAAAATTTGATATTCAGGCAGGGCTTTGACTTTTAAATCTTTTATATCATAGAAGTGTTTTTCTATAGTTTCTTCTTGGGTATTATTTGTAGTAGTATTATTTTGATTGACAGTTTCGTTGGCGTTGTTATCTTCAATGGTGTTATTATCTGTAACAGGCGACTGTGAATTATTACTCAAAAATTTATCATAAATAATATATCCACCCATTTCCAATACCAGTATGAACAATATAACTACCAATATGATTAAACCGATTTTGTTTTTTTCTTTTTTCACTTTTAACGCCTCTTTCCATAGCAGTATAATAGCATTATTTATTAAAAAAGTAAATATGCTGCATAGGATTTTTACTTTCGGAATGTTTAAATCATAAAATGGGACAAGATGTTTCAATCTGAAGAACTTGCCGGGATAGACCATGAAAATGGTTTGAATATGAAAAGGCAAGAAAAGAAACCGCAAAGGATATCATATCGAAGATATATCACCCGTTCCGCAAGGAACGGATATCATTGTAAAAACCTCTTTTATCTTGGTAGACAAAAGAGGTTTTTTACATGCGAAAGAGCGACTAAAAGTAGTATAAGTAGGGGTAAAAACGACCAAAAGTATTGTGGCAGCGCTGTTCGACAAATATCAATTTGTCAAACAGACAAATGATTATTAAAATACGATTCTACAACATACTTAGACCATTTATTTGCTTCGATTTCTAAACTTCTGTCCGTTCGTTTATCCTCTTCTAAGAAATACCATTGATAATAGTGCGTAATTTCGTGTGCTAACACGCAGAGAACATCTTCTAAAGAGTTGCTTTCCGTAATCTTTGATGCAATCGATATTCTGGGATATGTTTTTCTTTTTTCATCATCCATACTGTAGAACGCACCATAGTATGTATGATTGTCTATATGGTGACGAAAAACTTGCGCATTGCAAAACAAAATATTTAATCTGATGGGGAAGAAATAGTGCTTTTGCAAAAACCTAATGAATTTCTTTATTTCTTCTATCGTATGCACGTCAAAGTTACTTCCATAATCATAAAACTTATATCTTATTCCCGATGCAGGTGCAGAATCGTTATAACAAATTTTACGTTCTTTATCAATCCACGAAATCATATGAACCTCTTGGTCAAATTCAAGTTTATCAAACTAATTATACCATAAAGCCACCAATCTTGCAAGAAAACAAGAAACCTCTCTTGCCCTGGTAGACAAAAGAGGTTTCTTTGTTGCGAAAGAGCGACCAAAAGGTGCGTAAAGTGGGGTAAGAACGACTAAAAGTACACCAATTAGTTTTTTTGCAAGTAATATAAATAATCATTGTATGTATAGCAATCATCACTTTGATAAATAAAATCATCGCAACAATGGATTGACGAAACCGCTCTTTCAAAGAAAGAATCATAACCTTTGTCATCCATCAATTCTATTACAGAGTCTTTAGATGTTATTTTAACATCTTTCGTGCAATAAAGTTGATTTTCTTTATTCCCATATGGACACATATTACCATGTCGGCAGGTCATGCAACAAGCAAGAAATATACCGTGTGGAAGTTTTCTTTGCAGATCCGCAAAAGCGTCTACCCACAAATAATCACTTCCTGTTCCGCAATATTCTATGTTATTATATTTTAAGGTTATTTCAACTTCATTGTCGGTATAGGAAATTTTAACAGGTAATGATATTTCATTTGTTTGTGAGAGTAAGGTGATTTGTGATTCAATAATTCTTTTCATAGCTACACCTCCTATTACCGTTATTATATCATAAAATCGGTTGTTCGTCAAATGTTGCTCCACTCCGTTACGCAATCTCGCATCCCAATCACGCCAAAGGCGTGTATATCATCAATTCCAAGGGAATTGCATATCATCAACACGAAGTGTTGTATATCATCATTGCGAAAGCGATGCAACCTGCGGTTGATGATATACGCCTGCGGCGATGATATACACGCTAAAGCGTGATGATATACCAAGCCTGCGGCTTGGATAAAAAAAGAAGTAACTTTTGGTAGACAAAAGTTACTTCTTTGTTGTAAGAGAAGTTGTAAAAGTACAAATCTTACCTTGTAGAAAGGTAAAAAACGCTTAAAGTATACCAACAAAAATTTGATTAATTACAACGTTTCCGTTTTCTTCACAAATCATTGTGTAATCAAAGTTGTTTTTGCCATCCCAACTTCTTATTTTGAACGAATCAACCACATCCAGCAGTTTTGTCAAACCGTAATATCCAGTAAATTGCTCCAGCTTTTTATATGTTAATCCTTGCAATTCCTCTGTATCAATCTCACTACCAAAACGGCGCTGATCATTATTAAAAAATTCAATTGCGAATGTGTTGCCGGATATAATTTTACCAATCCACTCGATTATATCCTCTTCATCTTCAAAATGACGATGCTGAAAAGAAAAACAAGCAGTAAACTCATATTCATCATCATACACAGTAATATTTTCATCGTAATTGGGATTAAGAATAACCACGTTGGATTCATCTTCAGCGAATTGCAGTTCAAACCCACGGAAAGCATCTTTCAGAAAATCAAGTCTCTTTTTGCTCATTTTCCATTCTCCTTTGCTGTTCTGCAGGATGAAATTAGCAGCCTACGAATGTTACCACACAACTTTTCTGTGTATTGATAAATTTCTATGTCTATTCTTTTGGTTTCATACATCAGCTTTAACCAATAACTCGTTTCGTTAGATTCTTTCAAAGCTATTTCCAACTTTGCAATAAAGTCCTTCTTGCTTTGTGCGTACTGTGCTTCATGAATATTGGCGCCAACTGATGTGCCTGCTCGTGCGAGTTGATCGGTCATATAAGAACTTTTTGGTGCAGTTAGACCGTCAACAAGGTTTACGATAGCAACTGCCAATTCAAAGGATAAGTCGAGTAATTTGTTTTCGGACATAAACGCACCTTCTTTCGACAGTATTATATCATAAAATCTTACCTTTTTCAATGATATATCGCTAACGCGATATGATATACGACAAAGCCGTATGATATACTTGCTACGCAAGCGTGATATAAGAACCCGACCCGCTGACGAAATCAAAGATTTCGAGCGGGTGCCCCGGAACCTTGTTATTCGCTTCGCTCATAATAATATCCGTTCCTTCATATGCCGAAGGCATATATCATCGCTCGAAGAGCGATATCATATCGAAGATATATCATCCGTTCCGAAAGGAACGGATATCATTGAAAAAGTCACCTTTGTCAGTAGACAAAAGTGACTTTTTTCGTGCGAAAGAACGACTAAAAAGTGTATAAGTAGGGGTAAAAACGACCAAAAGTACATCA
Source organism: Eubacteriales bacterium (assembly GCA_045536965.1). Classification (GTDB taxonomy): domain Bacteria; phylum Bacillota; class Clostridia; order Oscillospirales; family SIG627; genus UBA5448. The sequence continues at coordinate 48,805 of JAZSON010000029.1, forward strand.
GAAAGCTGCTCGACAAATTGGAATTGGTTAGTTGAGAATACACCAAACGAATAACGGCACATAGCAACTTGTCAAAACTAATCTTTGCCAAAGACCGCCATACCGCAAAACTGTATTTGAAAACTTTTCTTTTTCTCCCAAAACAAAGAAACAAAAGAACACAAATGCCACAACAAAGCATAAAAGCGAGATTGTTCCTATAAAAAACTCCGAGATTTGCAACTGCAACAATGCTAAAAGCAAGGGCACAACGAGTAAAGCCATAAAACCAATAGCAGAAGAACCGCCATGAATTTTTGTTATTATATCCTCATCTTGCCTATTTTCATTAAGTGGGCATACACCTGATATGATTTCGCAACCAATTCCATATATCGCAAGCAAAACCCATATTGCCATTGCTAAACCGCAATTATGCTCCAAATATAATGCATGCGGAGCAATGCAGAAAACAATACCTGATATGATGCACCAGATGTTGTATACCCACTTCACAGGACTTTGTCGTGAGCCGAGGACAGAAAGTGCCATTTCCTTGTGAATATAATTCGGATAGAAATGTGCAACAACCAACGGCAATAGATTATCTATTAAAAGTGTTATAGCCCATATAAAAATCAATGTTTTCATTTTAATTCTTCATTCCCACAAATTCTTATTTATCGGTGAGTTTATTTTATCACACTTTTCCAAATAAATCAATGCGAAGCATTGTATATCATCAAGCCGCAGGAGGATACACGCTGACGCGTGATGATATACAGCCCCAAAGGGGCTGATGATATGCACCGCACTTCGCGCGGTGATGATATACCAAGCCTGCGGCCTGGATAAACAAAAACAGAACATTTGTCGGTAGACAAATGTTCTGTTTTTGTTGCGAAAGGCGGGCAATAAGGTGCGTAAACATAGGTAAAAACGAAGAAAAGGTGCGCAAATATACTGTTAGACAAATTGGAATTTGGCTATTAGCTCTATATACCGCAAATGGTAAAACACATATGCTTTGTAAAACATTCTTCTACCCACGGAGTTAATTCTTCTATAATGTCTGTCCAATACTCATTTTCTTTCGATTTTACAATAAGGATTTCCCAATGCTCTTTGCTTACTTCAGTAGGGGCATAATAACAAAAAGTCTCAATGGAATTAGAAAACAACGCATAAAGATTAAGTGAGTCAAAAGTGTCGGCATGGAGACAAAGAGAATCTTTTAGCCAAAACTTGTTTTTAAATTTTCCTTTTTGAAATTCAAAATAACAGGTGCTTCCGCTTGCTTTTCGTTGCATTTCATCAAGAAAATATTTCATTCACTCACATCCTTTTATCAAGTTCAAGTTTACTGCACTGGCGCGGGAGCGCCCAAGGCTCCCTTGTGTAAAGGGAGCTGTCAGCCGAACAGGCTGACTGAGGGATTGTTACCGCAGTACGATTTCGCATAAGTTTTGCAATAGACCGAGTGCCTACTGCACAATCCCTCCGTCACGGCTTCGCCGTGCCACCTCCCTTTACACAAGGGAGGCTTTGGTGCGGTGCAAACTCTTAGACAAATTCAAGTTTGTATAATAGATTATACCATGATTTTGCAATGTAATCAAGGCGAAGCCTTGTATATCATCAATTCCGAAGGAATTGTATATCATCAACACGCAGTGTTGTATCTCATCAAGCCGCAGGGGAAATGCACGCTTGCGCGTGATGATATACAGCCCCAAAGGGGCTGATGATATGCACCGCACGTTGTGCGGCGATGATATACCAAGCCTGCGGCTTGGATAAAAAAAGAAGTAACTTTTGGTAGACAAAAGTTACTTCTTTTTTGGAGCGGATGACGGGAATCGAACCCGCATTGCCGGCTTGGGAAGCCGGTGCTCTGCCATTGAGCTACATCCGCGTGCCGCCCTGCATAATCCATTATAACATAAAGATTTTGAATTATGCAAGGGTTTTTGGAAAAAAACAAAAAGGAAACTGAAATACGGTGAGAAACCTCGGATTACAGCAAGGTGAGTTTTGCCGACTGAATTCTTGGCGCGGAGGCGCGTCCGTCAGAATCCCACTGGTTACGGCCGGTATCTTTGCGCTGGACGCCAAAGAGCATGGAGGATTCTTTTCCTTCGATGGTAATGGTGTTCCCCTCAATGGTTACGATGGCATAGAGCGGATCCGAATAGTAGACGGCTTTATCCATGGCAGAGTATTTTTCGTAATATTCATCGGGATAAAGATGGCAATCATTTTTTCCAACCCAATCCATCCAGACCGAGTTGATATCCCAGTAAAGAACATTATCCAAAATACGAAGATTATCGCGGTGGTAATGGCCGTTCATAACCATCAGGACCTTGTGAGGAGATTTTGCATTTACTTTGCGAATGATCTCTTGGACGGACTTTGCTTCTTTGGCGCCCTCGGATTCTCTTTCATAACTGTCATGGCTGACTAAAATGCAAGGATAGGGGGAAGTTTCGATGGTTTCTTCTAACCAAACCAACTGTTCGGGCGGGGTGTGATCGCGGAATTCTCCCCATTTAAAATAGTTGCCCAAATCGTAATGGATGTACTCGCCGTCGACAAGGCAATAGTTGGGATCTAAGACAACAAAACGGTATCCTGAGGTATCAAAGTGATAATGTCCGTTGGGCATGTGGTAAATTTTTAAAACCTCTTCATAAGCGGTCTTGTCGGTGTCGTGGTTGCCCAGACAGTGATAGGTGGGGATGGGTCCGTTGTCAAGCGCTTCCATCAGATCGGGTCTGAGGGAAGGGCCGCTGCAAAGGTCACCTGCATGAAGCATAAAAGAACATCCGTTTTCAACGGCTGCCTTGTGGAAGGTTTTTATCGTTTCTACCGAGGAATTATAGAAAATGCCGGGATCATGATGCAGGTCGGAAAACATAAGAAATTTCATGTGGGTTGCCTCCGTCTTTTGAAATTTTATATTTTTCTTTTAGTGTATGGGCAGTTTTTTAGGATCAAGCGGTGGTATCCAAGCGTGTTACGGTATAACCTTCTGCGGAAAACCGAGCCAAAATGCCGTCTTCTCCCAAAAGCCAAGAGGGATCAAGGGAGGTGAAAACGGTGTAGCCACCGTCAAGATAACTTTTTGCTTGATTATACATATCACTTGACATGAGCGATAAATATTTTTCGTTATATTCGCTGTAAAGGGCGTATTCTTCACTGGGGGTCTGTCCTTCGGCGGGCGGGGTCGGAATTTCGGCAAAAAGCGGGGAAGAGAGGGCAACCAACTGATCGGCATCACCTTCGATCCATGCTTTGAATATGGCTTTGATTTGTTCAGTCTTGGTGTCGGTCGCTCCTTCGGCTAAATAGGGAAGCAGGATCATTTCCTGCAGTTTATCCGACAACGAGCTTAAAAGGGCTTGTTTTTCTCCGATGTCTGTCATGGCGATGAATTTGTTGTCTTGGATTGCTTGCTTGCTCATGGAATAATCGGTGCCCGATTGAACCGAAAGGCCCGCGTTGCGTACGATGACCTCTTCTATTTTTTCTACCCAAAAGATGGGATTGTAGTATTCGTAAAGCTTGTGAGTCAGATTGTTTGCGGTGAAAAGAGAAACTGCCGATGTGTAGACATTTTTCGGGAGATGGGATTCGATGGTGGAATCGAGATACATCATTTTTTTGTAATAAGAGATCAGGGTGTTCTGCGCTTCGGTATCATCGATTTTTTCAAATAGGGATTCAAAAGTGTATATGTCGCGTTCCACCAAATAGTACACCGAATCGTAATAAGCGGTCCAAACTGCCGAGGGCAAGGGGTAAATATCTTCATTCCCTACGACAAGAGAGGCAAAAACGTAGATGTAATTGCCGGCTGTATCGGATACCTTCCATAACAGAGGGTGATAATTTTCGAGGGTGGTATTTTCTTCTGTCGGGTCATCAGTTTCGTTGTTTTGCGGGTTTTTGTTACCTGAATTGTCGGGAAGTTTATCGGTAGGCGTATTGTCTTGGCCGATTGGCGATGTGGGTGTATCCCCGCAGGAAAGCAGAGAAATGAGTAAAACAATGATAAATAAAAAGGACATGAAACGCCGTTTATTGATCATAATTTGCTACCTCGCTTTTTGTTTTCGACTCAATATTGTGAAGGGCTTGTTTGAAGATATGATCACACTCAAGTGTGATGATGATTTCGGTGTCGTCATCTTCAAAGAGGAGACGGCAGACTTTATGGGGAAAAAGATTTTGACAAGCGTTGAGGTATTTCCGTTTTTTTCCTGCTGCAACCGGCGGAATATCGGTAATAGGTTGCATGCGGGTGATATGCAGGCGGCAAAGTGTGGTGACTTGTTTTCCGATGCGGCGTATAACCACAAGCTGTTTTCCGTCCAATCGATAGTAAAAACGTGAAAGAAGAAAGCGGGCAGAGAGCAAGAGTATTGCCAACAGGAATACACCCGCAGAGAGGGTGAAAATGTTTTTTATTTTGGGAAACGCTTGCGCGGATGCGGGGGATAAGATAAACAGAATGCCGATGATGAGTACAACGATAAAAGAGGTTTTTCGTAAAGGGGGTGAGTATTGCAAAGGGAATCTCCTTCCGTTAGATTGCGGGGGTACCGAAAAGAACACCTTTTTCGGTGATATCCAAAACGCCGTATGTATGGACGCTCTCGGCAATGCTACCGGGGTTAAAATAATAGATGCCGTTTTCGTACAGTTCACAGCGACGGTGGGTATGCCCGAAGCAGACGATGTCGATGTGGTTTTCCTTGGCTGCAAGAGAAAGTGCGGGGGAATCGTATTTGACTCCGTGGTTGTGTCCGTGCACTAACATGATTCGTTTGCCGTTATCCACGATGATTCTCATGGAGGGATAGGGACAAAGCAAACCGTCGCAGTTGCCTTTGACGGCAAAAATTTCAAGATTGGGTCTATAGTCTGAAAGTTCGGAAAGGGTATTACAGCCGTCACCCAAAAAGAGAATGCGGGAGATCTCGGGATGAAGATCCAAAGCAGATTTCATGTTGGATGGAAAACCGTGAGAATCTGAAAAGACAAGGTATTTCATTTTCTTTTCACCGACCTTTTGTCTTTGCATAAAATGATAACGAAACGGGGTGATATATTATGGAAATTAAACGGGATAAACTCGAATTCCTCTTGAATATGGAAGAAAAGGAGTTGAAGTTGCGGTTAAGAGAGGTTATGCATGCCATGGGCGTTGAAGATAAAAAAATCAATAAACTTGTGGCGAATCTTCCGAAATTGAAAGAAACGGTAGCGGGGATGAGTGATGAACAGCTTGGCGCTTTCGGCGCACAACTGGGGGAAGAAAAAATGAAAGCCATTTCCCGTGCAGTAGAAGAGGCACAGGGGAAGAAAAATGGATAATCTCGGAGAAAAACTCGGCGCGTTGCTTCATGATCCCAAAGGAATGGAAGCGGTCATGGAGGTAGCAAAATCTCTCGGTCAAGCGGTTGGGATGCAGGGCAATGCGAATGAAAAAGCACCCCAAGAAACCGAAATGAAAGAAAAAACGCGGCAAAGCGAAGAAAAGGCAGGCGCAAACACGGCGTTTTCGTTTCCCTTTCCTGCCATTCAAAATCTGCTCGATAAAGGCAAGGGCGATCGCGGTGCGATTTTAAAGGCCATCAAACCTTATATGGAGGATAAAAAACAACAAAAAATTGACCAAGTGATGAAAACCATGCAATCGGTGGAACTTTTGCTTCAAGCAAAAGATTTGTTTTGAGGGGAGGGGGTCGCTTGTTTAACGGTGATTTTTATAAAAATGAATTCGGCACGAGGAACAGTCAACTGCGGCAGGAATACAATCGGAAACTGCGGGAGCGCATAGAGGAAAGACAACTCCCGACAGTCGAAAGAGAGATTTTACCGCCCATACCCGTTCCTGCTTTAATCGCTCCCGCGGAGGAGGAAAATTCCATGCCACCGATGCGGTCAGCACCGTCGATTTTACAAAAAATCGGCACGATCTCTTTTTCTCAAGGGGATTGGCTGATTTTGGGTCTTTTGGTCTTTTTTCTGTTTTTGACGGATGATACCGACTACATTTTGGTGGGTATCCTTGCCTATCTGTTATTGTCCGACTGAGTAGAAACCAACCTTTTTGTATACCTTGCGAAGGGTTTTTGCGGCCATGTAGGAGGCTCTTTCGGCGCCTTTTTTCATAATGCTTTCCAAATAGGCCTTGTCTGCAAGAAGCTCGCGGTAACGGGTCTGCACAGGAGAAAGTCCCTCTGCACAGATTTCGCCGACGGCGGCTTTGAAATCGCCGTAACCGCGACCTTCGAATTCCTTTTCAATCTCTTCCATGGATTTTCCCGAGAAACAGCTGTGAATTTGCATTAAATTGGCAATTCCGGGGCGATTTTCGGGATCCAAACGCACTTCTGTAAAAGAGTCGGTGACGGCTCTTTTACATTTTTTGATGATATCGTCCTTGGTGTCGAGGAGAGATATGTAGGCAAGAGGGTTGGGATCGGATTTGGACATTTTTTTCTCGGGGTCCTGCAGGGACATGACTTTGGTTCCGATTTTGGGCATATAGGGTTCGGGCATGGTGAAAGTGGGGGAATAGGCGGCGTTGAAACGGGTCGCAATATCCCGCGCGAGTTCAAGATGTTGTTTTTGGTCAATGCCGACGGGAACCAAATCGGCCTGATAAAGCAGAATGTCTGCCGCCATCAAAACAGGGTAGGTGAAAAGGCCCGCATTGATATTTTGGCTGTGTTTGGCTGATTTATCCTTAAATTGCGTCATACGTGACAGTTCACCAAACATGGTGTTGCAACCGAGAACCCAAGCAAGCTCGGCGTGCGCGGGTACATGGCTTTGCACAAAAAGAGTGGCTTTGTCGGGATCGATGCCGCAGGCGATATAGATAGCGAGCGTTTCAAGGGTGCGCCTGCGCAGGTCGGCAGGGGTTTGTCGTACCGTAATGGCATGCAAATCCACCACGCAGTAGAGACAATCGTAGTCGTCTTGCAGTGCGACCCAATTTTTCAAGGCGCCGAGATAGTTGCCGATGGTCAAAATACCCGAGGGTTGTGCACCCGAAAATATAATTTTTTTGGATTCGTTGTTTTCCATGATGTTGTTGCTCCGTTAATTTAAATATTCCGAAACGGCTTCACACAAAAGGGATACACCGTGTACAATTTGCTCATCGGTGGGGGTGGAGAAATTCAGACGGAATCCATCTGAAACACCATTGGGATCCGAAAGGAATGCTTCGCCGGGAACAATGGCTACCTTGCGTTTCATGGCCAAGCTGACCAGCGGCGCATTGGGCATTTTATCGGGGAGACGACACCAAACGAAAAGTCCGCCTTCGGGTGCGCTGTGCCATACGCGTGCATCCATTTGGTTGTCGAGCGCATGCAGCATCAGGTTGGCTTTGCGTTTGTAGATCTCGCGGATCTTTTGGATTTGCGCATCGAGATCATAGTTTTCGATATAACGGGCGCAGACCATTTGCGACAAAACGTTGGTGTGAACATCGTTTGTCTGTTTGGCAACGACGATTTTTTGCATGAGGGCATCGGGGGCAACCAAATAACCGACGCGCATACCTGCCGACAGAATTTTGGAGAAGGTGGAACTGTAAATTACGATGCCGTCTTCGTCCATGCTTTTAATGGAAGGAATGTGCTTTCCTGCGAAACGAAGTTCTCCGTAGGGATCGTCCTCCAAAATCAAAATGCCTGCTTTTTTGGCAATTTCGTAAACCGCTTTGCGTTTTTCAAGTGAAAGAGTCAGGCCGGTAGGATTTTGGAAATTGGGGATAATGTAGAGAAGACGGGCGCGGGGATTTTCTTTGATGGCTTTTTCAAGCGCTTCGAGAGAAATGCCGTTTTCATCCGTTTCGACACCGACGGTTTTGGCTCCGTGGGAACGGAAGGCATTGAGCGCGCCGATGAAGGACGGTTCTTCGCATAAGACAACGTCGCCCTCGTTACACAGCACCTTGCAGGTCAAATCAATACCTTGCTGACCGCCCGAGGTAATGATGGTGTTGTCGAAATCGCGACCGATTTGGTAGCGGGTAAGATTGCGCTCACGGATCAAATTGCGGAGGGGCATATAGCCTTCCGTGATACCGTATTGCAGGGCTTGGGAAGCCGATTTTTCATCCGAGAAGATCGAAGCGGTAATCTCGGCAATTTCGGTGCGGGGGAAAGATTCGGCGGACGGATTGCCTGCCGCAAAGGGAATGATTGCGGGGTCGGTCAACGACTTGAAAATTTCGCGAATGGCGGAGGGTTTTAACCCTTTCATGCGGTCTGAAATACGATAATCCATAATAAATTACATCCTTTCGGTGGAAAATGTTAAATGTTCAATGAAAAGGGAATCAAATGTCGGGTCGCCCGCGCTTTCAAGTAAACGGTGTTTGGAAAAAGCGGCGGGTAAAGAGGCGCGGGTACTCGGTGAGAGCAAAAGAGTGACGGCGCCGCCGAGTGCTGTATTGCCCATGGGTTTAACGGCGCGGTAGGTATGAGATCCAAAAAGGCCAACGCGGATGGCAGAATGTAAATTCAAATGCTTTCCGAATCCTCCGCCGATATACAGCGTTTCGGTCGGTTGGTATGCAAAAACAGTGTCAAGAGAAGCGGCAATGGCCGCTTTGGCCAAGAGTAGCTGATATATGTCTTTCTGGGTCAAGAAAATATTGTCGGTCAAATAACAAACCGCCTCGCCCTTTGTAAAACTCACGGGGTCATTTTTATCTCCCAGTGAAATCAGCCTACCTTCGGGGGAAAGGCGTTTTTCGCTTAAAAGGGCGGCTAGTATATCTAAAAGGCCCGAACCGCACACCCCTTGTGGTGCGGCTTGGCCGAGAACGGTAAAATCCCATCTGCCGTCCTTGCGGACAATGTCAATCACGGCGCCTTTGGCGGCGGGCATGCCGCAGGAAATACCGCTTCCCTCAAACGCGGGCCCTGCTGCGGCCGAAGTGAAGAGATAGCCGTGCTCGGGAGAAAAAGAGGCGATTTCACCGTTTGTTCCCAAGTCGGCAAACACATAGGAGGAATCATGCACGGGGAGAAGCAAAAGACCTGCTGCGATGTCGGCGCCGATGTAACCGCCGATACAAGGCGGCAAATATATATCAGCCGACAAAATGTGGGAAAAACCGAGGTCGGCGGCAGAATATTCTCTGTCGAAGAGGGTGGGGGGCGTATATGGGAATTTCCCGATGGGGGAGGGGTCGATGCCTGCAAGATAATGCAGCATAACGGTATTGCCGACGCAAACAAAGCGGCGAATCTCGCAGGGATCTCTGTCGGCGGCGCGACAAAGAGAAAGGGCGGCATTTTCGATTTGCTCGACGAGTAATTTTTGCATACGGGAAATATCTTCAGGGTGGGTATCGGTGTAACTTATGCGAGACAAGACGTCTCGGCCAAAAGATATTTGCGGATTAAAGAAAGCCTCCCGCCCGAGAATGAGACCGCTATTGAGGTTTATAAGCGCAAAGGCGCAGGTGGTGGTGCCGATGTCAACGGCAAGACCGAGACCGTCTGTCGGTTCACTCTGATAGGTTTGCATGCTTTCCCAATCGACGGCCGCGCCGCTTTGCGGCAAAAGCTCGACCGAAGCATCCCCCAAAATGCGTGTTTGGCAGGATAACCGAAAACCATCCGCCAGTTGAGATGGCGAAAGGGAGCGCAATTCTTTTTCACTTGGGAGAGAAAGCTGTCCGACGGCACGGATGCGGCAGGCAAGACATGTACCGAGTCCGCCGCAGGGATGGGGATGGATCAAACGGTATCGAAGGAAAAAATGAGAAAGTGTTTCTCCGATTTCGGCCGAAAACTGTTTTCCGTTGACATGGACGGTCGGCATAATCTTATCTCCTCGAATAATATACTACAGTTTAGTATACAACATTTCTACCTTATTTGCAAGAGGAAATGCTGATTTTCAACCGATTTGAGGGCGGTTTCGGGAGGGGAAAGGGATTTTTTTTCAGAATGTCAAAAAAAAATCAAAAAAACACTTGCATTTCCGATTGACATGTGCTAAAATCACCCTGTTCGATTTTGTATTTGAATAGGTTTCGTCTACACGACGGTGATACAGGAGGTGTTTGAGATGGCAAAGTGCGATATCTGCGGAAAGGGCGTTACATTTGGTTGTAATGTTTCTCACTCCCACAGAAAGACCAACAGAACTTGGAAACCCAATATCAGAAGAGTAAAGGCACTGGTGAATGGTACTCCTACTCGAGTTCACGTTTGTGCACGTTGTCTGCGCTCCGGCGCTGTAACGCGTTCCGTCTGAGTTACTTTGGTGCAATCAGCCCCGCTTTTTAGGCGGGGCTTTTTCCGTTTTTTGTTTGTACTCGGTGATTCAATTCCTTTACGTTTATTGACAAAAGCATTTTTTATGTGATACAATCAATTATATCAGTTTGTTTTATATAAGCTCTGCTTTGCTATAGCGCAGTTATCTTGAAAGGAAGTGACTGTATATGCCCAAACGTTTTCCCGAAAATGAGCAAGAAGACGGGCGCGCTTTACCGCCTCCCTCTTCCTCTGAACAACATAAACGAAAAAAGTCAAAAGAGCCGCGGGGCATTTCCCCCGTTGCTTTGCAGATTATTCCCATTGTTTTAGTGGCAGTGGCGCTGTTTTTGATTGTTTGTCTTTTCTTCTCTTCCAGCGAGGTCGTCGGCGGTCTCGGAAGATTTATCCGCAATCTTTTGCTTGGTTTATTTGCTGCGGGTGGTATTCTCATCCCTTGCCTTATGATTTTGCAGGCATTTACGCTTCGCAAGGACTTAAAATGCGGAACCTACCGATATAAGTGGATCGTTTCGTTTTTTGTTATTTTGATCGTCTCTCTTCTCAACGCCCTGTTTTTTCCGCCCGTTTCCCAAGCGATAGACCGGATGTATGAAAACGGAATCGCCTTAACGGGTGGCGGCGTTGTGGGTGGGTTTCTTTACTATATCGTCGAAATGGCTATAGGTCCCATCGGCGTGGGAATTTTGTGTGTTGTTTCTCTGTTTATTCTTATTTCTTTGCTTTGTAATTTCCCGCCGCTTGACGTATTGAAGGCATTTTGGAATTGGATTCTATCGCTTCTTCGCGAAGATCCCGACTCTGCCGTCAAAGAAAAGAAGGTTTTTCAAAAAAAAGAGAAAGAAAAGCCCGTGGTTGAAACCACTTTTGTGGATCCGGAAGCCCCGCCCGCCTCGGAGCGAACCGAGGAAGGATATGCCAGAGAACAAAAAGGCAGTCCGTTGTCCATCTTTTCTTCCGATCGTGAGAATGATACCGAGATAACAACCGATTCCACGCCGTCCTTTGAACCTGATGAAAAAACATCAGCGGCGACAATCGAATCCGAGGATACTTTCGAGGAAATCTTGGAAGAAGCGCCTTGGGTGGAAGATGATTCCGAAAAGAGCGAATATTGTTTCCCGCCCATTTCTCTTTTGCGTGACGATCCCATTTCAGGAAATGTCGATCCCCGTGAATGTGAAGCGGTTGCCCGTAAATTGGTGGAGACCCTTGCGAGTTTCGGGGTGCGTACCACCCTGCAACATATATCACACGGCCCTGCCATCACCCGTTATGAGCTTTTGCCGGATGTTGGGGTGCGCGTAAAATCCATCGCCAATCTTTCGGACGATATTGCCATGCGACTGGCATCTTCGGGTATTCGTATCGAAGCACCCATCCCGGGTAAAGAAGCCGTGGGTATTGAAGTGCCCAATAAAAACGTTGACATTGTGTATGTCCGTCAGTTGATCGACACACCCGAATTTCGCAATGCGCCGAGTAAAGTTACCACCTGTTTGGGCATGGACGTTGCGGGTAAACCCATCTTTTGCGACCTAGCGAAAATGCCTCACCTGCTTGTCGCGGGTGCAACGGGTATGGGTAAGTCGGCGTGTATCAACAGTTTGCTCACCAGTATTTTATATAAAGCCACGCCCGATGAAGTCAAGCTGATTCTCATTGACCCGAAAAAGGTTGAATTCGGTATCTATAACAGCCTGCCCCATTTGCTGGTGCCTGTTGTGACCGACCCCAGAAAAGCCGCAGGCGCTCTGTGCTGGGCGGTGGGTGAGATGGATCGCCGTTTCACCTTGATCGAAAATATGAATGTTCGTACCGTGCAGGCGTATAATCAGGCAATCGCGGGTAATCCTGCCATGGAAAGATTGCCGCAGATCGTCATTGTAATAGACGAGCTTGCCGATTTGATGATGACGGCGCGCGATGAGGTGGAAAGCTCCATTTGTCGTTTGGCGCAAAAAGCCCGTGCTGCGGGTATGCATTTGTGTATTGCAACCCAACGACCCTCTACCGACGTAATTACCGGCTTGATGAAAGCCAACATTCCTTCCCGTATCGCTTTTACGGTAGCATCGCAGGTTGACTCCCGCGTTATTATCGATATGATCGGCGCTGAAAAGCTGATCGGTCGCGGTGACATGCTGTATGCACCTGTCGGACTCTTAAAACCGATGCGTGTACAGGGCGCTTTCATCACCGACGGCGAAGTGGAGGCGGTGACCGATTTTATTCGCCAATCCGTTGCCACCGAATATGATGACAGTGTTATGGAAAGCATTGAGCAAAATGCCGCTCTTTGCGGAAACAAGGGTAAAAAAGGCGGCGAAGAGGAGGAAGGAGAGGGCAGACCGAGTGTCAGCCTCGATTCCGATCCTTTACTCATTCGTGCGGCAGAGCTTGCTTTTTCGCAGGGATCCATTGCTGTTTCTCAGTTGCAACGTGATTTGCAAGTGGGGTATCCCCGCGCAGGAGCCTTGGTGGATAAACTCCATAAGATCGGTGTGGTTGGACCTTACTGCGGTTCTAAACCCCGACAAGTCGTGATGACCTACGAGGAGTTTCAGGAATTGAGAATGCGCCAGGAATCAAGACTGGATTAAGTGACGGTTAGATAAAAAATAAAAAAGCCGATTGGCGAAGTGTCCTTAACGGGACCCCGCCAATCGGCTTTGGTTTTTTACATGGTTTCGTTTTTGCGATAGTCGGATGGAGACAGACCTGTTTCCTGCTTGAATAATCGGGAAAAATACAGCGGGTCTGCGATGCCTACCGCTGCAGCAACCGTTTTTAATGGCCAGTTGGTATGGGTGAGTAATTCGGCGGCGCGACGCATACGCACCTGACTCAAATAAGCGGTGGGGGTCATACCCGTGAGTTTTTTGACTAAAAAGCGGTAGCGGCCTGCCGACAGATGGGCTTGTTCGGCAAGCAACGGTACAGTCAACGGCTCAGCGAAATGCTGTTGGATATAAAGCAGGGTTGACGCGATGGTATTGGCTGCCGAGATTTCGGGCGAGGGATGAAACCTGTCGGATTTTCGTCGGAATGAAAGTAATATATTTTCCAGCTTTGAACGACAAGCCAGTTCAAAATAGGAATCACGTACCACGAATTCCCGCATGAGATCTTTGATGGCATCGGCAAGTCGCTCGTCTATGCCGATGTTTATGGGTGTGCAGAATGGAAAAGCACATTCCTTTACCAACTTTTCCGCATCATTTCCCGTAAAGTGAATATAGAGATAAACGATTTTTTCGTTTTGATTGTGGTATGTATAGGTGGTTTCAGGGGGGTAAAGGAATAACTGTCCGGGGTTGAGAACAAAGTTTTTGTCTCCCGCTTTACCGTACAGCGTGCCCTCCCACATGTATTGCAAATAGTAATCTTTGCGTGTCAAAGGATTGGCCACAAAGGGCTTTTCTATTACGATGATACCCGTCGCGTTGATTTGCAGGGGGAGTCCCATGTTTTCAGTATCGCTGTTTTCGCCGAGCTTAAATAGCCGATAGCCTTGTGATTTCATATTTTCGCTCCGTGAAATGTTAAAACGCCCCGAGAAATGTTTGTGTTTCCTCGGGGCGTTGAATTTTATTCGTTTTCTGTCGATTTTGCCATCATGGCTCCGACTTTTGCATTGGTGTTTCCGCCCACTGTGAGGGTAAACGTATTGTCAAGCGTCAACTCCCCTTTGGATGTGGGGAAAGAACCTTTGATGGTAAATGTGTGGGAGAGGAGGGATTTGTCCGATTTGTTGATGACCATGGTGCCGACTTGGGTTTCGAGCACGGTGTCTTCATCCTCATAAACCAATCCGTCCACATCTTCTGTAAAGATAGAAACGAGCGCCTCGTTTGCAAGGCCGAATGCCATGGTGTCATTTAACGTATAGGTTATGGTATAGGTGTCTTTTTCTTCTTTGATCGAGGCAGTGGTCAGCATATTGACGGTTGAACTGTAAAAGTCGTAATAACTTGCAAAGGAATTGAGATAAGTCAGTTCCGTGGGAGTATATTCGGATATTTCACCGTTTTGGTTTACTGTGGTCAAACCGTTTTTATATTCCTCGTTGAATTGATCGGTGCTGAGCACTTTGTCATCTTCTGTCATGACAACCGTAGCCGACATGGTGGCGTGGAGTTTGCCGTCAAGCGTTTCGCGCAAAAGCGTAATATCGGTGGTTTGAGAAGCCGTTTTCTTTTGCATGGAAGCGGTGATCTCGTTTTTAGCGGTGACTGCCAATGCTTCGAAATCATCGAGAGGGGCATAGGCGTTGTTGAGATAATGTACGGCTGTTAAGGAATCAAGAGGAATGGCCGTGATGTGGCTCGGGATTGTCAAGGGATTGAAGGTGATGGCAGAGGTGTTTTCTTTGAAATCGTATACCAATGTGCGTTGATAGACGTCCTCGTTGTAAGTAAGATAGGTGCCTTTCACGGTCATGATATCCGAAGAAACATATCCGTCTTCCATGATGATGCAAGTACCCGAAATATTTTCGGGCGAAAGGGTGGTCGGAGCATAGGAACCCATTCGATCACGCAGATCTTTGAGCAATGTTTCATCGGGGGTAGAGTAGGAAATGGTATAGGTGCCGTCGGCGTTTCGTTTGCCCGAATAAACGGTGAAATCACCTTTGGAATCCAGACAATAGTCATAACCGAGCAAAACTTCTACTTCTTCGGGGGTACAAGGGGCGCGATAGAAGGAATTGATGTCATAGTTGTTGGTATATGCTTGTCCGCCGACATAGAAAAACAGAAAAGGAGAAACCGCGCCGGTGTAATCGATGATGCTTCCGTTGAGGGAGACGGCCATTTTTTCCCCGCCGATGTCGGTGTATACACGATGTTCCTCGATAAAAGAGGTGTAATCGTATAAAGTGTTGTCATCGGTGAGGGAAACCGTGGTGGTGTAGTCGCGTTCGGTATGGGCCTGTGTCTTAGTCCAAGCTTCACGGTAAACGCGTCCTGCGCTGACTGCATCCAGTTGTTCGTCGAGCGGGAAATCCCATGCGCTGTTTTCGTTTGGGGTTTTATTTTCTGTATCGCCGCAAGCAGGCAACGAAAAAAGAATGGCGATCAACAGAAAGAATAAGGTGAATTTTCTCATTTTCGGTTCTCCTTTTCATCTTGTATGAATATGGTAATTTGACAGCAGTATAGTATGATCGGAGTGAAAAACGTGAAGAAATTTGTGTGCGCTGTGGCCATAGTCCTATCAATGTGGTACTTTTTTTGTCAATTTCGCGGGGAGGAGGACAGTCTTGGCGGTTTGTCTGATGAGATTGTATCGTCTATTGCCGACAGTCCTGCCGCCGAGGTGTTTGGCATGGAGGGAGATGAAGTGTTTTTGGTATGAGTATTCGAATCGGAAAAATTGAGATCAGCTTATATGCTCTCCCTTTGTGGGTATTGCTGTTTTTATGGAATGATGCGGTAATGCTTGTGCTGTTGATTTCCTGCGCTCTGGTTCACGAAGCGGGACATTTGATTGCAATTTTACTCGGGAATGCAAAAATTGCTTTCTTCCGTCTTGGAATTACGGGGGCACATATTGCACTTGAAGATAGCTTGCTTTCGTATAAGAAAGAAATATGGATCTACCTGTCGGGAGGAATGGCAAATTTTATATATGCGGTTGTGTGCTTCGTGTGGATGCGTATCGAATATCACAACGGACTTTTGTTTTTATTCTTTGTCAATTCGTTTTACTGTGTATTCAATCTGTTGCCCATCGGCGGATTGGACGGAGGTGAGGCGCTGAAAGCATATTTGTCCATGAAAAGCGATCCGATACAAAGTTTTGATATTTGCCGCACCGTATCATTGGTAGGGGTGATCTGTCTCTTTTTTGCATCGTGTGGATTGCTGCTTTGGTCGAAATGCAATCTTTCGCTTCTTTTGATTTGTCTTTCGCTGATGCTGAATTTACAAAACGAGACCGCCGGTCGGTGAAATGATTTGTCCCGTTAACGACATATTGCATTCGGAGGACAAGAAAAGCAAAAGCTTGGCAATTTCATCGGGAGACAAAAAACGACCGATCGGGATTTCATTTATGAGTTGATCGCGATCACTTTCTGTCAGATTGCCGTTCATCGGCGTGTCGACTGCTCCGGGGGCAACACCGATCACAGCGATGCCTGAGGGAGCAAATTCGCTTGCTAACGCCTGTACAAAGCCGTTGAGGGCGGCTTTGGAAGCCGAGTAGGCTACTTCCATGGAAGCGCCTTGAACGCCCCACATGGAGGAAATGAGCAAAATAGTACCCGATTTCCGATGGAGCATATCACGGGAAGCGGCTTGGGAAAGAAAGAATGCCGCTTTCATGTTGATGTTGAATAGGGCATCATACTCTTCTTCGGTGGTTTCATCAAAGAACCCGATGTGGGATTTTCCTGCCGAATGGATGAGCACATCGATATGCCCAAGCGCTTCTTTGGCGCGGGATACGGTTTGGCGGCAGTTGTTTGCATCCGAGAGATCTGCTTCCAGCAAAATACAATCGGCGCCTGTATTTCGACAAAGTTTTGCGGTCTGAGCGGCATTTTCGTGGTGGCGGTGGTAGGTCAAAGCGATGGTATATCCCGCTTTTGCAAACGCGAGCGCGGCGGCAGAGCCGATTCCGCCGCTTCCACCGGTGATTAGAACGGTTCGCCTGGGGGTATTTTCTTGTGAAGACTTTTGTTGTGCTGTCATTGGAGTTTTCCGCCTGTAAACGTTCGATAAAATTCGGCGGCATCCGCTGAAAGCCGATCGACCAATTTGGTCAATTCTTCTTTGGAAATGATGATTTTTTCGGCGGTCAGCTTGGAAAGAATTTTATTTCTCGCTTCACAAACGAGGTCAAAACGATCCTGCGCCGCAGCCGAAAGCCGAGTGTTTTGGCAAACGTTTCCAACCTCGATTGCTCCGTCTTTGTTGGATTTTTCGGCCAAAAGCGCATCATAAGATTCTTTCAGTGTGGTGTATGCACCGTGAAGTTCGCGCAAAGAAGCGGCCATTTCATCTGCTTCTGTCTTTAAAAGTTCTGCTTCTTCGCGTATGCCGCAAAGCTCTTCTTCAAGCGCTTCTTTGGCTTCGCGAAGGGTATCGGAGATCATTTTCTCGGACTGTATTTCTTCGTTTTGCGCTTGTATACGCTCCGCCTGTTCTGCCAATTGTTGTTGATAGGTGGTATTCAGTTTGAGAATGAAGGCATTCACCTGCTCTTTGTTATAGCCGCGACATACTTTATCGAAGAGAATTCCGTCCGCCATGATAATCTCCTTTTCGGATTTTTTTGATGATGGGGCGGTGTGTCAAAAAGCCGATTTTCGACAAAACCCACTATTACAAAGATGATTATAACACAAACAAACCGTTTTGTTAATAGAATTTTGAAAAAACATAAAAAAAATACCGAAGGGGTGACGGTATGTTAGAACATTTTTCAACGGCGATATGGGGAAGCGTTATGCTTCCCTGTATGATTATTCTCGCCTTTCGTTTGGCGTATATATGCCGCGGCGGATTTATATTCGGGTTTAAAAGAGTGTGGAACATGACGGTCGGCAATCCGACGAAAAAGGAAGGCGTATCATCATTTTCATCTCTTTGTACCGCTCTTGCGGGGAGTATCGGCGTGGGAAATACGGTGGGGGTTGCGGCCGCATTGCTGCAAGGAGGCGCGGGTGCATTGTTCTGGATGTGGATTGCAGGTCTGTGCGGCATGGGGATTAAGTATGCCGAGGTATATTTATCCACCAAATATCGAAGAGGACAGATAGGCGGCGGAGCGATGGATTTGCTTTGTTTCGGACTTGGACTCAAAAAATGGGGGAGATGGCTTGGATGGATCTTTTTGCTTTCCTCCTTTGGCATCGGAAATTTGTCTCAATCGGGGGCGGCGGTTCATGCTATGGGAGGCGCATTGAACATTCCGGCCTTTTTACCTGCCGTGTTTTTGAGCATTTTCCTTTTGTTCGTTTTATGGGGTGGTGTGCGATCGGTGACCACCTTCACATCGGTCGCAATTCCGCTGTTTTCGGTTGTGTACTGTCTCTTTTGCTTGGTACTGATCTGTTGCAATATAAGTCGATTGCCGCAAGTGATCGGTGATATATTTGCGGGGGGAGTGGGTATCCGATCGGCTGGCTGCGGTTTTTCTGCCGCCCTGCTTGCGCGGGGAGCAAGAGTCGGATTTGCTCGCGGTCTTTTTTCCAATGAAGCGGGTATGGGCTCTACACCGATTGCCTACGGAATGAGCAATGAAACCGATCCGCAGGTGGGCGGTATGTGGGGGATTTTGGAGGTGTTTATCGACACAATCGTGATGTGTACCGTGACGGGACTTGCCCTTTTGGTGAGCGGGTTGCCCGCGACAGGGGATGCGCAGACATGGATGATGTCGGTGTTTGGCTTGTTTGGTGGGAGCGGTAAAATGTTTTTGGCAATTTCGGTTGCTTTTTTTGCTTTTGCTTCGATGGTCGCTTGGGGATGCTACGGACAGCGTGTTATCGGTTGGCTGAAATGGGGACGAAAGGTTGAAAAGGTGTATATTCTTCTGTTTTGCACCATCAGCATCGGAGGCGCTTTTTTCGGAGAGGAAATGTTTTTTACTCTTTCGGACTTGACAAACGCCTTGATTTGTTTACCGAATATCCTCTGTGTTTGGATTTTGTCCGATGAGGTAATATTCCCGCGAAAAACAGAAAGCCGACATAGAAGACAGCCGACAGGCAGATGCCGCTGATTGTACCGATCATATTGGGGAAATATCGGCAAATACTTTTACCTGCGGCGGCCGAAAGGAGAGTAAACAACATGGGCAGCAGAAGGGTGGGAAGGTGGCAAAAGGTAAAAGAACAGAGTTTTTTTAGCTTTATGACGCTTAACAGAAAGTTGAGAATTTCACAGCCCATGATGATGGTAATATAGGCGGCTCCGCCACCGAGCGGCAGAAAAAACCAAACGGCAAACACCGATACAAGGGAATCGAGAATGTTGATTTTCATGACATAAAGCTGAGCATCCAACCCTTTGAGCATACCGTCGACGGCGGTGTCGGCAAACATGACGGGGAGAAGCAGGGAAAAAGCGCGAATCAGTCGGGTAGAAGCATCGTTTCCGTAAAGATTTTGTGACAATAAGTCGGCAAACAGATATAAAACACCGGCGCAAAAGACCGCATAAAGGGTGGAGATGCGGAGTACCCTGGAAACGGTCTTTTGTTGTTCTTGGTGATTTTGCGATGCAAGCTCGGGTACCATTAAGGATGAAATGCTTCGCAACAAAGCGGAAGGAAACAAAACCACCGGAAGCGCGAGAGAATGAAGCGTTCCGTAAAAGGCAAGAGAAGAATTGTGAGAAAGACCGTGCTTTTCAAGACCGATGGGAATGAGTAAATGCTCGGTTGCCGAGAGGGTGGCGCGCACCGAAGCACCTGCGGCATCGGGCAGAGCGATACGGGCAATATCCGAAATAACGCCTTTGGTTTTCTCTGACCGCTTTTGTTTGTTTTTCGGCCGATATAAAAGAAGCGAGAGGATAAAGGCGCACAGTTCACCCGCGGTTGTTCCCAAAACCAAAAAAACACAACTCTCTTCGGTGGTTTTTGGTGGCATGGAGGATAAAAGTAAAACGGTGATTTGTACGCGGACGAACATTTCGAAAAGCAAAATACCCGTGTGTCGCATGATGCCGCGCACAGCCAGAAAATACCCGCGAAAAACAGAAGAGAGCGAGATAACGGGAAGAAGAGGGGCTAAAATACGCAAAGAGACGGTTGCCGCAGGTTCATTAAGCCAGCGAGAAGCGATGATAGGTGCAAAGCCAAATAAAAGCAAAGCCAAGGGAAGGGATGTACACAGACCGTACAGGCAACCGTGTTTCATGACAGCGTGAAGAGGATGGCGCTCTTCGGATACGAGGCGTGTGACGGCAAGGGACAGACCCGCCGAGGAAAATGTAAGCGCTAAAGAGAAAACCGTCATTACAAGTCCTGCAAATCCCATGCCTGCAGAGCCGAGTGTTTTTCCCAAATAAGCGTTATAAGCGATGCCGCCTGCACGCAGTGCCATGGCGCCAAATGTCATAATAAGCGTGTTTTTAATCAACTGTGTTGACCGTTTCAACCGACCATCTCCCTTGGATAACTATATGCAAACTATATGCGCGTGACGGCAATTTTTGTCTGGCAATAGGCAAATAATGACTTGAACGAGCAAAAAAATGCTTATATACTCAAAAACGAGGTGAAAAGTTATGATACGCGTAACAGTTTGGAACGAATTTGTGCACGAAAGAGCCAAAGATGAGGTTAAAGCCATTTATCCCGACGGTATGCATGAAACGATTCGGGCGTTTTTGGCCGAAGAGGAAGATTTTTTCGTGAGAGTGGCAACCTTGGATATGCCTGAGCACGGTTTGACCAAAGAAGTGCTGGAGGATACCGATGTGCTTTTTTGGTGGGGTCACGCTCGCCACAAAGATGTTTCGGATGAAGTGGTTGCGCGTGTAAAAGAAAGGGTTTTGTGCGGCATGGGTCTGATCGCCCTGCACTCTGCCCATATGTCCAAGATCTTCCGCGAACTGATGGGAACGGGATGTACCCTCGGTTGGCGCATGAGTTCCCGTGAACGTATCTGGTGCGTGGATCCCTCCCACCCGATTGCAAATGGTGTGCCGCAACATTTCTGCCTGCCCGAAGAGGAGATTTACTGCGAACCCTTTGATATCCCCAATCCCGAAGAACCCGTTTTCATCGGTTGGTATGAATCGGGAGAGGTTTTTCGTTCGGGTCAGGTTTATCGTCGGGGCTACGGTAAGGTTTTTTATTTCCAGCCGGGTCATGAGTCGGTACCGACCTACCACAACTCGCATATTCAAACCATTCTCAAAAACGCCGTCCGCTACGTTTATCAACCTGTTAAAAGAGAAAGCGGCGTTGTCTGTACCCACAACGTTCTTCCCGAAGAAACAGAATAATTCATGCAGCAAAACCGCGGATTACCGCGGTTTTCTTTTATCCTGAGAATTGAAGAAAAATTGATTGACTTTCTCTCTTAAAACTGCTATAATAAACTAGATTTTTTTTAGCTCTGACTTTTGAGCGTATACGCTTTCATTTTCAATGGCATGAAATCAAATCAATGCGTAATGTCTGAAAGGAGAAATTGGATGAAAAAACGCGTATTATCCTTTGTTCTTACCATGACCATGTTGCTTGCTCTGCTTCCTGCGGGGCTTGTTTCCGTGGCCGCAACCCAGCCGCAGGCGGGCAAGATATTGTATGACTGTGGCTACGGTCTTACAATCATCGACGATACTGTTTATTCCGTCGGAGATGAAGTCTGCTTAAAAGATGATCTGCGCGGTCAACTGCAGCATGACGGTCTTTACGATGTCACCTTTTACGGTTGGGAGATCGATGAAGTAACCTATCAACCGGGCGATCGCATTCCCATGAGCGAAACGGGTCTTGTTGCCCATGCTGTGTGGGTTCGTGCTGTTTGTGTGGATGCAAATGCAACGGGTGAAAATGCAGACGGCAGTCGTGAGCATCCTTTTAACGATCCCGATGAGGCGTATTTGTATCTGATTCAATTGGCCGATGACTCCAATTCCTCTTACGATGCCATCGCGTTTTATTTGCTCAGTGATGTAGAGTGGATTATCGATGATTATGTGACTACAACAAACTTTGAATACGATGATACCATCTTGTTGTACGGTACCTTAAAAACCGATTCCAACACAGGGAATACCTACTATGACTATTATTGCTTCCGTATGCGCGGGGTTGATCTGCCCGTGCTCTTTACGGCTGCAAGCGATGATACGGTTTTGCAGTTTACCGATCCGCAGGAAACTAAAATGGTCACCTATTTTAATGTCTACGGCGAAGTGCTGTTTGATGGTATCACCATGAAAATGAACACCAAACAGAACACGCGTTTTCTGCCCATGCGAGGCGCGACGTTCGGTATGCGTTTTACCATAGCGGGTGTAACCGAATCCCAAAGAACGGGCGTTGCGGGCAGTTATGGCATTTTCCTTGATTTTACCTCTCAATCGTCTGCACATTTGTGCCAAAGAGTTTACGGCGGTATATATCAATATATCATTTACGGCCACAGCAATGCTTCCTACTCCTCCGAGATTTTTGTCGGTACTGTCGATAGCAGGGTGGTTGTCGGACGGATTAACGGTGCCAACAGCACCATGAAATCTACCGATCTTTTGCATTTATACAACTGTTATCTCCCCGACGGTCTTATCATCGGGGCTTTGGATAATTACGGTAATGTCTCGTGCTATAACAAGGTGACGGCAATTTTGTATGCAGGCGCAAAAGTGAATAATATTTACGATTTCGGTTCTGCAAACACCGCAAACAATCCCAACTATTTGGCAAATGTAAAACGCAATTTGATATTTGACGGTTTTTCGGGCGGTGTAAAATGGAATCATCTTCCCCTTACAAACAATTCAACCGCCAATGGTTTAGACGCCATTGTTCTTAAAAACGGCGCGCAGGTTAAAATCACCGGTGTTTCTCCCACAGTGAGGGATGGCGGAACGCTTTCGATTGAACAAGGCTCTTCTTTCGCATCGGAAAGCCTTTTGCCCGTAGGTGTTTCGATGGTTGACGGTAAGGAAGTCGCCCTTCCATACGGTATTTTGGAAAACGGTGTAGAATATACATTTGAAAAAAATTTGTGGTTGGCCACATTCGGCGATACACTCGGTTGCTCTATTCGTGTCAAAGAACCTTACGGTCTTCGTTTCGGCTTTGAGATGGATAGCGCTGTCGCAGAAGCTTTGACGGGTCGAACCGTCCTTCGCCGCGGCGTGCTTATGGTGCCCGAAGTCCTTTTAACTTCTCAAGCGTTGACCCGTGAGACCCAAAACATCATTGACGTGAATGCTCCTCTTCCCATTTCTCCCGATAAGCCCAATCAGTTTACAGGTTGTTTGGTTGACAGCTTGGAATCCCCGAACGTAGCGTGGTTAGATATTTGGGCGAATGTTATTTTCCTCTCTCGCGGATATCTTTTGCTGGATGACGGCGGGGTGATTTATACCGATGTTATCCGCAACAGCATTCAGAATGTTTGGGATATACTCGATTCCAAGAGTGAATTTGATGAAAATGATGATTGGTCCGATTTTGTCGGAGTCGAAGTAAAAAATGAAACGGGTGTCACCGACATCACTTCCCGTGCATATTATCCCGATGCTTATAAATTTCTCTCTGAACTTGAAACCTTGCGCAAGGCAGTCGGAAAAGACGTGAAAAATAAAACCCTTATTCGTTCCGAACTGGGCAGATTGCTTGCCGATTGCACAGACCTTGGGCTTTACAGCGATTATTATCATCAGACCTTTGCAACCGCAGGGAATACTTACTTCGGTGCAAAGGAAGAAACCAACCCCATAGGCGGCGGTGTAGGTTATGTCAGTGGTATTTCGGGTGCGGCTACTTATACCGTAACGGATGACAACACATTGAAAGCCGCTCTTGACAAAGCAAAATCGGGCGATATCATTTTGGTATCGGGAGATATTACCATCGATCTTGCAGACTTTATTTTGGCGGGTGATCCCGAAGGATTTGATGGCAGCAAACCGGGTTATACCAAGATTGAATATCAATTTACCGTTCCCGCAGGCGTTACCCTGATGGGCGAGCGTGGTACAAACGGCAAAAAAGGCGCCGTTCTCAAAACCACCTCTTATGTGGAAAACATGTTTTTCATGGAAGAGGGTTCTCGCATGAGCGGTCTTGTTTTGATGGGACCCGATCAGGCGACCGATGACTCGATCGGCGGAGAAAACCTCTCAGGCGCCATTAAGGTAATCGGTGATAATGTTAAAATCGATAACTGTGAGATTGCAGGTTTTTATCGCTCGTTTGTAGTAGCTCGTGAGGTTGTCGGTTTGACCTTTGAAAACAACTATTTCCATCACTGTCTGGGCAATACTACCGGTGTAGCCATTGATCTGTATAATACGGATGCAGTGATTTCAGGAAACTTATTTACCAATTTGCGCCGCATTGCAAGCATCGGCGGCAAGGAAAGCGATGTTGTTTTCTCGGGGAACGTAGAATCCTCAAACGATGAAACCACATTGATTCTCCTGCGTGTTTCAGGCGGTCTTGATCTTTCTTATCCGAGTATGCGTCAAAGCATTTCCACGTTGACGGTAGAACATAACGCCTTTTTCTCCAAGGCCAATCCGTTTTATTTCGGCGGTCTGGTGCAAAAAGTATTTACCCTGACAAATAACTGGTTTGTCTATCCCGAATCGGCGTATTCTGACAATCAGTTGTTACCCGGCGGCAGTGCGTTTGCCCTTGCTACCAAACGCGGTGTGGCACAAAACAACCTGTTCGGCGTTTCATCTCCCGTCGTTCTTTCCAAGGATCTTGCTTTTGATGAAGTTCCCGAAGACGGTCGTTTCGGTTCATATTCTGCGGCGGTCGGCATTGCGGTAAGCCTGCCTGATGCCAAAGTCAATGCCAAAGCCAACCTGTCGTATTCTCAAAAATTGCAAGCGCCCGTTCTTTCTGCCTCTTATTATTCCGATAACGCAGATCTCCCTTACACCACGCTTGAAAATCTGATTGCAAGCTGTGAATCGGGAAGTGACGCCCAGATTATCCAAGGCATTGAGCAGATTATGCAGGGGATCGGATGCTATTCCAACTTCCTTTCTTGGAAAGATAACGGCAATATTTCCATGGAAGTGTACGGTCAAACCTACGGTGCTTATGAATATAACGACGAACCCTTTGCGGGCGGTGTCGGATATTCGGAAATTTTCACCACGGGTGATTATATCGTTACAAACGAAACTGAATTGAGAGCTGCATTGGAGGTTGCCAAGTCGGGAGAAGTTATATTCATTCCCGGATATGTTCAAATGGAACTTGGCGATGCCAATCAAGGCATTTGCAAAACATTGAATATCCCGCAGGGTGTTACCCTCGCATCCAACCGCGGATATGTATATCCCGATGGTACGATTTCAACGGGTGCCCTTCTTACCACCAGTGTATTTAGTTCTACTCCCATGATCACGGTTGCCATGCCCGACATCCGCATCACCGGTCTGACCATCCAGGGTCCTGACCCGGGACAGCACTTAGCACACCATAAGCGTTCCTTCACGACTTACAGCGAAACCACCCACGGCCACGCTTATTACTACCAGCTGAGAACAGTAACAGGCGTGCAGGTTACCGCTGATAATTTCCGCTTTGACAACTGCGAGATCTCAGCCTTTAACAATGTTGCCATCGCACTTCGTCCGAAGAATTCGGGTGTTGCCATCGTCAATGCGAAAATACACAACAACTATATCCACCACAATCAGATCAACGGTCTTGGTTACGGTGTGTCGTTGACCAAAGCATACTGCGAGGTATATTCCAACTATTTCAACTATAACCGTCACTCTATCGCGGGTTCGGGATATCCCGATAGCGGTTACAAAGCGTTTTGTAACGTTGAATTCGGCGCCAGCTTGTCTACATATTTTGATATGCACGGCGGTTATGACCGTAATAAAACTTATGTCGAAGAATTTGCGGGCGAATATGTTGAAATTTACCACAACACCTTCCTTGGTGACCGTGAGCCCTTCAATCTCCGTGGTTTCCCGACTTCACACCGTACGTTTGAGTATAACATCTGTTACCTACCGTTTGACTCTTATGGTAAGATCAAGTACACGGGTGTGGATGAAAATGGTGAATCAATCATTTGGCTCAACGGAAACAGATTGACTCACTACTGGTACAGAGATGTGCTTGTTACCAACAACTATATCGGTAAAAATATTTGGAATGCCAAACAATCGCCTGTCATGATGGATCATGGTTACGGCGATAACTACAACTCCACGCCGGATGGATGGGGAAGTTTGGTTTCTTGAACTGAATGTAAAAACACTGCGGTCGAATTCGACCGCAGTGTTTTTATGAAAAAAAGAGCGGATTTCCGCTCTTTTTAGTGCTTTTAATTTTCAAATTCTCGTATACAGGTGATGTAATCCATGCAATACTCATCTTCGCCCGAAAGAAGTTTTATAGCGGCGCGCGTTTTTGTCATGGAAGGGGAAAGGGCATCTAAAATCGCCGAATCCAAACCGAGGGATGCGCAAAGTGCAAAGAAAGCGGAGTTAACCGTTTGGCGAGAGGGGAGACCGAAAGCGATGTTAGACAGTCCGCAGGTGGTTTTGATACGGGGATGATTTTGTTTTAAATATTTGAGTGTATCGATGGCGCGCTTGCCTGCGGTGTCGTCGGTTGCAACCGATTCGATGTACAAATCCATGTAGATACGCTCGGGCGAGAGACCTGCGTCGGTCAGCTTTCGGATAAACTTATCCATATCTTCATGGGATTCCACACCGATCGGCATGGCTACGAGTGAAGCGGTGGGGAAATCGTTTACCAGTGCAGGGACGATGGTATCAAAACGATCGGTCGGTGTCACCGAATTGACGATGACAGGGCGATCCCCGCAAAGCGGCAGGGTTTCGAGAATGACGTTGGGATCGGGAGAATCGAGCATAATACCGCAGGATGTGTGTTGGAGTACAAGCGAGACAAGTGTCTGCATCATACCCGCTTCATCCGAACAGAGGGCGGTGTTGATGTCCAAATAATCGGCCCCTGCTTCTGCTTGTTTTTGAATAAGGGCGGTAAGCGCAGCAATGTCCGAAGAGTCCATTAAGGGCTTGACCGATGGGATTGAGGAGTTGAGTTTTTCTCCGATGATCAGCATGAGAAGTACCTCCGAATGATTGGATAATCCGAATATTTTTTTCATAAAAAGCCATACTTTATCTCAAAAGGAGGCGGAAAAGTATGGGTTTTCTTTTTGGTATGATGGCGGGCGGTTTGATAGCGTTTTTTTGGTTTGCTTTGTGCTGCGCCGCTAAATTATGAGTAAGTATATCCCAATCTTTGTTATCTGTCAAGTGTACTCGCTTTTTGTTATGCGTTTTTTCGGCAATTCGCTTGACAAAAGTGTATAAGGGACTATAATATTATAGAATGCAAAGAAAGGGAGTATGTATAATGAGTCAAGAATGCAATCATGATTGCTCGAATTGCAAAAGCAACTGCGGCGGTAAGCCCGAAAGTTTAATAGAAAAATGTCATCCGATGGCCAAAGTAAAGAATGTCATCGGTGTAGTCAGCGGCAAGGGCGGTGTAGGTAAATCGGCTGTCACCTCCATGTTGGCGGTATTGTCCCGCAGAAAAGGATATGAAACGGCTGTTTTGGATGCTGATATCACAGGTCCCTCCATCCCTCGTATGTTCGGAATTACGGGGCATGCCCATGGCGATGAACAGGGAATCTATCCCGTTTTGACCAAAACGGGTATTCAAACCATGTCGGTCAACCTTCTTTTGGAAAATGAAACCGATCCCGTTGTTTGGCGCGGTCCCGTGATTGCAGGTACCGTCAAACAGTTCTGGACGGACGTTATTTGGAAAGATGTTGACTATATGTATGTCGATATGCCTCCGGGAACGGGTGATGTGCCCCTGACCGTTTTCCAGTCCATCCCGTTGACAGGTATCGTTGTGGTTGCATCTCCGCAAGAGCTTGTTTCCATGATTGTGGAAAAAGCAGTGAAAATGGCCGATATGATGAAGGTTCCCGTTTTGGGTATCGTGGAAAATATGTCCTATTTTGAATGTCCCGATTGCGGCGCAAAGCACAGAGTTTTCGGAGAAAATCATGTAGACGAAATTGCCGCGCGTTACGGCATTCGATCGGTTGCCTGTCTTCCCATTTCCCAAAATATTGCCCGCGCAGGGGACAAGGGCAGAATTGAGGAATTTGAAGGTGGCTGGCTTGATGGATTGAGCGATTATTTGGAGACAGTGGCAAAATAATCGGTCAAAACGAAAAAACAAAAAACACTTGACTTTTTTTGTCGGGTATGGTATTGTACTCGTGTAAAAGCTGTGACCGAAAACAAGTAGACGGCGGTTGTTTTTTCAGAGAGTCGGCGGTGGGTGTGAGCCGATGGAACGCCTCCTTCGAATACAGTTCGTGAGCTTCGTCCCGAAGCCGTTTTGGCGGTGTGTAGGCGGCGACGGTTTTACCCCGTTACGGTGAAGGGCATGTTTTGTGCCCGTTGAGGTCGTCTTTGTGAGAAGGCGGCGAAGTTCGAGGTGGTACCGCGGATAAATCCGCCCTCATGATTTTCATGAGGGCTTTTTCATTTTGAAAGGATGTATAGACATGATAATTACCGAGTTACTGGAACGGAATGCCAAACTCTATCCTGATGATGTGAGTTTGGTCGAAGTCAATCCCGCCGTCCGTCCCGATCCGTCCCTTACATGGCATGAATTCAGTTTGATCGAAACGGCCGCGGGTGAAAAGTACAGACGGGAAATTAGCTGGAAGGATTTTGATGTCAAGGCCAACCGCTTTGCCAATTTACTGCTTACCCGCGGTGTCAAAAAAGGGGATAAGGTTGCCATACTTCTTATGAACTGTTTGGAATGGCTTCCCATTTATTTCGGTGTTTTGAAAGCGGGTGCTTTGGCCGTTCCCATGAATTACCGTTATACGGGTGAAGAAATTCGGTATTGTTTGGATCTGGCCGATGCCGATGTGTTGGTTTTCGGTCCTGAATTTGTCGAACGAATTGATTCGGTCCGTGATTCTTTGCACCGAGTCAAGGATTATTTTTATGTCGGCGCCGACTGTCCCGCTTATGCAGGGGAGTACACTCGTCTGGTCAACTATTGTTCTTCCATTGCTCCCGCCGTCCATCTCGATGAAGAAGATGATGCTGCGATCTATTTTTCTTCGGGTACAACAGGTTTTCCGAAAGCTATTTTACATACCCATCGCGCTTTATACAGCTCCTGCTGCACCGAACAAAATCATCACGGTCAGACCCGTGACGACGTTTTCCTTTGTATTCCGCCTCTTTACCATACAGGCGCTAAAATGCATTGGTTCGGTTCTCTTTTGGCAGGAAGCCGTGCTGTTTTGCTGCGCGGCATTAAACCCGAATGGGTGCTTGAAACCGCATCGCAGGAACAGGCGACCATCGTGTGGCTTTTGGTGCCGTGGGTGCAGGATATTTTGGATGCCATCGACCGCGGTGATTTGAAACTTTCCGACTACTGCTTGGACGCTTGGCGATTGATGCACATTGGCGCCCAACCCGTTCCGCCCAGTTTGATTCGTCGCTGGCTGAAGGTGTTCCCCAAACATCAGTATGATACCAACTACGGTTTGAGTGAATCCATCGGGCCGGGATGCGTGCATCTTGGTGTGGAAAACATTGATAAAGTGGGTGCCATCGGAAAGGCAGGGTATCTTTGGGAAACCAAAATCGTGGATGAAAATGGCAATTCCGTGGTCGGTGAAGATGTCGGTGAATTGGCTGTCAAAGGCCCCGGTGTCATGAAATGTTATTATAAAAATCCCGTCGCTACCGCTGAAATATTAAAAGATGGTTGGCTTTATACGGGAGATATGGCCAAATGCGATAAAGATGGTTTTATTTATTTGGTTGATCGCAAAAAAGATGTTATTATATCGGGCGGTGAGAACCTTTACCCCGTACAGATTGAGGATCATTTGCGTGCCCATCCTGCCGTAAAGGATGTTGCTGTCATCGGATTGCCGGATGAACGCTTGGGTGAGATTGCTGCGGCCGTGATCGAAATAAAAGAAGATGCCGTTTGCACACAAAGTGATATCGATGCTTTTTGTATGGAGCTTCCCCGTTATAAACGTCCCCGCAAGATAATCTTTGCAGATGTTCCCCGCAATCCGACGGGAAAGATTGAAAAACCGAAACTGCGTGAAAAATACTGCGGCGGCAGATTGGTAGAGGCGCAAACCACAAAATAACTTGACACAGTAGCCTTGATGTATTATAATTTTCACATAGTTTTTCACTCGTCTTTAGGAGGATATTATGAGCAAATATATGCGTATGGTTAGTTTCTTTCTTGCGCTTGTTTTGACTCTATCTTGCTCTTTGGTCGGTTGCGGCGACAGTGGAGATGGCGGAAAAGAGGATGGAAAGGGTGATAAAAACGATGGTGTGATATCACCTGATGATTATACCAAGAATCCCGGACATACCATGAGCGGTATGTTTGGTTACGAACTCAAACCCGTGCAGGGACTTGATCTTGATGGATTTAATTTCAATGTGCTTGTTCCCGCCGATAGCGGTTGGGTGGTATCTCGTGATTTTGCCACCGAGTATTCCGAGGCAGGCTCCGATGTTATTCAGGATGCCGCTTTTGCCCGTGTGGAAAAGTTAAAAGAGCTCTACAATGTAAACGTAAAGTCGATTACAACGAGTAGCAAAGTCGTTACCGATGCCGACATTGACATCGGCGGGCAGCTTGGAACATATTCTTTGATTCTTTGCGGCGTCACCGAGATCGGCAGTCTTTCCCTGAAAAACCGCTTGGCCGATTTGACAGAGTTTGCCGATGAAGAGATTACATTGGATGCCCCTTGGTACAATCAAAACTTCGTGGACAACATGACCATTGGCGGAAGACTCTTCTATGTTATCGGCGATTTTTCCATCATCGATAACGAGGGTATTTCGGTTTTGCAGTACAATCTCGATCTTTTCGATGAATACAAGCTTCCCAACCCTTATACCATGGTGTATGACGGAACTTGGACAATGGATGCCCTTCATGAACTCTGCAAAGGCCGTGTTTCCGACTTCACTGGTGACGGTATTGTCGATCAATACGATAGCTTTGGTTTCATGACAGCCTCCTCCAACATTGTCTTTTTCATGACATCGGGCGCTGTAAAGTTTGCCGATAAGGACGAAGATGATTTGCCCTATCTTTCGTTAAACAATAGCCACAGCATTGAAGTGCTTGATAAGGTTTTGCTTCTTTATGGCGACAAAACCTCGACGGTTTATTACGACGAGTTTAACAAAGATTTGAACTCAAGCAATGAACAACATGAATATGCCAACAAGGTGTTTATGGAAAACCGTGCGCTTGTGCGTGAATGTTCCATGTATCGTGTCACCCAGACTCGTTCTATGGTGAGCGATTTCGGTATTCTTCCCATTCCGAAAGCCGATGTGGATCAGGATCAGTATTACCACATGTATTCCTTCTCTTCTCCCGCTGTGGCAATTCCTGCTTATTTGAAAAAGGAACTGTCTCATGCGGAGGCTGCGGCCGTTTTGGAAGCCCTTTCTTATTACGGAAGATCGCTTCTCCTTTACTCTTACTACGAAACGGTGCTGAAAGGCCGTGTTGCCCGTGATGAAGATTCCCGCGCCATGCTTGATATCATTTTCGACTCTTCTTATTTTGATATCGGTATTTGTAACAACTTCGGCGGTATCGCCTATGTGTTCAACAACAGCAGCAAATATCGTGTCAACACATTTGCATCCGATTTTGATGCCATCAAACAAAAAGCCGAATCGGATATTGAAGAGTATGTTGAATCCTGGTCTGAATTTCTTTTGAACACTTAATAAGTCATAAAAACGGCGGCACCGATTGTGTCGCCGTTTAATTTTAAAAAGATATGAATAAAAACTTGCAAAATAATGAAAATATTGCTATACTGTGGACATAAACTGTAAAAAATGAAAGGTGGAGCATGTATGAATTGGATCGTCATTGCCGTCATTGCGCTGGTTGCCCTTTTGGTCATTTGGTTTATTTCGTCGTATAATGGATTTGTCAAAAGAAAAAATGGTGTAGAAGAAGCTTTTTCGACCATGGATGTCTATATGAAAAAACGCTTCGATATGATTCCCAATCTGGTTGAAACGGTCAAAGGATACGCCAAACATGAGAGCGAAACACTGGAAAAAGTCATTGCCGCCCGCAATCAAATTGCAAACGGTACCTCAACCGCGGATAGACTGAAAGGGGAGAATGCTTTAAGCGGCACCTTGAAATCTCTCTTTGCTTTGGCTGAAAGTTATCCCGATTTGAAGGCCAACAGCAACTTTACCGCTTTGCAGAATCAACTGACCTCCATCGAGGGAGAAATCGCCATGTCCCGCAAGTATTATAATGCTTGTGTCAAGGAGTTTAATACCAAGACACAAACCTTCCCCAGCGTCATCATTGCCAATATGTTTGGATTCCAACGCTTCACTATGTTTGAAGTGGATGCTCCCGAAGAACGTAAAAATGTGAAAGTGCAGTTCTGATTATGAAACGAATCGTTCAAATTACAGCCCTTTTAATACTTGTATGCTGTCTGCTTTCCTGTTCACCGTTTGATTTTACCGAGGATGCAAGCGGTAACTTGAATATCGACAGCGGTTATTGCTATGAAGATCTTGCCATCCGTGTCGTAGTGGATGATGCCCACGCTTACCATGTCAGTTGGGATGTTTCCATTCAATATTTTAAACCGAGACACGGCTTTTACATCTATACCCCGTATGTAGCCGAGGTTGATTTAAAGGAAGCTGAATACGGTCGGTACTACATGGAGTATTCCGATTTTGCCGTAACAGGCGCTCCTTACGAGGTCTACACCGAGGACTTGAATTACATTGTCAAGGTCGGCGATCCCAACAAAACGGTGACGGGGATTCAAAAGTATACCATTTCCTATGTTTGTGAAGTTGGTGCTGATTTTTCCGATGCGCTTGATATTCTTTATTGGAACATTGTCGGCTCCTTTATGGATACCCAAATCAACAACATCTCTTTTGAAGTGGTCCTGCCTCACGCCATTGAAAAGGGAAGCGAAGCCAAACTGTATCAGGGTGGTTATGGTTCGCCGCGATATTTGACCCTCAAAACCGAGGACGGCGTGTCCTTTAAGTATGAAAATAAAAACGGTCTTGGCAGTTACAATGGGTTAACGCTGTATCTTGAACTGCCCGACGGATATTATACCGATGTGTCAACCCCTGGTATCCTGCCCGCGTTTCTTTTGATTGCAGTAGGAATCGGCACAGTTTTGCTTTGTGTTTTTCTCTACCGCAAATTCGGTGTTGACCGCACGGTTCTTCCCACGGTGGAGTTTGAAGCTCCCGAGGGGGTGGATTCGGCGGCGGCGGGATATATTCTCGATGGCTCTGCCGATGCAAAAGACATCGTTTCTCTCATTTTTTGGTTTGCCGATCATGGATATTTAACGGTCGAGGATGCAGGCGCTGACACCTTTATTCTCCACAAGAAAAAAGAATTGCCCGACGATGCCCCCCGTTATTTGAATTCCGTCTTTGCAGGATTTTTTGATGGACGCGACAGCGTTTCCACCCAAGACTTGAATCTCCATTTTTATAAGACCACTCAGGCGGCGCAAACTTCCTTAACACATCATTGGTGTAAAAAGATATTTGATCAAAAAAGCAGTGTTATGCAGGTGCTTTCGGGGTTTGTTTCTCTCATACCCTTTTTCTTCTGTGTGCTGTGGTCGATTTGTGTCAGCTCTGCTTTGCTTGATACCGGTGTCATCGGCCTTATGCTTATTTTGGTGGTGGCCGTTGGTTCTGGAGAATTTCTCCTTTCCCGCTGGGTCACTTCAAAATCGTCCTACGGATTTATAAAGCGGAGTGGCATGCTCATGTTAAGCGTTCTCATTTTGCTCCTTTCCGCTTTCCTGTTTGGATGGATCATCCCCGCATTTGTGGTGGATCCTTGGGGGATCTCTCGCTGGGCGGGTGTGTTTACCATGGCTTGCTTGCCCTTTGTGATGTTTGCGGGGCGAAAGACCGAGGAGGGAGAAGCGCTCTTTGCAAAACTTTGCGGTTTCCGCACCTTCATCGAAAAGGCCGAGAAGGAGCGTATTGAAAAAATGGTAGCACAAGACCCTGCTTATTTTTATCATGTTCTGCCGTATGCGTACGCTCTGGGTGTCACCGATCAATGGGCAAAACGTTTTGAAAAGATCACCATTGAACCCCCGAGCTGGTACAGTTCCTCAAGTATGGATGCCTTCACCCTCTATCTGTTCATGTCTTCGTTTAGGCGATCTGCGATGGTCATGAATCGTTCCATGGTTTCCCGTCCCGAAGTCAAAGGCAGTTCGGGTGGTGGATTCTCGGGCGGTGGTGGCGGATTCTCGGGCGGCGGCTTCGGCGGCGGTGGCGGCGGTAGCTGGTAAACCCCAATTTGTAGTTTATATGCACGCTTCGAGAGAGGCGTGCATATTTTTTAGTTTCATAAAAATGTTTTTGTCATTGCATTCTCTTCTTGACAAAAAAGTTCTTTTGTGATATAGGGTATACTGCATTTTTTTAAATACAATGCTTTATCACAATAATCACAAAGGAGATTGTTATGAACACAAACAAACGTATTCTCTCTCTGCTTCTTTCGGTGCTTATGCTTCTGTCTTTGCTCCGGCAGGACTGTTTGTATTCGCAGAAGGTGCCATGAATGCAGGAAATACTGTCTATGTCGATCAGACAAACGGCTCTGATGAAACAGGCGACGGTACTGAGGCAAAGCCTGTTCAAACCATTGAAAAAGCAGTTGAACTGCTCGAAGCAGGAGATAAAACTGCAGATGGTTACGTTTATCTCTTAGATGATTACTCCGCCGTTTACAACGGAGAAAAATCCGGCGCCGAAGCCTTGACAAGCGTTTTGCCCGCCCATACCCGCCACATTATTATTACGGGTAACGTGGGAAATAAACCCACTTGGGAATTGAGATTTAAACCGTTGATTTACAAGGACTTTTTTACACCTACGGCTAATAGACACGGCGCTGCCAGTTTGTATCCTCTTACCAACGGCCCGTCACCTTTGATGCCGTTACGGTTCATTCGACGGTAGATAAGGAAAACTATATCCAATTCCCGACGACGACCACCTATACCATTCCGGCAGATCATCCGAATGAAAAATATAGAGCCTATGCCGGTAAAACCATTACCTTTGAAGAAGGTTCCTATCTTTATATAGATTACAACATCACCGATAACGGTGACGGCACCCTTACACTCACCCCGAATGGTGATGCGAAATACTATCTCCTGATCAACACTTTGCGTTGGATCCCCAAGGGATATTTCGCCACCACCGCGAATAACACTCTCACTTGGGATACTGCGGCTGAAACCGACCGTCAGAACAGTGCTTTCCCGACCACGAAAGGAAATGCAGGTCACTGCCAAGTGGTTGCTCAAAAATATTTCTATTTTAATGCTCCCACTACCTTGAACGGCACCGGATGGGATTTATGCTACGCTTGCGTAGAGGGTGCAAAAAAAGGTGTTCAACCCGAAAGTGAGATCATTCTTACCATCGGTGTAAACTCCGATCTTATCGGCAGATATTTGAATGCTCCCGCCAAAACAGCTCCTGCTTCCACCAAGGTAACCTATGTGATCGAGAAACAAGGTTTTAACTGGACGCATACTACCTACAATATTTTTGGTGGCACCAAGACTTCCCCCGAAATCCTTTGTGACTTTGCGGTTGTTGTCAAAGCATCGGGTGCAAAATTTGCCGGCGGTTTGACAGAATCTTCCACCGCGACAGGCAAAGGTACCTACAATCTTGTGATTGACAATCCCTCGGTTAACTTCAGTGCCGCCGATCAGCTCATGAGCGGCTTTAACTCTTTGCAGTTTACAAACGTTGGTGAAGGCTTTACCTTCGATAACAGGAACCGTTTCATACCTTCTCGACAGCGGCACTGTTGCCTACGCGAAGGGCGATGCCGAAGAAGAAATCGTTCTTCCCGAGAGCGAGACCGTTATTGTCGGCAATTCCATCACCCTTGCCGCTCCTGCCACTACCACCCTTGCCGATGGCAAAAAATTTATGGGCTGGATGGATAAAGAGGGCAAACTTTACAAGGCAGGGGATGTTTTCGCGGTGGATGCAGCCGTTACCTTCACCCTGACCGCTGTTTGGGAACTTTGCATCAGCTTTACCACCGGTTATGAAGAAAGCGGCGTTTTCCAAAGCGACATTGCTGTCGATTTGGGTGAAAAATTCGCACTACCCAATGATCTTCGCGGCACCATCGTCAACGATGGCAAGTATGATCTTGTGTTCTACGGCTGGAATATTGGCGGCAAGATCCGTTTTGCCGGCGAAACGCTTACCATGGACGGCGCTGACCTTTCCGCCGAAGCCGTTTGGGTTCCCGCTATCTTCGTGGATGGCACCAACGGAAATGATGAAGAGGCAGATGGCACGAGAGCGAAGCCTTACCAAACCCTCAATGCTGCCTATAAAGCGTTGGGTGATCTTCTCAGTGACCGCGGTAATACCGATGCGGCAGGCGCGGTTTATCTGTTAAGCGATGCGGCGTTTGCACCCATCGACGATTCTGTTTATTATCGCGAGTCGTCAAGTGTTGTAGCCCTCCAATCCCTCAATATGCCGATACTCTTTACCGCCGCGACTGCCAATACGGTATGCGAATTCAAAATGACTACGCAAATTTATATCTACTTCAATAACGATATCTTATTTGATAACGTTAGCGTAGCCGTGACCTCCGAGTCCTATCCGAACGATACTAACATTCGTATGTATCCCAGTGGTGATTTGTATTTCGGCTTGCATGTAAAAACCGAGCAATTTGTTATTGACTGCAATCAATTGATCGAGTTCTCGGCGGATTGCAAAGTGTATAACGGCACATTTAAACAAATCAACATGGGTGGCGCATCTTCTGTCCGTACCATGAACTTCAATCTCTATTTCGGTAACGGTACGAAAGAATCCACACCGTTTATTGATCCTGTTTTCCCGAATGGTCAAAAGAATGTCAACTCTCTCATTAACGCCGAATTCCGCTCCGGCACTGTCAATACTCTCGATATCAGAAAAAGCGGTACCGTTGCTGCCAACGATGATAGAAAACTCTCGGGCGATCTGATCTGTAAGATTTACAAAGGTATAACTCTTACTAAAATTACAGACGGTGCTCCGATTTATTGTGAACAAACGTACAACAATAAACAATACACCGATACTGAACACATGCATGATATGTCGAGAACGATCATTTTCAATGGATTCTGTGGTTCTGTATACTATGGCCATGGCACAGTGACAGGAAGTGTTGAGTATGATCATGAACTTCCCAACGGTCTGGATGCTATCGCATTTATCAATGGCGCAAACGTTACCTTTACAAACCATGCTCCCCGTATTGCCGCGCGTGCAAATGGTATCGGTAATGTTTATGTGGATGCTACCTCCACCTACACCGGAAAGGATATCATCCCCGTTTACTATGACCACGAAAATGAAGTCGAAGTTGACGGAACACACCTTTCACCCATTGCAGGTACCCTCCACACTTGGAACGGCACCGAATGGACCACCGATGTTTACGGTGCAGCCCTCGGCGCACAAAGACGTACCACCGCTCCTTACGGCATCCGCTTTGGATTTGTCGGTTCTACCGCCACCCTTGAAGCCATGTTCGGACAAAAAGTAACCAAGGGAATTCTCCTGATTCCCACCGCTCTTTTGAACGAAACCCTGGAACTTGACACCGAAAATGTTCTCAATGTAGAAGCCAAGGTTTCCTTCAGCTTGAGCCAGCCTAACGTCTTCACCGCTATGCTGATTGACGATTACGACAATTCTTCCGAAAAATGGCTGGAAACTTGGGAAAATGTAGAATTCACCGCCCGCGCATATTTTGAGCTTGCCGACGGTACCGTGTTCTACTCCGATTCTATCACAAAGAGCATCGCTTCCATCAACCAAGCATTGACCGAGATGTTGCCCGCCTGATAGGGAGGAAGAGTCATGAAAAACGTATATGAATCCCCCGCAATGATTTCTCTGGAATTTCCGGAAGAAATCATGTCCATCAGTTTCGGCGATAACTATGGTTCATTGCTTCCCGGTTGGGGAGAACCGAACTGAATCATTTGCGCATACTATTTACGCGAAGCACGCTTCTTATTGAAGTGTGCTTCGCTTTTTTACTTCACGCCAAAAGGTAAAAAAGGATTTTTTGTGATTTTGTTTTGATTTTCCCATGCAGTGAATGTTTTTTTGTTTCCATGTGTTAAAATATCGCAAATTGAAAGCGAGATATATTGACATGGCGATGATTTTGTGATAAACTGTAGATGGTATACCTTAGCCGTGTTTTCACAATACCAATACTTTAGGAGGAAACGAAATGAAAAACACAAACAAGCGCATTCTCTCTTTTGTGTTGTCTGCTCTTATGCTCATCTCTCTGCTTCCCGCAGGTATGATGGCAGGCGCGTTGGATGCTATGAACGCAACCAATACGATCTATGTAGATCAGGCAAAAGGTTCGGATACCAACACAGGTACCGAATCGTCTCCCGTTAAAACCATCGAAAAGGCTGTTGAACTGCTTGAAGCGGGCGACAAAACCGCCGATGGTTACATCTACCTCAAAAGTGATTATTCCCAACTGTATGACGGTAGAGGCCAGCGTAACTTTTTAGACATTATGCCCACCCATACCCGTAATATCATCGTAACGGGTAATGCAAATAAAAAGCCGACCTGGGAAATGATCATTGCTTGCAGTGCGAGCACCTCTGCCGCTTATTTGAAAGAGCGTCATTTGGCCGCCTCGGGCTATATTCGCAACAATGGTCCTTTGACCCTTGATGTGGTTAAGGTTAATGTAAAGACCGACCCCAACAACCTCACCACTATTGCTTTGAAAATGGAATATGAATTCCCTGCAGGTCATGAATTTGCAGGCAAGAAGCTTGCTTTCAAGGGTGGCGATTATCTTTACAAAAAGTATGATCTTGCCATCGATCCCAATAACGCTGCGTATGTGATCGATGTTACCGATCGTACCAAAGAAAATGAAGTATATCCCGTCCGTATGAACGATCTGCGTTGGACCACCAATGCTAAATTCGTTGCAACCGAAAACTGCGAAGTTACCTACGAAGATCAGGCGGATAATTCTCGTTTGGAGGCGGATATCCCCACCACTTCGAGTCATGTCAAAGAGATCAACTACATCTATTTCCAACCCTACTCCAATGCCTCCTTGTACGGCGGCTTCTTTGGTGACGGCTGGGTTGTAGGTGCAAGCGCCACCTATGATGATGAAGTGATTCTGACTATCGGCAGCAAGGATGCGTTGAAAATCCTCCGCGCTCCCAGTGCAGATGTTCCTGCCACCACCAAGGTTTCCTATGTTTTCGAAACCCCCGATGTTTTTAACATCCCCTTCTATACCTCCGAGAAAACGAACGCACCTGCCCTGAAATGTGAATTCAGCATGGTTTTGAAAACGACAGGTGTAACCTATGGTACGGGCGCAAGCGATATTGCCGAGTTGTACACTTCTTATGTAGACGGCTTCGGTACCTACAACATCGTATTTGATAACCCTGCCGAAACATTTGACCAGAATCTTTTGTTGCCCGGTTACCATTCCCTTTATTTCAAGGGAATCGGCGGTTCCCTTTCCTTTGATTTTGAATCTCTTCCCCAAGTTGGTTACAAAGTCATTCGTATCGACGAAGGCGATATTCTCGATCTTCAGGGAACTACCGTTCAAAGAGAATTCATGCTTGACATCGTCAAAGCAGGAAAAAGCTTTGAAAACGATTCTTTCCCCGTAATTTATGCCGATGATGAATCGGTTCTCGACTTCATCACCCTGACCGAAGAAGCCGAAGCGCTCGGTTCTTTGGTATATTCCGAAGATGACTATGCTGTTTACTACACCTTGGATCGCGGCAATGTTGTCTATGAAAAAGGCGATACCGACGAAGATGTTGAAATGCCCGCCGACTCCGAAACCGTTTTTGCAGGCGAAAACATCATCGTCAGCGCGCCCGTAAATAGCACTCTGGAAAACGGAAAGAAATTCTCCGGTTGGAAAGATGCGAAGGGCAACATCTATCAGCCCGGCGACAGCTATATGATCAACTCTAACGGCAGTGTAACCCTCACCGCAACTTGGGGCTTCCCCCTCTCGTTTGTGACAGGTTATGAAGATGCCGCAACTCCCGTCACCAGAGAAGACATGTTCTTCGTTCCCGGTGACAGAGTGGCACTTCCCAATGATCTCCGCGCTTCCGATGAGGATAAAGACGGTGTATACACCCTCAAAACCATCACCGATGGCGGCAAGGACTATGTCTTCTACGGCTGGACCATTGATGGCAAGTTCTATCATGCAGGCGAGACCATTAAAACGGGTACTACTGCCATCACCGCAACCGCTGTTTGGATTCCCGCCATCTATGTCAAACCCTCCTATGCGGGCAACGACTCCGACGGTTCCAAAGCCAAACCCTACAACTCGATTCTGAAAGCACAGATGGCCGTTCGCGCTCTCTTTGGTGCCGATGAAGGAAATGAAATCCCCGCCGCTTCCATCGTTATGATGGAAAACACCATTTGGAACTGGAGCTACACCGAGACCGTTCCCGGTCATGTCGGTGGTGTTCAAGACGATGGCTATACCTATTATGAAAAGAATAGTGCAAACGCCAACCATCCCAAACTGAATACTCTCGGCGGATCGGTTCTTTACACGGCAATTTCCAGCGACATCGAAGTTTTGATGTATCAGTACGAATCCCTGTACTTCTACATTGCTGACGACTTCATGCTTGACAACTTGACCTACCTTGTCAGCGCCACCCACTCCATTTCCCGTCTTTACTTCACGACCACGGGCAGAGTCCTTTATATGGGCCCGACCGTGAAATGCTTGAAGAAAAACAACAATACCCAAAACGTAGATACCTTGTATGGTTTGCCTCTCGGTTCTTACAGCGCAACCGTTCATCAGCAGTATTCCTACATTCTGTTTGATGTCAACTTACCCGATATCACAGCGCATATCTATGGCGGTGAGTACACAGGTCTTTATATGCTCTATGCCAACGCAGGTACCAACACCTCTTATATCGGTGCTCCCGGTACTACTGGTCCGACCATTGCATATACCGCTCTCGGTAACACCAACAACCATCCTTCCGCTGTTTGGGATTACTACCAATATTCGGGCAATGTAAAGGAATTTCGTTTCGGTGTTCTTTCTACCGCTAACAATATTTTCCGTGGTACATGGAATCTCCATTTCTATGGCAACGCCAAATTCACCCTCAAAGACTGGAATGCTGCGTATGCAGGCAATGTAACCGATAGAAAAGCCAACCAGCAGACCATCAATCTTTATTTTGAAGATTGCGATGCCGAAGTGACCACAAACCATCAAAACACACCCCACCAAGCTACAATTGCTACCTCCAAAGGCGCCACCCTCGGCGATGACTATTACAATTCTTCTGTCAGCGGTGCCAACACTATCTATTATTACAGTGCAACCAATCCCAGTGGTATTTCCTCTATTTCCTTGAAGAACAGTAATGTCGAATTCGTTAACCCCTTGTATGTCAGATCTGGCGCAGGCGTCAGCTTCTCGCAGGATGAAAACTCCTCTTATGTCGGTAACATCTACGCTACCAAAGATACCTTTGTCAAGGGTGAAGGCAATGTTTACACCCCCGTCGAAGTCACCCAAGTGCTTTCGGGCATGGGCGTGAAAGGCCAAGCGATCTCTACTTGCTTTAACGGCGAAAAATGGGTAAGAACCTATGCCTTTAACTATGAAACGGGCTATGATAGCGTGAAAATCGATGGCTCCTTCGGCGGCTTTGCAGGCAACCGTATCGTTCTGTCCGATGCACTTCGCGGCCAAGTAGTCACCGATGCAGGCAAAGAACTCACCTTCTTCGGTTGGAATATCGATGGCAAATTCTACGATGCAGGCGACGGCTATGTGCTGGGTGAATCCGATGCAACTGCCACGGCAGTTTGGGTTCCCGCCATCTTCGTGGATCCCACCTATGCAGGCGGCAACTCCGATGGTTCCAAAGCAAAACCCTTCGTGAAAGTTGCAGATGCGTATGCAGCCCTGAAAACCCTCCTTGCTTCTTCGGATGCTGTGGGCGGCGCTGTATATCTCCTTTCCGATGCTGTGATGGATGCAGAACCCGACACCTCTTTTGCTCCTGTTTCCAACATTCCCAGCCTCGAGGATGCAGGTAAACCCGTTCTCTTTACCGCAGCGAATAAAACCATTAAGTTCACCACCGATAACGAAAGCTACTCCAACACTCTCCATTTCCTCGGTTCTGTGATGTTTGATAACCTCACCCTCCGTGTGAAGGGTACCACCTTTATCAGACTTACGCCCGCCAAGGACGCTTACTTTGGCCCGAATTTTGCTTTTGAACAACCCAGCGGTTACAGAGTCGTTTATCTGGATGGTCAAAACCAAAATGTTGAAGAAGTAACCTACAAAATTTATAACGGCACCTTCTCTCTCGTTTGCTTTGGTTCCAACTTTACCAAAACCACCTATGCCAAGCAAAACGTCTATGTGGGTACAGGTGAATCTACCTCTGCTCCCACAGTGTCCAACCTCTTTGCAAACACGATTGCCACATTCGTCAATGCAAAAGTTGAATTGCGTTCGGGCACCGTGACCAACGCCATCCTCGGCACAAACTACGGCAACGCTGCTTACAGCAATGCACAGCCTTTCGGCGAATGGATTTACGTTGTCTACAACGGCATGAACATCGGCAACATCCGCGATGCTTATTCCGATGGCGCAAATCAAATCCCCGCAACGACAACTTATTGCGCTAACCTTACGAGAACCCTGATCTTCGATGGTTACAAAGGCAACATTGCATATAACCACTTTGCCAATACCAACGAAACCGTTGTCAACGGTATCAATAACGTTTCCTTTATAGGTGGCGCACAAGTCAACTTTACAACTAACGATGTAGTTGTTACCTCCGGCTCTGTCTACGTCGAAGAAGGCTCTTCCTACACCGGCAAAGCCATCAAAGGCAGCTGCATCCATGAAGGAAACGAAGTGCAGGTTGCTTTGACTCCCGCAAATGGACTCAACACTTGGAACAGCGATAAGGATCACACCTGGACCACCGATGTTTACGGTGCAGCCCTCGGCGCACAGATCCGTGTCGAAGCTCCTTACGGTATTCGTTTCGGCTTCAATGGTTCCACCACCGCTCTCGAAGCTATGCTCGGCCAAGCCGTTGCTGAAAAAGGCGTCCTGATCATCCGTGATTCCATGTTGGATGGCGCTTTGACCCTTGACACCGAAAACGTTTTGAAGATTGTCGCAAACAAAGCATACAGCTTGACCCAGTCTGCTGTCTTCACAGGCGTTTTGGTCGACACCCCCGATGCCGGCGCTTCTTCCAAAGCATGGCTGGAAACCTGGAAAGATGTTGATTTCACCGCCCGCGCTTACTTCAAACTGGCCGATGGCAGTGTGATCTACTCTAACAGCGATACCAACAGCATTGCGGCTATTTCCGCTTCGTTGGTCGGCTGATAGGGAGGAGAAATCATGAAAAACGTGTATGAATCTCCCGTAATGATTTCTCTGGAATTTTCGGAAGAAATCATGTCCATCAGTTTCGGTGATAACTATGGTTCGCTTCTTCCCGGTTGGGGAGAACCAAACTAAACCAAACCTAAAAGCCGTGAGGCGCACTTAGTTAAAAGTGCGCCTCATTTTTTTGTAAAAGATTTGCCGGTGCACGCCAACCATACAAAATCCTTTATGCAAAACCTACCCCAACCTCGTAAGGGAGGATACCATCTTCCCGATAATTTTGCATTTTACCCATTTGCATCTTTGAAAAAAAGTTCTGCCATGAATCTTCAATTATGCAATTTATATAATTATGGGTGCTGTAATTTGATAAGTTTATCCATTGACATCATGTGTATTGAATGTTAAAATTTACTTGGTATATTATAAATTATATGATGATATTACCAAAATTTTTAGGAGGATTTAAGATGAAACACACAAACATGCGCATTCTCTCATTTGTGTTGTCTGCTCTCATGCTTCTTTCTTTGCTTCCTGCGGGTATTCTTGCGGGTGCAGCCGATGCCATGAATGCAGAAAACACCATCTATGTGGATCAGGCCAAAGGCTCTGATGCTAATGATGGCTCCAAATCCAATCCCGTGAAAACCGTCGTAAAGGCTGTTGAACTGCTCGAGGCAGGCGACGTGACCGCCGATGGTTACATCTATCTTGTCGGTGATTACACCGCTCGATATGTAGGTAAAAACCTTGCGGGAACTGCGTTTGGTTCCGTTATCGATTATCTCCCCGTGCACACCCGTCATATCATTGTGACCGGTGACCCTTCCGACAAACCGACCTGGACTCTCCAGATTGCAGTTCCGGCGGGTTCGGGTTACCCCGATCGTCATGCACCGGGTTCTGCCTATTTGCGCACCAACGGACCTTTGACCTTAGATGCGATTGCGGTGTATGTTACAAATGATAAAACCAATCTCACCGTGTTTCCCCAAGATCTTGAATACTCTATTACCGGCGGTA
Organism: Eubacteriales bacterium; assembly: GCA_045536965.1. Classification (GTDB taxonomy): domain Bacteria; phylum Bacillota; class Clostridia; order Oscillospirales; family SIG627; genus UBA5448. The sequence continues at coordinate 93,477 of JAZSON010000029.1, forward strand.
CATTCGCGGGTAAAAAATTCAAGCTCAAAGCCGGTGAATATCTTTATAAGATCTATGATTTTGCCGAGGATCCTCAAAACAGCGGTTATGTAATCGATGTTACCGACCGTTCGTCCGATCCCGAAAAACAAATTAAATTCCCCGTGCGTATCAATGACTTCCGCTGGATTATCAATGGTACTTTTACCAGTACGGCGAATTTCTCCTTGAGTTATGACAACGCGATCGATCCCGATCGTGCTGCTGCTACTTTGGTGACCAATACCACCGATAACAGCAAAAATATCACTCAGATCTATACCATCCCGTTTGCCTCTGCCTCGTTTTACGGTGGCAACTGGGGTAGCTTGATGGTTTATTCCACCTCGTCTTACGGCGCTTCCTATTCCACCGATGATCTTGTTGTGACCATTGGTGAAAAATCGGGTATTGGTTCTGTTTATTATCCCAACAGCACCGTTCCCGCAACCGTTAAAAAGGTGACCTATGTCATCGAAGAAGCAGGCAGAAAGATCAGCAATCCTTTTTACCTCGCTACCACTGAACCTATCATCAACTGTGACTTTTATTTGCACATCAAAGCTTCCGGTGTGATTATGGGGGCTGGCGGTTTGACCGAAAAGTCTTATATTTCGGGCAAAGGAACCTACAATCTTATCATCGAAAATCCCGGTGAAAATTTTGACTCGTCCCTCTTGCTCTCGGGCTATCATTCCCTCTATTTCAAGGGAATCGGTGGCGCCCTTTCCATGGATTTTGAATCTCTTCCCGCAGTCGGTTACGAAATTATTCGTATCGATGAAGGCGATACCTTGGATTTGCAGGGCACCGTTTTAGAAAATAAATTCATCCTTGACATTGTCAAGGCAGGTGAAAACTTTGAAAATGACTCTTTTGAAGTCATTTATGCCGACGATGAATCTGTTCTCGACTTTATCACCCTCACCGAAGAAGCCGATGCGCTCGGATCTTTGGTATATTCCGAAGATGACTATGCCGTTTACTACACCTTGGATCGCGGCAATGTTGTCTATGAAAAAGGCGATACCGAGGACGAAATCAAAATGCCCGAAGCCTCCGAAACCGTTTTGGGCGGCGAAACCATTGTTTTAGGTGCGCCCGCCAAGACTGTTCTTGAAAATGGCAAGAAGTTCTCCGGCTGGAAAGATGAATTGGGCAGAATTTATCAAGCAGGCGATACCTTTACCATCAAAGTCAACGGCACCGAAACCCTGACCGCAACCTGGGGTATTTCCATGTCCTTTGTTACAGGTTATGAGTCGGCAGGTGTTGTCAGACAAGATTTGTTCTATGTTCCCGGCGAAAGAGTAACACTTCCCTCCGATCTTCGTGCAGATGATCAGGATGGCGACGGTGTCTCCACCTTGAAGATCGTCACCGACGGCGGTAAGGACTATGTGTTCTACGGTTGGACCATCGATGGTAAGTTTTACCATGCGGGCGAGACCATCCAAACCTCCGATACCCTCATCACCGCAACCGCTGTTTGGGTTCCCGCCATTTATGTCAAACCCACCTACGCAGGCGGCGATTCGGACGGTTCTAAGGCAAAACCTTATACCTCCATTTTGGCAGCCCAAATTGCCATGAACAAGCTTTTTGGTGAAACCACCGAAGAGGATGTTCCGGGCGGCTCCATTGTTATGCTTGAAGATACTGTTTGGAGCTTTAGCTATTTGCAAAACATCGGCGACACCCCCAACCCCGGCTATGTTGGCGGCGCGCAAGCCGATGGAAATGTCTATTATACCAATACCGGTGCTCAGGTTCTCATGAAGGCGCTCAAGAGAAATGTTCTTTACACGGCCATTTCCAATGATGTAAGAGTTCTGTTCTACCAGTATGAAGCAATTTATTTCTACTCTGAAGGCGATTTCTTCATCGATAACCTTTCCTACTTCACCCGTTGCTATCATTCCATTCCGCGTTTGTATCTCCAATCACCCAATAAAGTTCTTTATATTGGTCCGACTGTCAAGACCGCATCGAGTTCTTCCGCTGCATCCTTTACAGCCGATGATTATCTCTATGCAACCCATTCCTCCGATGCTGTGAATACAGGCAAAGCCCCTGTTTATTCCAAATTCTTGTTTGATATGAATAAAGCGGGTTCTACCGCTTACATTCTCGGTGGTGAGCACGTCGGTCTTTACGGTGTTTACGGTACCAGTGGTGTTTATACCTCCTACATTGGCGCTCCCAATACCGATGGCCCGACACTTGATTACATCGCACTCGGTAACACAAACTCCAAGACAACCACCGATACTTGGAACTATTACCAGTATTCGGGCAATGTGAAAGAAATCCGTTTTGGTGCTCTTTCTAACTACGACTATATGTTCCGCGGTACTTGGAATCTTCATTTCTATGGAAATGCAAACATCAAACTTGATGATGCTGTAGCTAGCTATTATGGCAATACGTCCACAAGAAATCCCAACGCACAGATCATCAACCTCTTCTTTGAAGATTGCAAGGCTACGGTAACGACCCTGCATGATAACTTGCCCCACCAAGCTACAATCGCTACCTCCAACGGCGCAACCCTCGGCGACGATTATTATAAATCGGTTGTCAGTGGCAATAACACCATCTATTATTACGACGCTACTGTTCCGAGTGGTGTAAATTCGATTTCCTTGAAGAACAGCCAGGTCAATTTCTCCACCCCCTTGTATGTCAAGTCGGGCGCAGATGTTACCTATGCTCAGGATGAAAAATCTTCCTATACCGGTAGTATCTACGCCACCAAAGACACCTTTGTCAGGGGTGAAGGCAATCGTTATACCGCTGTTGAAGTCACCGATGTCCTTGCAGGCATGGGTGTCGAAGGAAAAGTCATTACTGCTTGCTTTGATGGTGATAAGTGGAAGCAATCCTTCAGCATGAGCTATCAAACCGGTTATGACTCTGTTAAATTTGATGTCACCGCAGGCGGTCTTGCAGGTACTCGTCTGGTATTGTCCGATGCACTCCGTGGCCAAGTGGTTACTGATGCAGGCAAAGAACTGACCTTCTACGGTTGGAATATCAATGGCAAGTTCTACGATGCGGGCGATGCTTATGTACTGGGTGAATCCGATGTCATTGCCGCGGCAGTTTGGGTTCCCGCCATCTTTGTCGATCCCGCTTATGCTGGCGGCGATTCCGATGGTAGCCGAACCAAACCTTTCGTAAGCGCTTTGGATGCCTATGCAGCTGCTGTTGCCGCTGAAGGTGATGCCATCGCAGTTGTTCTTCTCGCAAATGCCACTATGACGCAAACCGCAGAATCTTCCTTTGACATGGTAGGCACAGCAACGGGCTTTGCCGATGCAGGCAAGAGAGTGCTTCTTACCGCTGTTTCAAGCGATATCACTTTGACGATTGACAGCGGCAGCAGCTCCTCTTATGTCAGAATTTTCAACTCTATTATGTTTGATAACCTGACTCTCCATGCGACTACTTCTTCGGCGGCCTACATCCGACTTCTTCCCGCCAAGGATATTTACTTTGGCCCGAACTTTATTTTCGCCCAACCCACCGGCTTGAAGTATTTCGGTCTCGATGGTATGTATCAGGAAGCTTCGGAAGTGATCTATAAGATCTACAACGGCGCCGTCAACTTTGTTTACCTCGGTACTTCCATTGTTTCTACCGAACAAACCAAGGCCAATGCATTGATTGGTACAGGCGAAGAAACTTCTAAGCCTGAAATCGACCTTGTATCCGTCAATACACTTTCGGCTGTCGTTTCTGCCAAGGTTGATTTCCGTTCGGGTATAATTAAGAGAGGAATGTTAGGTGCCACCAAGGGTGGTGCGGGCGATACCTCTTACGCCACCAAGCAACCTTCGGGCGATTTCATCTTCACCGTTTATAGCGGTGTAACCGAATTGTGTCTTATGGATTCCTGGACAGGCGTCAACCCCGGACTTTCCTCTTATTGCGCCAACCTTTCCAGAACCCTTGTTTTTGACGGTTATGTCGGCAATGTTAAATACATCCACTACAGTGCAGCAAATGGTATTTTTGCAAACGGTATCGATAACATTGCGTTTATCAATGGTGCAAAAGTTAACTTTACCAACAATGATGTAGTCGTAGCCGCCCGTGCAAACGGTGTTGGCAGTGTCTATGTCGAAAGCGGTTCTTCTTACAGTGGTAAGGTCATCAAAGGTGCCTACATCAACGAAAGTGCCGAAGCTTTTGTCGACTTTACCCCCGTTGTCGGTAAGATCAACGCGTTCAATGGTACTGCATGGACAACCGATACTTACGGTGCAGCCCTCGGCGCACAGATCCGCGTAGAAGCCCCCTATGGTATCCGCTTTGGCTTTGTCGGTTCTAACGCCGCCCTCGAAGCTATGCTCGGTCAGGCTGTTGTCGAAAAAGGTGTGTTGGTTATCCGCAGCTCGCTGTTGGAAGGCAAACTCACTCTTGATACAGAAAATGTTCTCAAGATCGTTGCTGAAAAAGCCCATTCCTTGAAACAATACAACTGCTTCAACGGTGTTTTGGTCGATACTGCCGACGCAGGTGCTTCTTCGGAAGCTTGGTTGGAAGCATGGGAGAATGTTGACTTTACCGCTTGCGCCTACTTTACGTTGGCCGACGGCACTGTTCTTTACTCCAATAGCACCCAAAACAACATCGCAGGTGTATACGCTTCGCTGGTCGGTTGATAGGGAGGAGAAATCATGAAAAACGTGTATGAATCTCCCGTAATGATTTCTCTGGAATTTTCGGAAGAAATCATGTCCATCAGTTTCGGTGATAACTATGGTTCGCTTCTTCCCGGTTGGGGAGAGCCGAGCTAAACAAAACCTAAAAGCTGTGAGGCGCACTTATTAAAAAGTGCGCCTCATTTTTCTTTTAACGCCTCATCCTAACCGATGGTATGATGAGAATTGTATTGACAATACTTGCTTTTAGTGATACACCAATACTTGGTGTAGAGTAATTTATCTAAACCAAAACAAACCATTCAGGAGGACTCACGATGAAACACACAAACAAGCGTATTCTCTCATTTGTGTTGTCTGCTCTCATGCTTCTTTCTTTGCTTCCTGCAGGTATCCTTGCGGGTGCGGTTGATGCCATGAATGCAGAAAATACCGTTTATGTCGATCAGAGCAAAGGTTCTGATTCCAACAACGGTACCGAATCCAATCCCGTCAAAACCATCGAAAAGGCTGTTGCGTTGCTTGAAGCAGGCGATAAGACTGCCGATGGCTACATCTATCTTGTCGGTGATTATACGGCTGTATATGATTGTACTGAGACATCTCAGAATATCTCTCTTGTGCCGGTTCATACCCGTCATATCATTATCACGGGTGATTCCGACAGCAAGCCCACTTGGACCGTGAAAATCCATTGCTCTACTTTGGCTACTTATATGGATGTTACCGCTGACAACAAAATGAGACAAGGTATGAACGGTGTTAGATATTTAAACAACGGACCACTTACCTTGGACTTTATCAAAATGTATTCGACGGTAGATGAAACCAACGCCATCATCTTCCCCCAAGATATCGAATACACCTTTAAGGATACGCATGCAAACGAAAAATATAAAGCATTTGCCGGCTATAAATTTGTATTTAAGCAAGGCGAACCGCTTTAGAAAGAATATGACTTTGCAATCGATGCCAACAACCCCGGTTATCTCAAAGATGTTACCGATCGCTCGAAATATTCGGATAAATATTGCGTTTTTATCAATGACTTGCGTTGGGCTCCCAATGCCTATTTGGGACTGACCGAAAATGTCGAGATTTCTTATAATAAAACGCCTGATTACGATCGTAAAAATGCGGCATTCCCTGTCATGGACAATGCATACTGCCTGCCTATTTCTCAGCTCTACTTCCAGGCCTATGCTTCCGCTGATATTTACACCGATATTTTTGATGGCAACAGAGGTACCATTTGGGTCATGTCCGCATCCTATGGTGTAACCCATGCTTCTGAAATCGTCCTCACCATCGGTCCCAAGGTAGGAGATGCTTCTACTGTCGATCTTTATTCTCCTGCTAAAAATGTTCCCGCTTCCACCAAAGTAACTTATGTCATTGAAAAACCCGATTTCGTAATCAATCAGCCTTTTTATGAGTCGACCGAGTCTCCTGCTATTAAATGTGACTATTCACTTGTCATCAAAGCACCCGGCGTTACTCTAAAAGATGGTAAACAGTTGACCACTTCCGCCACTGCTGCGGGGTGCGGCACCTATAACCTTGTAATTGAAAATCCTGCCAAAAATTTGAATGACGGTCTTTTGCGTTCGGGTTTCTATTCGTTGTATTTCAAAGAAGTCGGCGGTACCCTTTCCTTTGACTTTGCCTCCTTGCCCCAGGTTGGTTATCAAGTTATTCGCTTCAACGAAGGGGATAGTCTTGATTTGACAGATACTTTGGATAGAGAAATCATGCTTGACATTGTCAAGGCCGGTAAAGAATTTTCAAATGACTCCTTCGAAGTGATCTATAGCGACGATGATTCCCTCCTTGAGTTCATCACCCTCACCGAAGAAGCCGATAAGATCGGTTCTTTGGTGTATTCTGAAGACGATGGTGTGGTTTACTACCAGTTGGATCGCGGCACCGTCTCCTTCAACAAAGGCGATATTGATGAAGATGTTGCAATGCCCGCAACCACCAAAGAAGTTTTGACAGGTAAGACCATTACCCTTCCCACTCCCGCCACTACCACTCTTGCAAACGGCAAAAAATTCTCGGGGTGGAAAAATGAGGCAGGTAAATTCTTTGCCGCAGGTTCGGAATATACCATTTCCGTCAATGGTAACGAAACCCTCACCGCTGTTTGGGGACTTGCGTTCTCCTTTGTTACAGGTTATGAAAATTCCGATGCCACTCCTGTTGTACAAAATGAAATTTTGGTTGGTGTTGGCGAAAAGTTTGTTCTTCCCAACATCCGCGGCACCATCGTCAACGATGGAAAATATGACCTCGTATTCTACGGTTGGAATGTAAACGGCAATATCCGTTTTGCAGGGGAGACCCTTGTAATGGATGGAACCGGCCTTTCCGCCACCGCTGTTTGGGTTCCTGCTTTCTATGTGGCTCCTTCCTTCACAGGCGAATCCGACGGCACTTTCGACGCTCCCTATAAGTCGGTTGTTGAAGCCCAGCACAACATCAAGGTTTTCTTTGAGAATGCTCAAAATAAGGCTGCTTATGCGGCCGGTGCGATTGTTTTGAAAGAAGATGCTGTTTTGGATTGGACGCCCGCAGGCCCCAATTCTTCCTTCGGCGGTGTCACCTATTATACCACCAAAGGTTTGGCTGTTGAAATCGGAGCTCCCATACTTTTTGTCGGTATCACCAGCGACGTTTCTTTGACACTTTTCAACTCTTCGACTCAAAATGACTTTACCATTGGAAAATCTCTTCTCTTTGACTATCTTGTACTTCGCTCCATTTGTCGTTATAACCCGATCCGTGTGCACACAACGGGTGGCTCTGAATTGTCTCCCGCTATGCTGTACTTCGGTCCTGCCTTGACCACCTCCGTTCCTACAACGGCTCTGCCCGCTGAATATGCATCTTTGACAACCCATGTTTGGGCTCGTTTCCTCATTGAGCCTAATACCATGACGAACGTGCACATTTATGGCGGTGATAGTTGGTATGGTGTTTATGCCTGCAACTCCAAGTCCTCCACCAACACCTATATCGGTTCTCACGGCGACGACACTTACCCCGTTGTTCCTGTCGCGCAAATCGTCAACTCAACGACTCTTTCCGAAAACGTATGGAATTATTATCAGTACGGCGGCGTAGTAACCAAGTTGAATACAGGTCTTCAAGCAAGCGGCAAACCCGCTGTGAATGAGGGTGTTGTCAACATGTATTTCTATGGCGGTGTTGTCACCACGTTCATGGACGGTTTGGACTACTCTGCTGCGACAAATTCCCGCAATCCTTCTCCTATCAAGAGAAACATGTATTTTGAAAACTTCAACGGCACGATTTACACCACCCATGTCAACCCTGAAATTCGCATCACCTCCGCAGCTTATGGAGATGCCTACTATAAATTGGTAAGTGGCACCTATTACTATTCTGCTATTTCTCCCAACGCGATTGATTCCGCCACATTCGTCAATAGTAATGTTACCTTCACGGGTAGCGGCCTGAATCTCCGTGCGGGCGCAGAAGTGACCTATCGTCAGGATGAAACCTCGGTAGTAACAGGTACCATCGTCGCGACCAAAGATATTTTCAAAGAAGATGAAAATACCCCCAACAAATTCAATCCCGTCACGGTAGCTCTTCCCGATTTTTCTGGTGCTGTTTCCTATACCTTCAACGGTTCTGCATGGAAACAGACGATGTCTGTGAACTATGTAACAGGTTATGATCAAATCAAGGTCACCCAGTCAACCGAAGGTATGGCGGGTTCTCAGATTGCTCTGTCCGATGAACTTCGCGGACAAACCGTCACTGTCGGCGGACAAGAAATGACTTTCTATGGTTGGATGATCAACGGCAAGTTCTATGATGCAGGCGATTTGGCAGAAATGTCTGAATCGGGTTTGACTGCCACCGCTGTTTGGGTACCCGTTATCTTTGTTGACGGCGTATCGGGCAACGATGAAACTGCAGACGGCACCAAAACCCTTTAAGACTGTAAACCTTGCTCACAAGGCGCTCGGTGATTTGTTGGATGCCCGCGGTAATACCGATGTAGCAGGTTCGATTCTTCTTCTCGATGATACTACTGTGACACCCGCGGATGGAACCAATTTTAAAAACTCAGGTTCTTCCGATGTTGTACTTGCAGCTTTGGGTGTTCCCGTTCTCTTCACCGCAGAAGATCCCGACACCCTCCTCGTTTTCAATACCTTGGCAAGAATTCAAATGCTGTTACTTGATTCTACCCTCTTTGACAACATTTCTGTTGCGGTTGCAACCGATTATGCAACTGATCCCACCCTTTATGTTCGTGTCTATCCCTCCAAAGATTTTTATTTTGGTCCGATGGTAAAAACCCCTGTTCTTGGTGATGGTTCTACCCACGATACATGGCTCTTGGATGGTGATAATGTAGCTCTCAATTCGGTTGATTATAAGATCTATAACGGCGATTTTGAGTATATTATGCTGGGCGATTCCTCTTCTACCCAAGCCAAAGTTGTCAATCTGCATTTCGGTAATGGTACCGTCGATTCCAAACCTTATGCAAAACAACTGTACACAACGGGTCTGTCCAATGTTAATAGTGTGATCACCGCCCAATTCCGTTCGGGCACTGTTTACGACTTGCGTTTGGGCAAAGCTTCCAACAAAGTTGGTAAGATTTTCTCGGGCGACTTGATTTACAGAGTATATAGTGGTGTGTCAATCAATCAAATTGTTGACTATACCACCAATGCTCTCGGTGACAAAGACTTCTTTGGTAATATGGCGAGAACCCTCGTTTTCGATGGTTATGTCGGCTCTATCAAATATGTTCACGGTCCTGCCGATGCAGCTGTTAACGGTGATAATGGCGGTATTCCCAATGGTTTGGATGCCATCGCATTTTTAAACGGCGCCAACGTTACCTTCACCGAAAATGCTGTTCGTGTAGTATCCCGCTCCAATGGTTTTGGTAATGTCTATGTAGACGAAACCTCCTCTTTCGGTGGTCTTGGTATTGTTGGTTCTTACTATGACACCGATTTGCAAAAACAGGTCAATGGTTCCGCTTTGGAAGCAACTTCGGGTACTCTCTACACTTGGCATGGTTCGGGCTGGATGACCGACATCTACGGCAAGTCGCTGGGTGCTCAGGTTCGTGTGGAAGCTCCCTATGGTATCCGTTTTGGCTTCATGGGTTCTACCGCCGCACTCGAAGCCATGGTTGGTCAAAAGGTTACAGAAAAAGGCGTGCTGATTATCCGCAGCTCTCTCTTGGCCGGCGATTTGACTCTCGAAACCGAAAACTCCCTCAAGATTGTTGCGAATAAAGCCTTTAGCTTAACCCACCCCAACCTCTTCACGGGTGTTTTAGTTGATACCGCCGATGCTTCTGCTTCTTCCGAAGCTTGGTTGCAAGAATGGAAGAATGTTAACTTCACCGCTCGTGCATACTTTACTCTTGCGGATGGTTCTGTGATTTACACTGATACCGACACAACTACTATCCAAGATGTATTGAATGCCCTTAACTAAAGTTTTGTTGGCCTTATAACAATTTGCGGGCGTGTTCGATGAACACGCCCGCGTATTTTTATAAAAAAACCGCGCGAATTTCTTCGCGCGGTTTTGGTGTTTTGTTTATGCGGTATAGTTATCAAAATAACCTTGAACCAAGACGATGGGAGTACCTTTGTCACCACTGCCTGAGGTCAAATCGCAGAGAGAACCGATCAAGTCGGTGAGACGGCGAGGGGTGGTTCCTTGGGAAACCATTTTGCCCATGAGGTTATCGTCTTTTTTGCGGATGTAATCCGAAATAGCTTGCTTGAGAGCATCGCCCGAAAGGTTGGCAAAATCGTTATCGGCCAAATATTTCAATTTTACTTCATTAGGAACGCCGACAAGACCTTCAGTAAATGCAGGGGAGACAACGGGGTCAGCAAGCTCCCAAATTTTACCGACGGGATCTTTGAATGCGCCGTCGCCGTAAATCATGGCTTCAACCTTTTTACCCGTTGCTTCGAAGATAGCCGATTGAATGCGGTCGACAACTTCCTGACCATCGCGAGGGAAGAGCTTGACGGTATGTTCGGTGGCTTTGTTGCTGCCGAGAAGTCCGTAATTTTCATTATAGCCGCTGTTTTCCACAGAAGCGGTGAGAATATCATCCAAACCATAAACGAGTTTTGCACCGGCTGCTTTGAGCAGGCGTTTGGTTCTTTTTCTGGTGTGAATGTCACAGCAAAGAACATGATCGGTGTAAGAAAGGATAGAGCGGCAATCGTTAGCAAGGATGATTTCGCAAGCACAACCGGTCGATGTAATCAATTCTTTATAGTAGGCGATGTAATCCACCTTGGTAAAGGGGTGGACGCTTTCGCCAAACAGTTCGCGGTATTTCTTTTCGGTCAGAACTTCGGTGGCGAATTGAACACCCTTTTCGTCGAGCAGGTCTATATCAAGCAGGTGATTGCCGACCTCGTCCGAGGGATAACTGAGCATGAGCACGATTTTTTTTGCGCCCATGGCAATACCTTTCAGACAAACAGCAAAACGGTTGCGGCTGAGAATCGGGAAAATAACACCGATGGTTGCATCACCGAATTTTGTCTTAATATCGGTAGCGATTTGCTTGGTTGAGGCATAATTTCCTTGTGCGCGGGCAACGACGGCTTCGGTTACAGCGATAACATCGCGGTCTCTCAAATCAAAGCCTTCGGATTTAGATGCTGCCAGCACGCTGTCAACGACGATCTTTGCGATGTCATCACCCTCGCGGATGATAGGTGCGCGTACGCCGCGGGAAACAGTGCCGATGAGTCTCTCCATAAAAATCTTCCTTTACAAAAGTATATGAGTTTATCCAACAGCGTACAGTATACAACATTTTCGAGAGAAATTCAAGCATTTTATGTATTTTTTGCATTGTTTTTGTAACTTTTTATAAGAATGATCGTATGTATGACTTGACATAACCGTTTGAATTTGTTATACTTATAATGTTAAGGTCTGTACATATGTACAAGTTATTTTTTGTATGAAAGGACGCTTGTTTTGAGCGGGTGTAAATTCATGTTGAATGAAGCAAAACTTGATCAAATGCTGACGACCCCTTCTGTGCGGTTAATCGAAGATGTTAAAAAAATCAAAGGTGATCTGATTATTTTAGGTGCAGGCGGTAAGATGGGTCCTACCTTGGCCATCCTTGCCAAGAATGCCTTTGAAGCGGCAGGTTGTTCCAACCGTGTTATTGCCGTATCCCGTTTTTCCGATCCCTTTGCCGTGAAACTTCTCAATGATAACAAAGTTGAATGCATTTCGTGCGACATGATGGAGCATGGTGCGGTTGATAAACTGCCTGATTGCGAAAACGTAATTTATATGGCAGGTAAAAAATTCGGTACTTCGGCTAACAGTGCCCCCACTTGGGCAATGAACGCTTGGCTCCCCGCTTTGGTTGCGGAGCGCTATAAGAAGTCTAACATCGTTGTCTTTTCTTCGGGTAATATTTATCGTTTCTGCCCCATCGCTCAGTGTGGCGCTTCCGAGAATTCTCCCGTTGAGCCCATCGGTGAATATGCGCAGAGCGTTCTCGCCCGTGAAAAAATGTTTGAATATGGTTCCATGACTTATGGTACCAAAACTTTGATGTATCGTCTGTCCTATGCATGTGATATGCGTTATGGCGTATTGCACGATATCGCACAACATGTATTGAAGGATGAGCCCGTTGCGCTCGATCCCACTGCATTTGCTTGCATTTGGCAGGGCGATGCCAACGAGATTGCAATTAGAAGTTTATTGCATTGCGATGAAACTGCTCCCAAATTGGTTGTATCCGGTCCCGAATGCGTTTCCATTCGTAAGACCGCTCTCCGCTTTGGCGAACTGTTCGGCAAAAAAGTCACCTTTACAGGTGAAGAACAGCCCAACGCTCTCTTGGTGGATGCTTCTCGTTGTTGCCAGATCATGGGTTACCCCTCTGTAACCGTTGCCCAGATGATCGAATGGCAAGCTGAATACCTGCTCGGCGGCGGCAGAACCTTAAATAAGCCGACCCACTATGAAGAAAGAAAAGGTGATTATTAATGTCTCGTTTCGATAAAGTAAAAGAAATTTTGCATGATGGTGTTGTTATTCCCGCTACACCTCTCGCGCTTCATGCCGACCGCTCCTTCAATCCCGAAGGACAGGCTACTCTTTGCCGCTACTATTTGGATTGCGGTGTTGGCGGTATCGCAACGGCTGTACATACTACTCAGTTTGAAATTCGCAACCCCGAATACAATTTGTATGATACCGTTTTGAAGATCATGGCCGATGAAATCGATGCCTATGAAGCCAAAACAGGTAAGATCGTTGTAAAAGTTGCAGGCGTTTGCGGCAAGATTCCCCAAGCGATCAGCGAAGCAAAAATTGCAAAGAGCCTCGGTTTTGACTGCGTATTGCTCAGCCCCGGCGGTCTTTCTGATCTTTCTGAAGATGAAATGATTGAGCGTACCAAAGCAGTTGCCGAGATCATGCCCGTTATCGGTTTCTATCTCCAACCTGCTGCAGGCGGCCGTATTTTCAGCTATAACTACTGGGAACGTCTCTGCGCTTGCGAAGGTGTTGTCGCTATCAAATGCGCTTCCTTCAACCGTTATCAGACTCTCGACGTTATGCGTGCGGCAGCTTTGTCTCCTCGCAGCAAAGAGATTGCTCTCTATACCGGTAATGATGACAACATCGTTATCGATCTGTTGACTCCTTACAAATTTGTTGTCGCCGGAAAAGAATACACTTCTCATTTTGTTGGCGGACTTCTCGGTCACTGGACTGTTTGGACCAAAAAAGTGGTTGAAATGCATGCCATGCTGAAAGAAGCTGCCAAAAAAGATACCATTCCCGTTGAACTTTTGACTTTGGCTACCCATGTTACCGATATGAACGCCGCCCTGTTTGATGCCGCCAACGGCTTTGCAGGTTGCGTACCCGGTGTTCATGAGGTGCTCGTGCGTCAGGGTTTGATGGAGGGTACTTGGTGCTTGAATCCCGATGAAAAACTCAGCAAGGGTCAACCCGAAGAACTCACCCGTGTTTGCGAATATTACCCCGATCTCGTTGATGATGCTTTTATTGCAGCACATCTGCCTGAATGGAGATAAATAATTGAATTGAAATAGCCGCGACAATATGTCGCGGCTATTTTTTTAATTTGTTTCTTTACCTTGGGTTGAGCGGAAAAACAGTCGAAAAAAAACCTTGTGATTATACGGATAAATTGGATAGAGATAACTTCTGTTTTCAATGGTTTTTGTTTTCAATAAGACAACTGCAATCAAAAGCAACCCACTCAACAGCCCGAAAATTTGAAACAAAGATACCAAAATAATCAAAAGAAGCCGAGCAAATTTTGAACTGTATCCAAGCTCATAATTTGCAGGAATGAAATTGGAGAGTGCGGTGAAAGCGGCGCAAAGTATGGTATCGGGAACAAACCAACCCGCTTTTACAGCAAAATCCCCAAGTAAGAGACCGCCGACCACACTCAAAGAATTAGAGAGTGTTGAGGGGGTATTTAGCGATGCAATTTTAATTCCGTCGATTGCGAACTCTAAAATGAGAAGCTGTGTGAATATCGGGATGGTGTAAGAATCGGTTACATCTAAAAATGATAGAGAATCGGGCAAAATATCCCGATATTCAAAGGATAAAAGCCAAAGCGGCGCCAACATGATAGAACCAATAAAAATAATAAAACGTATAATCCGAAGATAACTTCCGGTAAACGGTGGAAAATAATAGTCTTCGGTTTCTTCAAAAAAATCATAAATACATACAGGTAATACAATGACCGCAGGGGAAGCATCGGTTAAGATCAAAATTTTCCCTTCTGTGAGTTGTGCAACGGCAGTATCAGGGCGTTCTATATAACGTACTCGTGGGAGCGGATTCCATTTTGCCCAAAATTTGTTTTTAAAAAACAAGTGTTCTGTGATGGTTTCTTGTGACATGGTAAGATACTGCATTTTTAATCCTTTTAGTTTTTCTCGCAAATCACTTACAAACTTTTGATCGACTTGTCCATCAAGATACGCCATGATCACATCGGTTTTAGCGCTGATTCCCAGCGGGATTTTTTCAAAAATCAGAGATGGCGTGGTGAGTCTTCGACGAATGAGGATGGTATTTTGTAAAATATTTTCCACAAATCCTTCGTGTGGACCTCTGAGTGTACGGTTTTTTTCAGGTTCTTTGGTCTCTTTTTGAGGATACATGCGAATATCAAGTATTAAAATATCGCTAAATCCATCCATTAAAAGAATAGCCATTCCTTTTAGTATGGCATCCATGGCAACAGTTACATCTTCGGTGGATGAAAATGAGATTTGCGGTATAAATTGCGTGGCCATGTCAAAAGTGTTTTGAATGCTTTCAGAGATGTCTTGTGGCTTGATTTTAATGAGGGTCTCGTGAATCTTAATCAAACTTTCCACTCTGACAAATCCGTCTATATAGTAGTAGGCAGCATTTTTACCGCCTGTCTGCATGCGGGTTTGAATAACATCAAAATTTATATTTCTGTTGAGTCGGGTATCCAATGTGTATAATTGTTCAGAGAAAGATGGCTGCATAAAAAACCTCCCTTTGGCAAGTAGTATGCCAAAGGGAGGGAGAAAAAATGCTTATTTTTTCAAAGCGATGGCTTCTTTTGCTTTTTTTACGATCTCTTCTGCAGTCAAGCCGAAGTATTCAAGTACAGCTTTGGCAGCACCCGATTTACCGAATTTATCGGGAACACCGTGACGAATGACGGGCACGGGGCAGGATGCCGAAAGAACTTCGCAAACTGCGCTACCCAGACCGCCGATGACATTGTGCTCTTCGGTGGTGACAACACATCCGGTGCGTTTGGCCGATTCAATGATCATTTCGCTGTCGATCGGTTTCACGGTGTGGATGTTGATCAAATCAACAGAAATACCTTCTGCTTTCAGCATTTCGGTGGCTTTGATGGCTTCAGAGGTCATCAAACCGGTAGAAATGATGGTGACATCCTTGCCTTCATTCAAGCGAATGCCTTTGCCGATTTGGAAATCATAATCCTTTTCATCATAGATGACGGGAACGGCAAGTCTGCCAAAGCGCAGATAAACAGGACCGACATAATCAAGCGCGGCGCGAACAGCTGCACGAGCTTCTACTGCGTCGGCGGGGTTGAGGATCACCATGCCGGGGATGGTACGCATAATGCCCATATCCTCGTTGCATTGATGGGTGGCACCGTCCTCACCGACAGAAACGCCGGCGTGGGTAGCACCGATTTTCACATTCAACTGAGGATATGCTACGGAGTTGCGGACGGGTTCAAAAGCACGTCCTGCGGCAAACATGGCAAACGAACTGGCAAAAACGATTTTACCGGTAGTAGCCATACCGGCGGCAGTGGACATCATGTTGGCTTCTGCGATACCGCAGTTAATAAAACGTTCGGGGAATGCTTTTTGGAATGTATTGGTTTTTGTGGATTTGGAAAGGTCGGCGTCAAAAACGTAGAGATTTTCAAATTCTGCGCCGAATTCAGCGAGTGCATCGCCGTATGCTTCACGGGTAGCAACCTTTTGTCCGAGTTCATATTTGGGTGTTAATTTCATTGTACCTCACTCCTCCTTACATAGATGCCTGCAATTCGGCAACAGCAGCAGTATATTGTTCATCGTTGGGGGCGGTTCCGTGCCAAGAGGCTTGGTTTTCCATAAAGGAAACGCCTTTGCCCTTTACGCATTTTGCAATAATGGCTGTGGGGGCATCCGATTTTTCAGAAGCGGCAACAGCGGCTTCGATTTCATCAAAGTTGTGTCCGTCGATAACGATTACATTCCAGTTAAAAGCGCGGAATTTTTCGTCGATGGGGGTGGGATTCATAACTTTGGTAATATCACCGTCGATCTGGAGACCGTTGTAGTCGATAAATGCGGTGAGATTGTTCAGTTTGTAGTGTGCGGCAAACATTGCGGCTTCCCAGACCTGACCTTCTTCCAGTTCGCCGTCTCCAAGAATGGTGTATACGCGGTAGTTTTTGCCCGACAGTTTGCCCGAAAGAGCCATACCGTTGGCGGCAGAAATACCAAGTCCCAAAGAACCGGCAGACATGTCAACACCTTTGACTTTGTTCATGTCGGGGTGACCTTCCAATGTGGTATTGATGTTGCGGAAGCCTTTGAGGTCTTCAACAGGGAAGTAACCGCGGTGTGCCAAGGTAGCATACAATGCAGGACAGGTATGACCTTTGGAAAGAACAAAGCGATCACGATCTTCCATTCTGGGGTTTTTCGGATCGATGTTCATTTTGTCAAAATAGAGGTATGCGAGAATGTCTGCGATAGAAAGGGATCCGCCGGGATGGCCGGCTTTGGCGCTGTGAACTGCTGTCAGCGAACCAACACGGATATTGGCGGCAACTTTGGCAAGTTCTTGTTTTTTTGTTTGTTGCATGATGTGTTCCTCCTGTGTTTTATTGCATTTTATTTTTTAAGAAAGCAAGGAATAAATTCCAGTCTTCGCGTGACAAGGTATGACCGCGCTTTCTGACGTGGTAACCGATTCTGCCGTCATGATAGTGCTTGGGGGCATTATCGGGCATTTCTTCGGGCACGACAAATCCGTCTAAACCCAAAGCGTTGTAAATTTCGGACGCGGCGTAGCAGGAAAGATAATCGGAACGCCAGTCGATACAGTGATCATCCTCACCGCTTGAAACGTACATGTACCGCGGTGCAACGCAGGCAAGCAGCATGTGTTGATCGGTAGGACGCGCGGATTCTGGCATATCAAGGGTGTTTAAGAAGTTTTCGCAGAAAAAGTCCTTGCTGCCTACCGTGATAAAGTTAGCGACCACCTCGCCGATATGACCACGGTGGAGAGCAGAGCCGCCGTATCCGCCGTCATTACAGTGGACGGCAAAGAAACGCTCGTCCTGAGCTCCTGCCCAAAGAGCAGTCTTGCCAAGGCGGGAGTGTCCGTTGATGGCAATGTGGGATGTGTCGATGTCGTCGCGGGTCACGAGATGATCCATGAGACGCATGGCGCCGTATGCCCAAAGACCGACTCTGCCGATCTCGTTCTTTTTACGGGGACGGTCACCGATAAAATGATCGGCAAGACCGAGGGTGAAATCGTTATTCAAGCCGTCGCGGGAAATGTCGTTGTGGATAAGAATGGCAAGTCCGAAGCCATGATCGATGATCTCCTCAAGAGGAATATAATAGTCAGGGAGAGGACGGTATGAAAGATGTAAAACGATCGGCGGCTTTTCGACGCTTGTGGGAAGGGCGAGCATAAAGGGGAAGGAATATTCACCCTTCGGTGTATCAAAATGCAGATCGTATGCTTTTATGGAGATTTTTCCTGCATAAACCATATGCTTTTTAACGAGTCGGGGAATTTCGCGTTCTTCTGCCCACACCGATTTCGGCGGGGGCGGCGTAAAGCCGTACATATGCTCGGATAATTCGCGTATAAAACGTTTGCGCAGAATTTGAAATTCATCATTTGTAAGGGTAGTTTTATTTTTGGGGAGCAACTGTGGAAGCTCTCTTTTGAGAATTTCTTGCTTTGCATTCATATTATTTATCTCCTGCGTGAAAACTTACCCAATCTTCTTTTTTAAGAAAGCAAGGAATAAATTCCAGTCTTCGCGTGACATATAATGGTGATTTTTTCTTACATGGTATCCGATGGTTCCCTCATGGAAATAAAACGGAACGGTATCAGGGATTTCTTCCGAAGCGATAAATCCTTTTTTACCTAAAACTTTATAAACTTCAGAAGCGGCATAACAAGAAAGATAATCGGAACGCCAATCCATGCAATGATCAATTTCTGCGCTGGAAACGTATAGATAGCGTGGCGCGATACATGCAAGTAACATATGTTGATCGGTGGGACGCGCCGATTCGGGCATATCAAGTGTATTTAAGAAATTTTCACAGAAAAAGTCTTTGCTGCCACAACGGACAAATGCGGAAACGATCTCGCCGATATGACCGCGGTGGAGACCTGAACCGCCGTACCCGCCCTCATTGCAATGAACGGCGAAGAAGCGTTCGTCCTGCGCACCGACCCAGAGTGCGGTCTTGCCTAAGCGGGAATGGCCGTTGACAGCGATGTGTGCGGTATCAATATCCTCGCGCGTCATTAAATAATCCATGAGTCTCATGGCGCCGTATGCCCAAAGACCGACACGACCGATTTCGTTCTTTTGACGGGGACGGTCACCGATGAAATGATCGGCAAGACCCAAGGTGAAATCGCTGTTTAATCCATCGAAAGAAACATCGTTATAAACCATAACAGCAACACCGAAACCTTGATCGGTGATTTCTTCCAGCGGAATATAGGAATCGGGGAGTCCGCGGAAAGCGATGTGTAAGACAACGGGCGATTTTTCAACATTGATGGGAAGCGCGAGAACAAACGGGAATGAAAACTCGCCTTTGGGTGTATCAAAATGAAGATTGTAGGATTCAATGGTTACTTTACCTGCGCAGATCAAATGGTTTAAATCTGCCTTGGGGATCTCTCGTTTTTTCACCCAGACTGATTTTGGGGCAGGGGGAGTAAACCCATACATATGCTCGGATAAATCGCGGATGAATTGTTTTCGAAGATTTTCAAATTCGCCGTTGGTGAGGGAAGTTACGTTTGGGGGAAGCAAAGGAGGAAGTTCTCTTTTGAGAAGTTCTTGTTTTGCGTTCATGGTAAGCCTCCGATCAGAGTTTGTAAATCAAATCTGCAATGGCACCTTGATCATGATGACAAAGATGAACCGAGCAAATATTTTTCACTTCAGGCACAGCGTTGTCGGGACAAGCGGCAACGTCGGCACATTTGAGCATATCAATGTCATTGTTGTAATCACCCACAGCGTAGACAACAGGAGAGGGATGAGATACAAGTGTCTTTAATTGTGGAATACGTTTACCCTTGGTTGCGTTTACGTTGCATACCTCAAGCAGGATGGGGGAGGAATGGAAAATGGCAAGCTCGGGTAAATGAAGGGTGTCAAGATAAGCTTTTAAAGGAGCCAACTCCTCGGGCGAAGCAACGAACACGAATTTATTAAAATCGCGCGGCAATTCGTCAATCGACATAAAGGTGGTGATGGAAAGAAGTTTTCGGATTTCATGTTCCAAAAATGGGGTGCGGTTGGTAACAAGATAGGTTTCGCCACGCCCGACACGAACACCGACGTTTGGAAACTTGTCTAAAGCATCCTTTAAGAGGGAAACGGTTACGTCGAAAGGCATCAGCAATTCATCGTAAACCGATTGCGTTTGAAAATCATAAAGAACAGAACCGTTTGTTAAAATTCCGCAGATGTTGGCGATCTCCCAAGCCTCGGGACAGACACGTTTGAGCGCGCCTGCACTTCTGCCTGTTGAAAATGTAATATGACCGCCATGTTCTTTGAAATATCTTATAGCATCGAGATTTTCCGGAACAACTCGGGAATCCTTACCCAAAAATGTGCCGTCCAAATCGGTTGCAATGATAATGTCGTCAAAACGTTTCATGTAAACCTACCGTAATTTTTGAACTTTTTGTATGGTTGCCGTAAAGAAATCGGGGAGAGGTGCGTGAAATGTAAGAAATTCGCCTGAACGGGGATGGATAAATCCCAGCGTTGTGGCTACAAGACATTGCCCTTGCAAACCCAATGTGGGGCGGCCCGGTGCATACACATCATCACCGACAACGGGATGGCCGATGGAAGAGAGGTGGACGCGAATTTGATGGGTGCGGCCCGTTTCAAGGCGACAGGAAAGGTGGGTATAGCCCGAGTAAACGGCCTTGCATTCATAGTGAGTGACCGCATCTCGTATTCCTACGCTGACCGAGGGGAAGACGGCCATTTTCTTGCGATCCTTTAAACTGCGTCCGATGGGTTTGTGGATGGTGCCGTTTTCGGGGGAGGGAAGACCGTAAACCACTGTTTCGTATTGGCGAAGAAGGGTATGCGCACGAATCTGCTCGGAGAGACCGATGTGAGTAAAATCGTTTTTGGCAACCATCAAAAGTCCTGCGGTGTTCTTATCAATGCGATGGACGATGCCGGGGCGGATGGTACCGCCTATACCCGACAGAGAGGATCGGCAATGATAGAGAAGGGCGTTGACCAAAGTGCCGCTTTCATTTCCCGGTGCAGGATGAACCACCATGCCCTGCGGTTTATTGACAACCAAGAGATCGTCATCTTCATATAAAATATCCAGAGGGATATTTTCGGGCTGAGCGTCTTGTTCTTTGAGGGGGGGGAGTTTCACCGAAACGGTATCGCCGACATTCACTTGCGTGTTCTTTTTAGGTATAATACCATTGATAAAAACAGAGGAATCGGCAATGAGTCGCTGTATGGCAGAACGGCTAAAGTCGGTATTGTCGGCAAGATACTTGTCTACCCGTGCAACATTTTCGGTTGCAATGGAAACAAGAAGCTGCTCGTCATCAAAGGTGTCCTTATGCATGATCGTCACCGGCGCTATTTTGTTTTTTCTCGTTGTTTTTCTTTCTCTCTGCAGGAAAATCAATGAAAATAAACCAAGCGATCAGCAAGGAGCCTCCTATGGTTACGCCGCAATCTGCAATGTTGAATGTGGGGAATGAAATGAATTCAAAGTGTAAAAAATCCACCACTTCGCCAAAGAGAATACGATCGATCATGTTTCCGATACCACCGCCTAAAATCAAGGCGAGGGAGACCGTCAAAAGCGGATGACGGTTTTTATATACAAAGAAAAAGATGATCACACCAATGATAGCAACCGTCGAAAGGGTCATAAAAATCCATGGATGTGAACTTAACATTCCCCATGCGGCACCGGGGTTTAATACATAGCGAAAAGAAAGAAAATGAGGGATGAAGTCGGAAAAACCTATGGGGGCAAGATATGCGCTTGCGAAGTATTTAGTCAGTTGGTCAAGGCCAATCACGGCGGCTGTGATCCAAATCCACCACATAGTCGACTCCTTAATGATTCAAAGTAAGCACAACTTGCGGGCACACATATTTGTGCGCCCACAAAAAAGTGATTTTATTTACCTAAAACGCTGCGGCAACGTGCGCAGAGATGGCCATTGTCAATTTCTGTGCAATCGTTTGAATAAATCCAGCAACGGTCGCACTTGATACCATCGGCGGGTTCAACCAAAACAGCAATTTGGTGTTCGGTTTCGGAAAATGCATTTGCAGGGGGATTGTCGTGCGAGAGGGTGGTACCCGAGGTGATGAATATGGTGTTCAACTCGTTTTTGAAGCGAATAAACTCCTGCATAGCTTCGTTGTCTTGGGGAGCAAAAATGGTGATTTTTGCTTCAAGTGATTTGCCGATCACCTTGGAAGCGCGGGCTTCTTCCAGTGCTTTCATGACGTCATCACGATAGAGGAAGAGGCGAGAGTAGCTTTCTTCCACGGCATTGTCGGTCAAAGAAGCATCGACACTTGGCATTTGGTTGTAGAATACACTGCCCTTGTCGTCGGTGGGAAGATGGGGCATGAATCCCCAAGTTTCTTCTGCGGTGAACGAAAGAAGCGGGGCAATCAAGAGGGTCAAGCTATGCAAAATTCTATACATAGCCGTCTGACCGCTTCTTCTTTCCAAGGAATCTTTCTTTTCGACATAGAGGCGGTCTTTGGAAATGTCGATATAAAGCTTGGAAAGGTCGGTGGTGCAGAAGTTATGAATGTCGTGATAGATGGTATGGAATTCATATGCATCATAGCAAGCGCGCACACGTCCGATCAATTGCTGCAAACGGGTAAGCGCCCAACGGTCAAGATCGAGCATCTTTTCAAAAGGAACCATATCGTTTGCGGGATCAAAATCAGTAGCGGGATCACCGAGATTGGCCATTAAGATGCGGAGTGTATTGCGGATCTTACGATAAATCTCGGAAAGCTGTTTGAGAATTTCTTTGGAAAGACGGACATCTCCCGTGTAATCGGAAGAAGATACCCAAAGACGGAGGATGTCGGCACCGTATTCTTTGATGATATCACGGGGATCGATGCCGTTTCCAAGGGATTTGGACATCTTTTTGCCTTCGCCATCCACTACCATACCGTGGGTAATGACCATCTTATAGGGAGCAACGCCACGGGTTGCTACCGAGGTGAGAAGGGAGGACTGGAACCAACCGCGGTACTGATCGTTTCCTTCCAAATACAGATCGGCGGGGAAACTGTGGTGTGCTCTTTCAAGCACCGATGCATAGGATGCGCCGGAATCGAACCAAACATCCATGATGTCTGTTTCTTTGGTCAAATGGGTGGAGCCACACTTGTCACAGACGGCCAAATCACCGATCAATTCTTCGGGGGTATAGCGATACCATGCATCCGAACCCTCTTTTTCGAAAATAGCGGCGATGCGGTCGATGGCTTTTTTGGAAATGATGGTGTGCTTGCAATCTTCACAATAGAAGATCGGAATAGGTACACCCCAAGTGCGTTGGCGGGAAATACACCAGTCGGCACGATCGGAGACCATGCTTTCAATGCGGGATTCGCCCCAAGCGGGCAACCAATTGACATCTTTGATGGCACGAATGGCTTCGTCCTTAAAACCGTCTACCGAGCAGAACCATTGTTGGGTCGCGCGGAAGAGGATAGGACTCTTGCAACGCCAACAGTGCGGATACTGGTGAACAATGTTTGCTTTTGCCCAGAGGACATGGTTATCCTCCAGTTTTTTCAAAATAGCAACATTGGCTTCATCGGTGGTCAATCCCGCGAATTCACCGGCCAACTCATTCATTCTGCCGTGCTCATCCACAGGAACCACAATGTTTTGTTTCAAAGTGGGGTAATTCTGGCAAACCACGAAGTCCTCTACACCGTGTCCGGGGGCTGTGTGAACACAACCCGTACCGCTTTCGAGGGTGACATGATCGCCGACGATCAAAAGGGAATCCTTGTCCATGAAGGGATGACGGCATACCATGCCCTCAAGCTCTGCGCCCGTGAAGGTAGCAAGAACCTGGCAATCGTCAGAATAGCCTGCTGCATCCAATACCGACTGAGTCAATTCTTCGGCTATCACGATGATCTCATCTTTGCAGCGGAGAAGAGAATATTGGAACTGCGGACCGAGACAGATGGCCATATTGCCGGGAAGTGTCCAAGTTGTGGTGGTCCAAATTACAAAGTAAACATTATCAAGAGATTTGGTAAAAGGGGTGAAAAGGCCCTTGTCGTCTTTGAGAGGGAATTTAACATAAATCGAAACACAAGGATCGTCAGAATACTCTATTTCAGCTTCGGCAAGTGCGGTTTCGTCATGTGCGCACCAATAAACAGGCTTCATGCCCTTGTAAATATAGCCTTTTTCGGCCATGGTGCCAAAAACTTCAATTTGTCTGGCTTCGAAATCATGTTGCAAGGTTAAATAAGGATGCTCGAAATCGGCCAAGCAACCCAAACGCTGGATCTGTTCTTTCTGGGTGTTGACGGAATTGACAGCAAATTCTTTGCAAAGCTTTCTAAAAGCAATGGGATCCATCATTTTGGGATTGACTTTGTGCTTTTTGATCATTTGCAATTCGATGGGAAGTCCGTGTGTATCCCAACCGGGAATGAAGGGCACTTTGTAGCCGCTCATGGTTTTGTATTTGAGTACAAAATCCTTCAGGCAGCGGTTGAGAGCGTGACCCATGTGCATATCGCCGTTGGCATAGGGAGGACCGTCATGGAGAATATAGGTCGGCTTACCCTCATTTTTTTCAAGCAATGTATCATATAATGCGTTGTCCTGCCATTGTTTTAAGAACTCACCTTCACGTTGGGGAAGGTTGGCACGCATCGGAAACGCGGTTGTGGGCAGATTGAGAGTAGAAGAAAAGTCGGTTTTTTCGTTTGACATTTTGGTAACTCCTTTAACTCGATGGATTTATTCGGCCGTATCTAAGCGGTCTGTAATCAGTGCAATGTCTTGCTCTTCCCCCTCGTCGGGAGCGGGTTCGGATGCCTTGATACCGTCAGCAGCGGCTTGATCGATCTTATTTTCATCAGGCATGTCGCGAGCAATTTGATCGATAGTTCCGATTTCCACTGTTTTCAGATATTCCAAATGTTTTATGTATGCATCGTATATGCTGGTGCGGAAGGCTTCGGCGGCGAGACGTACTTCTTCCAAGTTGCGCTTTTCGGTCTCGACGCGGCCTGCCGCTTCTTTGACCAACGCGTCGACACGCGCTTTGGCTTCAGCGATCATGGCGTCTGATTGTTTACGGGCGGTATCCAACATAACTTCACTGAGCTTTTGCGCCTTTACAATGGCAGAACGGATGGATTCTTCGTCCCCTGCGAGTGAATCGTATTTTGCTGTTATCACATTTAACTTTTGTTGATTGGAAGCGTTTTCTTTGTAAAGCTCGGTGTATTTTTCGAGCAGAAAATCAATATACTCTTCTACCTCGGCAGGATTGTATCCGCGTATGGCATGCGTAAATACTTTGTCTTTTAATTCGTGGGGAGCGATCATATGGTTGTGTTCTCCTATGTTACATATTCACTGCGGGGAGCAGTCCTTGTATCACGCTTAATAAAATGTAAGTGACGAAAAACGATAGATCTATAGGAAGCATCTGCACCGATTTTGAACGCTCCAGTAAACTTCTGATGGGTATGATCAACGGTTCGGTCACGGCGTAAGTAAAGCGCACCAATGGGCTGTCATCGTCAAAGGGAAGCCATGAGAGTATGGCACGAAGAAGCATACAAATCTGCACGGAAGACAGCATAATGGTGACGAGCTTTACCAAAATATAGAGTGTGTACTCCATGTATTTGTTCACTCATCTCTTTGGATAATTACGGAAAAACGGTACCTGCCTCATGTCAATACACGAAAGCCTGTACCGCTACTCCTGCGTGCGATTTGGAAACATGCATTTCAAAACAGGTTGGTGTTCTCCGCGGGGGCGGTTGCGGCAGCCGCCTGTAAAGATTCGCCCGACACGTCAACATTGCTGGGGGTGATGACGTAGGTGCTGTTAGCAACTTTTTTCAGCGAACCGTTGATGGCGTAAGCCACACCGTTAAGGAAGTCGATCAAACGACGTGCGTTCTCTTTGTTGGTGTCTTCCAGGTTGAGGAGAACGGTTTTTCTGTCAAGGAGATAATCAGCAATTTGCTCTACCTTTTCAAGACCTTCGGGTTTGACAACCTTCATTTCAATGGAGGCGCCGGAAGACATCGAAAAGTTAGAAGGACGGGAATCTCTGGCAGAAGCAACCGATTCGGCTTTGGGTTGAACGGGAGAGATGCCTTCGACCGGAGTTTCATCTTCGGGTTCGATTGTGTTATCGGGTTCGTAGTCGTCACCTTGATCGGTACCGACCGCCATTGTTTTCAACCACTCAGTAAATTTGCTCATTTTTAACCTCCGCTATATTTGTTGTTAAAATTTTTCATTTTCAGTTTTGGGGTGTTGTCGGATAAACACGGGCACCGAAAATACCCGAACCGACACGCACCATTGTCGAACCTGCCGATGCCGCGATAGCATAATCATCGGACATACCGATCGACAATACCTGCATATTACTATTATCTATGTTTTTGCTCGATATGTCAATAAAAATTTCAAATATTTTTTGGAAAAATTCAAGTTGTCGTGCAGAATCGGTACAAATAGGGGGGATTGCCATCAAACCTTTGACGGAAATTCCCTCTAAAGGACTGATTTTTTGGATGAAATCAAGAGTGTCCTCGGGACGGATTCCCGATTTGGTTTCTTCAGCGGCCAGATTCAACTCGACCAAAATATCCATTCGTTTTCCTTTTGCAAGCGCGCGCTTTGAAATTTCGGATGCAAGCTCATAGGAATCTACCGATTGGATCATGTCAACCTTGTCGACAATGTATTTGACTTTGTTGGTTTGTAAATGTCCGATGAAATGGACTTGCACGCGATCGGTATTGATCTTGTCATACTTCTCAAGAAGTTCCTGCACACGGTTTTCACCGATGTGGGTCAAGCCGCAATCGATGGCAAAGTTGATTTCCTCGGGGGTGCGTGTTTTGGTGGCCGCAAGTAAAACAATGTCGGGATTGACGGCCGTTATTTTCAAATCCTCGCGTATGCGGGCAATGTTGTTTTGAATGTTCTCTTTCTGCTGATTGGTCATCATATCTATTCACCTTGCTTATGTAATGGTTTTTCCCTCAAAAAGATCCTTGCCGCCAATCAGCACGGTATCGTGCAGATGGAGGGAAGTGGCGTAATTTTCATCTTCTTCCGACACGGCTTTGACGATGTAATAACCACCGGATTCATACAAACGCTCAATGGTACGGAAGGTGACGGTGCTGCCGTTTAAGATGTAAACACCCTCTTTTCCTTGGATGTAACGAACGGCATCTTTGGATATGCGGTATCCTTCATGGACGGCGCGTCTGAGCTGAACGCTTTGAGCCCGCGTGTAATCGAAATCGATGGGCATTTCGGTCATTTCAAAAACCAAAAGCTGTTCGTTTTGACCCGATTCGGCAATTTTTTTTAGCAGTTTGCCCCGAATGGAAATGCTGTCGGAATAGGGGAATATGACCGAATAATATTTGTTTTCGGTAAAATTGAAGCATTCTTCTTTGGAAAGAGGACAAACAACGTACCATGTGTAATCCGTTATGATCTTTCCAACAGCTCCGTCGGCGGTGACTTTTTCATTGAGCGCCTCATAAAAACCCGAGACTGTAAGTGTGTCAATCAAAGAGGGGGTGAAGATTGTTTCATATCCGTCGATCCGGGAAGAAAAATAACCGGGAACGGTGGCACAAACAGGTTCTTTGGGGGATGAGAGAGAGTTGTAAAGCGCCTCTTTTTCTTCTTTTAACGCGGCAATTTGCGCATCGAACCCCGCAACCTCATTGACCATCAACTGCCGCTTGTTCATCAAAGTCAAAAGGGAAGAACGCTTTTGCAGAGCAAGTAAAGTTTTGCCGGCAAGCAAATTTTGCTTTATTTCCAAAATACTGTTGTAAATGGATTGATCCAAAGCGCCGATATCGGAGATTAAATACGATGTGTCAACGGTGCTGGCTTCTAATGTTCGGATTTTTTCTTCGATGGCACGAATGCGATTCTGAATGTTGACATCGGGGGAATCGGTATAGACGGCTACAATCGGTTGCTTTACCGAAACCTTCTCACCCTCATCGACCAAGTTGTAAAAGATACCCGATTCGTCGGTGGTTAAGAGTGTTTCGCTACGCATCAGATAGGCCGATGCATCCACAATATCTTCCATCTCTGTTTTGAAAACGTATTCGGTGGTCATACCCGTATTGAAGCGGGAAGAGAGTTGCATCAAAAGATAAAAGACTACGAGAAAGGGCACAACGAAAGCCAAAATGCGCTGAAGTATTTTCTTGGATTTCATTTTTGCACCTCCTCCTTGTATAACAATTCATTCAATTCATTATCATCGGGAAGCCCGTTATCCATGGGCAGAAAAACAGCTTGATTGTAGCGTTTGAACCAGGTGATCTGACGTTTTGCATATTGTCTTGAGCGTGTTTTCAAAATATCTACCGCTTCTTCTTGTGTCATGGTGCCTTCAAAATAAGAAATAAACTCTTTGTAACCTATAGCTTGACTTGCGGTGGGATTATCGGCGAGCCCCGATTGCAGTAAGGATTCGGTCTCTTTCATCAAGCCGTCTTTGACCATTTGATCGACGCGCCTGTTGATGCGGTCGTACAGCTTTTGACGGTCCTCGAAAACCGTCACGATCAAGCGGTAGGAAAAAGGCGGCGGGGTATGATGAGAGTCGGATTGCAGTTTGCTGATGGGGGTACCTGTTTCTTCATATACTTCCAGCGCTCGAATAATACGGCGAATGTTGGAAGGGTGGAGCTTTTGAGCCGTCTCCGGATCGACCGAAAAAAGTTTTGCAAGCATTGCTTCGGCCCCCTCTTGTTCGGCTTGCTGTTGTAACTTTTCCCTCAAACCTTGCGTGGGGGTGTAGCGGCCGAAATCGGTGTTTTGAATGAGTGCATCGATGTAAAGTCCTGTTCCGCCAACGACAATGGGGAACTTGCCGCGAGAGAGTACGTCACGAATGGTTCGGTTGGCCGCTTCTTGATAGGCGGCCGCTGAAAACGGCTGGGTGATATCGAGAATGTCGATCAAGTGGTGAGGGATACCCTCGGTTTCACTTGGGGTGGGTTTGGCCGTACCGATGTTCATGCCGCGATATATCTGCATGGAATCGGCGGAAACGATCTCACCGCCGAAACGTTTTGCAATGGCAAGGGAAAGAGCGGTTTTTCCCGATGCTGTCGGGCCGCCGATGACCAAACAATCAAAAGGTATTTTCACTGCATATCCTTTCTTTCGATGAACATAGCATCACCGAAGGAGAAAAAGCGGAAACGATTGTCCACTGCATAACGATAGGCCGCCATGGTTTCATCATATCCCATAAAGGCGGAAACCAACATGATAAGGGTGCTTTCGGGCAGATGGAAGTTGGTGATTAACCCATCGGGGATTTTAAAGCGGTAGCCCGGATAGATGAAGATGGAAGTGTTTCCGTCGCCGCTCAAGAGCGTGCCGTTTTCATCCGAGGCTCCTTCCAGAGTGCGCAGTGAGGTTGTACCGACCGCGATGACACGCCTACCCTCAGCTTTTGCAAGGTTAACCTGATCGGCGGTTTCTTTCGGAACCGAGAAAAATTCGTTGTGCATCAGATGTTTTGTGATATCCTCTTCTTTTACGGGACGGAATGTGCCCAAACCGACATGCAATGTAACGGGCGCGATGATGACGCCCATGTTACGGATGGCATCCAACAAGGCGGGGGTGAAATGGAGACCGGCGGTTGGTGCTGCGGCTGAACCGTCATGACGGGCATAGACGGTTTGATAACGAGAGGTATCCTCGCACTTTTTTGTGATATAAGGGGGGAGAGGGGTGTTTCCGAGTTTATCGAGCAACGAAAAGAACGGCTCGCTGTGATCGTAGTCAAAACGAACGAGGCGATTTCCGCCGTCGGTGATTTCCAAAACTGTGCCGCTCAATGCATCACCGATCCTAAAGGTCTGGCCACACTTTGCTCGCTTGCCCGGTTTTGTCAAAACCTCCCATACATCCTGGGCTTGTTGACGGAGAAGAAGAATTTCCAGAGGCTTTTCGTTTCCGTCACCATCGTGGGTAACGGCGAAAAGTCGCGCGGGGATGACCCGCGTTTCATTCAAGACCAAAACATCTCCTGCTTTTAACAGAGAGGGAAGGGCAGAGAATAAACCTTCGCTCAGCGGCAGTTTTTTTTTGCATATAAGCAGACGCGAATGATCCCGAGGCTCTGCGGGCGTTTGGGCAATCAGTTCGGGGGGGAGGTCATAAAAATATGAAGAGCGTTTTGTGCATAACTCGTTATTCATGGGATTTTTTCCTTTTCGGGATAAAATGGCTTGACGGAGCGATAAAAAGGTGATACAATACCTATACTTGATATTCTAACGCAAATAGTTTGTTTTTGCAAGGTTTTCAACGATAATTTATAAAAATCTCGGTGCTTCGGTCGAAAAATGGGCGTTTGATCTTACTTTGCATATACTGGAGCAGACAGATAATACAGAAAGGGAAGCTTACAATGAAAAAAAAGACGATTTTTGAAGGTGCGGCTACCGCTTTGATTACCCCGTTCAGAGATGGGCACATAGATTATAAGGCGTTCGACAAGATTATAGAGGATCAGATTGCCGCAGGTATCGATGCATTGGTTGTTTGCGGTACCACGGGTGAATCTTCCACTTTGACCGACTTGGAGCACAGAGAATTGATTTCCGACTGCGTTACCCGTGTAGCGGGTCGCGTGCCCGTAATTGCGGGTACGGGAAGCAATGAAACGTCTTATGCGGTTGAACTCTCTCGCTTTGCAGCATCCGAGGGTGTTGACGGCGTTTTGATCGTTACCCCTTATTACAACAAATCCACCCCCAAGGGCTTGGTGCGCCATTACAATGCGATTGCCGATGCTAGCACCGCTCCCGTGATCGTTTATAATGTTCCCTCTCGTACCGGTGTGAACATCAAGCCGGAAACCTATGTGAAATTGGCTGAACACGAAAACATCGTTGCGATCAAAGAGGCAAACGGCGATGCTGCGGCCGCCGCTACAACTTTGGCGCTGTGCGGCGATTCTATCGATATGTATTCAGGTAACGATGATGAGATCGTTTCTTTGATGGCTGTCGGTGCCAAGGGTGTTATCTCGGTGCTTTCCAATGTAGTTCCCGCCGAGACCCACGAAATGTGCCGTGCGCTTCTTGATGGTGATCTTGTCCGTGCTCGTACACTCCAACTTCGCTACATGGATTTGATCCATGCTCTCTTTTGCGAGGTCAATCCCATCCCCGTTAAAACTGCTATGGCGGCTATGGGGTATTGCACTGAAGAAATGCGTCTGCCCCTTTGCGAGATGGAAGAGGCTACTCGTGTCCGTCTTATGAAGGCGTTGCAAATCTGTATTTAAGCGGGGACTGCGATATGGTGAATATTTTACTGTCAGGTTGCTTGGGGAAAATGGGGCGAATGATTGCTTCGCTCGTGAATGAAACAGAGGGTGTCCGTGTCGTTGCGGGTGTCGATATAAACACTGCCGATGATTTGGGATTCCCTGTGTATACCGATATTTTTGCGGTCAAGGAAAAAGCAGATGTTTTGATCGACTTTTCCCATCATAGCGCTGTCTTTTCTGTCCTGCGCATGGCTAAGATGAATCGTATGCCCGTTGTGATATGCACCACGGGTCACACACCCGACGAAAAAGAACTGATCACAGCCGCTTCTTCCGAGGTGCCCGTCTTCTTCTCGGCCAATATGTCGCTTGGTATCAATCTTTTGATGCTTTTGTGTAAGCAGGCGGCTTCTGTTTTGGAGAATGATTTTGATATTGAACTGATTGAAAAGCATCACAATCAGAAACTGGATGCTCCCAGCGGAACCGCATATCTTCTTGCCGATGCCATCAACGATGCTCTCGAGCAGCCCTGTGAATATGTATACGACCGTCACGATCGCCGTGAAAAACGCGGTAAAAAAGAGATCGGTTTGCATGCTGTTCGCGGTGGAAATATCGTCGGTGAGCACGAAGTGATTTTTGCAGGACAGGACGAAGTGGTTACCCTTTCTCACAGCGCTACTTCCCGTCGGGTTTTTGCTGAGGGTGCTGTAAAAGCGGCGGTGTTTGTTAAGGATCAGAACCCCGGTCTTTATTCCATGCAGGATCTGTTAAAATTGCGTCTCGGTTTATAAACTGTATATACGACAAAAAGCGTCACAATGCGTGACGCTTTTTGTATGCCGTTTGTATGTAATTTGTCTATTTGAGGAGATAATAAACAAGGAGAATGGCTGCAAGAATGATGCGGTAAATACCGAAAGAACGAAAATCATGTTTTTTTACAAATCCGAGCAGGAAACGAATGGCAAGGAGTGAAACCGCAAAAGAGATAACCGAGCCTGTGAGGAGGAGCCAAAGTTCGGTGGAGGTGAAATTAAGGCCGAAATCAAGAAGCTTAATAGCGGAAGCACCGAACATGACGGGGATGGCGAGAAAGAAGGAGAATTCAGCCGCGAGTTCTCTGGAACAACCGATTAAAATAGCCGCCAAAATGGTAGAACCTGAACGGGATGTGCCGGGGATAATGGAAAGACATTGGATGATACCTATGATAAAGGCGGTTTTGTATGATAGCTCGGAAAAAGAGCGGATGGCAGGAGTTTTCGTTTTGTTTTGGTTTTCTATGAGTATAAATAAAACGCCGTATATAAAGAGGGTGCAGATGACGGTGGGGAAGTTGAAGAAGTGTTCATCCATCCAATCGTCAAACAAAACGCCGATGATTCCGGCGGGAAGGCAGGCGATGAATACGCGAAACCAAATATGCCAGGTTTCTTTTTTTTGCACCGAACTTTTGGAGGGGGCGAATGGATTTAGCTTGTTAAAATATAGGAAAATAACGGCAAAAATAGCGCCGAGTTGGATGACTACATCAAACATTTCATAAAAGGCGGACGACGTATCCGTGCCGAAAAATTCGTGTGCGATAATCAAATGGCCGGTTGAACTGATCGGTAAAAATTCGGTGATGCCTTCAATGATACCGAGGACGATAACTTTGATGAATTCGATCATAAGGACTTCCTTTCAAAAAATGGTTTGAATGCATATATTGTAACATAATGTCTTGTCTTTTGCAAGATATGTTGTGGGGGATGGTATATAAAATATGCACAAAAATCAAAAAGAATGTTGTGCAAATCGTAAATTGTTTGAAAAAAGTGGCGGAATGATAAAATTAGACCTTGATTTATTTTATATTTTGCGTTATAATATAAATATAAAAAGGAATTGCGTTTATATTGCCTTTTCGTAATGCATTACAGCGAAGGGGGGTATCCCAATGAACCGTAATAGCGGTTTTATCAGCGTCGGTTTGTTGTCTAAATTTGGAATTAACGACCGTGTTGCTAAGGAAACAGTCTTGGAAAATGGCCATATCAACGGAACTTATCGGATTGACCTTTTAGGGAAGAACGGTCCGTACAGTGTTATTTTGCAGTCGGTCAATACGTTTGTTTTCAGCGAACCGACTTTGATTATGCAAAATATCGAAAAAGTGACAAGCCACATCCGCGATCGAATGATTGCGGCGGGCATCAATCCCGAACGGCGTGTCATGGAGTTTTTTAAGACACAAAGCGGAGATAATTATTATATTGATGAGCATGGTTCGTTTTGGCGTTCCTATGTCTTTATTGATGGCGCTCGTACCTATGATTTTGCCGACACTCTCGATCTTCTTTACCGCACCGGTTGTGCTTTTGGCAGTTTTCAGCGTTGGCTTTCGGATTTCCCGATGCGAGAACTGTATGAGACGATTCCCAATTTCCATAATACGCCGCTTCGTCTTCGTCAACTGGAAGAGGCGATAGCGTCGGATCCGTTGGGACGTGTAAAGGAAGTCACCGAAGAAATAGCTTTCTTCCGCGATCGCAAGGGTGTCGCCGCCAAGTTGGTCAATATGCTCGAAAACGGAGAAATTCCTCTCCGTGTAACCCACAACGATACAAAATGCAACAATGTTTTGATCGATTTGGAAACACACGAGGATTTGTGTGTCATAGACTTGGATACCGTAATGCCCGGTCTTGCCGCATTTGATTTTGGTGATGCCGTTCGTTTTGCTGCAAGTTCTGTAGCCGAAGATGAAACCGACCTTTCGAAAGTATATCTTGATTTGAATCGTTTTGAAGCATTTGCGCGCGGTTTTATCGGTGAGTCGTCAGGCTTTTTCACCTCTGCCGAGCTTGCATCTATGCCTTGGGGTGCACTGGTTATTACCATTGAATTGGCTTCCCGCTTTTTGGCTGATTATATTATGGGCGATAAATACTTTAGAATTCACCGTTCGGGACAAAATCTTGATAGGGCGCGTAATCAAATTCACCTTGCCAAAAGTATGGAGTCGAAGTTTGATCTCATGTGTTCCTTAGTGGAAAGGTATGTAAAGTAGCCCGATATGCGGAAATTTAATATCCAGAAGTTGAACATTCGAAAGATTAAAATTCAAAATAGACTTGCATTTAGGAGAGTATGTTTTCATATGGAAATTACGTTAAAGGATTGCGGACTTGCAATTTTAAGACATGTACTGCCCATTCTTTTGGTGAGTGTGTTTGTGTTTGTTGTTGTTTTTGCTTATTTTTCCGCAAACGTGGAGACCTCTTATTCTTATGAGGTGACTTTTTCAAACACAACGGTTGATGTGCTTCCCCCCGAAACGGTTACTGGCACATCCTATGCAATTCACACCTATTTGGTAACGGTTATTCCCACACAGATTGATTTGCTTGATACCGAAACTTTCTTTGCTTTGGTGGCGCAGGATTCTGCCGTTAAGGCGTTGGGTGAGAATAAATACACTAAACAGACATTGCAGAAAATGGTCACTTTCTCGCAACCCGATGAAGAGGTTGCCAACTTCCATGCGAAGATTGCCGCTTCTTCCAATGCAGATTCAAAGGTCCTTTCCGAAGCCATCGCAAAGTATGTCCCGCAATATTTGAAGCAATGCGGACACGGAAACGGCAACAAAGCAATCGGTGAACCTGCAGGCCCGAAAAAATCGGTTACCAATCCTTTTACGCAGGGAATCAAGGGTTTTATTATCATTGCTGTATTGATGTGTGCTGTCTTTGTTGTTCGCGAGGCTTTGGACACTCGAATTAAAAACGAAAAGGTTATTACAACCAACCTCAAAATCCCCGTATTGGGATCGGTCCCCTCCTTTTCGGTTGACAAAAAACTGAAAGGAAGTGACAAATAATGCGTAACAATAAGTTGGAGACGTTTTCTCCCGTTGAATCTAATGTCTTTGAAAAAGAAAATGCTTTTTATGCACGCGAGGCGTACCGTTCCATCCGAACCAATTTAACCTTTTCGGTATTGAAGGATGGTTGCAAACGGATCCTTTTTTCCAGTCCTGCTCCCAGTGAAGGTAAAACGACCACGACTGTCAATCTTTCCATCTCTATGGCGCAGACTGAAAACCGCGTGTTACTTATTGATACCGATTTGCGTAAGCCCCGTGTTCATTCAGTTTTTGGTTTTGAGGCATCGCCCGGTGTTTCCAATGTTTTGGGGCGCATGTCTTCCTTGGCCGATGCAATCCGCCACACAAAGTACAAAAATCTTGATGTTCTTTGTGCGGGAGACAGAGTGGCCAACCCCGCTGAAATGGTTACAAGTGAAGCCATGATGCAAATGCTTGATCAGCTTTCCAAAGTGTATGATTATATTTTCATCGATACACCGCCGCTCAATGTTGTTTCGGATGCGCTTCCTCTTGCAAAGCAGTCTGATGGTGTTGTGTTGGTTGTCCGTCAAATGGTTTCGACCTACAATGAGCTTGAAAAGGCCGTTAATTCTCTTGCTTTTGTAGAAGCCAATCTCATCGGTGTTGTATTGAATGACACAATTACCGACGATGATGGTAATCGTTATAGCCGCTATGGTAAATACGGCAAACATGGAAGGTACAGTAAATACAGTTCCTATCGCAATTCTTGACAAAGTATTTCACGCGATTTCGCGTAAAATAAATTAAATAAGAAAATTTTATTAGGAGGTTCCCCATGAAAAAAGTTCTTTCTCTCGCACTTTGCGCAATCATGTTGATTGCATTGTCCGTCATGACTGTTGTTGCAGCCGGCGACCTGAACGAATACGAA
Source organism: Eubacteriales bacterium (assembly GCA_045536965.1). Classification (GTDB taxonomy): domain Bacteria; phylum Bacillota; class Clostridia; order Oscillospirales; family SIG627; genus UBA5448. The sequence continues at coordinate 129,418 of JAZSON010000029.1, forward strand.
CAGGCCATCATGGACGAATTGAAGGAAAAAGTTTCCATTGGTGACATTGAAATGATCATTCCTTCTGCTTACTTCAACTATGTTGAAAACTACTTTAGACAAGACGGTGTTTCCTTGACCGAAGATCAGGCCAATACTATTTTGGCTGAAATCGCTGCCAGTAAAGCTGCCATCGTTGCAGGTGGCGAACTTGCTTACAACGATATGTCTTCCAGCACCACCTCTGCTGTTCTCGAAAACATCAAAGATGCTGCTGCCGCTATCGGTCTGAACGCTGAATTCAATGCCAACACCCAAGTGGTCACCCTTAAAGATGCTAACGGCGCTCCCGTTATGGAATCCATGGATGTCACCGAAGTTCGTGCTACCGGTTCTTCCGTCAGCGTGACCACCATTGTTGTTGCTGCTCTTTCTGTTGTTGCTGCTCTCGGCCTCTGCGTCGTGATTGCCAAAAAAGCGAAAGTTGCTGCCGCAGCCTAATCGTTTTGTTTAATTATTCCATTGAGTTTAGTATGCGGGTATGATCATTCATGCCCGCATATTTTTTCAAAGAAATAGTGGTGTAATATGAATAAAATCATCAATTTTCTTAAAAATTTAATACCCATTGTTTTGCCTTGTGCTTCGGTCATGTTGTTGGTCACCCTTTTTATGCTGGTTATTTGGCCGCAACTTGGCCCTATTTTGTCTGCAGGATCGTTGTTTATCGCTTCGGAAGATAAAGCAGGCGAGAATACCGACTCGGAACACAAGCAGGGGTTTAATGAAAATACAAATTTTGATGATATGCCGTATATTATTCCTGAGGAAGATTTACAACAACCCGATGTTTTGCCCGATGGGGGCAATGAAAACACAGAAGATGAAACGGTGAATAACACCGAAAGCACCGATGGGAATGATCCTGTAAAAGATCCAAAACCTGATAAAGACACATCAAGTGGTTCATCGAGCAGTTCATCGAGCAGTTCAAGTGATAAAAATAAGGGATACAAACAAGAGCTTGGTTTGGTAGAATATCCTGCTACGTATATTTTGTCGGAATATGTTTCCTATCCGTCTTATAATGAGCATTATGCCATGATCGATATTTATGGTCGTAAGGTCAAGGTCTTTTTTTCGGATGGGAATTCTGCCCTTAATAAAGGCGCAGGCCAGTCTATGGGGAGTATGCCGCCGGGATTTGGTCGTCCCATTTTATTGGGAGGGCATAACAACAGTTATTTTAAGAATTTGAAAAAATACGTCGTGGGTGATATAATCACCATTACAACCAATTACGGCGTTTATTATTATAGAGTATATGAAACAAAGATTGCATCGCGAGATGATCGCGCCGCACAGCATTTGGATAATCAGAAAGAGGAATTGATTTTATATACTTGTTATCCTTTTACAACACTTCGTTTGACAAAACGTCGCTATTTTGTGTATGCGGAAAAAATTGCGGGGCCTACCGTGGTAGATTCGCTTGATCAGATTCCCTCGTCGAATTCTACTGAATCGTAGACAGAAGACCATTGTTTGACTTAGAAAGTCGGAGGCTGTTTCAATGCAAATAAAAACAAAAAACAACATCATTGGATGGGTGGTTTCTTTCATCATATCTATTGGTTGTGTAGGATTTCTTGTTGCAGTTTTATCTTTCCACACCGTCTTTAGCTACGATTATGCTTTGCGCGGAGCCGAAAAGGTTTCTTATATCGAGGGAACACGGGATGAGATACAAAAGCAATTTTTAATGCTTGCAATGCCATCGGACGATCCGGAGGAAGCCAATATTCCCGTTGATGTCATGGAGGATTTCTTTGCGAAATTTGATATGATTCCTGACATTGAAAACGCCATTGCCCAAGCATACGGAAAGGGAGAATTTTCAACCGAACGAATGGAAAAAGCTATGGCAGAGCATTTGATTGCTTATGCCGAAAGAATCCAAGTAGAGCATCTGGATGAAGTTAAAGAGAGTATGGGAGAGACAACCGCGCTCTTTGCTGAAGAATATACTGCCGTTTGTAACAATGCGTTGCTTGAATATTTTGGTTTTTACCGCGCGGGTATTTTGCAGTTTTTGATTATTGCGGCCGTTTTTTGCGGGGCGATCTTTATATTTGGGTGTGGCTTTTTGTGGTGGCTTTTTTGGAAAGAGCGGCGCAATACATTTTTCTATATGATGTATAACGCGATTTTTCCCAGTGCACTGATTCTTTTGCCTTTGGGAATTTATTTGGGGATGTCCGATTTTCTCTATCGGTTGTCCATCAATCCAAAGTATGTGCGTGATTTTATCGCCTTTATTGGCAGTGGTCTGTTTATGGATATTTTATATACCGGCGTTGTTTTATTGGTTTTATCGGTTGCTTGTTTTTGTGTTTATCGCTTTTGGAAATTTGGCGTTAATTCACAAAACAAAAGTGTGAATAATGTTTAAAATTCACGGTATTTTGGTTGACTTTGACTTTTTTGTATGGTATACTTTAGGCGTATAACCCGTATCTAACGGGATATTGAGGAGGATAAATATGTCACAGAATGCTTTGTCCGCTTTGGCGATAAATGGCGGCGAAAAAACCATTACTAAACCGTTTCCCCCGCGTGGACATTTTGGACAAGAAGAAAAAGATGCTTGCAACCGTGTTATCGATAAGGCGATTGCTGCAGGCGTTGCCCCCGGTTACGGCGGCGTAGAAGAAGATTCTCTTTGCGCTGAATTTGCTCAAATGCTCGGTGGTGGCTATGCAGACGCTGTTAACGGCGGTACCACTGCTGTTTATGTTGCCCTCCGCGCGATTGATATTCAACCCTTTACCGAAGTAATTGTCGGTCCTATCACCGATCCCGGCGGAATCATGCCCATCACCATGATGAACTGTATTCCGATTATTGCTGACTCTAAGCCCAATTCCTTTAACATCAGCCTTGACAGCATCAAGGAACGTGTCACTCCTTGGACATCTGCTATCGTTGTTCCGCACATTTCCGGCGAACCTGCCGATATTGAAGCCATTGTTGAATTTGCGCATAGCCGCGGCATTAAAGTTGTAGAAGACTGTGCTCAGGCACATGGTGCTACCATTAATGGTAAGATGGTCGGTACCTTTGGTGATTGCGCCGCTTTCTCTATGATGTTTGGTAAGCATACCTGTGCAGGTGGTCAGGGCGGTCTTGTATTCACCAAAGATTACAATACCTACCTCCGCGCACGTCATGCTTCTGACCGTGGCAAACCTTTTGGTGTGCCCGGTGCCAACGGTAACGTTGTGGCTTCCTTAAACTATAACATGGATGAAATGCATGCTGCCATTTGCCGTGTTCAGATTCAGAAGATGGAATCCATTGCTGCACGCAGAAACCACTATGTCAATTCGATCCGTGAGAAAATTTCCGAAGTGAAGGCTCTTCGTTTTGCGCCCGTTCCCGATGGTTCGCGTCCTTCCTATTGGTTTGTTTGCACATTCTTTGATGAATCCACCGTTACCTGCGACAAAAATACTTTCATTGCTGCTTTGAAAGCTGAAGGTTTGAACGCGGTCGGTGCATACGTTGCAAATCCCTATACCTATCAGTGGTATACTCGTCGCAAAGTATTTGGTGACAGTGGTTATCCTTGGGCCGCTCCCGAATATAAGGGCGATAAGAACAAGTTCTACACCATGGATGACCTTCCCAACTGCGCAGAAAGCATGAAAAACATTCTGCGTCTCGAAGCTTCTGAAGCTTGGGATACTCCCGAATATATCGATTTGGTTTCTAAGGCCATCCTCAAAGTTTGGAACGCTTACAAGAAATAATGTTTTTTTGAAAACGGGCTGTTCTTTCAGCCCGTTTTCTTTGGAGAAATATGAAGAAACCCGAATTGCTTTCCCCCTGCGGATCGCCTGAAGCCCTGCAAGCTGCGGTTCGCGCGGGTGCAGATGCCGTTTATTTGGGCGGCCCTGCATTTCACGCCCGTATGAATGCAAAAAATTTCACTATGCAGGAGATTGAAAAAGCAGTGGATTTTTGCCATGATGCAGGTGTATCCGTGTATATTACTTTAAACACACTGCTTTCCGATCGAGAGATTTTACCCGCCTTGCGCTATGTCGAGTCATTGTATATGAGTGGTGTAGATGGCTTGATTACCGCAGATCTGGGGCTTTCTACTGCCATACATCGGTATTTTCCCGATCTTCCGCTTCACGCCAGCACCCAAGCCTGCGCCCATAACGGTGATGCGGGTGTAGCCTTTGAACGCTTGGGATTTACCCGCATGGTTGCCGCAAGAGAGTTGACAAAAGAAAATATCATTTCAATGGTCAAAATCTCGCCCATTGAAATTGAAATTTTTGTACATGGCGCGATGTGTGTCTGTCATTCGGGGCAATGTCTGATGAGTTCTGTGATCGGTGGCCGAAGCGGTAATCGAGGACTGTGTGCCCAGCCATGCCGCTTGCCGTATAATGGTGCTTACCCTTTAAGCTTGAAAGATATGTGTCTTGCGCAGCACATGAAAGAAATACTCGATATCGGTGTTGCTTCTTTAAAGATTGAGGGGAGAATGAAACCTCCTGCATATGTACAAGGGGTTACAGCGATTTACAGAAAATTGATTGATGAACGCCGTGATGCGACCAATGAGGAGATGCAATATTTGGCATCGCTCTTTTCTCGCAGCGGATTTACCGATGGTTATTTTGCCGGCAAAAAGACTTCTGCAATGCTTGGAATTCGTCGGGAAGAAGACAAAAATCAAGTGATTTTAACCCGAAAAACCCAAAAAATCACCCCTAAATTACCCATAAAAACCCCTAAAAGGAAGTCTTGTTTACCCGAAAATCCCACCTTAAATAGGCCTGCAACCAAAGAACGGTTTATAAAAAGCGCGCGATATCTTTCACCTGCGCAAATGATGGATTGTGACGATTTTGACATTCGCTATCTGCCGCTTGAAGTGTTTCAATCTCCTGCTAACGCTTTTATTATGCCATATCCCGTGCTCGATAGCGAAAAAGAGAAGGTATATTCCATGGTGGAAAAGGCGATTGATGACGGTGCAAAGCACATATTGGTTACTCATATTTCGCAAATCGATGATTTGAGAAAATATCCTTGCAGTTTACATGGAGATTATCGTTTGAATATTACCAATGCAGGTGGAGCGGCTGTTTATTCCGCGTTGGAAGATGTGATATTGTCACCCGAGTTGACATTGCCGCAGATTCGAGATTTGCATTTTGCAAAATCCACCATTGTTTACGGAAGACTTCCCTTGATGACGCTGGAAAAAGTGGTTGGAGCTGCATCGTTGACCGATCGGCGCGATGTGACATTTCCCATTGTTTCTTCTTTTGGCCGCGATCTTCTTTTAAACAGTGTTCCGATATATATGCTGGATAAAAAAGCAAATCTGAAAAAAGTGGGTGGGGGGATTCATTTCATGTTTACAACCGAAACCCCTCAGCAGATTAGGGATATAATGCAGGCATTTCGTGAAGGATTGCCGCCCAAAGGCGATGTGAAACGTATTAAAGAATGAAGAAAAACGGAAAGCATTTGTATGCTTTCCGTTTTTGTGTATACATGAAATAGAATCAATATCAGATTTCCAGAAGGTTCGAGATGGTTTGGCGATCGCTGTTAAATTTAAAGGTTCCTCTAAAGAATCTAAACCACATATAATGGTCGAAGCAGGTTTGGATTTCAGCTTCATATTTTCCGAAATTGTAATAAAGCTCTGCGGCGAAATTCGCACCCTTTTCCAGATCGCCCACTGCCAATCGTTCGATGGCGCGGGAAGCACCGAGGACGTATTCGGTGTGGTATTTCAAAAGACGCCATGATACCGTGGAGGCGCGCATTCTCTGACACTTGTTTTTTTCGATCACGGGTAAAAATGCGTTGACAACATCGGGAACTTGCGCGGCGGTGCGGGATACCTCCGGATTATAATAAGGTCCTTTTTCGGCATCGGCGCTCATTTGCATTTCAAGATAAGGCTGAGGAATCAGCTTTTCGATCTGTTTTAAGTAATCGAGTACCACTTTCCAACTTTCTCCGAATGCATGGGAGAAATAATCCTCGACCAGACTGTCATAAGATGCGTTGACGTCAAAGAGAGTTTCGGCATATACGAAGAAGGGAAAACCTGTGGGGAAAAAGCTGCGCTGCGAACCATCTTCAATGATGCCTAACAAACCGTGCTTTTTGAGGTTTTTGATGTCATTGTGGACAAGTTTGGCCAGCGTCAGACCGCTGTAATCATAGGTCTGGTGGCGGTAGAAGTGATATTCGTAGCAGAAGCAGTCGCCCGAAAAAGTTTCTTTCCATTTTTGCAGATAGCCAAGCGATTCGCCCATGCCTTTGGGGAATTGGCAATGATTACGGTTGTAGGGGGTAACGAGGTCGGGTCGGGCGTCTTGGCCGTAATCCTGTGTGTAGAGACGGGAACCGGGCGCGAAAAGCATGGAAAAACGCTTGGGATTATTAAGTCTTTCCACAATGGGAGGCCAGAAGGTATCGTTGTAGACAATAAAAACGAGGTGGGTGTCGAGATTGCGTTTTTCAAGTTCTGCATCAATCTCATTTAGGAGGATCATATACCAATCGGAGGTATCTTTCTTTTGACATTCGGGACATTCGCAATGGACATTTCTACCGTCGGACAGCCAAACATGGAGAAAATCAACGTTGTTTTGCTTTTCGGCGTATTCCGCAACGGCATCAACAAGGATTTTTCTCGTTTCGGGGTTTGACATACATACATTGGTCTGGATAGGGGAGTTGTATGCAAGAACTCGTTTGCCATTGAGCATGGCGAAATGACGGGAAATTTCTTCGGGATAATCGGTAGTGTCTTTGTGGCGGGTTTTGCTGTCGACGCCGTATGGGTCGGAAGTCCATCCATGTCCCATGTCGTGGAGCAAGAGACCGCGTTTGGCAATTTCTACCTCGCATTGGCGCTTCCATTGGAGTACGGTATCTTCATGCAGATACTCGGGCTCGCGATGGAGATTTTCAAGGTGTTCATAGTACCAACTATAATAAATATAGGGATTGTCGAATTCAAGCATAAAGGTATTGAGACCGATCTTTGGAGTGAAATCAATCGCATCGATCATGCTTTGCTGGAATTCTGCTCCCTCGTTGCATTGACCACGATAACGATGATCGGCCATTTTGTGATATTTCACAGGGGAGATTGGTTTCATGGGGATATATTCACCGTCGACACCAGGGAAGAGGAATCGACAGCCGTTTTCTCGTAAAAAGCGATAGACAGACAGGAGGACGCTGCGGGTATTACTACCGCCGATGATGCCTCCGTTTTCATCTGTATCGATGTGGAGAATATCGTCGAGTCGAGGATCGTCTGCTTCGCTTGCATCTAAACCGAAGCTTTGCAGTGTTCCCAATCGAAAGCCATCTTTTGCGTTGGGGTCAAGAGAAATTTTGATTTCACCTGCACGCGGCATCATCATGCGTAAATATTTTTTAAGTTCTTCAGCGGCAAAATCAATAACCGGATCGGAAATTACTTTATAAATATGAAACATTTGTACACCTCGTCTCTTGGGCTTTGTTTGCATTTATTCTATTGGATTTATCCATAAATGTCAACCGATATTAAAAAAAATCATACTAAAAAACATAGTTTTGTGACTAAGTCACAGTAATGGATTTGGGTTTTTTGTATAATACTATAAGAAAAGCAAGTTAGCTTGTGCAGTATGCTCGGCAATAAACCGAAGTGTATGAGCAAGTAAATCTTATGAATTGCAGAAAGGGATTGCCATGGAACTGAAAGGATCTAAAACCGAGAGAAATTTGATGGAAGCTTTTGCAGGTGAATCGCAAGCAAGAAATAAGTACTCTTATTTTGCTTCCGCTGCAAAAAAAGAAGGCTACGAGCAGATCGCCGCTATTTTTGAAGAAACTGCTCAAAATGAAAAAGAACATGCAAAGCTTTGGTTTAAGGCACTTGGCGAACTTGGCACGACTGCCGAAAATCTTGCTGCTGCCGCTGCAGGCGAAAACTATGAATGGACCGATATGTACGATCGTTTCGCCAAAGAAGCCGAGGAAGAAGGATTTGTTGCTTTGGCTGCCCAATTCCGCGGTGTTGCTAAAATTGAAAAATCCCACGAAGAACGTTACCGCGCTCTCCTTTCCAATGTTGAACTCAACAAAGTGTTTGAAAAGACCGAAGAAATTATGTGGGTTTGCCGCAACTGCGGACATCTCGTTATGGGTAAAAAAGCTCCCAAGGTTTGCCCCGTTTGCGCTCATCCTCAGAGCTATTTCGAAATTAAAGCTGAAAATTATTAAGAATTTGTTCTTCTTTGCGCCTCCTGTTTTTACAGGAGGCGTTTTTCTTTTTGGTATATTTTTCCTCATTTGATTATATATTGACCAAGAAGAAGCAAGGAAAGGCGGAAATTGGGTGAGACGGAATATTTGCGTTTGTTTGGTGTGTTCGTTTTTAGTTGCGATCTTTGTTTTAGGCGGTTTGGTTGTTAATGGACAAGGATTGGGACGTGCTTATGTGTTTTATTTTACCAATCTCGGCATCGGTGGCGGAGAAAGTATTTATAATGATTTGCTTGCCATGGGATATACCGCCGAAATTGATGATGACCGCGATGCGGAGGAAATTGTTGGTGTGATGGGAAACGCGGCGGTATTTGTCTATATTGGTCATGGCACTCCCGGTGTACTTGAGTGCGCGGGAGACACCCGAATCAGTGCGCTGGAAGCAAATCGAGGGGATCAATATGTTTCGCTGGAAGAAGCGTATGCCGATACTGCAAGAAGGCTCAGTGGAGTGCGATTGGTCTATTATGGAAGTTGTTATTCCAATACATATAGTCCTGAATTTGGTCGTCTGACGACCTATACGGCCGAAAATTTATCGGCAGGCGCGGTGGTGGGTTTTGATAATTCGGTCAGCGATCGTGTAACCACCCGTTTTGAGGAGATGTTTTTTAAGTTTTTAAGAGAGGGGTATAACATATTAACGGCTCTCAATTTGGCAAAGGCTGATGCGCAAGCAAGTTTTCCTTCGACTTTTGAAACCTCCAATGTCGGCAGCGGGGCAGTTTTTGGAGACGGAAATATTGTGATTGATTCGTTGGATTCTTGAAAACGGTAGGTGTTGGTGTGATGGAACAAAATCATTTGAAATCAAGGGCATTTATTGTAACTGTGATCATTTTGCTGCTCATTGCTGTGGTTTTATTTAGTATGTATATTTTTCGGACACGAGATTTGCAGGCGGCTGTGGGCGTAAAGCGTAGTTTGGATGCAATCGAGTCGGAAGCAAAATTCGGTCCCCTTACTTATGTATCTACCCGTGAGGAGAGCGGAGCGAGCAATTACACAGATGAGAGATATTCTTACTGGTTTAATAGTGAAAATCTTCTGATTAGCCGTGTTTTAATCGATTCTCCCGAAAGTGATGAAAAAAATCTGACTGTAAGTGAGGCTTTTTTAATAGCCGTTTCAACAATGGAACTTTATTTGGAAGACACTGATTTTCGTGAGTCGGGATGGGAAACAACTATAACGGCTACCGACTCGCCAAGCACGCCATGGCTTTTCACTTTTACATTCACTGATCAAGAAGGTGTCATTACAAAGCGAAATAAAGTGGAAATCAATGCTTACGGAGAGAGCGGATTTGTATCGATTTCCGAAGAAGAGCGATCAATTGAAAAGATTCGCATCAGCGAAGCCGAGGCAGTTGATTTGGCGGTAATTGAGGTAAGCGCTTTGCTTGAAGAACAAGGGTATATTGAGAAGACTCCCGAAAATGTGCGACAAAATGCGGTGTTTGACAGTGGGAATAACGTATTATTTGCATATCAAAAAAAGAGTATTTGGTCCATTAGGATCGAAGGGATCGATCTGGACGACAAAAAAGGTGCGGCCTACGAGGTACAGATCAATGCCGTCACAGGAGAAACGATACAAGTAGAAGAATGTCGGTAGATGAATTGAATGGGGAATAAACAAAAAAGGCAGAGTTATCTCTGCCTTTTTGCTTATAAACAGGTTGGGTTTAGTCGCTGTAAACGGATTTGGGGGCTTGGGCTGTTTTGGCGGCATATTTTTCTTCGAAATCATAGCCGTCAAATCCATCGTTTTCATTCAAATCGGAAATGGAGACGATGGCGCCGCTTTTTTCATCACGCGATTTTTTGCCGCAAATCATGATTTCACAGCAGTTGAGAATAGAGTCTATGTCGGCTAGTTTACTTTTTCCCGTAGCGATTTGGGATTGCACTTCAGTTAAGAGGTTTTCATAATAGCGGGTATTGGGGCCGAAGGTATAGACTTTTGTGGTGGTTACTACAACCATGGCGAAGGGCATCCATTTTGCAAGTTGTGTGGTATAAAAACCGTTGATACCGTTTTCAAAGGTAATACAGAATGTCTCGCAAGGAACACCGTCTACGGTGTTTTTTGCGATAAATTGATTGGTTTTTGCTTTGCATCCTGCAAGTTGCTGCATCGCTTCAACGATATGAATACCGTAATCAAATTCATTGACGGCGCTTGAACCGTAAATCGAAATGATCTTACCGCGGGTTTCTTCGGGAATAGAAAGAAAATCACGGATTTCTTGGGCATGGCGTATTCCCGAGCCGCCATAGATCTTTGCGCCGTTTACTACAAGTTCTCTGAGTTTTTTTGCATCCCGGACGGTTCCGACAATGGGTTTGTCGATAAAAACAGGTTTTCCTTTTGAAATAAAGGGGGCGGCAAGGTCTAAATGCTTTTGCCAGTTGCAGGATTGAATGAAACCGACATCCACTTCATCGACCATATCTTCAATTTTTTCGACAGGGATAACATCGAATGTTTTGGTAAACCATGCAAATTCTTCGTCGTTACGAAAACTCATTTTGCAACTGTGGGTATAGCGCATATCCAATTTTTCTTTTTGAATAGCAAGTGAAAATGCTTTCGGATGAGATACATCCAAGCTGACGCCGCCGATCTTAACCATATCTGACACTCCTCGTATATTTCTTATGAGTACATTGTATTGTAGATGATCGTGTTTGTCTTTATAGCGATTTTGTTAAAATTTGCAGTATTTTGTCTTTTTATGCGATTTTAAATAGGATACCGATAATGGCGGCCAATGCGAACCAAAAAATGGGATGGAGTGATTTGAGTTTTTTGATTTGCATGGCAGCGAAAAGAAGGATAAAAACAACCAAGGCGGGGATGATGGGTTTGAATTCTTCGGTAAACAGTGTGATGCGAAAAATACCCCAAACTGCATACGCAATCAACGCAGTGACCGCGGGGCGAATACCGCGAAAGATTGACTTGACAACGGGATGTTCTGAAAATTTAGAGAGAACTTTGGCAACGCAAAGAATGATGATGATTCCGGGTAGAATCAAAGCTGAAGAAGCGATGATACCACCAAGGAATCCTGCGGCATTGTAGCCTGCATAGGTTGCCATATTGACACCGACCGGCCCCGGGGTGGCTTCTGCAATGGCAATCATGTTGGTCATTTCTGTGTGCGTGTACCATGGGTATTTGTCTGCTAGATCAAAAAGAAAAGGAATGGCCGCATTCCCTCCGCCGAGTGCAAAAAGTCCGATCAAAAAGAATTCGTAAAACAGTTGCAAATATACCATCTTACCGCCCTCCTTTTTGATATTTCCAGAGGATGACACCCGTCAGTGCGGCGGCGATGATGATGAGGATAATGGGGACGGCGGTAAAAAGCAAGAGTAATAGCGTAACCACGGCAATGAGGGCGGTCGGGAGGTCAATGATGCTCTTTTTTGCCATTGTAAAGACGGTGCTTGCGAGTAAAGCGCAAACAGCCGTTCGAATGCCGCCGAGGGCGTAGAGAACGTATTCATTTTCGAGAAAGCCGGATAAGATGGTGGCGATCAGCAAAATGATGATAATGGATGGGATAACGGCTGCAACGGATGCCAACACACAACCGATGAAGCCTTTCTTTTTATAGCCGATGAAGGCGGCTGTATTGACGGCGATGATGCCCGGTGTACATTGTACCAAGGCATAGTAATCAAGCAGTTCTTCCTCGGTTGCCCAGTGGCGGTTGGTAACAATCTCGCGGATCAAAATGGGGAGCATGGACAGACCGCCCCCGAACATAAGGGCACCGATTTTAAAAAAAGCAATGAATAGGGAAATGTATTCTTTCATAAATGACCCAATCTGTTTATGATGTTTTTGATTTGATTTTGGAGATATAGGTTTCAAGCATGGATTTACAAAGGTTGATTTTTTCTTCACCTGCAGAATTTTCAATCAAAAAGCTACCCGATGCACATTCGTCGGCCAGCAGATCGGCTTCGAGGATTCTGCGACGGGTTTCCAACGCGGTACCTTTACCACCGTCGATCACGGCGGTGGTATTCCCGAAATAGGCGGCAATAGAGTCTGCTACATGGGGAAAGTGGGTGCAACCCAAAACCACGGCATCGATGTGTTGGTTTTGATAGGGCGCAAAGAGGGTGGACAAATAATCGTCGATGACTTTGCCTTCGTATAGACCCGATTCAATATGTGTAACCAATTCGGGGCAGGGTAGCGGGATGTAATGCGCCCGATCACTGAAACGGTCAACAAGGGCATGAAATTTTTCGAGATTTAATGTGGCGGGGGTAGCCATGACGAGCACGGTGGGATGATCACAGACGAGGGATGCGGGTTTGATGGCCGGTTCTATGCCGATAATAGGGAGATTTGGATATCTTGTCCGCATGATCTTAACGGCGGCAGAGGTGGCTGTGTTGCAGGCGACAACCAATGCTTTGGCGCCGCGGGATACGAAATCATCGGTGGCGCGGAGGGTTAATGCGCGAATTTCTTCCACATTTTTCGTTCCGTAAGGAGCGTGGAGGGAGTCGCCGAAATACACATAGTTTTCCCGTGGCATCAGCATCATCAGTTCGCCGAGAACGGTAATGCCGCCGACACCGCTGTCAAATACACCGATAAAACCGTCTTTTTTGAGCATCTGCACCATCACCTCCGTTTTTGTTTTATTATATCATAATCTGCACAAAACACAAGAGGGTATGAAAGATTTTCCGTGTTGATCTTCAGCGAAAATTGACGGTTGACATTATCACTACTATGTGATACAATACAGTGGTACTCGGTAATACATGGTAGTGGGGAGGTAAGTGAAAAAGTGAATTTTGATCTTTCGCAGTTGCTTCGCGGCACTTTGGAAGGTTGTATTTTAAAGATCATCAGTTTAAAAACGACCTATGGCTATGAGATCCAGCGTTCACTTAAAATCTACGGCTTTCAAGATGTTGCGGAGGGAACGATTTATCCCTTATTGTTACGTCTTGAAAAACAGGGGCATATTACTTCCGAGTTTTTAACTTCTCCGCTCGGTCCAAAAAGAAAGTATTATTCTATCACACCCAATGGTTTAAAATATCTTGCATCCTTTGTGGATTGCTGGACGGAAGTTTGCGGCGCGGTGGAAAATGTACTTTCGGAAAAGGAGGATGCCCGATGAATAAAGAACTTAAATCATCCATGAAGCAGTTGACCAAAGAAAATCGAAAGATTATTTATCACATGGAAAAATATTTCGGTTCTCGTTATTTAAATGAGGTCTGTTACGATGAACTTCTTTCGGATGTGGTTGGTATGGCCATAGAATGTCAACAGCGTGGTGAAGATTTTTCGCAGGCGGTTGGTATGGATACGGAGCTGTTTTGTCATGAATTGGCTCTAAACATCCCCAAACAGTCTATTTGGGAAAAGGTGTTCAGCTGTATTCTTTGGATTTTATATGCCGTGGGTTTGGTTATACCGATTTTATTTATTTATTCGATGGTATTTGACCGTTTTACTCCGGCTATTTGCGACGGCTTTGTTATTACGGCAACACTTGCTTATTTTGTGAAATATACCTCCATTGCTATATTGATTGTATTTGGCCGTTACTTTGTTTACCGCTCTTCTTATCAGGCGCGGGTGCGTTCGCTGGGGCTTTACCTTGCTTTCTTTCTCTTGTTTGTCATTGCGGTTGATAATCTTGCCTATGGTTGGTTTGGAAAGAGTACCGTTTCCATTCACATGTTCGTTTGGGTGGCGGTTTTTGCGGTTTTGATATGTGCGGCATATTTGGCTAAACGGTTGACCGCGCTCGGTATTGCCTATCGCAAAAGAAAAGGTGATGGCGGTTTTGACAGTTTCGGCTATAAAGAATAAGAATTTTAATCAAAAGGAGTATTGACATGGAAGAAAGAAAACGCAGACGCGGTGATCGCAAAGACGCTTATCTTGTCAGAGATGCCGATAGCATGCATCGTATGATGCCCTATATGCTTCCCAATCGCACCGACAATGAAGCCGTTATGAACGAGCCTATTGATCTTGCACCTATCATTGCGTATCTTGAAAAGAAAAATGTTGACGGAATTGATTTTAAATATACATTTTTTCATGTGATTTGCGCTGCCATGGCAAAGGTTTTGGCGCTTCGTCCTTTGATGAACCGTTTTTATGCCGGTCACAGATATTATGAACGAAAAGATATTATTTTTTCCTTTGTTGTAAAAAAGCAGTTTACCGACCATGCAAAGGAGTCTATTTGTATGGTGAAGTTTGATCGTGAAAGCGATGTTTCGCCTCTTGAGCAGGTGTATTCACGGGTGAAAAACTTTGTACACGGTGTCCGCAAGGAAGAAAAGTCGACCGGTACCGAAGATGCCATGGCGACTTTGTTAAAGCTCCCTCGACCCCTCCTTCGCTGTTTGGTGCGATTTTTGGGGTGGCTTGAGTATCACGGTTGGTATCCATCTTCTCTTATGCGTGATGATCCCTATTATACCAGCGTATTTCTTTCCAATTTGGGAAGCATTAAGATGCATGCGTCCTATCACCATTTGGCAAACTGGGGAACCAATTCCCTTTTCGTGGTGATTGGTGAAAAGAAAATATCGTCCTTACACCAGCCCGACGGAAGCATTGAAACGCGCGAGGTTTTACCACTTGGTATTACGGTAGATGAAAGAATTGCCGACGGTGTCTATTTTGCCAACAGTATTAAACTCCTTCGAAAGCTTCTTGCCGACCCGTCCTTGCTGGATTTACCCATAAATACTCCGGTAGAATACTAATTGTTTTCATGATTTGTTACAGCGTGACATATAAATTACAGTGAGGTTTTATATGAGTACCGTAAAAGCACCTTGGCTTGCCCATTATGGCGAGGTACCTGCATCGCTATCATATCCCAATGATTCGATGTTTTGTGCAGTTGAGCGTATTGCGCAAAAATATCCGCGGTTTGTCGCTTTGGATTTTATGGGCAAACACATCAATTATAAAGATATGGTGAGAGAAATTGAGCTTTGCGCTCGTTCTCTCAAAGCCATCGGTATCAAAAAGGATGACCGTGTTACCATTTGTTTGCCAAACTGTCCGCAGGCCATTATTATGTTTTATGCGATCAATGTGGTGGGGGCTATTGCCAACATGATCCATCCGCTTTCGGCCGAAAAAGAAATTGAGTTTTATATCTGCGAATCAAAAAGTGTGGCTGCAATTACATTGGATCAATTTTATCATAAGTTTGAAGCAATTCGACAAAATGTTGAACTTGACCATCTTATCATTACGAGTATTAAGGATGCATTGCCGCAACCGCTGAAAACGGGGTATATTCTGACCGAAGGTAGAAAAATCAAAAAGGTTCCGCCTACATCCCCCGTTATCTTTTGGAAGAAATTTTTGCGTCTTGGGAAACGCT
Source organism: Eubacteriales bacterium (assembly GCA_045536965.1). Taxonomy (GTDB): domain Bacteria; phylum Bacillota; class Clostridia; order Oscillospirales; family SIG627; genus UBA5448. The sequence continues at coordinate 145,178 of JAZSON010000029.1, forward strand.
ATCGCGCAGATTATCGTTTGGATCGGGTCGGTTCTGATCCTGCCGTGATTTTGTATAGCGGCGGAACAACCGGTACCACCAAGGGCATTGTGCTTTCCAATTTGAATTTCAATGCTTTGGGTGCTCAGATTGTAGCGACCAATCCGATGTTTAGACCCGGTGACACTATGCTTGCCGTCATGCCGATCTTCCACGGGTTTGGTTTGGGTGTCAGTATACATTCTATGCTTGTCAATGGCGGTCGTTGTATTCTGGTGCCACGTTTCACTCCAGAAAGTTATGCAAGACTTGTTAAAAAACATAGGTGTAATTTTATTGCCGGTGTTCCGACACTTTATGAAGCATTTTTACGTCAGCCCATCATGAAGGGTGTTGATCTATCCTCTCTCAAGGGGGTATTCAGCGGCGGTGATTGCCTCTCTATTGAACTGAAAAACAGATTCGATACATTTTTAAAAGAACACAATGCAACCATTCAAGTCCGCGAGGGCTACGGTATGACCGAGTGTGTGACTGCGAGTTGTTTAACCCCCTATAACTCGTACAAGAAAGGGAGCATTGGTTTGCCCTTCCCCGATACCTTCTATAAAATCGTCAGAGTCGGCACGACCGAGGAGGTTCCGTACGGTGAAGAGGGTGAAATGTGCATCAGCGGTCCCACCGTCATGTTGGAATACATGGATCGTCCCGAAGAAACCGCCAACACACTGCGTGTTCATGATGATGGTATGACTTGGGTACATACGGGCGATTTGGGTTATATGGATGACGAAGGATTTGTTTATTTTAAGCAGCGTATCAAACGTATGATCATTACAAGCGGATACAATGTATACCCTTCGCAGCTTGAAAATATTCTCGATGCACATGAATTGGTTCACATGAGTTGCATTATCGGTATTCCCGATTCTTACAAAATGCAAAAAGTCAAGGCGTTTATCATGCTTAAACCGGGTGTCGAACCCAGTGACGAGAATAAAGATATATTGATGGCGCATTGCAGAAAGAATATGGCGAGGTATGCCATGCCTTGTGATATGGAGTTTCGTAGCCAACTGCCCAAAACTTTGGTTGGAAAAGTAGCGTACAGAGAGTTGGAAGCGGAAGAAGTTGCAAAATTGAATGCTACGGCTGATCAATCGGTAGCGGTTTAAACTTTAAAAAATTAAAATTATTGAGTCGGTGGCTGTACAAAACACATCGATGGAAAGAGGTATTTTATGTTTGATGAAATCAAATCCATTTTAATTGAGGAGCTTGGCGTGGAAGAGGATATGATTACCACCGACGCTGAACTCCATGGCAATTTGGGTGTGTCATCTCTTGAGTTTTTGAATGTTATTATCGCGTTAGAGGATGCATTTAACATTTCCATGGACCCTGACAAATTGGTGAAAATGAAGACGGTCGGTGATGTGGTTTCTTATATCGAAACCTTGGTTAAGGAGTAATTTTAAATGAAAAGAAGCAAGTATGTTGTCCAGAAGTTTTCTTCCTTGCGAGAGATGAATCTTCTTGCTCGCAACGAAAGTCCCGATGTTGTTGCTTATCGTTATCGTAACGATGCCGGGGAGATCGTTGACGTTACTTATTCTGAATTTTATGATTTGACCGAAAATCTTGGTGCTTCTTTGACCAAGCGCGGTTTTGGTTCGGCGCATGTTGCTTGTATTGGTGAAAACAGCTTTTCATGGATTGTTAGCTTTTTTACCGTTTTGAAGAGCGCTGGGGTTTTTGTACCGATTGATAAAGAGTTGTCGGATGAAGATAAGTGCAATCTTTTGGTTGAAAGTGAAAGCTCGGTGGTGTTTTTCAGCGGAAAATATGAGAATTTTATTCGCGCACATCGCGATCAATTTTCCGGTATCCGCGCTTTTATCGGTTTTGACTTAAAGGAGCACGATGGTGAATTCTTGTCTTTTCAAAAATTGATTGATGAGGGGAAAGATCTCGATAAAACGCCGTATGATAGCTTGGAGAAGGACAAAAATGAGATGAAAATGCTCATTTTCACTTCGGGTACCACAGGTAAGGCCAAGGGGGTTATGCTTACCGAAAACAACTTGGTTTCGCTTGTGTATTACGGTTTACAAGTTGCGCAGGTTTATGATACGGGTGTGTCTGTCTTGCCGTATAACCATGTTTATGAATCGGTTTGCGATATATTGGTGGCTCATCATTACCGCGCGACACTTTGTATCAACCGCATCATGAAGGATATTGTCAAGGATATGCAGACATACAAGCCCTCGTATATTTATCTTGTACCTGCATTGGCTGAAGTTTTGTATGCGAATATTATGCGCAACATCAAAAAGCAGGGGAAGGAAAAAAGTTTTGCGCGCGGTGTTAAGATATCCCGCTTCTTCTTGAAGTTTGGTATCGATCTTCGTCCCAAGTTATTCAAGGCATTAAGAGATGTCTTTGGCGGCCGTCTTATCAAGATCGTTTGCGGCGGCGCACCGATTCGACCCGAACTTGGCGAGTTTTTTGATAACATCGGCATTATATTGACGGGCGGCTACGGTATCACCGAATGTTCCCCTCTTATTTCGGTCAATCATGAGAATACAAACGATTTTCATACCGCCGGGCACAAACTTCCTTGTCTTGAGTGGCGCATTGATTCCCCGAATGAAGATGGTATTGGCGAGATCTGTGTAAAGGGACCGACGGTTATGAAGGGGTATTATAAGCAACCCGAAAAAACAGCGGAAGCAATCCGTGACGGTTGGTTCTTTACCGGTGACTATGGTTATATTACCAAAGACGATCAAATTGTGTTGACGGGTAGAAAGAAAAATATTATCGTGTTAAACAGTGGTAAAAACGTTTATCCCGAAGAAGTTGAAATGATCCTGCAAAACATTCCGTATGTGAATGAGGTTGTTGTGCGAGGATTGAAAAACGAAAACGGTGATGAATATTCGCTGATGGCAGAAATTTTTACCGAGGCAGAAAAAAGCGAGGATGCTGTTTTGCAGGACGTGCAAGCGGCTCTGGTTGGACAGCCGAGCTATAAAAATGTTACAAAAGTTGTTTTACGCGATACGGCCTTCCCCAAAACAACCAGCAACAAAATCAAAAGATAAATATAAAACGTGCCCCGTAATAAATGGGGCACGTTGATTTTTTGTGTTTTATTCGGGGAGATTGGTTTTGGTTCTTTCAAGAAGTTTTAAAGCATTGCCGCGGGAAATTTTATAATATGCATCATAAGAGATATGATCGTTAAGCATGGCTTGATCCAAAAATTCTGCAAGCTTAAGCATGGAGGAGCCGGTGTTTTCTACGGCGCAGATGTCGGTGCCGAAATACAGACGGTCCTGAAATTCCTCCAGGAAGACGTAGGAAAATTCGGGATCACGCATAATGGCGTTTGCGCCGCTGCCTGCCGACATATCACCGCTCAAATTTTTGTATTTGCGCATAAGTTCGGGGATGCGGCCGCCCTCGACTACCTTACCCGTGGGATAGCCTTTTCTGTTTTGTTCGTTGCAATCGCCGCTGATCTCTGCCCAAAATTTTTGGGAGTGACCGATGAAATGAAGATCGGGAAAATCATTGAGTGCTTTTTCAAGGCGGGGGAGGCCGAGTTCATCGACAAGGCCGTAGTCATTGCCTTGGTTTCCGATATGAAAAATGACGGGTAAACCTGTTTTTTGGCAATGGAAGAACAGATTGTAGATCAAGGGATGGTCAAAGGGGAGATTGATGACAAGCTCACCTACACCCTTTGCGCCCAATTTTTTATATTGCGCTAAATATACCGAGAGGTCACAAGTCGGACTGTTTTTATCCGAACGAGGATCGACATTGCAAAACCAAGCGTAGGTTTCGGGGTATTCTTTTGCCAAGCGGTAGGCCTCTTCATTGGATAAAAATTGAACCTGTCCCTCGGGTGCACCGGTGGGAAGTTGGACTCCGAATTCAATGCCGATGTCATCATACATTTTGCGAAGTTCTGTCGGAGTGGTGAAATTTGTGCCGTTTGCTCGGTTGCAAATTTTTTCCATAACCGAGTGAACATGAATATCAATTTTTTTTACCGTTTTTTTCATAAACATACTCCTTGTTTAAGAAAGTAAGCTTTGAATTGCTTACAAAAGCAAACGAAACCCGCGACTATTTTATCATCCATTCAAACGTGTGTCAAGGTGCGGTGTATATAATTCTTTCAGTTGCGAAACGGTTAAAATAAACAACCTTTCAATTTGTAGCACTTCTTTTTTGCTTTTGGTTTTTGGCGGCGGAAATCAAACTGCGGGAAGCAAAACAAAAAATAATCACATTCGTCGCATAAACAATTATATTCGGGGTGACGACCGTTTCCAAGGCAATGACGACCCTGCATAGATGGGGTTAGGGGTGGTGCATCTTCCTCGAAGGTGTCAATCGAGTCTGTAAAGGGTGGGTCTTCATCGAGTGCAAAGGAAATGTTTTTCGTGTCGATTTTTGAAAAATCTGCAAATAGCTTATCTTTCATGTTCTATATCCTTTGTGAAATAAAAAGCACACCCCGTAGGGTGTGCCGAAAAAGTGTTCCCTCGGTAAGCTGCGACACCAACCATATCCCACACGGAAATAGAGGAAAACACCTTTTACCAAGGTTTTTCCCCGTGTGAGATAAAATATACAGTTGATGTCGCAACGTCATTTTAACACATCTAAATTAAAATGTAAAGAGTTAATTTTGATGCGGTGAAACTTTTGCATAACTCAAGATGATTTTCCGTCGTAATCTTGACATACGTAATTTTTAGGGGTATACTTTCCTTGGTGGGATTGTCACCAATTCAATCAGCAAAGGTGGACGGATATTATGAAATTTGGTATATCAAAAGAATTGATTACCCCTGCTGTTTCGACCTCTATTATCGGTTTCGGCACTGTTTACGGTCAACCCTTTGAAAATATACACGACGATATTTATTGCCGCACTTTGCTTTTGTGCGACGATCAAGGCAAACAATCGATTATAATGGGGTTTGATCTGCTTTTCCATGATTCTTCTCTGCAAAACACTCTGCGCGACTATGCGGTCGAAAAATATCACATTGATCGCGACTGTCTGATCGTTAACTATTCTCATACCCATTTTGCACCTGCTGTTTGGGGGTATGACTTTGTTTGGACCAATCCCGAATATGAAGCGTTTGTGATTGAACGCGCCAAAATGTGTATCGATCGCGCGTATCTAAACATTCGAGAGGGTACCATTGAATACGGTGCGGTTGAGGGTATGTGGAATATGAACCGCAGATTGCCCGATGAGGACGGTGTTTACCGCCTGCGCCCCAATATTGACGGTGAACGTGATCTCTCCCTCTATTTCCTTTGTCTGAAGGACAACGATGGAAGAGTCAGGGGTATTCTTGCAAATTATGCTTGCCATCCTTCCAATTTCAATCAGTATCATTCTATCAGCTCGGAATACCCGGGCAGACTTTGCGCTGCTTTGGAATATAAGTTTTACGGGGCAACTGCCGTGTTTTGCCAAGGTGCGGGTGCCGATACCAAGCTTCGTGTCGGCGCAAAATCCTCCGAACGGTTTACGGGTATCAACGAAGATGAACTGAATGAAACGGCTCTTTCAATGGCAGAGGCGATTGCCGCCCGTATTGCAAGGGGAGGACTCAGGGATGTTCCTCTTGATCTTCGCGCTAAATCCTTTACGGTAAAGCTCCCGTTTGACCTTTATCCGAAATCCTATTTTGAAAATCTAAAAAATGTCGTTTCCAAGGGAACGAATGTAAAATACGATAAAACGATACATACTCTTAAAGAGTATCCGAGTTCTTTGATGTGGGCGTGCGCCGATCTCGTGCTTGAAAAATACGATACTATGCCTGACTATCTTACCCTTGAGTGCGGTATGCTTTGCTTAAACTCCGACTTTTTGATCTGCACCATGGGCGGCGAGCCGTCGTTTGACGTGAAAACCGTTGTGACCGCGCCATTTGTGGAGGTGGGCAAAACGGCTCTGTTCTTTGGTTATTCCGATGCGATTGCATACATTCCCTCGGATCGGTTGCTCAAGGAGGGCGGTTATGAAGCAGGTGCGCACTCTGTGGAAGAATACCGCTTGAAAGGAAAGTTTTCTTTGGGCGTCAATGACATTTACCGCAAAGCTTATGGTGATGCGGCCAAAGAACTTGGTGTGATAGATTAAAATTTTTGAGTAGATTATGTAAAAACCTCCGAGTCATGTACTCGGAGGTTTTGATTATGTATTGCCGCAAACATGGATTACAGTTATGTATCAATAATGGATATTCCGGCAAAGGATCTACCGTTGGCAGCAAAAATACAAGAATGTCAGAAACTATGCGGAAAAACCAAATCAAAAATGGGTTACGGACATTTCGTGCATAAAGACATCTCAAGGGATATTATACTTATCTATCATCAGAGATTTGTTCGACAATAGTATAGTTGCATAGAAAACAGGAACAGAGCAAAATATCAACTTTGTGTTAAGCACAATCAAAGAAGCAAAGAAAAAAGAAAAGGTCACTGCAGAGTTGCAGTTCCACAGTGACCAATGTTTTTTTATATTTATTGTAAAAAAATAATAATATTTACGATTACAGCGGTTGGTTTGGTTTTTGCTTGACATACGCATTGGTTTGTGGTATATTATAACCACACAAATTATAGGGGTTCGATCAAGGAAAGTACGGTGTCATTCCGTCACAACAGTCATTGCTGTGTTCAGAGAAATCTGTCAGTCAGAATGCTTGCCGAATCCAAAGTGAACCTTCCGGACAAGGGGAAGATAGGCACTGGTTGGGGAATGTTTCCGTGTCTTTTCGTTATCCGAGGGACGCGGAATTTTTACTTGGGAGTTGTGTTTTGATGAAGCGTTATTTATTTCTGTTTCTTTTGATTGCGACGGTTTTGTTTTTGTTTGTCGGGTGTAGCGGTTCGGATGAATCGGACAATACTGCAGTGAAGCGTATACGCCTCGAAATCATCGAAAACGGCAATGAAACCGTCAAAGAGGTGGAGACAACCAAAACAACCTTGCTTGCTTTGTTGGAGGAACTTGATTTGGTTGAGGGAAGTATGGGTGAATACGGTTATCTCGTCAGCGCCATAAACGGTGTTGAAGCTGATATGGATAATAATGTGTGGTGGATGATTTATAAAGATGGCGCTTGGACCGATAGTTTAAACAAGCAAAAAATCGCAGACGGCGAAACGTATGTTTTTAAATTGGAGACATATTAAATGCCTGTAAACACTCGAAATAAAACAGCATTGCGTGACAGCATCGTTTTTGCGATTTTCGGCGCTTTGATGTTTGGTAGCAAGATTTTGATGGAATTTTTGCCAAACATTCATTTGCTTGGAATGTTAATCATGTTTTTAACGGTGGTTTACAGAGCGCGCGCATTGATCCCCCTTTATATCTACGTCTTTCTTGATGGGTTGATCTACGGTTTTTCTTATTGGTGGTATCCTTACTTGTACGTTTGGGCTATACTTTGGGGGATGACGATGCTTTTGCCATCCAATATGTCCCCAAAAAAGTCGGTCATTGTTTATCCGCTGATTTGCGGACTGCACGGATTTGCTTTTGGTGTGTTATATGCCCCTTTGCAAGCGTTGATGTTGGGACTTGATTTTCAGGGAATGCTTAACTGGATCGTGATGGGGCTCCCGTATGATTTTATTCACGGTATCAGCAATATCATTCTCGGTACATTTGTTTATCCGCTTTCGGTGTTGTTTAAAAAACTTCTGAGCGGTCAATACAGATAAATCGATTGATTGTAAATTCTTTAAAACAAAAAACTCTACCACGGTAGAGTTTTTTTGTTTTTAAAGTGTTATATTAGATTTTCGGATGATAGGTCGGGACGATTTTTTGGACATAGGAACGGATTTGAGTGTCTTGACGTTCGGCGGCTTCTTCCAATTCTTGTAACTGATTAAACAGCAAATCTTCTTGAATTTCAATGGGGTTTCCAATGAAGATCAATTTGTTTGCGGTGGATTTAAGCCCTTCTTCATCCATGAGGAGCTCTTCATAGAGTTTTTCGCCCGGACGAAGACCTGTAAAGACGATGTCGATATCTTTATACGGTTCATACCCCGAGAGTCGAATAAGGTTTTCTGCCAGGTGAAGGATGCGCACGGGCTTACCCATGTCGAGAACAAAGATCTCGCCGCCATTGGCGTTCATACCCGCTTGCAATACGAGGGATACGGCTTCGGGGATGGTCATGAAATAACGGATGATATCGGGATGCGTTACCGTGACGGGGCCGCCGCTCGCAATTTGCTGTTTGAAAAGGGGGATAACCGAACCATTGGAACCGAGAACGTTTCCGAATCTGACGGCAACGAATTCAGTCTTGCTTTTGTTGTTATAGGTTTGTATAATCATTTCGCAAATGCGTTTGGTTGCGCCCATGATATTGGTGGGATTGACTGCCTTATCGGTAGAAATGAGAACAAAGCGGGAAACATTGTGTTTGTCGGCCATACGGACGAGGCGGAGGGTACCGAAAACATTGTTCTTAACAGATTCGCAAGGACTGTCTTCCATGAGAGGAACGTGCTTATGAGCAGCAGCGTGGTAAACAATGTCGGGTTTGTGTTGATTGAAAAGTTTGTCAAGGAGCGGTTCATCACACATAGAACCAATGATGGCGATGATGTCTAAATTCTTGTGCATGCGTTTGAGTTCTTGGAGAATTTCGTAGGTAGAGTTTTCGTATATATCAAATAAAATCAGTTTTTTGGGATCATGGTTTGCCAGTTGGCGGCACAATTCACTGCCGATGCTACCGCCTGCGCCTGTCAAAAGAATGGTCTTTCCTTGGATATATCCCGAAAGGGCCGACATATCAATGCGGATGGGATCACGACCGAGAAGATCGTTGATATCAACGTTTCTAAAGTCGGCAACTGTCATTTGCGATTCTATCAGTTCCTCCACCGAGGGAACGATTTTTAGATCGCAACCCGTATGGGCGCAAATGTTAAGTATCTCGGTTTTATCTTTGGAGGGACAGCTCGGAATGGAAAAGAAAATGGAGCGTACATTATAGTGCTTTGCGATATGTGTTACGGCGTAACGGTCACCGAGAATCGGAAGACCATAAATTTTTCGACCGATTTTTTGGGGGTCATCATCCATGAATCCAATGATTTTATACTGGGTGTCAGGATGTTGTTGCAGAATGCGGCAAAGATAAGCGCCGCCATCGCCTGCGCCGAAGATGAGCACGGGGTGTTCGTGATTGTTTTGAAAATGATTGGAGTGATTGGAACGGATGAAGAAACGAATCCCCAAAACAAACAAAATGGCAATGGGGATAGCAGTTAAATAGGAAGAGTAGGGTAGAGGGATGGCATTGGCGTAGGAAGAAACGATGACTTTATAAGAGACCTCTTGGAAAAGGAGGAGAAATATGTAGGGGAAAATAGTGGTGAATGTTGTTTTTACAATATCGTTAATCGAGGTATAATGCCAAATGATTTTATAGATCCCCATGGAATAAAAGAAAAGGATCACGGTAACAATCAAAAAAGGTAGTGCAAGCACAAAATGAAACATGGTGTGCGAGATTAAAGAAAAATTAAAATCGCATCCCAAGCAAACACCCAAAAACAATGCCAAGCAGCAGACAGCCGTATCTGCCAACATGAGTGGGACGTTGGGAAAATGCATTTTCATGTACTGTTTGAATTTCATGATAGCTCCCCATAACTTTTTGTATATTATATTTAGTTTATTATACCACATTTAGATTTGATTTGCAACTTCTTTTGTAAATCTTTATCAACCAAATGAAAAGAGACCTCGTTTAAGAGGTCTCCGTGTTGATTTCTTTAGAGTAAGTGTGCACGCAATTCCTCGCCCGAAAGGGGGGAAAGGAGAGCGGGAGGAATGTCGAAAATGGAGATTGCTCCTGTTCTTCCCTCGTTGTGCATACGATATACAGCGCGTGCTGTTGCTACCAAAACAGAGGAAGTGAAGGCAGGGTTGCTTTCGAGTTGTAAGCGGTATTCGATGATGTGTTTTTCACCCATTGCTGTGGTACCGCTTCGAATGACGAATCCACCGTGAGGCATAGTGGTATGCTCTTTATTAAAGGTATCCTCGTCGATAAAATGCACCTCGGTATCATAGTCGGCAAAATAGTTTGGCATAGTGACGATTTCACGGGTGATCTCATCAAGATTTGCACCGCTTGCGGGAACAACATAGCAAATACGCAGGTGTTTTTCTCGGGTGGAAAGGATGGGATCTTCGCCGTTTCTGACGCGATTGACGGCGTTTTCAACAGGAACGGTATATTGAACGGCCTTTTTTACGCCTTTTACACGACGAATAGCATCTGAATGTCCCTGGCTGACACCGCGACCCCAAAAAGTATAGGTGTTTCCGAGGGGGAGGATGCTTTCACCATACAGACGATTTAAGGAAAAAAGACCGGGATCCCAACCGATTGAAATGGCGGAAAGATGTCCGCTTTCCTTTGCGGCTTGGTTGACCGCTTCAAAGTAAGCGGGAATTTTAGCATGAGTATCAAAGGAATCGACGGTATTAAAAAGTTTGGCAAAGGCGGGGGTTTGTTCGGGTAAATCGGTGGCGGAACCGCCGCAAAGCAACAGAACATCTATATCCTTTGTCATAGAAGGGGCGTCATTGACAGAAAGCACGGGGATGCCCGCGGGCGGTGTCAATGTAGAGGGATCGCGCCGCGAAAATAAGCATACAAGCTTCATGTCGGGAGATTGGGTAATGGCTTGCGCGGCACCTTTGCCGAGGTTACCATAGCCGAGAATTGCAACACGAATAGGTTTGTTTTGCATAGTAATCATCCTAACATTAAATAATGATTTTTATTTGTCTTTCGGTTTCATGCCCGCGTATGCGGTGTGTGCAGCATCGGGGGAAATGTTACAACCGAGTAAATAGATGGGAACTTCTGTGATAAATTGATCCAAGAGTGTAAGAAGTTTGTCCATAAAAGCGGGGTCATAGGGGCGAACGGTTTGGGAAAGAATTTTAAACAAAGAATCGGTGGTAGGCATGCGTGAAATGCGGTTTTTTTCATCACGCTCTAAAAAAGAGAGACCTGCGATGGGGACAAGCGCGTTTTTGCTGATGTCGTATTTTCCGCTCCAGGGCGTACCACAGGCAAAAAACTTTCGGTTGATCAGACGAATGGCGGGTTTATCGTCGTTGAGTATATAACTGTCGGGGAATTCTTTTAACCATATAGAGGTGTGTGTCGATTTTCCCGTTCCCGATGGGGCTGAGAAGAGATAGGCAAAGCCATCGTGCACAACAGCCGAAGCATGAAGCATAAAACCGCCGAATAGTAAAAGTTTTAGATAAAACTCCTCACCGCTCCAAATATACTCTGTTTCGTCTGCGTTCAAATGGGGGTATTCCTTCATTTTTTCCTGATACCAATCCTCGCGGTGGGGGATGACGATATCGGCCGATTTATCATCGTTTGACATATAGTGAACCGAACGTTTGGATAGCATCGGCAGATGAGGATCCATATCTACACGCAGACCCGCAATGTTGAATTGTTTCATGCAAGTACTGCCTTATGGAAGGTTTTTTTGCCTTTTTTAAGAACGACGCCTTGTGCAAGCATTTCTTTGGTGATTTTCGTGTCAAAAGTTGTGATCTTTTCGTCATTGACCGACAGACCGCCCTGTAAAATGGTTCGTTTTGCATCGCCTTTGGATTTTTCAAGTCCACAGATAACCAAAAGATCAGTAAGTTGGATGGCGCCGTCGGTTAGTTTGTCGGCAGAGATGGATGTTTCGGGCATACCTTCACCACCGCCCGAGAATACGGCGCGGGCTGCGGCAAGGGCTTTTTCAGCTTCTTCTTTGCCGTGAACCAACAATGTCAGCTCATAAGCAAGGCGTTCTTTGGCGACATTGAGTGCGGCGCCTTCGGATTTTTCATATTCTGCAATTTCGTCCAGTGTCATAAATGTGAGCATCTTCATGCAGTTGATGACATCGGCGTCATCGATATTGCGCCAATACTGGAAGAAATCGTACGGCGAGGTCTTATCGGGATCAAGCCAAACGGCACCTGATTGGGTTTTGCCCATTTTGCGACCGTCGGATGTGGTGAGCAATTTGAAAGTCATGCCGTATGCCGCTTTGCCTGTTTTTTTGCGAATGAGTTCAACACCTGCGATGATGTTGGACCATTGGTCATCGCCGCCCAGTTCAACGCGGCAATCATGGTCTTCGCACAGTCTGTAAAAGTCATAACCCTGCATGAGCATATAGTTGAATTCAAAGAAGGTAAGGCCGCGTTCATAACGGGATTTGAAGCATTCCGCCGACAACATGCGGTTGACAGAGAAGTGGACACCGATTTCGCGGAGGAAATCGACGTAGTTTAAGGGGAGAAGCCAATCGGCGTTGTTGACTACCATTGCTTTGCCTTCCGAAAGATCAAGGAGGCGGGTCATTTGACGACGGAAACATTCAACATTATGGTCAATGTCTTCGCGGGTGAGCATTTTGCGCATATCCGAACGGCCCGAGGGGTCGCCGATCATGCCGGTGCCGCCACCCATGAGAGCGATGGGGAAGTGTCCTGCTTTTTGGAGACGCGCCATAACCATCATTTGCAGGAAATGGCCTACATGGAGAGAGTCGGCGGTTGGATCGAATCCGATATAGAATACGACCTTTTCGTTTTCAAATAAACGTTCAAGTTCTTCTTCGTTGGTGGCTTGGGCAAGCATGCCTCTATCTTTTAATTCTTGAAAAACACCCATGGTTTTAAACTCCTTTATTTTGATAGCAAGCAAACACATCGTCTACATGCGATTTTGACAGTTTTGGGGTAAGCAAGGATACAACGGGAACAATGATCAGGGAGCCGATGATGACCGAGGCGGAAGCAAGGGTTGGGGAGAGAAAATCAAAGAATGCGTTGAGAACGACAAAACCTACGCCGAAGATAAAGGAAACCCAAACCGATGCGACGGTAGTCTTTTTCCAGTAAAGACCGTACAAAAACGGGCCGAGCATCGAGCCTGCGATAGCACCCCATGAGAGAGACATCAAACCTGTGATGAGTGTATTGGGGAAGAGGGCGATGATGACCGATATAAGCAGGAAAAGGAAACAGAAGATGCGAATTAACAAAACTTTGGATCGGTCTGACTTTAATTTTAACAGATTGGGGGCGAATAAGTCAAGTACCACGGTAGAAGAAGATGTGATCACAAGGGAAGAAAGGGTAGACAAAGAAGCAGAAAGAACCAAAATCAACACTACACCGATCAGAGCATCTGAAAGAATGGTGGAAAGGGTGGTGGGGATAATGGAGTCATACACCACACCGCTTTCGCTCGGTGTGTAGTATAGTCTGGAAAATCCTCCCATGAAGTAGGAACCGCCTGCGATGAATAAACAGAAAATTGTGGAAATGACGGTGCCGATTTTGACCGAGCGGTCATCTTTGATGGCATAAAATTTATGGATCATTTGCGGTAGTCCCCAGGTGCCGAGGCTGGTCATCAGGACAACACCGAGAAGTCCGAGAGGATCGGGGCCGAAGAGGGAGGTAAAAGTACCGCTTTCACCTGCGGTGTTTTGGACTTCGGAGAGTTGGCGAATAGCTTCGGTAAATCCACCTTTACCTGAAAGCACCATATAAACGATGACAACGATGCCGACCAACATGATCATGCCTTGAATGAAATCATTGAGTGCTGCTGCCAGATAACCGCCCAAAATGACATAGATGGAGGCGAGGATTCCCATGCCGATGACGCAGTAAGTAAAGTCGATATGGAATGTCATTTCAAAAAGTGACGATAATCCTTTGTAAACGGAAGCGGTATAGGGAACGAGAAAAATGAAAATGATAAATGCAGCGGTGATTTTTAAAGGTTTGGAATTGTAGCGTTTGTTAAAAAACTCGGGCATTGTGGTAGTATTAAGATGCTGGGTCATGGTACGGGTGCGTCTGGCAAGTACAACCCAAGCCAAAAGACCGCCGAGGAAAGCGTTGGCAAGGCCGATCCAGGTAGAAGCGAGACCAAAATCCCAACCGAATTGACCTGAATATCCTACGAAAATAACGGCTGAAAAATAGGTGGTGCCGTAAGAGAAGCCGGCCAACCAAGGTCCGATAGAGCGACCGCCGAGTACGAAACTGCCGACATCGGTGATGCGCTTTCTTGAGAGGATGCCTACGGTTGCCATCATAGCAAAAAAAGCGCAGATCAAAATGATTATGATTGCCATGAAAATACCTCCAAAAATAAAAATATCCTCTTAATTTTCATTAAGAGGACGGAATGTTCCGTGATACCACCTCAGTTTACTCCATTCTCACGAATGAAGCCTCATTGGGTACAAGCGATTATACCCTATCCTATAACGGGGGAAACCGTCACAGCCTACCGGAATAAAAATCTTTCGGTGTGATGCTCTTGGGAGGTATCCGCGGATGGGGATGTATTACGCCTCTCAGCAACCGGCAATTCTCTGTATACATCTCGTCGCCCGTGTCAGTTATAAACTGCTCCCAGTCACAGCATTTGTCTGATTACTTTCATTATACAAAAAGAATTTTTGTTTGTCAATACATTTTAAAAACAAAGTATTTTTTGCTTTCAAAAAATTACCGCTTATATCTCATTTGAGGTGAGGGATACTATTCTACGCGGAGGTTTCCTCCGCTAATCAGACAAAAAGGATAGAAAAGATGAAAAAACTGATTTTCGGTGTTCTGCTTGCGCTGATTGCTCTGACGACTCTTTTGACAGCCTGCGGTGAAAACAAAAGCGATGAATATGCAAAAGATTTGTATGGCAGTTGGGATAAGGGACAGGATACCTTTGAGTACCGTGCTGACGGGAAAATTTATAAGAACGGTACAGTTCTTCATCGGTTTGAAGTGAAGGAAGAGGGCAAAATTCGCGTTTTTGACAAAAATGATGAGAATTTATACTCGACCTATCATTTCAGTTTGGATTCTACCGGTAACATTTTAACCATGAACGGTGAAACCTACCGTCGCACAGGGACTTATCATAATGATAAGGAAAATGACGGCGAAGCAGGGGATGTGACCGATAAAGAAAACAACGATGATGAAAATGACGGCGATTATTCGGATGGCGAAGAATCAAAGCCTGATACCGAGAATAACGGCACAAACACAGATGATGGTGCACTCGATGACAGCGTCACCGATGATACCGATAAGAACAATGCCGGAGACGCAAACGATGATATGACCACTGCTCCGAATAATGATACCGGTATAACCGAAAATGATGATAACGGGCGTATCGGAACAGATAGAAGAAACGGCGTGCTTGACGAAGGTTTGCTTGATGCTGTTCCGTTTAACGGGATCAGATAAAAGCAAGATAACAGAGTAAAAATACAGACCGATTGTCATAGCAATCGGTCTGTAACTGTTAATTTTGATTTAATCTTCAAAGGGGAAGTGATACTGCGTTAAACCGAGTTCGTTGCGAATTTCGATAAATTCCTTTTGTACGCCTTCGTTCAGGGGGACGCCGCTATCTTTTCTTTGCAGCCAAACCATGTATTCTTTTTCGCCTGCGGTATAAATTCGATCGTGTCCGGGTGCTTTTTGACTGCCGCGCAGATCGCGGAGAATATCTCCCGCGGTTTTCTTGAAGGAATCCAATCCCATAAACGCTTCGGTATCGATGGCGATGAAGAAGTGTCCTAAATGGTAGGGGATTATTTCTCCGTTTTGTCCAATGCCGCCGAGAGAACGGAGAAACTGTCCTTGTTGGAGTGCGGCAGAAAGCACTTCAACGACGGTTGCGTAGCCATAACCTTTATAGCCTGCCAATTCTTCACCGATGCCGCCAAGAGGGGCCAAAGCGGCTTTTCCCGTGGTTAAATCGGTTAAAATTGAGGGAGAATCGGTTAGGGCTTCGCCGTTTCTTCCGATAACCATGCCTGCGGGGGTGTCCTTGCCGACACGAGCGAAATATTCAATTTTTCCACGTTGTGTGATAGAGGTTGCGCAGTCAAGTACGAAAGGGAACTCTTCGTCTGTGGGCAAGCCAACGGTCAGAGGGTTGGTGCCGAGCATATTTTCTACGCCGAAAGTTGGGGCGATGGAAGGACGGGCGTTTGTGCCAGTAATGCCGATGCAACCTGCCTTGGTTGCCATGGTGGCGTAGTAACCTGCGATGCCGTAATGGCAGGAGTTGCGGACTGCTACCATACCCATACCGTATTTTTTAGCTTTTTCTATGGCCATGGTCATAGCGTTGTATCCGATCACTTGGCCCATACCGTCGTGGCCGTCTGCAACCGCTGTGGTGGGAGTCTCGCGGATGATCTCAAAGTTTGTGACGGGGTTTTGGATACCTGCTTTGATGCGGTCGAGATATATGGGTTTGAAACGGTTGACACCATGCGATTCAATGCCACGGCGATCCGATTCCAATAATACATCTGTACATATCTCTGCATCTTTGCGGGGAATTCCGTAACGGCAGAAGACTTCTGTGACGAATTCTGTGAGTGTTTTCCAATCAACGATGTTATTTTTCATCATATTTCTCCTTGTATTATTTTGGGAGAGTGCTGAATTGTCATCGGGAATTGTATTGATTATATTCTTGTCGGTCCACTTTGTCAATAGGGGGCGTATATGTCTATGCACGAGCAAGGTTTTTTGGTATTTACCTTGACAAGGATTGTGTGTGGTTATATAATGTTATAGCATAAAGGGAGGTGGCAGATTTGAGACATAAACAAACGGTTTTTGGAGAAATTGTGCTCCATGTAATTACTGCCGCCCTGAAGCCTTTGTCGGCTCGAGAGATTCAGGAAGGTCTTTCTTTGATTGGCGAAGAAACTAGTTTGAATATGATTTATCGCCATTTGCATCGACTCGAACTTCTGGGTCTTGTTAAACGCGAAGATTCAAAAGGAAAGTTGACACGATATTTCCCTGCCGCCGTCTCAAAGTTTACGGTTTGTTGCACACGATGCGGAAAATCATCCGAGGTACATCTGCCTTCCGATCCGTATTTAAAACGAGCGGTGGAAGAGGCGACCGGATTTACGCTCGGCACATACAGTGTTGTTTTTGACGGCGTTTGCGGTGAATGTCGTATACAGCAAGATCATCCCACGAAAAAATATCGTATTAAGCCGAAACTGGCTGTGAATACAGAAAACGGGTAAAACATGAAAGAACTGTTCTTGACTTGCATGATGCAAATTGTGATTCTGCTGTTTTTTATGGCGATCGGATATTCCTTGTTGCGAACGAAGCATTTGCCTCGCGGTACACACAAGTTTCTTTCTACACTTGTCATGTATGTGTTTTTGCCGGGGTTGAATTTTTATACCTTTGCCGTAGGATTGGATCTATCGGGCTTTTCCCGTCATTTTTCCAATCTTGCCCTCTCTGTCACTCTTTTGGTCGTTTTGTATTTTGCGGCCATGTTTCTTGCAAAGTTCTTTAGTAAAACAAAGGCGGAGCATGGGATTTTTCACTACACGTTTGTGATGCCCAATTCCGGCTTTGTCGGCTATCCTTTGGTGCTCGGGATGTTTGGTGTTTCGGTACTTGCTGATTTCCAAATTTATATTTTGCCTTTTTCTATATTTGTATATACCCTTGGGATGATTATGCTGGTGCCCCAACAAAACGGCATTGCTTGGAGTCGTGTTTTTTGTCCTCCCATGATCGCCATGATCGCTGGTTTTTTGGTTGCTGTTTTGAAAATTCCGCTCCCTAAAATCGTGTTGGATATTTCAAACAGTGCAGGGAATTGTATGTCACCCGTTGCGATGATTTTAACAGGTTGTGTCCTTGCCGAAATTCCTTTTAAAGAGCTTGTGACCGATGTTAAGATTTATATTGTTTCTTTGATTCGTTTGGTTGCCATTCCCGTGGTTGTATGTACAGTTTTGTATGTATTGAATCTGGATAGTCAACAAATGATTTTGACCGCAATGTTTTTGGCGTTGCCTTGCGGATTAAATACGGTCGTGTTTCCCGCTACATACGGAGGTGACTCCAAAACGGGCGCGAAACTTGCGCTTGTTTCCAGTTTGTTGTGTTTGTTTACCACCCCTCTGGTTGTCTCATTTTTCATTTCTTTGGTTGAATAATTTTAGTTCATATACAAAAATCGGGATGAGTTATGCTCATCCCGATTTTTATTATTAGCGGTTTGCAAGAAGTGATTTGATTTTTGCATGGGGATCGATGATGTTTGCGATTGAAATATC
The DNA here is from genome assembly GCA_045536965.1 of Eubacteriales bacterium. Classification (GTDB taxonomy): domain Bacteria; phylum Bacillota; class Clostridia; order Oscillospirales; family SIG627; genus UBA5448. Next base: position 163,442 of record JAZSON010000029.1, read on the forward strand.
GTGGTTCATGGCAGCAACAAAGTAAGCTATGTATTTGGACACATCCACTTCATAGAACCACGGGCGGCTTTTGAGTGTATCCGAACGATAGGTAAGGTTTGTACCGAATACGGCGGTAATAAGCCCTTCTTCGTATGCCTTGTCAAAGGAATCGGTGCCGTTGGTAAAGGCGGCGTAGGTCGCATAACCAAAGATTCTGTTTGCCTTGCGTTTTTTTAATTCTTTGGCAATATCCAGCATGGATTCGCCCGAAGCGATGATATCGTCGGCAATGAAAACATCTAAGCCTTTCACATCATTTCCAAGGTATTCATGGGCAACGATGGGGTTGCGGCCATTGATGACAACCGAGTAGTCGCGGCGTTTGTAGAACATACCGAGGGAGACTCCGAGTGCTTCGGCATAGTACATATTGCGGCTGATAGCGCCTTCGTCGGGGGAGACGATGGTGAGATGATCGCGATCGGGTTTAAGATCGGGGAAGTTTTTAAACAGGGATTTTAAGACTTGATAATAGGGCATCACGTTGTCAAAGCCCATCAACGGTACGGCGTTCTGTACACGGGGGTCATGGGCATCAAAGGTCAAGATATTCGAAACGCCCATGTTTTGCAATTCTTGCAGTGCGCAAGCACAGTCAAGTGATTCACGGAAACTTCTGCGATGCTGTCTTCCGCCGTAAAGGAGGGGCATAATGACATTGATGCGGTCTGCTTTACCTCCTGCGGCTTGGATAATACGTTTCAGATCTTGGAAATGATCGTCGGCGGACATGTGGTTTTCTTGGCCAAAGAGCTTGTAGGTGCAATTGTAATTGCCGACATCGACCAAAATAAACAAGTCACCGCCGCGCACACTGGACATAATCATGCCTTTGGCGTCACCCGATTGAAAACGAGGGCATTTGACTTCCGTTAAAAAGGTATCATTGGGAAGATTGGCATTTTTTGCCCAACCGACCAAATGCTCGTTGATTTTGTTGCCCAACTCTTTCGCCCCTTCGAGGGCAATGATTTGGAGGGGCGCAACACGTTCCTGATGAGAAAAGACGGATTCACAACTGATCATGCAAAGTCACTCCTTAAACTTACGTGTTTTTGATTAGAAACGACATTTTTCTTCCAAATATGCGGCAACCTGATCAATGGGGATACGAATCTGTTCCATGGTGTCGCGGTCGCGAATGGTTACGGCGCCGTCTGTCTCACTGTCAAAATCATAGGTGATGCAGAAGGGGGTGCCGATTTCATCTTGGCGGCGATAACGCTTTCCGATAGAACCGGTTTCGTCAAAATCAATGGTGAAGGTTTTGCGCAGCTCATCGTAGAGAGCACCGGCTTTGTCCGAAAGTTTTTTGGACAAAGGCAGAACTGCTGCTTTGTAGGGTGCAAGGAAGGGATGGAGATGGAGGACGGTACGAACGTCGTTTTCGCCAACCGTTTCTTCGTCATATGCTTCGCACAAGAAAGCAAGCAAAGCGCGGTCAACACCCAAGGAGGGCTCGATGACATAGGGGATATAGTGCTCGTTGGTTTCAGGATCGAAATATTCAAGGTTTTCGCCACTGTGCTCTTGATGTTGTTTGAGGTCATAGTCGGTTCTGTCGGCAATGCCCCAAAGTTCACCCCAACCAAACGGGAAGAGGAATTCGAAGTCGGTGGTGGCGTTGGAATAGAAGCAAAGTTCTTCTTGGCTATGATCACGAAGCTTGAGGTTGTCCTCGTGAATACCGAGGGAGAGGAGAAATTCTTTGCAGAATTGTTTCCAATAAGCAAACCATTCAAGATCGGTGCCGGGTTTGCAGAAGAATTCAAGTTCCATCTGCTCAAACTCGCGTGTGCGGAATATGAAATTACCCGGTGTGATCTCGTTGCGGAAGGATTTGCCCATTTGACAAATACCGAAGGGGAGTTTTTTGCGGGTTGTTCTGGCTACGTTTTTAAAGTTTACAAAGATTCCCTGTGCTGTTTCGGGGCGGAGATAGATTTCGTTTTTGGCATCCTCGGTAACACCCTGGAAAGTTTTAAACATCAGGTTGAATTTGCGGATGTCGGTGAAATCTTTAGAGCCGCAGTTGGGGCATTCGATGCCTTTTTCGCGGATGAAAGCCAAAAGCTCGGCATCGCTCCAACCGCCGGTGTTTTCACCCGTGGCATCTTCGATGAGTTTATCGGCTCTGTGGCGGGTCTTACAAGAACGGCAATCCATCAAAGGATCGGAAAAACCGCCGAGGTGACCCGATGCGACCCAAACTTGCGGGTTCATCAAAAGGGCGCAGTCAAGTCCCGTGTTGTAACGGGATTCTTGAACAAATTTTTTCCACCAGGCCTTTTTGACGTTGTTTTTCAATTCAACGCCGAGGGGGCCGTAATCCCAAGTGTTGGCAAGACCGCCGTAAATTTCGCTACCACTGTATACAAAGCCGCGGCTTTTACAAAGGGCAACGATTTTTTCCATTGTTTTTTCGGTATTTATCATACAGTAACGTCCTTAAATATTAAATTAAATTTAGGATAGAAACTCAAACGTGAAAATCAAAGAATGAATTTGCCGCTGTCGCTGTCAACATAGAGGATGGCATTTTCATGACGACGCAGGATGGAGGCGGGGCAGGCTTCGACAACATCACCCAAAACAGTGGCTTTAACGGCATTGGCTTTGGTGGGAGCGGGAACCATGCAGAAGAGGAAATCGCCGGAGAACAAGGTGGGGATGGTAAGGGTCAAAGCGTGGGTGGGAACTTCATCAAGGGTTTTGAAGCAACCATCATTAACCTGTTGCTGACGGCAGACCAGATCGAGTTCAACAACCTTAACGGCGGCGGGATCGTTAAAGAATGCGACGTGGGGATCGTTGAATGCAATGTGACCATTTTCACCAATGCCCATGCAAACGATGTCGATGGGATTGTCGGCAAGAAGTTTGGAGTAACGTGCGCACTCTGCTTGGATGTCGGGGGCAAGACCGTTTAAGTAGTTGACAGAGCGGAAGGGGGCTTTGGAGAAGATGCGATCTTTCAAAAAGTTACCAAAGCCTTGAGGAGCATCGGCGCGGAGACCGACATATTCATCCATGTGGAAAGCATTGATGCGAGTGAAATCAATATCGGGATCGGTATAGAGGGATTTTAAAAATTCATTTTGCGAGGGAGCGGCGGCAAAAATCATGTTGATGTGCTCTTTTTTGGAAAGCAGTTCTTTCATTTTCGCGGCACATTCTTTGGCTGCTTGCGCGCCCATTGCATCACGAGTATCAAAAATTTTTACGTTGAGATTATCTTTTTTGAATTCTTTTACGATAGCCATAAAATTTCTCCTTGTATTTCTTCATATTCTTAAATTATTTTGTGAAAACGGTGTTACCGCCGACGACGGTCGCTTGGGGAGCAAAATCGGGGGTGAAGATGGTGATATCGGCATCGTTACCGGGGATGAGGACACCTTTCTTCTTGAAGCCCATGATGTTAGCGGGGGTGGCGGTGATCATTTTTACCGCTTCAATAATGCCGCAATCGGCATATTTGACCATGTTGGATACTAAACGGAGGGAGGTGGCGATGCTGCCCGCAAAACACTGTCTGTCAAGCATTTTGCAAACGCCGTCTTCAATGATGTGTTGACGATCGGGGGGAGCATCCTTGGGAGAGATTGTACCTTCGGGGAGTCCTGCTTCTGCGAGCGCATCGGTGATCAAGGCGATCTTGTCGGAACCCTTGGTTTTGTAAATGTGGCGGAGAAGCGAAGGGGGGAGGTGGCTTCCGTCTGCGATGATTTCTACGGTGAAGTCATTGTGCATATAGCCTGCATCGATCAAACCGGGGAAGCGGTAGGATTGTTTTCTGACGAGCGCACTCATGCCGCTGTAGAAGTGGGTCAGGTGGTGATAACCGTTTTCATAAGCCCAGATGGCTTCTTCAAGGGTTGCATCCGAGTGACCGATGGAAGCGACGATACCGTGATCGTTGAGCCATCTGCCGAATGCCATATCTTCATCGCGTTCCGCAGCAACATCCCAGCGGAGTATTTTGTTGCAGGCGGCGTAAAGCTTTTCGTAAGAGTCTTTTTGCGGGGGAACAACATAACGGGGATCCTGTGCGCCGACCTGCGCAAGGGAGAAGTTGGGGCCTTCCATGTGAAGACCGGGCATGGCGGCACCTTCGTCGTTTTGTTTGAGTGCTTCTTCGTATGCCGCGAAGAATTTAAAATACAGTTCATCGGGAGCGGTTGAAGCAGTAGGGAGAAGTACCGCGGTACCGTTTTGCGCGTGGAATTTAGCTGCGGTTAAAATGGCATCGGCATTGCCTTCGGTGAAATCTCTTCCGCCGCCGCCGTGTACATGGATGTCGATAAATCCGGGAGCAATATAAGCATCTCCCATATCAACGGTCGGAGTCGCGCAATTCTTTCTGTACGCGCCAACATAGACAATTTTACCGTTTTCATACGCAACTTCGCCTTGGGCGATGGAACGGTATGGCGTAATGACAGTGCCTATTAAACGTTTTTCCATTATGTTCATCCTTTCATGTATGTGTGTGCGGAATATCTTGTTTCATGTTTCATGTTTCATGTGCGCAATACCCCACAATCAATTCACAGTTTAGTATAACAAAAAATAAAATAAAAATCAATGGTTTTGGGAAGAATTTCATATGCTTTGGCATATTTCGTCGTTTCTTTCTATCTTTCCCCTTGCATTTTCCGCATAATATGGTAAAATAACAAAAGAAAGGAGGTTGCTCTATGCCGCACGGAAAAGACGGAAAAGTAAAAGAATATGTTAAACTTGCCCTTTTTGCTTTTTTGGCCGTTGTGATCGGGTATATTACGGTCTTTTATTTGCGCGGTGATCTGCCGCTGCCTTTTTTGCCGACACAGACCCTCGATTCTTCCGCAGCAACAAAACCGCTCCAAAAACCTTCCGACGGGCCTGACAATCCCACCTCCTTACCCGTGAACGGAAACGATGCGGAACATGCTTTGCACACGACTTTTGAGAAATTGACGCAACTTTTTCCTGCGATAAGCGGAGAGGTTTCGGGTGAACTGTACGATGCATCTCGTCACAAGTTTACATTTATATCAAGCCTGCCCCAGCTCAATGACAGTTATTTGGCTGTTTTAGATGAGGAGTTTGAAACAGAAGAAGAGGTCGACGCGCCGCAGTTATATGCACGCATGGGTTTTTTATTCCGCAACAACGAGGATGGAACGCAAAGCCTATTTGATGCAAACGGGCGACTGATTTTTGAAAAAATCCCCGAAGACATGACGCTTTTATCGGCGCGCGATTCATTGGATCGCCCTATTTTTAAGCAAGGAAAAAAATACTTGTATTTTGATGCGAACACCCAGAGCTTTTTGCCCAGCGATTATGATCCCGAAAAAGACGGCCGCGGTCTGGATATAGATCACCCCGAATATTTCGGTAAAACCGACACGGATGTTTTGGTTTATATTTATACCGACACCACCGTTGGATGCGCTTTGGCAGAAAAACCCAATACACTTTTGGTGTCAGGGTATGCCGATGCTTTTGCACCCAAGGAGGGATTTGCGGTTTTTGTGAATAAGAACGGCAAACTTTCAATACGCGGTGTGGATGCATTGACCAGACCTTTGTTTAGCGGTTATTCCCTTTATCTTCCCGAAAGTCTCGGGGAGGAGAGCATGGGGTATTTTTACTTTGATCACGGATTGATGCGTGCCAGATTGAAAATCATGTCGGGCAAAAAAGTGGTCAGCGATGAGGAAATTATACTCAAATCGGATGGATCTGTATTTTCTATTCCGCCGGATTATAAAGTGGTTTCTTATTCCGATGGGGTGTTTTTGCTCGAAAAGGACGGCTTATACGGATATTATTCCCATGAAGGAAAGTGGATCTGCGCGCCTGTGTATAGCTATGCACGACCGTTTTTTGAAGGGGTTGCGGTTTGCGGATATCAAGGCGGTGAAAAGTGCGTTATTGATACAGCGGGCAATTGCATCGTGCCATTTTATTATCAGGAGATCGGTGATTGTTCGGGCGGTCTCATAACAGTGTATTCATCCCAAAATGGTTGGAATGTTTTGCAAAAGGTTTTATAACTTTTAAAAACGAATAAAAGAAAAATCGCAGTTGATTCAACTGCGATTTTGTTTTCAGTGTGGTAATTATTTGATTTCGTTTGCTAAAATCAGGGCGGTATCGGCTGCAGATTTTGCATCGGCGGCATAGACATCAGCGCCAATGCGGTCACAAAATTCCTTGGATACCGGGGCGCCGCCCACCATGATTTTAACGCGGTCGCGGATACCGGCATCAACGGCCGCTTTGACGACATCTTCCATGATTGGCATGGTGGTAGTAAGAAGGGCCGAGCAGGCGATGATTTGGCAGGATTCGTCGATGGCAGTTTGAATGAATTTTTGGGCAGGAACATTGGTGCCTAAATCGATCACGGCAATGCCTTGGCCTTCCATCATCATTTTAACAAGGGATTTCCCGATGTCGTGCTGGTCTCCTTGTACGGTGCCGATGACAACACGCACCTGCGAGGATTTACCCTCGGACACGAGATGGGGTTTTAACAGGTCGGCGCCCATTGACATGGTTTTTCCCGCAAGCATTACTTCGGGTATGTAGACCTTGCCGTCTTTAAAACGGTCACCGATTTCGCTCATGCCTGCAATCAAGCCGTTATTTAAGATGTCTTCTGCAGAAATGCCTGCGTCCAGGGCAGACTGAACGAGTCCTTGAATGTCACGTCTTTTGCCGCTAATGACGGCGTTTGTAATGGCGGTAATCATGTTAGTTTTCTCCATTGGTTGAAGATTGATAGTAAGCAGGTAAATACTTTTGGTCGATATTATCGGTGACGATTTTAATAAATTCTGAAATGGTGCGTTCACTGCTGTCCTTGGCACCGTGACGAGAAAGCAATTCATCCGAATAGTCTTCAAGGTAGTACAGCTTGATGTTGCGGTTGGACTGTTCGTAATGGGATATAGTGGGGGTCAAAAGAACGTTTTCAATGGAGATCTTGTCGTCGTTACGGACGATATCGAAGGTGAAGAGACCTCCGACCATATTGCGACTGTACTCCATTGCGCTGATCAGATTGCCGAGTGAATAGAACAAAAGGGTCTTGCCGCCGTCAGGGCGCTCTCTTTCCTCAATGGCTTCGAGCACATGGGGGTGATGTCCAAGTATGACGTCCACGTTACAGGAGACCAATAAATTCGCAATCCTCTTTTGGGTGGAATTCGGTGTAAAAAGATTGGTTTCCACAAAGCCCTCGCCCGCATATTCCTTGCCCCAGTGGATCGAAACGATGACTACATCAGCCAACTCCTTCGCCAAGGCGGTTTGGCGCTCGACGGTTTCTTCCTTGGGATACGGAATGACGTATTCACTGCCATCAGGGAGCTTGGTGGCTCTGTTTATGAAGGTGGCGTAGGATAAAAAAGCGATGGTGATTCCGTTTTTTTCGACGATGCGGATGTTATTGAAGTCCTCTTGGTTGCGGTACCCGCCGATGAGGGTGACGGGCTGGTTCTCCCAAAAGGCGATGGATGCCTCCAATCCGCCTTCGCCGACATCAACCATGTGATTGGTGGCAATGTTGACGATGTCAAAGCCTGTTGAAACGAGAGCTTCTCCAGCGGCGTATGGGCCATTGAAGCGGGGGTATCCTTTATAGGGGTATTGATCGCCCGCGAGGGGCGTTTCCTGATTGATAAAAGCCAAATCGGCCGAAGCGACTGCTTCGGCGATGTTGGTGTAAAAGGGGGTGAAATCAAAGGGACCATCGGTCTTTATCGTATTCTCTCCACCTGCATTCATAGAGGCGCAGCATATCAACGCGGAGTGAATGAGGTTGTCGCCCGCTGCCAAAAAAGAGATGCGGTCTTCCTTTTCCTGTTTTTCAATAAACTCGTCGTAAAGGGAGGAATCGACGATGTCGGTCACGTTAAGCGGCGCATCCGAAAAGAGGGGAGCGGATGGGGATGCTTCATTGACGGCATCGCTTGCCGTACAGGATACGAGTGCGATCAGCAAAAGAAAGAGGCAAATAAAAATACGAAACGCTTTCACTTTTATTCAACGATGAATTGCTTGATTTTTTCGATAAGCTCGTCTGCGTTATCTCCGCTGTTGATGGTCATTTCGATGGGTTTCATCAAATCCAAGGAGAATATACCCATGATGGATTTGGCATCGACAACATAACGGCCGGAAGAAAGATCGACTTCGCCGTCAAACAGGGTGACATGGCTGACGAAATCGCGAATATCGGTAATAGTGGAAAGTTTGATGTTAACTTTTTTCATAGGTTATAAATCCTTTCGCGTTTTTGAAAATGTAGGTGATTTAAGCTTGTGCTTCGGGTGTTTCGTTGGGAGTTTCGGTGTTATCGTCGGTGGTGGGAGCAGATGCGGTGATCACGAGGGTGATGACATCGCCGGATTTGAGTTCATCTTTGGAAGTGAAGTCGATGTTTTTGTCGGCATTTGCCTTATCCTTGAGCGACACACTCCAAGTCCAAACGGCATCTTCTGCTGCATAGGAGGTTTTGTTGTCTTTGATGGCGGCTGCAACCGAGGTCAGCAATGCCTTGTGGGCAGCATCATCAATGTCATCGTGGGTGGTGAGAGCATTCAAGGCATCTTGCATGGTCAAGCCCGCTTTGGAAACTTCGATGTTTTTGTATTTTGTGTTATCGCCCGACAAATCTTTGATTTGCAACAAAACGGAAACGGGAATGGCATCCTTGGATTTGGGGAGATTGATAGAATGGTAGGTGAAAGTGATTTCAAGACCATCCTGGATTTTTTGTTCACCCGAAATTGCAACGAGGTTGCCGTCTACCCCTTTTACGCTGTAACCCCAATAGGAAAGGGTCTTGCCGTCTTCCGAGAGGTTGGTGGTTAAACCGTTGAGAGAGGCGAAAGACAAAACAGTGCCGCGGTCATTTTTTAATTCTGTGACGGTTTCTTTCAGAGAATCTTTGGCAGCAGATTTCACTGCATCGAGTACAGTGGCTTCGCCCACATATTTGTAGGTATAAGAGGAGACGATTTCTTTACCGTTTGCCACGATGGTGATTTTACAGCTACCTTCTTCTTCGCCGCAGGATGCCAGAGCAAAGAGAAGGGTCGACAACAAAAGAGCAAAAGAAAGTAAACGAAGTGTCAATTTCATTTCTTGTCTCCTCCTTTGTTGGTTTTATAGGTTTCATAGGTGAATATAAGTTTTGTTTGGGTGGTTACAGCCTGCAGACCGGGTTCGCGAAGCGCGTCGTCGTTGCCAAAGGAATATTTCCAGTACATATCGCTCACGAGGGAGGGGTAACCGAAGAGGCTTTGGATGGTTTTACCATCGGCGGATGCTTCCAACAAGTCTGTGTTGTCGGGATAAGCTTCTTTCAATGCTTGGCGTAAAACCGAAAGCACCGACGGATTGGCGGCGGTAGCGGTGATAGTTTGTTCCAAAAGCAATGTCTCACCGTTTTTTACAACCACAGTAACGGTGGGAGGGGTAGCCGTGGCACCGCCACAACCGACCAAAAGGGTAGCGACGAGAGCCACAAGGGCAATCATGCATAAGAATCGTTTCATAAAGGGGCCTTTCTGCTCACGATTTGTATTTATTCTGCTTTGCCGTAAGCAAGCAAAGTGAATGGTCTTTTTAGAACTTTAGTTATTATACTAAACTTTTCCTTTTCTGTCAATCATAAAGACATCATTTTATTTCATTTTCGTGCATCTGTGCGTTTTGATGCCGTTTATACATTCCTTTACCTACAATAAGCAGAAGGGGGAGTATGATCATACCGCTCACGCCGTATGCGGCTAAACCTAAAAAGATAACCAACAACGAGGCAAGCGGATGAAGTCCAAGCATTCTACCGACCAAACGCGGTTCTGTTATCTGCCGAAGGAAAAAAAGGAAGACGTAAATGATTATGAGATAAATTCCTTGGTCGGGTCTGTGTCGGACAAAAGACAGGATGCTCCAAGGAATCAGGACAGAACCGCTACCCAAAATAGGCAGAATATCGATAAAAGCGATCAATAGGGCTGTACTGAAAGCAAAGGAGAAGCCGAAGATGGTGAGCAGAAAGGCAATGACGGCATAGGTCATTATAAACAGCAAAAAATAGGCGCGCAGAAATCGGATCAGTGTGGTTAAAAATTCGGCTCTCAAAGCGCGGAGGGTGTTTTTGCCGCGTTTCCCCAAAGGGGTGAGAAGGTAGCTTGAAATGTTTGTCATATCGACGGTAAAGTAGTAGGCGCTGAAAAGAAGAATGACGATGCCGATGAAGAATTTCGGGAGAAAAGTTGTGATTTTTCCAATGATTCCCGAGAGAATAGAGAGGAGTTTTTCACCTCCGGCGGTAAACAGCTTTCCCGATGAATTTCCAAAGTCGAAGATGGACAGAAAGTTTTCGGCTTTTTCTTGTAAAGACAAGAATATTTCCTTGCCGTTTTCGCTTAAAAAGGCATAGAGATTATGCAGTTCTGTGGTGATACGACTACCGATCAGCAAGCAAACGGCAATTCCGAATATAACTACCGTGAATAAAACCAAAAGGGTCGCCAAACGCTGCGGAACGTGCAGTGTATAATGCAGGCGGTTAACCGGTTTTTGTATGGCAACGGCGATCAAATATCCGAAAATGAGAGGTGCGATACACCATAAAAAACGTGTGATGGCAATGTGCACCGCAAAAAAAGCAAGGGTGATATAGAAAAAGAGTACCAATATCCGTTGCCAGCCGATTTCGGGTAAATATGACATTTTCCCATCCTTTCGAAAAAATAGTGTTGATATATGAAAAGAAGTATGATATAATATAAAAAATTTGTTTGTAAACAAAAAAGATGACTTGAAGGAGCGCTTATTATGAAACAAATTGCCATTCTCGGCTTCGGCGTTGTTGGTTCCGGTGTTGCGGAGGTTTTGAAAATCAATGCAAACGGAATTGCTACCCGTGCGGGTGAATCCATTCGCGTGAAGGCCATTTTGGATATTCGCGATTTTTCCTCTCACCCGTTGGCCGCGTTGTTTACCAAAAATTTCGACGACATTCTCAATGATCAGGATATTTCAGTGGTCGTTGAAGCCATGGGCGGTTCGCATCCTGCCTATGATTTTTCAAAAGCTGCTTTACTTGCAGGTAAGAGTGTCGTTACATCCAATAAAGAGGTTGTTGCCAATTTTGGCCAAGAGTTGACCTCCATTGCCCACCAAAAAGGTGTTCATTATCTTTTTGAGGCCAGTGTTGGCGGCGGTATTCCTGTCATTCGCCCCATCGGTTCTTGTTTGGCTGCCAATGAGATTCGTTCGGTAACGGGAATTGTCAATGGTACGACAAACTATATTCTGACCGAGATGTTTGAAAAAGGCAGAAACTTTGAAACCGCTTTGGCCGATGCCATGGAAAAGGGATATGCCGAGAAGAATCCTTCCGCCGATGTTGACGGTATCGATGCTTGTCGGAAAATTTGTGTTTTGAGCGATATTATTTTCGGACAGAATGTTACTCCTGGTGAGGTTTCCACCGAAGGAATTCGTTCGATTCGCGAAAGAGATGTGCAGGCGGCGACGAAAACGGGATATGCCATTAAACTGCTCGCCCGCGCCGAAAAATGTCCCGATGGAGGACTGTATACTTTAGTATGTCCGTTTTTTGTTAAAAATGACAATATGCTTGCCGGTATTCGCGGTGTTTTCAATGGTATCATGGTAGATGGAAATGCTACCGACGAAGTCCTTTTCTACGGTAAAGGCGCCGGTAAAATGCCTACGGCTTCTGCTATGGTTGCCGATGTAATGAATATTACGGCCGGCAGAGCGTTTACCTATTCGTGGGAAATGCCTGCAGCTTCGGTGGTTCATAACATTAAGGAACGCCCGACTGCATTTTATGTTTCTTTGTCGGGTGTCAATGCCAAAGAAGCATTTAAGGCGCTTGGCGGTCAAGATGTTATCTTCGAAGATGAAGCTGTTGACTTCATTTCAGCTGTCATGACAGAGGCGGAGTTTGATCGGATTCTTGCATCTTTTGACGGCTTGACCGTTTGTCAAAAATTGCGTGTTTTAGCTTAATATGCGCATTGTCGTTTTAGACGGTTACTGTGAAAATCCGGGAGATCTTTCTTGGCGAGAATTGGAAAGTTTGGGTGATTTAACGGTCTATGACCGTACATCTTCCGATTTGATTATCGAGAGAATGAAAGAATGCGATGCGGTGATCGTAAATAAAACTCCCATATCGCGCGAAACGATTTGCGCATGCCCGCGCCTTCGTTATATCGGTGTTTTAGCGACGGGATATAATGTGGTGGACACGGTTGCGGCAAAAGAGAGAAATATACCTGTCTGCAATGCCCCCGGATATGCTACCGATGCGGTTGCGCAGCACATGTTTTCGCTACTGCTTTCTTTGACCAATCATACGGCAAGTTATGCCGATGCGGTTGCGAGGGGCGAATGGTCAAAATCGCCCGATTTTGCTTTGATCCAAAAACCGATCACCGAGCTTTCAGGTTTGGTTATGGGCTTTTTGGGGCTTGGGCAGATTGGGAAACGCGCCGCCGCCATTGCTGCGGCACTCGGGATGCATGTGATTGCGCATCATGTGTCCGACCCGCCACCGTTTGTTGAGAGCGTGTCAGTAGATGAACTTCTTGCAAAGAGCGATGTGTTATCTTTATGTTGTCCTTTGTGTGAAGAAACAAAAGATTTCATTTCCGATCAAAATCTTGCAAAAATGAAAGACGGCGTAATTATTTTAAATATTGCGCGCGGTGGTCTTGTGGATGAGTATGCTTTGGCCAATGCTCTTAAAAGCGGAAAGGTCGGTGCTTTTGGTGCGGATGTGCTCGCGATCGAGCCGCCTGTTTTCAGTCCTTTGATCGGGCTTGAAAACACATTGATCACACCGCACGTTGCATGGGCTTCCCGTGCCGCCAGAGAACGTCTCATGCGTATCACTTGTGATAATTTGGCTGCCTTTATGGGTGGACAGCCGCAGAATGTGGTGAATCTATGATTATTTTGGGGATTGATTTCGGGGATGCCCGCATGGGCTTTGCCCTTTGTGACAAGGAAGAACGCATGGCATATGCCGACGGGATCGCCCGCGTCAACGGCATTGAGCATGCGGCGAATCTGGCGGCAGAAAAGGCCGCGACTTCCTTTGCTGAGGAGATCGTTGTGGGAATGCCCCGTAATATGGACGGCACCTTTGGCCCTCGTGCCGAAAAGACCGAACGGTTTATTGCGTCGTTAAAAAACAAATGCTCCCTGCCCGTTACAACAGTGGACGAACGGTTGACAACGGTTGCCGCCCACACCTTGCTCCATGAAGCAGGGATCAAAAAAGGGAAGAGCAAGGGTGTTGTGGATGCCGTGGCGGCAAAATTGATTCTGGAAACGTATCTGGAAATGAGAAAAAGAAAGTAAGGATAAATAAAAATATACATTTTGTTAAAAACACACATCTTCTATCTTGAGAATAAATATTTTTTGTGTATTATTATATTTTCTGTTGCTTTTTTGTTCGTTCTATGATACAATGATGTTGAAGAAAATGAGAAGGAGGATGGGTTATGCTTTTTTACGGTTATAGCGCAGGGCAAACGTTGTTTTTAGGACCTCCTCTTTTTACTTGGAAGGGTAGGTATCCATCGAAAATCGTTTTGTGCTGCGCATAATTCTAATGAGTAGGATTATGCGCTTTCTTTTTGTTGATTTAATTAGCTTATTTGAAAAAAGATAGGAGGCACAAAATGAAAAGTATGCGTATTCTTTGATGGAAATAGGGTATCCTTTCAGAGGTTCATCTATTCCGATGAGGATATCGTCAAGTTTCGGTTATCGTCAGGATCCTGTATCCGGTTCGGGCAGCGAAGGGCACAGCGGAATTGATATTCCGGCTTCATCCGGCACACCATTGTACAGTGCATTTGATGGAGTTGTGGTAGCAGTCAGTCATAATTCAAGCAGAGGTTACTATATAATTGTTGAAGCAATTAACGACTACCACAACGTTTATAATTCGTCAAAAAAATTAAGATACATATACATGCACATGAAGGAATCTGCCACCACAACCAATCCTAACGTTGTAAGGGGGGCTGTAATTACGAAAGACACTTTAGTCGGTTTGGTTGGGACAACAGGCAGCTCTACAGGAAATCACCTTCACTATGGTATCATAATTGACGGGGGGACAAACTCTACTATCGATCATTGCATAAATCCCATGGCGTTTTATCCGAATCTAAATTTTACGTATTGACATATAATGTATTACATACAAAAGGAGGAAAATGATGGACAAACGATTTATATCTATTGTATTTCTGATTATTT